>NZ_LGQZ01000107.1 GCF_003116015.1 Azospirillum sp. TSO22-1
GGGCGCCGCGCCCCGCCGCTGGCTGCACCGCAGCCTGGAGGCGCTGGCCGTCGGCCTCGCCGCGCTGGGCTCGCCGCTGGTCCTGCGCCGCGGCGAGCCTTCGGCGGTGCTGGCCGAGCTGGCGGCCGAGACCGGCGCCGGCGCCGTGCTGTGGAACCGCCGCCCCGACCCCGCCGCGGAGGACGCCGACCGCCGCGTCGCCGCCGCGCTGGAGGCCCGCGGCGTGCGCGGCGAGGGCTACGACGCCGCCCTCCTGTTCGACCCCGCGGCGGTGCGCACCAAGGCCGGCGAGCCGTACCGCGTCTTCACCCCGTTCTGGCGCGCCTGCCGCGCCCTGCCCGAGCCGTACAGACCGCTGCGCGCGCCGGAGCGGCTGCCCGCCCCGCCCGCTCCCGTCCGCTCCGACCGCTTGGCCGACTGGGATCTCACCGACGGCGCGGACGACGGCTGGACGCCGGGAGAGGCGGCGGCGCGCGCGCGGCTCGCCGGCTTCCTCGACGGCCCGGTCACCCGCTACGCCGCGGACCGCGACATCCCCTCCCTGGACGGCACCTCGCGGCTGTCGCCGCACCTGCATTGGGGCGAGATCGGCCCACGGCAGGTCTGGCACGCCGCCCGCCACACCGCCGACGCCCACCCCGAACGCGCGCCCGGCATCGAGGCCTTCCTGCGCGAGCTGGGCTGGCGCGAGTTCTGCCAGCACCAGCTGCGACAGGCCCCGGACCTCGCCGAGAAGCCGCTGGACCTGCGCTTCACCGCCTTCCCCTGGCGCGAGGATCCGGACCTGCTGTCGGCGTGGAAGCACGGCCGCACCGGCTATCCGCTGGTCGATGCCGGCATGCGCCAGCTGCTGGCGACGGGGTGGATGCACAACCGGGTGCGCATGGTGGTGGCCTCCTTCCTGGTGAAGGACCTGCTGCTGCCCTGGCAGGCCGGCGAGGCGTGGTTCCGCGAGGCGCTGGTCGATGCCGACCCGGCCAACAACCCGGCCAACTGGCAGTGGGTCGCCGGCAGCGGCGCCGACGCCGCGCCGTTCTTCCGCATCTTCAACCCGGTCGCCCAGGGCGAGAAGTTCGACCCCGACGGCGGCTACGTCCGCCGCTGGGTGCCGGAACTGGCCGAGATGCCGGAGGAATGGATCCACAAGCCCTGGCAGGCGCCGGCCCCGACGCTGGCGGCGGCCGGCGTGCGGCTCGGCGTCACCTACCCGCGCCCGGTGGTCGACCACGGCCTGGCGCGCCAGCGTGCGCTGGCCGCCTTCTCCGCCATCCGCGGGAATTAACCGGGGCGTCACCGAGCCGCAAAGAAACCGTCATGCGCCGCCGCTAACGTGCCGCTCAAGCAACAAGGGAGAGGCACACATGGACACCCGCGGCAGCAAGTTCCTGGCCGCCGACGCCCTCGAGGACATCGGCAGCAACCCGACCGGCAACCCGACGCTGGCGGACGTGCTGGAGGAACGCTTCGGCCGCCGCGACGTCATGCGCGGCCTGTTGGCCGGCGCTCTGGCCGGCCCGGCGCTGCTCTCCGTCCGCCCGGCCGAGGCCGCCGAAAAGGGCATGGCCGCGGCCGAGGGCAAGCCCGCCTTCACCTTCACCGAGATCGCCCACGGCGTCGACGCCACCCACCACGTGGCGCCGGGCTACGACGCCCGCGTGCTGATCCGCTGGGGCGACCCGATCCTGCCCGGCGCGCCGGCCTTCGACCCGATGAAGCAGACCGCCGCCACCCAGGCGCAGCAGTTCGGCTACAACAACGACTTCGTCGGCTTCGCGCCGCTGCCGCGCGGCTCGAAGAGCGCCGACCGCGGCCTGCTCTGCGTGAACCACGAGTACACCGACGAGGAGGTGATGTTCCCCGGCCTCGGCGGCGAGCAGGGCAAGGCCAACTTCGCCAAGATGACCAGGGAGCTCGTCGACATCGAGATGGCCGCGCACGGCGGCTCGGTGGTGGAGATCCGCAAGGTCAAGGGTGTGTGGACCTACGACGCCAAGTCGCCGTTCAACCGCCGCATCACGGCGGAGACGGAGATCGCCGTCAGCGGCCCCGCCGCCGGCCACGCGCTGCTGAAGACCGCCGGCGACCCGACCGGCCGGCGGGTGCGCGGCATGCTGAACAACTGCTCCGGCGGCGTGACGCCGTGGGGCACCTGGCTGTCGTGCGAGGAGAACGTCAACAGCTACTTCTGGGGCAAGCTCGCCGACGACCACCCGCAGGCCAAGGCGTTCAAGCGCTACGGCATCCCGGCCAACGTCTTCAACTGGGGCCAGCACCACGACCGCTTCGACGTGAACAAGGAGCCGAACGAGGCCAACCGCTTCGGCTGGGTGGTGGAGATCGACCCCTACGACCCGAACGCCACGCCGAAGAAGCGCACCGCGCTCGGCCGCTTCAAGCACGAGGCGTGCACGCTGGCGGTGGGCAAGGACGGCACCGTGGTCGCCTACACCGGCGACGACGAGCGCTTCGACTACGTCTACAAGTTCGTCGCGAAGAAGAAGTTCAACGCGAAGAACCGCGCCGCCAACATGGACCTGCTCGACGAGGGCACGCTGTATGTGGCGAAGTTCGGCGCCAACGGCACGGTGGACTGGCTGCCGCTCGTCCACGGCCACGGCCCGCTGACCGCAGAGAACGGCTTCCCCGACCAGGCCACGGTGCTGGTGCACGCGCGCCTCGCCGGGGACGCGCTCGGCGCCACCAAGATGGACCGCCCGGAGGACATCGAGGTCAACCAGAAGACCGGCCGCGTCTACGTCGTGCTCACCAACAACGACAAGCGCAAGCCGGAGCAGATCGACGCCGTCAACCCGCGCGCCGCCAACGAGTGGGGCCAGATCGTCGAGATCCTGCCCATCGACGGCGATCACGCGGCGATGAAGTCGGAGTGGCGGATGCTGGTGCGCGGCGGCTCACCCGCCGTGGGCGGGCAGTTCCACGCCGAGACCACGGACAACGGCTGGTTCGCCTGCCCCGACAACCTCGCGGCGGACAACCATGGCCGCCTATGGGTCGCCACCGACCAGGGCACGGCCTGGGCCAAGGCGTCGGGCACCGCCGACGGCATCTGGGCGATCGAGACCGACGGCCCCCGCCGCGGCCTGTCGAAGATGTTCTTCCGCGTGCCGGTGGGTGCCGAAATGTGCGGCCCCTGCTTCACGCCCGACGACAGGACGCTGTTCGTCGCCGTGCAGCACCCGGCCACCGACGGCGTGGATCTGTGGGAAGGCTTCAAGGGCAAGGTGTCCACCTTCGAGGACCCGGCCACCCGCTGGCCCGACTTCAAGGACGGCACGCCGCCGCGCCCCTCGGTGGTGGCGATCACCAAGACGGGCGGTGGTGTGATCGGGTCGTAAGTTTTTTCAAGGACGGCGGAACAACCGCCGCGAAGGGCGAAGGGCGGCTCCCTGTGGGGGCCGCCCTTTCACGTTTGAAGGGTGGACAGCCGGGAGGGCTCTCTTCCGGGCGTGCACCCGGCACCTCCACGCGCTCACCGGCAAGCCGGGACTACGGCCGAGAGTTTCACCGTGTTTCGGCCGCCCACGAAAAGCATAGCACGGTTCCGCTGCTTGTGTGCTGTCGCCGGCCGCATAGAGTGTTATATCATAACACCATGCTGCATGCGCACGACCACGCCCACTGCATCGCCGATGCCCTCACCCGCGCCGACGCCCTGTGCGCCGAGCGCGGCGCGCGGCTGACCAGCCTGCGGCGCCGGGTGCTGGAACTGGTGTGGTCGGGCCACCAGCCGCGCGGCGCCTACGCCATCCTCGACGACCTGACGCAGCGCGACGGCAAGCCGGCCGCGCCGCTGACCGTCTACCGCGCGCTGGAGTTCCTGGTCGAGCAGGGGCTCGTGCACCGCATCGAGAGCCTCAACGCCTACATCGGCTGCGCCGAACCGGGTGCCATGCACGCCGGCCAGTTCCTCGTCTGCGAGGCCTGCGGCAACGCGGTCGAGCTGGACGACCCGCGCGTCGACGACGCCATCCGCACCGCCGCCTCCGAACGCGGCTTCCAGGTCCGCCGCCCGACCGTCGAGGTCCGCGGCACCTGCCCCGATTGCCAAAAGCCTGACTTGCAGGAGAAGTCCCCGTGAGCGACGCCATGACGCCCGCCACCCGTTTCCCCGTCTCGGTGCTGACCGGCTTCCTCGGCAGCGGCAAGACCACGCTGCTGCAGAAGCTGCTGCACCACCCGGGCATGGCGCGCACCGCCGTGGTCATCAACGAGTTCGGCGAGGTCGGCCTCGACCACCTGCTGGTCGCCAAGGCGTCGGAGAACATGGTGGTGATGGACAGCGGCTGCGTCTGCTGCACCATCCGCGGCGACCTGGTGGACACGCTGCGCGACCTGTTCCTCAAGCGCGTCAAGGGCGTGATCCCGGAGTACGACCGCGTGGTGGTGGAGACCACCGGGCTGGCCGACCCGGCGCCGATCATCCACACGCTGATGAGCGACCCGCTGCTGGCCGCCCGCTTCCGCCTGGACGGCGTCATCAGCACGGTGGACGCGGTGCACGGCTCCGACCAGCTCGACCGCAACCCGGAGAGTGTCAAGCAGGCCGCCGTCGCCGACCGCATCGTGCTGACCAAGACCGACGCGGCATCCCCGCCGGCGACGGCCGAACTGCTGAAGCGTCTGGCGGTCATCAACCCGGCCGCCCCGGTGATCCCCGCGGCGTTCGGCGACGTGGACCCGGCGCAGCTGTTCGACGCCGGTCTCTACAACCCCGCCACCAAGGCCCCGGACGTCGCCCGCTGGCTGAAGGAGGAGGCCTACCGCGCCGAGGGGCACGGCCACCATCATCACCACGAGCATGACCACGAGCACGGCGAGGCCTGCGGTCCCGACTGCGGGCATGACCACGATCATGACCATGGGCACGACCATCACCACGATGTGAACCGCCACGACGACCACATCCGCGCCTTCTGCATGGTCGAGGAGCAGCCGATCCCCTGGGACCGCTTCGTCGATTTCATGGAGGCGCTGATCACCACCCGCGGCCCCGACCTGCTGCGCATCAAGGGCATGCTGAACGTGCCGGAGAGCGAGCTGCCCATCGTCGTCCACGGCGTGCAGCACATGTTCCACCCGCCGGTGCGGCTGGACGCGTGGCCGACCGACGACCGCCGCTCGAAGATCGTCTTCATCACCCGCGACGTCGGCCACCAGGTGATCGAGGATCTGTTCAACGGGTTCGTGCGCGGCGAGGGAACGGCGCCGGAGGTGCCGGAAGGCGCACGGCCGGAGTAGGCCGTCACCACGTTTAACCCTCCCCCGCCTCCGGCGGGGGAGGAAGGGGCCCGCGCCGCAGGCGTGGGAAGGTGGGAGCTACGGCGGAGATGGCAGGCATTGATTCTCGGGCACGCCGCTACCCCCACCCAACCCTCCCCCACCAGAGGCGGGGGAGGGCTTTGGCAAAGCCTTACGGCTCGTACACCACGATCTTCGAGCCGCCGTCGAAACGGAAGTTCACGGCGATCAGGTTCTTCAGCCGCTCGCGCACGCGCGCCTGCGCCGCGGGCGGGGCGTAGACCAGCAGGAAGCCGCCGCCGCCCGCCCCCAGCAGCTTGCCGCCCAGCGCACCGGCCGACATCGCCGCCTCGTACAGCTCGTCGATCTTGCCGTTGGACACCGCGGGGGAGAGTTCGCGCTTCAGCAGCCAGCCCTCGTTCAGCAGCTGGCCGAGCTGGTCGAGCGGCTGGTTGGGCGAGCCGAGGATCGCCGCCGCCTCGTCCACCATGGCGCGCAGCGTGTGCAGCTGCGTCTTGCGCTGGCCGAGGTTCTTGATCTTGTCCTTCTCGATATCCGACGCGATGCGCGAGAAGCCGGTGAAGTACAGCGTCAGGCTGTCCTCCAGCTCGGCGCGGCGCTCCGGTGTGATGATCAGCGGGTTGACGTCGATGCCGCCATCGGTGCGGAAGTCGATGCGGTTCAGCCCGCCGTACGCCGCCCACACCTGATCCTGCGAACCAACGCTCTCGCCGATCACCTCCTGCTCGATGCGGATGGCGGTCTCGGCCAGCTCCTTCTTGGTCGCCATGTGACCGCGGTAGGCGTACAGCGCGTTCAGCAGCCCCACCGTGAACGACGAGCTGGACCCCAGGCCGGAGCGCGCCGGCAGGTCCCCGTCGTGGTGGACCTCCAGCCCCTCGGTGATCTCCATCTCGCGCAGCACGGCGCGCACCGAGGGGTGGCGGATCTCGCCGATCTCCTTCACCAGCTCGATGGCGGAATAGACGATGCGGTGCTTGTGCTCGAAGAAGGGCGGCAGCGGGCGGACGTTGATGTAGCAGTACTTGTCGATGGCGCCGCCGATCACCGCGCCGCCGTGCTTGCGGTACCATTGCGGGAAGTCGGTGCCGCCACCGAACAGCGACACGCGGAACGGGGTGCGGCTGATGATCATTTGCCTTCTCCGGCGATGACCGCCGGCGCCCGCGCCAAGCTGTCCGGGGTGCCGATGTCGATGAAGCGGCCATGCACCACGGCGGCGTGCAGCGTTCCCGCCGGCAGCTTTTCCAGCACGTCGCGCTCCAGCGACACCGCCTCCGACGCGGCGAGGCGGTCGAGGAAGGCGGCCGAGAACAGGTAGACGCCGGCGTTGACGGTGCCGTGGCCCGGCGCCTTCTCGGCGAAGCGGATCACGCGGCCATCGGCGCCGATCTCGACGCGGCCGTAGCGCGCGGCGTCGTCCACCTCGACGCACAGCACGGAGGCCTCGGCGCCGGAGAGCCGGTGCGACGCGACGAAGGCGCGCAGGTCGGCGTCCAGGAAGGTGTCGCCGTTCATCACCATGACCGGGTCGGTGGTCAGCTCGCCGCGCACGAAGCGGATGGCGCCGGCGGTGCCGAGCGGCCGCGGCTCGATCTCGCAGACCACGTCCAGGCTGTGACCGCCCTGCGCCAGCCACGCGGTGACGCGGTCGGCGAGGTGGCCCAGGCACAGCACCACGCGCTGCGTGCCGAACTGCGCCAGATAATCCAGCAGGTGGCCGAGGAAGGCCCGGCCGGCGATGGGGGCGAGCACCTTGGGCGTGTCGCCGAGGACGCCGCGGATGCGGGTGCCGAGGCCGCCGGCCAGCACCGCGACGTCGATGTTGCTCAGGGCCTCTTTGGGCTGCACCGCCGGTCCTTTCCCCCGGGTTACGCCGGAGCGTCCACCGGTTCCAGCAGCTTGCGGCGCAGCGAATGGCGCGTCATCTGCCGGATGTGGACGCTGGTCGAGGCGCCGAAGCGCTGGTCGACCATCTTCAGGTACCGCGGATTGGTGAAATATTCGTTGAAGGCGCTGTCGCGGAACGCCAGCACCTCGGCCGCCGACGCCTTCTCGGTCGCCAGCGGCTTGCAGTCGTAGCTGTGCTGCGAGAAGCCGCTCCAGGCGTCCGGCAGCTCCCAGCCCTTCTCCACCGCGGTGTTGTAGAGCGGCGAGCCGGGGTAGGCCATGGCCGAGTAGAAGTTGGCGAACTCGCAGTTCAGCTCCTTGGCAAGGTCCAGCGTCTCGCGCATCGACTGCGCGTCGTCGTCGGGCAGGCCGAAGATGTAGTTGCCGATGACGTTGATGCCGGCTTCCTGGATGGCGCGGACGATGCCGACGATGTCCTCGCTCTTCAGCGCCTTCTTGGCGCCGTCGCGCACGTGCTTGGAGCCCGACTCGATGCCCAGCGCCAGCCAGCGGAAGCCGGCGCGGCGCAGCATGTCCAGCATCGCCGGCTTCACCGTGTCGACGCGGGCGTAGGCCCAGAAGTTCAGCGCGCCGCCGAGCTTCTCGTTGCGCGGGATCAGCCCTTCGCAGATCGCGGTGACGTGCTTCTCGTTCAGCACGAACATCTCGTCGACGATCTTGAAGGTGCGCACCCCGAATTTCTCGATCAGGATGTCGATTTCCTTCAGCACCGCCTCCGGGCTGCGGAAGCGGTAGCCGTTCTTGCCGAAGGGCGCGTTGATGCAGCAGAAGCTGCATTTGTACGGGCAGCCCAGCGTCGTGTAGATCGACGCGTACGGCTTGCGCGATCCCAGGTCGCCGAAGCACTGCCAGTTGTGCGCCCGGTAGCGGTCCATCGGCAGCAGGTCCCAGGACGAGCCCGGCAGGTCGCGGTCGAGGTCCTCGATCAGCGGCGCGCCGGGCGTGCGGCGCACCTCCCCGCCGTCCCAGTAGACGATGCCCGGCACCTGGGACACATCGGGGACCTCGTCGCCCAGCGCGCGCAGCAGCGTCTCCACCGTCACCGGCCCCTCGCCGGTGCAGGCGAAGTCCACCGCCTCCTCGCGCAGCGTGCGCTCGGGCAGCGCGGCGACGTGGCCGCCGACGATGATCACCGGCACCTCCGGCGCCTCCGCCTTGATGGCGCGGCAGGCCGGACCGGCGGCGGTCATCATCTGGGTGGAGGCGGAGGGCTGGTGCCCGTAGACGATCATGCCGACCAGCCGCGGCTTCAGCTCGGCGACCTTCTTCGCCACCGTCTCCGGCCCCCAGCGCTCCGCCTCGCTGTCGATGATGGCGACGCGGTGGTCCTTCAGGCGGCAGTAGGTGGCGATCAGGCCGGCCCACAGCGGCGGCTCCACCGCCGTCAGCTCCTCGCCCAGCTCCTGGTAGATGGCGTCGCGGCCGCCGGGGGTGATCAGCAGAAGGTCGAGGGGCTGGCCGGAAATGGGCGTGGTCATGGCCGTGGTCCTAGACGTTGCCGTGCACGGCGTTGCGGATCATCCGGTAGCCCTTGATCAGCTCCCGGATGCCGTCGTCCAGCGAGAAGGCGGGCTTGTAGCCGGTGCCCTCGATGCGCTCGTTGGAGACGATGTAGTCGCGCTTGTCCGGGTCCTCGCCGATCGGCGATTCGATGAAGACGAACTTCGGCAGGTGCTCGCGGATCTTTTCGCACAGCTCCCACTTGGAAATGTTCGCGTCCGACAGGCCGACGTTGTAGGGCCGGTCCTTCATGGTCTCGAAGTTGTCGAGGCCGTGGACGAAGGCGCGCGCCACGTCGCGGATGTGGATGTAGTTCCGCTTGAAGTGCGGCTCGAACAGGATGACCGCGCGGTCGAACACGGCGCGGTAGACGAAGTCGTTGACCAGCAGGTCGATGCGCATGCGCGGCGCCATGCCGAACACGGTGGCGAGGCGGAAGGAGATGGCGTTGCCGCGCTCCAGCACCGCCGCCTCGGCCTCCACCTTGGTGCGGCCGTACAACGAGATGGGACGCAGCGGCGTCTCCTCGGTGCAGAACTTGCCCTTCTCGCCGACGCCGTAGCCGGAGTTGGTGACCGGCATCATCAGGCGCTGGTCCTTCGACAGCAGGCGGATCAGCGTCAGCACCGCATCGCGGTTGGTGGTGGTGGCCGCGGTCTTGTCGATGTCGCACAGCGGCGCGCCGACCAGGGCGGCCAGCGGGATCACCACGTCGGCGCTCTTGATGAGCGGCGCCAGCGTCGCCTCGTCGCGGCAGTCGCCGCGCGCCACGTCGAAGTTGGGGTGCGCGCAGACATGCGCCAGCGGGTTCTGCTTGAACATGAAGTTGTCGAGCACGGTCACCTTATGACCGGCGTCGAGCAGGGCCGGCACCAGGATGGAGCCGAGATAGCCGGCGCCGCCGGTGATCAGGATGTTCATCGTCTCAGCCATATCAGCGCCCTCAGCGGCCAGAAAATTAACGGCAGGTGGTGTCGAGGACCTCGCGCAGGCGCGTGATCTGCGCCGAGAGGTCGTGCGGGTGGTTGCCGACGAAGAAGCCCAGGTCGTGCGCGAGGTACGCGTTCTCGATGGGGCCCACCGTGTCGTAGTCGTAGTGCTTCAGCACGTCGTGGCGCAGGAAGCAGCCGCCGGTGATGATGCGGAAGCCGATGTCGGCGTCCTTCAGCGCGGCGAAGACCTTCTCGCGGTCCGGGTTGCGGGCCGGGTTGAGGATGATGGTGAAGCTGAACGACGAGGACTTCCCGTTCTCGCGCTGGATGATGAAGCGCTCGTCGCCGGCGAACAGCTCCTGGAACAGCTTGAGGTTCTTCCGGCGCGCCGCGGTCATGGCCGGCAGTTTCTTGAGCTGCTGGCGCCCCACCGCGGCCTCCAGCTCCAGCGGGCGGACGTTGTAGCCGGGCAGGATGAAGCGGTACGCCTCGAAATGGTCCGACGAGCGGCGCTCGTACAGCGGCGTGTCGGCCGGCAGATCGCGGGTCCAGCCGTGCGCCCGCATGGAGCGGCAGAGGTGCGCCAGCTCCGTGTCGTCGGTCAGGATCATCCCGCCTTCCATCGTCGAGATGTGGTGCGAGAAGAAGAAGCTGAAGGTGTTCAGGTCGCCGAAGGTGCCGGTCTTGCGGCCGTCCAGTTCGGCGTCCATGGATTCGCAATTGTCCTCCAGCACATACAGGCCGTGCGCGTCGGCGAAGGCACGCACCACGTCGAGCCCGGCCGGGTTGCCGAGGATCGACACCGGCACGATGGCCCCGGTCCGCGGCGTCAGCGCCTCTTCCAGCTTGGAGACGTCCATGTTGAGCGTGTCCAGCTCGACATCGACGAAGCGCAGCTTCAGCCCGTACTGCTGAAGCGGATGGTAGGTGGTGGCCCAGGAGATCGCCGGGACGATGACCTCGTCGCCGCGCTGCAGCGGCCGGTCCTTCTTGTAGGCGAGCGCCGCCACCCCGACCAGATTGGCCGAGGAACCGGAATTCACCATGATGCCGTGCTTCATGCCGAAATAGGCGGCGAACTCGCGCTCGAAGGCCGCGACCTCCGCCCCCATCGTGAACTGGCCCGACGCGATGACTTTTTGCATCGCCTCGACTTCTTCCGGTCCCCAGGAGGACGCCGCCAACTCGTAGAACATCCGCACCACCCCTGCACGTCGGCCGCGGGCCTATTACCCGCCGCGGAACGGTAGGGGAATATTGGTCAAGAGATCATTAATGGGGCGGAGAGTGCTCGCACCGATCCCCCATCCCGACCTTCCCCCGCTGGGGGGGAAGGAGATGAAGCTCTCCCCCGCCGAGCGGGGGAGGGTTGGGTGGGGGTATTCCTCGTCTCAGAACGGCCCGCGGAACTGCGTCTGGTAGGCCAGCTTGGTGCGCTCCGGATCCGGCGTCCACGGCGCGTCCTTCGGCCGCACCATGGCGTGGATGGTGGCGGCCACCGTGCCGGGGTTCGGGTAGAACTTCGCCTCCAGCACCGGCGACGGCGGGCAGGTCGTCGGCTCGAAGCCGATGCGCTTCACCGCGATGCCGGCGTCGCCGGCGCGCTCCAGCACCTGCGCGACGATCTCGGCGCTGGCGCCGCAGCTGGTCCAGCCATTGTCGGCGACCACCAGCCGCTTGGTGCGGCGAGCGGACTCGACGATGGTGTCGATGTCCAGCGGCGCCAGCCAGATCGGGTCGATGACCTCGGCCGAGACGCCGGCCTCGGCCAGCAACTCGCGGGCGCGCAGGCACTCCACCACCATGTTGGAGATGCCGACCACCGTCACGTCCTCGCCCGGCGCCACCACGCGCGCCTTGCCGGGGCGCACCTCGTAGGCGGCCTCGGGCACGTAGGCCTCGGTCGGGTAGAGCAGGCGGTGCTCCATGAAGATGACCGGGTTGTCGTCGCGAATCGCCGCGATCATGCAGCCCTTGACGTCGTGCGCGTTGGAGGGCGCCACCACCTTCAGCCCCGGCACGTGCATGAACATGGAATGCAGCGCCTGCGAGTGCTGGGCGCCCTGCCCCCAGCTCTTGCCGATCATCGAGCGCACGACCAGCGGCACGCTGACCGAGCCGCCGTACATGTAGCGGGCCTTGGCGGCGATGTTGACCAGCTGGTTCATGCACAGCAGCAGGAAGTCCATGCGGATGTGCGTGTGGACCGGGCGCATGCCGGCCATGGCGGCGCCGATGGCGACACCGGTCATGGCATCCTCGGACAGCGGCGTGGTGAACACGCGCTCCGCCCCGAACTCCTGCAGCAGGCCGCGGGTCGAGCCCTGGATGCACTTGTGGTCGTCGACGTCGAGGCCGAAGACGAAGACGCTCTCGTCGCGCCGCATCTCCTGCGCGAAGGCCTCGCACAGGGCGTCGACGTAGCGGAGCAGGCGCCCCTCACCCGGATTAGGCCCCTTTTCAGGCGTAGACGTGGTCATAGAGATCCTCGGGATCCGGGAAGGGGGTTTCCTCCGCGAAGGCGAAGGCGGCGGCGACGGCCAAGCGCACCTCGGCGTCGATGCGCTCGACCACCGACGCGTCGAGCATGCGGGCGAGGCGCGGCACCTGGTCGTCCTCGATCCAGGGGATCAGCTCGGCCTGCGAGCGGTAGCCCTGGTCGTAGTCCTGGTTGGGGCCGACGTGCTCCTGCCAGCGGTAGCAGTCGACCTCCAGGAACACCGGACCGCCGCCGCCGCGCATGGCGCGCACCGCCTCCTCGGCCCGCGCGCGCACCTCGAAGACGTCGCCGCTGGTGACGTGGTGGGCCGGCATGCCGTAGGTGGCCGCCCGCTCGCACAGGCGGTCGGTGGCCCAGCGCTTGGCGCGCGGCTCGTGGATGGCGTAGCCGTTGTTCTCGCAGACGAACAGCACCGGCAGCTTCTGCAGCGCCGCGAAGTTCAGCGTCTCGGCCAGACAGCCCTCCTCCGAGGCGCCGTCGCCGAAGAAGCAGGCGACCACGCCACCCGTCCCCTTGCGCCGGTCGGCCAGCGCGAAGCCGGCGGCGATCGGAATGCTGGTGCCGACCACGGCGGAGCCGCCGATGACGCCGGCCTTGCTGTCCACCAGGTGCATGGAGCCGCCGCGGCCCTGCGCGCAGCCGGCCTTCCGGCCGTACATCTCCGCCACCATGGCGGCCATGTCGCCGCCCTTGGCGATGTAGGCGGCGTGGCCGCGGTAGGTGATGGAGACGTGGTCGCGCGGCTGCAGCACGTCGCAGACGCCGACGGACACGAACTCCTGCCCGATGGACAGGTGGACCGGGCTCTTGATCTTGTCGGTGGGGTAGACCCGCGCCACCTCCTCTTCGAGCACCCGGATCAGGCGGAGCTGGTGGTACAGGCGGGTCACCGTCTCCAGCGACGGCGTGCCCGCGGCGACTGCGTTCTGCATTGGCGACACCCGGAAGTTCAGGCGCAGTATACCGGGCTACCCCGAAGGAACAAGTCTTCGCCCCGTGTCTTCTGGGGGACTTCGCGCTGGAGGAGGCTCAGGCCGCGCTGTCGGCCTCGACCGGTTGCGGCGCCGGCTGCGGGGCGACGCGCGGGAAGCGGACGACGAAACGCACGCCGGCGCGCGCCGGGCTGTCCAGCTCGATCCAGCCGCCCAGCCGCGCCGTCACCAGATTGAACACGATGTGCAGGCCGAGGCCGGTGTTGCCGGAGCTGCGCTTGGTGGTGAAGAACGGGTCGAACACCTTGGCGCGGCAGTCCGCCGGGATGCCACGGCCGTCGTCGGTGTAGACCACCTCGACCGTCCGCGGATCCGGCGTGGAGACGGTGACCAGCAGGTTGCCGGTCTGCCCCTCGGCGAAGCCGTGGTCGAGCGAGTTCATCACCAGATTGGTCAGCACCTGCGCCAGCGCGCCGGGGTAGCCGTCGATCTCGACGCCGTCCGGGCAGTCGATGGACATGACGTGGCCGGCCTTGCGCCACGCCGGCTTGAGGCCGGTCGCCAGATCCTCCAGCCACTCCCGCAGGCGGAAGCGGCGGCGGTCGTCGGCGACCTGATCGCTGGCCAGCTGCTTGAAGCTCTGCACCAGCCCGGCGGCGCGGGCGATGTGCGACTGCACCAGCCCGGTGGTCTCGCGCGCGATGCCGACGTAGCGCTCGAAGTCCACCTTGCGCAGCCGGGCTTCGCCGGACAGCTTCTCCAGCTTCACCGTCTCGTCGCCGAGGTGCGAGGTGGCGGTCAGCGCGATGCCCAGCGGCGTGTTGATCTCGTGCGCCACGCCGGCCACCAGGGATCCCAGCGAGGCCATCTTTTCCGCCTGCACCAGATGCGCCTGCGCGGCCTTCAGCTGCTCGTGCGCCACCCGCTCGCTGTCCAGCGCGGCGGTCAGCGCCTCGGTCTGCTCCGCCAGACGGGTGTTGGCGGCCGACAGCTCCTCGGTCGAGCGGGTCACCGACGTCTTCCACTGGGTGAACAGCTGGTAGCCGAAGTACGAGGCGAAGACGATGATCACCGTCATCACCCAGTAGATCGCCCGGGTCGACTCGACCAGCGTCGCCGCCCCGGTCGCCGCCCCGGTCGCCAGTGGCCTCTCGAATGCATCGACGTTCAGGCGCACCGACAGGTAGAGGAACAGCAGCACGCCGCCGAGGATCAGCGCGGCGCCGCCCAGCGTGTGGCGCGCCGTCACGTCGGCGTGGCCCGCGCCGGTCCAGCGCGCCGAGCGCCAGCGCGTCACCGCCGGCCCCAGCAACGCCAGCACCGGCGCCACGATCCCGAGATTCTGCAGGAAGGCGCCCAGCCACCAGCCCTGCCAGATCGGCAGCACCTGCTGGGCACCGACGTTGCTGGTGGTGATCCAGATGAACGACCCCGTCGAACCGAACACGCCGCCGACGAAGGACAGCAGCACGAAGAACAGCACCGCGTTCAGCGAGCGCAGATCGTGCGGCACGGGAATCGCCCGGTAGGCGATGGCGAACACCGCCAGCCCGACCGGATCGGCGAAGGCGAAGATCAGCGACCACCCCACCGGCATGCCGGAATACAGCGCCAGCGCCAGCGTCGACAGGTAGGCCGGCAGGAAACCCCACCAGAAGCCGAACCACAGCACCCAGAAGGCGGCGAAGACCAGCGGCGGGTAGATGGTGACGTACACGTCGGTGCCGCCGAAGTGCAGTGGCACGCCCGACCATTCGTAGATGATGGAGGCCAGCCCCAGGCCGATGCTGGCGGCGATGGTGGCGAGCCACAGCGCGACGACCAGGATCCGGTCGGGAAGACTCCCACCGTTCCGGAACCCCCGGAGGGACACCGGCCGGTAGATGGTCAGCGCGCTCGGATCTTCCCCGCCCCGCTCGAACATTGTCCCCCGAATGCCAGCGCCGGACGCGATCCGGCGTGCCGCAACGCGTGCGGAACGTGTGCGGCAATACTACTCATATTCAGAAAGGGGATCAAAGGCTTTGCGGGCCGTACTACGGCTGCGTGCCTTTGCCGCCGCGCCGACGCGAGGGCGGACGGCCGCGCCCCGGCTGGGCCGGCGGCGGCTTCTGGGCGTGGTGGAAATGCGGATGCGCCGCCCCGCCGGCCTCCGCCGGGCGGCCGCGGCGGTCGCCGCGCGGCCCCGCCGAGCGGTCGACTCGCTGCCCGTAGCACGAATCGCACACGCGGAACCGGTGGTTCGCCTTCAGCCGGGTGCCGCACACCGGGCAGGCGCGGGCCAGGCTGCGCTCGGCCAGCGTGCGCTCGATGAAGGCGTTCAGCATGGCCCGGCGCTCCAGGCACAGGTCCATCTCCGGGTACGCCTCGGGGAAGCGGTAGGACAGCCACGCGTAGGCGGTGAGGTCCTTCACCGCGCGCTCCGCCGCCTCCAGCTCGACGTCGGTGCCGACGCGGTGGTGGAAGCGCTCGGCCGCCTCCGGCGCGGTGTTGGGCTTTTCGCGGCCCTGGTTGAACGCCCACTGCGCCAGCAGGCGCAGCTGGTTCTGGTCGCGCACGTCCACCGGGCAGCGCGCCAGCATGTCGCGGGTGGCCAGCGGCAGCTTCGCCTTGTCCACCGCGGCGGCGGCCTGGATGCGCTGCTCCAGGTCGGTCATGCGGAAGGTCTGGCTGGCGCGCAGCAGCTCCTGCCCGGCGGTGCGCAGCACCTTGGTCAGGCTGTCGGTGTCCAGCTCGCGGGCGATCGCCTCGACGTGGATCAGGTTGGGCGAGATCCAGGAGCGCGGGTCCTCCGGCGGCACCGGCGGCGAGGTCAGCGCGCGGCGGACGGAATTGATGCTCTCGCCCTCCAGCACGGCGACGCGGCCCTCCTCGTGCATGCCGAAGCGCCCCGCCCGCCCGCCGATCTGGCGGATCTCCGAGGCGTTCAGCTCGCGCTCCTCCCGCCCGTCGTACTTGCGGGTGACCGACAGCACGACGCGGGCGATGGGCAGGTTGAGGCCCATGCCGATGGCATCGGTGGCGACCAGCACGTCGGCCTGCCCCTCGCGGAACCGCCGCGCCTCGGCGCGCCGCACCTCCGGCGACAGCGCGCCGTAGATCACCGCCACGGTGTGGCCGCGCGCCAGCAGGTCGCGGCGCAGCCCCATCACGTCGCGGCGCGAGAACGCCACGACGGCGTCGTTCTGCTTCACGGCGGAGAGCGCGACCGGTTCCTCCTGCACGCGCAGCGGCGACTTGCGGGTGAACTCGACCACCTCCAGGTCCTCGCCCATGGCGTCGGCGAGGCGCTTGACGTAGGGGATGGCGTCGGCCGAGCCGGTCATCAGGATCTCCGGCGCCGCCACGCCGGCCACCGCCTGGGTCCACGCCCAGCCTCGGTCGGGATCGCCGATCATCTGGATCTCGTCGATGACGCAGGCGCCCCAGACGCGGACGGTGTTGACCATCTCGATGGTGGAGGACACGAAGGTCGCGCCGGGGCGCACGTCGCGCTCCTCGCCGGTGACGAGGCTGCACGCCTTGCCGCGCGTCTCCAGCGCCTCCTGCCCCTCCAGCGCCAGCAGGCGCAGCGGGGCGAGGTAGCAGCCGCTCTCCGCCACCGCCAGCCGGTCCATGGCGGCGTGCGTCTTGCCGGAATTGGTCGGGCCGACGAACAGCCGCAGCTTGCGCACCATGGCGCGGGCGGCGGCGAAGCTGTCCAGGTAGACGCCGAGGCCCGACGCGTTCTCCAGCTGCTGGCGCCGCACGCGCTGGCCGATGCGCGCGGCGGCGGTGGAGAACCCCTCCTCCAGCGCGTCGAGCAGCGCCTGAAGCCGGGGAATGCGCCCGCCGAAGGTGGCGGCGCGGCCGAGGTCGTCGGCCACCGCCTTGGGCCGCCACGCCTCACCGAAGCCGGCGGCGCGCTCCTCCATGGACCGGAACCAGGCATCGACGCGCGCCTTGGCCTTGGCGATGGCGGAGGAGCCGAGCACCGCCGTCTTCACCTGCTTGCCGAGCAGCTTGGCCTGCGGCCGGCCGAAGCCCTCCGGCGCCACCAGCAGGCCCCACAGCTCCGCCTCGACGTCGGGCAGCGGGCCGACCGGCACGCGGAAGCGCAGGCGCAGCCGGCGGTCGGTGCCGGGCACCGTCACGTCGTGCACCACGGTGACCGACCAGCGCGCCGGCGTCGAATCGGCGTCCACCTCGATGCCGTCGCCGCGCACCACCGCGGCGACCGCGCGCAGCGCGTCGCGCCGGTCCCATTCGTCGGCGGTGCCGGGAGTCTTCGGGGTGTCGTCGGAAGCCATTTTTCGTCCTTGGGGCGCGGCCGGGTTGCCCGCGGAAAGTAACCCTATATGGGCGGCGGACGCACGCGCAGCAAGCCGAATCCCGCCGGGGTAAGCGGGACCTCCGCCGCGGGCTAACCCGCAAGTCCCCGGGTTTCGCCGATCCCGCCGCGGCACCGGAGCCGCCCCTTCCCAACATGACGCCCGGTGCGGCCGACCGACCGGCGCGATCGAAGGGGGTAGTAACGAATCCCGTCTCTCCGAACGCGGCGGCGTCATGCAAACTTGAGTAATTGGGACAAGAACACAGTGGGCGCGACTGATTGGTCAGGAGATGCGAATGACAAATCCGCGTGAGGTCCTGACGCTGATCGACAACATCCGGCTTATACATTCGGACGAGCAGCGGCGCGACTTGATTAGATCGTTGGGAAAGGTGGACAGGCCGACGATCCTGTCGTTCGTCAATGTCCACGCGGTGAACCTGTGCTGGTCGTCGGCGACGGTCTACGACGCCTTCCGGGCGTCGGACGTGGTGCTGCGCGACGGCATCGGCCTGTCGGTCGCCCTCAAGGCGCTGGGCATCGGGCCCGGGCTGAACATGAACGGCACCGACTTCATCCCGCTGCTGCTGCAAACCCTGCCCAAGCGCCGGCTCGCCGTCTACGGCACCGCCACGCCCTGGCTGGAGCGCGCCCGCATCCACCTGGAGAACACCACGCCGCACATCATCGCCGACATGCTGCACGGCTTCCACCCGGCCGAGCGCTACCTGGAAAGCGCGCGGCGGCACCGGCCGGACGTCATCGTGCTGGCGATGGGCATGCCGCGCCAGGAGGAGATGGCGGTGCGGCTCCGCCAATCCCTGGACCACCCCGTGCTGATCGTCAACGGCGGGGCCATCGTCGATTTCATGGCGCGCCGCTTCGACCGCGCCCCGGTGGTCTTCCAGCGCCTCGGCCTGGAATGGGCCTACCGCATGGCGCAGGAGCCGCGCCGCCTCTACCGCCGCTACGTCCACGGCGGCTTCCGCTTCGCCCGCAATCTCATGCTGCTGCGTCGCGCCGCCAGCGCCCGCCAGAGCGGCGCCCAAGCACAAGGAGTCTGAGCCTTGGAACAGCTTCCCTCGCCCCACCGCGGCGGCCTGCCGTCGATGCAGTCGGCCTGGCCGGCCGCCCCGATGCCGTACCAGCCGGGCGCTGCTGACCAGACGCCGCCGGCGGCCGGGCCTGACATGCGCTTCATCGGCCGGGTGCTGGCCGGGCGCAAGTGGATGATCCTCGGCCTGATGACGGCGGTGACCGGGCTGACCGCCTTCGGCGTGTCGACGCTGTCGGACACCTACACCTCCGAGGCGCTGCTGCTGGTGGACAGCCGGCAGGTGCGCATCGTGCGCGAGACCGAGCAGGTGGTCGGCGCCATGCCGGCCGAGGACGCGGCGATCCTCTCGGAGATCGAGATCCTCAAGTCCGACCACATCCTGAAGACGGTGGTCGCCGACCTCGGCCTGATGGGCAATCCCGAGTTCATCAAGCCCGCCAGGGAGGAGGCGCAGGGCGAGCCGCTGGCCGCGCAGGCGCTGGGCTTCGTCCGGGGCAAGGTCGGCGAGGTCTGGGGCGACGCCCCGCCGGAGCAGGTGAAATCGGCGCTGGACTGGACCGGCGGCTACATCGCCACGCTGCGCGAGCGCGAGCAGAAGGCGGAGGAGCCGGCCGGCAACCCCGACCGCATCCTGGAGCGCCTGCACCGCAAGCTCGAGGTCGGCATCGTCGGCCGCTCGCGCGTGATCCGCATCGCCTACACGGCGAAGAACCCGGAGCTGTCGGCGGCGATCGTCAACGACATCGTCAAGCGCTACATGGAAACCCGCCAGCAGATGGACCGCGAGCTGGCGACCGGCGCCATCGCCTGGCTGGACGAGCGCATCACCAAGCTGCGCCAGGAGGTCTCCACCGCCGAGACCGAGGCCGAGCAGTTCCGCTTCAAGTCCGGCCTGCTGAAGGGCGCCACCGGCCCGCTGGCCGTGCAGTCGTTGGAGCAGACCCGCCTGCGCCTGACCGAGGCCGAGGCCAACCGCGCCCGCGCCGTGGCGCAGGCCGACGCCCTGGACCGCGCCGTGCGCGCCGGCAACTGGAACGCCATCGGCGGCTCCATCGTGTCGCCGGTGGTGGCGCAGTTGCGCGCCACGGTGGCCACGCTGCAGACCGAGCTGGCGCAGATCTCCAAGCAGTACGGCCCGCTGCACCCGCGCGTGAAGGAGCTGCAGGCCCGCCTCGGCGAGGCCACGGGGGCCATGCAGAACGAGATCCGGCGCGAGATCAACGGCGTGCGCGAGTCCGCCAACGTCGCCGTCGAGCAGGAGAAGGCCCTGCGCGACATGATCGAGAAAATGGAGGGCAAGTACGCCGGCAACCTCAGCGACGAGGGCGTCAAGCTGCGCGCGCTGGAGTCCAACACCACCGCCAAGCGCCAGCTGCTCGAACAGCTGATGGGCCGCCTGGAGGAGGTGAAGGCGCAGCAGGACAACCGCGCCTTCCCCGCCGGCGTCAAGCTGGTGTCGCAGGCCCAGGTGCCGCACGAGCCGTCGGGGCCGATGCGGGTGCTGCTGATCGTCGCCGGCTTCTTCGCCTCGATCCTGCTGTCGGTGGTCGCGGTCTTCGCGCTGGAGCTGATGCAGCGCCGCGTGCACACCCCGGAGGTGATCCGCCGCGTCCTGGGCGCCGCCGCCATCCACGTGGTGCCGCACCACCCGGTCAAGAAGAAGCGGAGCGCGCGCCTGTACGAGGTGTTCCAGCGCCATCCCTTCTCGCTGTTCAGCGAATCGCTGCGCGCGCTGTTCCGCAACCATCTGGCGGACCTCGGCCCGGTCGGTTCCATCGCGGTGGCCTCGGCCCGGCCGCAGGACGGCAAGACCTCGATGAGCCTCGCCATCGCCCAGGTCGCCAGCCAGGCCGGCCGGCGCGTGGTGGTGGTGGACACCGACTTCCGCCGCTCGCGCATCGACCACCTGTTCGACACCGGCGGCAAGGCCGGCCTGTCCGACTGGATCGCCGGCAACGTCGCGCTGGACGAGATCATCCACCACAACCCGGAGGTCCCGTTCGCCCTGGTGCCGGCCGGCAAGCTGATGTCCTCGACGCTCGACAAGTTCAACGTGGACTGCGTGATCGAGCTGATGGCGGGCCTCAGCCCCCACTTCGACCTGGTGGTCTTCGACACCGCGCCGGTGCTGGCGGTGTCCGACGCCCGGGTGGTGTGCGCGGCGGCGTCCAAGGTGCTGTTCGTCACCCGCTGGGGCCACACCACCGCCGGCGACTTGCAGGGCGTCGCCGACCTGGGGCCGATCGACTACGAGAAGTTCGTCTGCGTGCTGACCGACGTGAACCTGAAGAAGGCGGCGAAGGGCGGCTACGCCGGCCCGTACCGCAACTACGAGGCCACCAAGAAGTACTACGGCGAGCCGACCCGCCTGCGCGCGGTGCGGTGATCATTAAGCCCCTCCCCCCTCGCGGGGGAGGGGTTTGGGGAGAGGGGGAAAGTTACCTTTTACCACCCTCTCCCCCAACCCCTCTCCCGTCAAGGGAGAGGGGCTTTCCGTTTCTAGAGGAGCCCCCACATGGACACCTCCTTCAGCCGCCGCGACCTGTTCGGCGTGCTGGCCGGCGTGCTGTGGACCGCCGGCTGCGCCCAGGCCTTCGACGGCGAGGCGCTGCAGCCGCCGCTGGTGCCGGTCGCCGGGCCGGGGCCGACCCTGCGCGACATCTGCCGCAGCCGCGGCATCCGCCACGGCGCCGCCCGCGACCACGTCGTCCTGCCCGACGATCCCGAACTCGACCGGCTGATGGCGCAGGAATGCGATCTCGTGGTGCCGGAGAACGGCGGCAAGTGGGCGGTGCTGCAACCGCAGGAGGGCAATTGGGACTGGCGCCGCTTCGACCGCGCCGTCGCCGACGCCCGCGCCATTGGCGCCGTCCCTGCCTGGCACTGCATGCTGTGGCAGCACATGGGCATGCCTGAGTACATGAAGCTGCCCATCGGCCGCATGCCCGAGCTGCGCATCGGCGAGCCCGCCTACTTCTCCCCCGAGGGCACACTGGCGCCGGAGAACCACTGGCGGCGCTTCACCGGCTACGCCGCCGCGGTGCGCGAGCGTTACGGCGACGCGTTCTGGCGCATCGACGTCGCCAACGAGGTCTTCTTCTGGGAGACCGGATCCTCCCACCCGCACCAGCAGGACGCGCACGGCTTCCGCCGCGGCATGTGGTGGGTGGCGGCCGGCGGGGACAGGGGGCCGGAGTGGCTCGACCCGTTCTTCCACCACGCGCGCCGGACCTTCCCCTCGGCCAAGCTGGTGATCAACGACTTCGGCATCGAGCTGGCGGAGGGCTGGCAACAGCGCAAGCGCGCCTACCTGCTGCGCTGGCTGACCGACGCGGTGAAGCGCGGCGTGCCCATCGACGGGCTGGGCCTGCAGAGCCACCTGTTCGCCGGCAAGCCCTACGACCGCGACGGCATGCGGACGTTCCTGCGCGCGGTGGACAAGCTGGGCATCCCGGTCCACGTCACCGAGCTGGACGTCGACGAGCGGCACCTGCCCCGCCACTGGAGCCGCGAGGACAAGGACCGCGCCATCGCCTGGACGGCGCAGGAGTACCTGCGCGACGTGGCGGCCAACGCCACCCTCGTCGAGGTGACGTGGTGGCACCTGCGCTCCGACCTCAACTGGCTGGCGTCGGAGCTGCGCGAGCTGAAGCCCAACCCTTCGCCCTTCGACGCCACCTCGCAGCCGCTGCCGCTCTACCACGCCGCCGCCCGCGCGCTGGAGGGCGCGGCGCGGCGGGCGTGACGGGGTAACCCGGGGGCTCCCCTACCCCTCTCGATTTCGCCGCTCCGGTGCTCCACGAGAGGGACGCAGCCGGCGCGAGAGGCTCCCATTTAAGGTTGCATCGGCGAATTCGCACGAGAGGCAGACCGTGAGCACCCAGAGCGGCCATCATCTTGTCGAGCGTTACAAGAGGAAGTTCGGCCTTTCCCCGCAGCATCCGCTGAACGAGCAGATGGTGCTCGGCCACTGGGACCTGGAGCGCCGGCTGGCCGGCGAACTGCTGGCCTCCAGCCCGGAGACCCGCTGGGACGTGTTCGAGCGCTGCTACACCACGCTGTACAGCGAGTGCCCCTGGCTGAACGACGGGGTCGACACCTCGGACCACGACGACGACCTCGACTTCGGGCACTTCCTCAAGCTGCTGGACGGCGTGCAGGACGTCTACGAGATCGGCTCGGGCAAGGCGCGCCTGCTCAGCTACCTGGCGCGGCACGGCCTGCGCTGCGTCGCCACGGAGATCACCCGCGAGCGCGGCGCCCGCTACGTCGATCCTCAGGCCACCGTGCAGTGGCGCACCACCGACGGCGTCAACCTGACGACGTTCGAGCGGCCCGGCAGCTTCGACGCGGTGATCTCCACCCACGTCATCGAGCACTACCACCCCGACGATTTCCTGCCGCATCTGAGGAACGTGCACGCGCTGCTGCGCCCGGAGGGACGCTACGTCTTCAGCATGCCGCACAAGTTCGCCGGCCCGATGGACCTGTCGGAGGTGTTCGGCCTGTACGAGGCGGTGTGCATGCACCTGCGCGAGTACACCTGGGCCGAGACCGTCACCGCCTGCCGCAAGGCCGGCTTCACCCGGATGGAGGCGGTCTACGTGGCACCCCGCGGCCTGCGCCGCCGGCTGCCGGTGAAAAGCTTCTCCGGCCCCGGCTACCTCGCCTACGCGCGCGCGGTGGAGGCGATGCTCGGCCTGCTGCCGGTCGGCGTGCGGCACGCCGTCGCCAAGCGCGGCTCCGCCTTCCTGTTCCGCCCCGAGGTCTTCATGGTCGCCCATAAAGGCTGACGCGCGGACCGCAAGGCCGGCCGGACGCCATCCCGTCCGGCCGGCCTTTGCGCCGTTAACCGTAATGACCCTTTAAAGGCAAGTGTCCACACCGCTTCGAGGCGCTGCGGAACAGGCGGCGGCCCTCACCTCACGCCGTGCTGTGACCAAAAAAGGCGCGGAAATCCTGGCCTGAACACCACACCGTGGCAAATCCGCCATAGCAAAGCGCCGTCGCTCCAGCCCCTTTTTTACCACAACTTCGAGCTGCTTTTTCCTAAAATTTGAAAGATCGCGTTAACCATTGGGGTCCAGTCTGCCCTCACCCGATCAACGGAAAGAAGGGCATAGACCCATGGCCACCACCTCGACCAAGTTCGTCATCAACGCCTATGGCCAGTCCGCTGGGGGCGTGTTCCCCCACCTGCGCCTGCTGGTCGATGGCAAGGAGGTCGGTCAGGCGACCGTGAGCGCCACCAGCCCGACCGCCTACACCTTCACCGCCGATGTCGAGGCTTCGCAGGCCCACAAGGTGCAGGTCCATTACGACAACGACGCCACCGTGAACGGCCAGGACCGCAACCTGTACGTCAAGTCGATCTCGGTGAACGGCAACACGCTGGCGCCGACCCAGGCCACCTACGACCGCTACGCGCTGGACGGCAAGGACGTCGTCGCCGGGCAGGAAGGCATGTGGTGGGAGGGCGCGCTGACCTTCAGCACCCCGTCCAGCTATTACCCGGCCCCGGTCGTCACCAACCCGACGCCCCCGGCCACCGGTGCCTCGACCATCGTCGTCAACGCGCAGGCCAACGTCGCCAACGGCGTCGGCGCGCACTTCAACCTGCTGGTCGATGGCGTGAAGGTTGGCGAGGGCACCGCCTCCGCCACCGCCAAGGACTACAGCTTCACCACCAACGCCACCGCCGGCGCCGGCCACAAGGTGCAGGTCCAGTACGACAACGACATGGCCGGCCGCGACCTGATCGTCAACAAGGTCACCATCAACGGCCACGCCCACACGGCGACCGACAGCATCGTCACCTATGACAAGGGCGCGCTCGACGGCAAGGACGTCACCGCCGGCCAGTCCGGCATGTGGTGGAACGGCACGCTGGTGTTCAACGCCCCGGCCAGCGACTTCCCGGCCGGCAGCACGCCCACCACTCCGACCACGCCCACCACCCCGACCACGCCGTCGCTGACGGTGAGCGACGTGACGGTGACCGAGCCGGGCATGACCACCGGCGGCACCGGCATCGCGCCGGGCTTCCTGTCCACCAAGGGCAGCCAGATCATCGACAGCGCCGGCAACGCGGTGAAGCTGACCGGCGTCAACTGGTTCGGCGCCGAGGGTTACGCCTTCGCCCCGCAGGGCCTGTGGATGGACAGCTACCAGAACCACATGGACAAGATGAAGGAGCTGGGCTTCAACGTCATCCGCCTGCCCTGGTCCGACGCCATGCTGGACGCCGGCCGCATGCCGACCGGCATCGATTACTCGAAGAACCCGGATCTCGCCGGCAAGACCTCGCTGGAGGTCTTCGACAAGATCATCGACTACGCCGACAAGATCGGCATGAAGATCATCCTCGACCATCACCGTTCGGGTGACGGCGCCTCGGCCAACGAGAACGGCCTGTGGTACACCGACGCGTACCCGGAATCGAAGATGATCGCCAACTGGAAGATGCTGGCCCAGCGCTACGCCGGCAACGACGCGGTGGTCGGCGCCGACCTGCACAACGAGCCGCACGGCTCGGCCACCTGGGGCACCGGCAGCGCCTCCACCGACTGGGCCCGCGCCGCGGAGCGCATCGGCGACGCCATCCAGACCGTCAACAAGGACTGGCTGATGATCGTCGAGGGCGTCGAGGTCGTCGGCTCCAACTGGTACTGGTGGGGCGGCAACCTGCTGAACGAGGCCAACTACCAGGTCAAGTTCGACACGCCGAACAAGCTGGTCTACTCGGTGCACGACTACGGCCCGTCGCTGTACATGCAGAGCTGGTTCCAGGCCTCCAACTTCCCGAACAACATGCCGGCGAAGTGGGACCAGATGTGGGGCCACTTCCTGAAGGACAACGAGAGCCCGATCCTCGTCGGCGAGTACGGCTCGAAGATGCAGACGGCGATCGACCAGAAGTGGATGCCGGCGCTGGTCAAGTACATGAACGGCGACTGGGACGGCAACGGCACCATCGACCTGGCCGCCGGCCAGCAGGGTGCGAGCTGGACCTACTGGGCCTGGAGCCCGGGGTCGGGCGACACCGGCGGCATCATGACCGACAACTGGCAGGTCGACTACACCAAGTACAACGCCATCAAGGACGGCCTGTTCAAGGGCTCGACCGCCACGCCGGGCCAGACCGACGCGGTGTTCACGGTGAAGCTGTCGGCTGCCTCGACCGGCACGGTCAAGGTGAATTACGCCACGGTGGACGGCACCGCCAAGGCCGGCTCCGACTACACCGCCGCCTCCGGCACGCTGACCTTCAACCCGGGCGAGACCTCCAAGACGGTGGCCGTCAAGGTGCTGGGCGACAGCGTGAGCGAGGGTGCCGAGACCTTCTCGCTGAAGCTCTCCGCCCCGACCTCGGCGACGCTGGCCGACGACACCGGTGTGGGCACCATCAACCAGGCAGCGTCCGCGGCCGCCGCGTCGGTGGAGCAGTTCCTGGTGGCCCAGGCCGCCCAGGAGGCCCCGGCGGCCACCCACGACGCGACGCTGGCGTCCGCCGCCTCCACCCTGCCCGCGGGCATGGAGGCCTTCCACATCGACGCCCTGCACGACGTCGATCCGATCTACACCCACTAAACGCGGGCAACCGCAGGAGGGCCGGCAGCTCCAGGGCTGCCGGCCCTTTTCCTATGCGGTCTCCTCGTCCTCGCCCTTGCGCTCCAGCACGGCGGCGAAGAAGCCGTCGGTGTCGTGCCTGGCCGGCATCAGGCGCAGGTACGGCCCCTCGGCCGGCGGGGTGCCGTGGTTCTCCTCGGCCCACACCTCGGCGACCGGCTTCACCGTGAAGTCCGGGTGCGTCTCCAGGAAGGCCGCCACCTGGTTCTCGTTCTCCTCGGCCAGCAGCGAGCAGGTGGCGTAGACCAGCCGCCCGCCCGGCTTCACCAGCCGCGCCGCGCTGTCCAGGATGTTCGCCTGCAGCGGCAGCAACTGTTCCAGCCCCGGCCCGAGCTGGCGCCAGCGGCTGTCCGGGTTGCGCCGCCACGTGCCGGTGCCGGAGCACGGGGCGTCCACCAGCACGCGGTCGAACTTGCGCTTGTGGCGCTTGACCCAGGGATCGCGCTCGCTGGTCAGCGGGTGCGCCTCGATGTTGTGCAGGCCGGCGCGGCGGAAGCGCTCGGCCGCCCGCTTCAGCCGCTTGTCGAGCACGTCGCAGGCGACCACCCGGCCCTTGTTGTTCATCAGCGCCGCCATGGCCAGCGTCTTGCCGCCGGCCCCGGCGCAGAAATCCACCACCTGGTGCCCCGGCTTCGGCGACACCGCGAAGGCGACGAGCTGCGAGCCCTCGTCCTGGATCTCCACCAGCCCGTTCTTGAAGGCGTCGGTCGCTGCCAGCGCCGGCCGCCCCTTGACCCGCAGGCCGAGCGGCGACCACGGCGTGTCCTCCGCCGCGATGCCCGCCTTCTCCAGCGCCTTCTTCGCGCTCTCGCGGTTGGCCTTCACCGGATTGATGCGCAGGTCGAGGGGGGCGGCGTCCAAGAGCGCCGTCATCTCCCGCTCGAAGCGGTCGCCCAGCGCGCCGCGCATCGGCTGCTCGGCCCAGGGCGGGCACTCGACGCGCACGCACTCGGGCATCGCCGGGTGCTCCAGCGTGTGGGTGTCCAGCGCGTGGACCAGCGTCTTCTCGTCCGGCGCCAGCGCGGGCGGCGCGAACTTGCCGCCGCTGAACAGCTCGTCCACGGTGGCGGCGCGCTTGCCGTCGGCCAGGATGGCGTTGGCGATGACGCGGGCGCGCGGGTCGGCCTCGTGCCCTTCCTTCTCCAGCCACCAGCCGAGCCGGGCGTGGCGGCGCAGGATGGCGTAGACGGTCTCGGCCACCGCGCTGCGGTCCTTGGCGCCGATGAAGCGGCGGGCGCGGAAGAACGCGCTCATCACCGCGTCGGCGGGACGGGGGGTGGCGTCGATCTCGGTCAACAGGTCGATCACCGCCTGGAGGCGGGCAGCGGGCGTCATAAGGGCTCCTTTCGGGAAGGGCTTCTCGATAACCCGTTTGTCCGCGTCTTGTCATCCCCCGAGTCGACGGCGCCGGCCTCCGCCCCGCGAACCCCGAAAAATTGAAGTGGATGCAACCATTTCGTTCGTGGTAACACGAAATAAGGAAAATCAACGGGTTGCACAGCAGCACCGGAAACAATCGTCAGGCCTGGTCTGTGACATCGTCACCCGTAGACTGCGTTCCGCCGCGCTTCGTTGACGATTATTAAACCTCCCCCGTAAAAAAGATGGGCAACGCCGGTTGCCGCCAGACGAGCGGCAAGACGACGGCGGCTTCTCAACGCTGGAACCGGCGCTGGCCGGCAAGGGGATCGCGATGGCGCAATCGGCGGGATGCGGGGTGCGGCGTGTTCTGGCGCGGGTGTCCTGCCTTCTGGCGATGGGCCTCGCGGCGTGCACCACCACGGGCGAGCGCCCGGTCGCGCAGGGCGGGGCCTCGGCGCACCCGCCGGTCAGCCTGGACATGATCGCCGCCGACTTCCGCACCCTGCCCGGCTGGGCCGAGGACGACCACGCCGAGGCACTGGCCGCCTTCCACCGCAGCTGCGACTGGATCCGCGGCCAGTCGCCCGACCGCCGCCTGGGCAAAGCCGGCACGGTGAGCGACTGGCAGCCGGCGTGCGCCGCCGCCCGCTCCCTGCCCGCCGGCGACCGCGAGGCCGCCCGCACCTTCTTCGAGACGCACTTCACCCCCGTCTCGCTGGGCGGCGGCACCGAGGGGCTGTTCACCGGCTATTACGAGGCCGAGCTGCACGGCTCCTGGACGCGCACCGACCGCTACACCGTCCCGCTCTACCGCACCCCGCCGCGGACCAAGCGCGGCATCCCCACGCGCGAGCGCATCGTCAACGGCGCCTTGAAGGGCAAGGGGCTGGAGATCCTGTGGGTGGACGACCCCATCGACGCCTTCTTCCTGGAGATCCAGGGCTCCGGCCGCATCCGCATGACCGACGGCAGCGTCGTCGGCGTACACTACGCCGGGCAGAACGGCCGGCCCTACTACCCCATCGGCCGCCACCTGATCGACGAGGGGATCGCGACGCCGGAGCAGGTGACGCTGCAGCTCATCCGCTCCTGGCTGAAGGCCAACCCGGGCCAGGCGAAGCGCGTGATGAACATGAACCAGAGCTACGTCTTCTTCCGCACCCGCGACAGCGACGTCGGCGCCCGCGGCGCGCTGAACACGCGCCTCGTCCCCGGCCGCAGCCTGGCGGTGGACCCGAGCCACGTACCGCTCGGCGTGCCGCTGTGGCTGGAGGCCAAGGACGTGCCGGTGCCCGGCGGCGAGATCAAGCGCCTCGTCGTCGCGCAGGACACCGGCGGCGCCATCAAGGGCGAGGTGCGCGGCGACCTGTTCTGGGGCCCCGGCGCCGAGGCCGCCGACGCGGCCGGCGTGATGAAGGCGCGCGGCCGTTACACCATGCTGGTGCCGCGCCGCTCGGTGCAGACGGCGCAGCGGTAGCCTCCGGTGCTCGTCCGCCTGACCAAGCTGCCCGACCCGTCGGCGGCATTGCGCGCGCTGGAGGAGATCTTCTTCCTCTCCGCCGCGCGCACCGAATTCGCGTCGCCGGAGGCGCGGACGTCGTTCTTCCGCACCTGGACCGGCTGGTACGTCGAGAACGCGCCGTGGGACATCTGGTTCTGGCGCGACGACGACGGTTCCTTCGGCGGCTACCTGACCGGCTGCCTGGACAGCGCGGACGCCGAGGGGCTGTTCGAGACGATCCCGCGCTACGACACCTTCGACGACCTGTTCCCGCGCTTCCCCGCGCACCTGCACGTCAACGTTCGGCCGGAGCGCCGCGGCCAGGGCATCGGCCAGCAGCTGGTCGGGCGCTTCGTCGAGGACTGCGTCGCCGAGGGCATCCCCGGCGTGCACGTCGTTACCGCCGACGGCATGCGCAACGTCGGCTTCTACAACCGCCTGGGCTTCACCGAGGCGGTGCTGCGCAAACCCCTGCTGTTCCTTGGGAGAGCCCTGTGAAACGCCGAGCGTTCCTGGCCGGGATGGCCGCCCTGTCCGCCGCTCCCGCGCACGCCCGGGAGCTGAGCTGGGTGGCGACGCATGGCCACGCCGGGTTCCTGACCGCGCAGCTCTACCCCGGCGCCGGCCTGACGCTGCACCCCGAGGGGCTGACCGAGAACATCGTCGCGCTGACCTTCGACGACGGCCCCGACACCGCCTACGACCCGGAGATCCGCCGCATCCTGCGCGCGTACGGGGTACCGGCGACCTATTTCCTGGTCGGCCGCAACGCGCAGCGCCACGCCCGCCTCGCCGGCGAGATCGCCCAGGACGGCCACGAGATCGGCAACCACACCTGGAGCCACCGTCGGCTGATCCACTGCACGCCCGAGGAGCAGGCCATCGAGCTGCGCCGCACCAACGCGCTGCTGGAGACGGTCACCGGCCGGCCGACGCGCTGGTTCCGACCGCCCTTCGGCTCCTACGACGACCACACGCTGGGCATCGCCCGGGCCGCCGGCCTGGAGACGATCCTGTGGACCGTCGACAGCCAGGATTACCGCGACCATCCGCCCGCGGTGATCGAGGAGCGGGTGATGCGCGGCCTCACCCCCGGCGCGGTGGTGCTGATGCACTCCAACCACGCCGGGACGGTGGCGGCTCTGCCGCGGATCCTGGAGCGGGCGAAGGACGAGCGGTTCCGCTTCGTGACGCTGACCGAGTGGAAGGCGCAGATGGAACGCGCGGCGGCGTAATCATTGGGGAATCCCTCCCCCGCCTCCGGCGGGGGAGACTAGGAGGAGGCAGCGGCCTGCGTGGAGACCGCAGCTTCCCGGAGGCGTCGTTGCCCCCACCCAACCCTCCCCCGCCGGAGGCGGGGGAGGGCTTTAAAAATCACCCCTGCCGGTAGTTCGGCGACTCGTTGGTGATGGTGATGTCGTGCACGTGGCTCTCGCGCAGGCCGGCGTTGGTGATGCGCACGAAGTTGCACTTCGACTGCATCTCCGGGATCGTGCTGTTGCCGGTGTAGCCCATGGCGGCGCGCAGGCCGCCGATCAGCTGGTGGATCACCGCCGACACCGGGCCCTTGTACGGCACGCGGCCTTCGACGCCCTCCGGCACCAGCTTCATGGTGGAGACTTCCTGCTGGAAGTAGCGGTCGGCCGAGCCGCGCGCCATCGCCCCCACCGAGCCCATGCCGCGGTAGCTCTTGTACGAGCGGCCCTGGTACAGGATGACCTCGCCGGGGCTCTCGTCGGTGCCGGCGAACAGGCTGCCGAGCATGGCGCAGTCCGCCCCCGCCGCGATGGCCTTCGCCAGATCGCCGGAGAACTTGATGCCGCCGTCGGCAATCACCGGGATGTCGTGCTTCTGGCACTCGTCCACCACGTCCATGATGGCGGTGAGCTGCGGCACGCCGACGCCGGCGATGATGCGCGTGGTGCAGATGGAACCCGGGCCGATGCCGACCTTCACCGCGTCGGCGCCGGCGTCGATCAGCGCCTTGGCGGCCTCGGCGGTCGCCACGTTGCCGGCGATCACCTGGGTGTAGTTGCCCATGGCGCGCGCGGCGCGCACCTGGTCGAGCACCTTCGACGAGTGGCCGTGCGCGGTGTCCACCACCAGCACGTCGACACCGGCGTCGAACAGCGCCTCGGCGCGGCGCAGGCCGTCCGGCCCGGTGCCGGTGGCGGCGGCGACGCGCAGGCGGCCCTTGTCGTCCTTGCAGGCGGTGGGGAAGGCCTGCGCCTTCTCGATGTCCTTCACGGTGACGAGGCCGATGCAGCGGTAGTCCTCGTCCACCACCAGCAGCTTCTCGATGCGGTGGTGGTGCAGCAGGCGCTTGGCCTCGTCCTGGCTGACGCCCTCACGCACCGTGACGACCTTCTTGGTCATCAGCTCGGCGATCGGCTGCTTGGGATCGGTGGCGAAGCGGACGTCGCGGTTGGTGATGATGCCCACCAGCTTGCCCGAGCCGCGGGCGTCCACCCCCTCGATCACCGGGATGCCGGAGATCTTGTAGGCGGCCATGATGCCCAGCGCGTCGGCCAGCGTGGCGTCGGGCGCGATGGTGATCGGGTTGACCACCATGCCGCTCTCGTAGCGCTTGACCTTGCGGACCTCTTCGGCCTGCCGCTCGATGTCGAGGTTGCGGTGGACGACGCCGATGCCGCCGGCCTGCGCCAGCGCGATGGCGAGCGCGCTTTCCGTCACCGTGTCCATAGCCGAGGACAGCAGCGGAATGCCCAGCCGGATGGTCTTGGTCAGCCGCGAGCGCGTGTCGACGTCGCCCGGCAGCACCTCGGAGGCGCCGGGGACCAGCAACACGTCGTCGAAGGTCAGGGCTTCGCGGATGTTGGATACACGCGACATCGGCCATCTCCCGCAAAATTTGCGGCACTATACACAAGAAGATGCGCTTGTGAAGGGCCGCGACCCACTACACCTCGGAAGGACCGCGGCGACGGGCGCAGGACTGCCATGCCGGGCGCGGAGGGCGCGGCACACCTTCCTTGACAATATTCCTATAAACGGCAATCATGCCGCACGGAGGGTGCCAAGCCGGGCCATGCCGGCCCAACGGACGAGCACCGCATGAAACACACCACCGAAACGCGTTTCACAGCGTCGCAAACCGTTTCATTCCTCGTCCCGCTTCGCCCCGCCGCGGAACCCCGTCGCCACCACGTAGGTCTCCGAGGAGTCCTGGCGGCTGGCCGGCGGCTTGGCGTGCTTGACCACGGCGAAGTCCTGCTTCAGCCGGGTCAGCAGGTCGCGCTCGGCGCCGCCCTGGAACAGCTTGCAGACGAAGGCGCCGCCGGGGGCCAGCACCTCCTCGGCGAAGTCGTAGGCGGCCTCGGCCAGCGCCATGATGCGCAGGTGGTCGGTCTGCTGGTGCCCGGTGGTCGGCGCCGCCATGTCGCTCAGCACCACGTCGGCCGGGCCGCCCATGACGGCCTTCAGCCGCTCGGGCGCCGCCTCGTCGAGGAAGTCGGCCTGGAAGGTGGTGGCGCCGGCCAGCGGCTCCATCTCCAGGATGTCGAGGCCGACGACCTGCCCGCCGGTCTGCTCCGGCTTGACGCGCTCCACCGCCACCTGGGTCCAGCCGCCGGGGGCGGCGCCGAGGTCGACGATGCGCTTGCCGGGCGCCAGGATGTGGAACTTCTCGTCGAGCTGCAGCAGCTTGAATGCCGCGCGCGAGCGGAAGCCGCGCCGCTTGGCGTCGGCGACGTAGGGGTCGTTGAGCTGCCGCTCCAGCCAGCGCGCCGAGGAGTTGGAACGCTTGGCCGCGGTCTTGACGCGGACGGTCGTCTGCCGGCCGCCCGGCCGCGTCGACGAGGACTTCTTCTGGGTCATGGTACCTTATTTACAAATCCGTCAGCCCTGTGTCGACCCGATGAGATCGACCAGGATGCCCTCGCGCAGGCCGCGGTCGGCGATGCGCAGGCGTTCCACCGGGCAACAGTCGCAGATGGCTTCCAGCACCGCGCAGCCCGCCACCACCAGGTCGGCGCGCTCCAGGCCGATGCAGGCATGCCTGGACCGGCCCTCGAAGTCCAGCGCCACGAGGCGGCGGATGATGTCGCGGGCGTGATCGACGCGCAGGAAGCTGCCGTCCACCGCCCGCCGGTCGTAGCGCGCCAGCCCCAGGTGCACCCCCGCCAGCGTCGTCACCGTGCCCGAGGTGCCCAGCATCTGCACGCCGCCGCGCTCCAGGTGGGTGCGGATGCTGTTGCGCTCGGCGAAGGGTTCGATCTGCGCGGCGACCTCCTCGACCATGGCGCGGTAGGCCTCCGGCGCGATGACGTCGCCGCCGTAGCGTTCCGACAGGCCGATGACGCCGCAGCGGATCGAGATCTGGTCGACCAGCCGCGGCCGCCCCCCCGGCCTGAGCGCCAGCCACATCAGTTCGGTCGAGCCGCCGCCGATGTCGAAGACCAGCGCGTGCGGGATGCGCGGGTCGAGCAGCGCGGCGCAGCCGGCGATGGCCAGCCGCCCCTCCTCCTGGCTGGAGATGATCTCGATGGCGATGCCGGTCTCGTCCTCGACGGCCTCCAGGAAGGGCGTGCAGTTGCGGGCGTGCCGGCAGGCCTCGGTGGCGACGGCGCGCACGGCGGTGACACCGCGGCGCTGGATCTTGCCGCCGCACACCCGCAGCGCGGCCAGCGTGCGTTCCATGGCGGACTCGGACAGGCGCTCACTGCTGAACACGCCCTCGCCCAGGCGGACGATGCGCGAGAAGGCGTCGATCACGCGGAACCCGCTCTGCGTCGGGCGGGCGATGAGGAGCCGGCAATTGTTGGTGCCGAGGTCGAGGGCCGCATAAACCGGGCGCACAGGGGCCGTCGACCGCGTCCGTTCGGACTCGCAGGACCGATCGCTGTGCAGGTAAGCGTCCACGACTCCTCCCATATCCGGCGACTCTCATGGACGCCGCGGAATGGTGGACATACTAACCGCTTCCGTGGGCCGGGCGAAGCCTTGCTTTCGAGGGGGGAGCCGTGCGTATTCCGATGGACAGCGCAATTCGGGGCTTCACAACGTGGGAATCCGGTGCTAAAAGGGCCGCCCACGACGGGTGCGCGACCAAGCGTCGCTCCCGGCGACGGTCTGGGGGATCGTCTAGCGGTAGGACAGCGGACTCTGACTCCGCCAGCCTAGGTTCGAATCCTAGTCCCCCAACCAACCCTCACGACTTCCCTTTAAAATCAACCATTTGGCTCCGCCGCCCCTGCAACGATCCGCAGGTGGTCACGACCATGCGGGACGAAACCGTCGACGGTGGGCCTGCCCACCGCGGCCCCCGGCTGCCGCCGGATTTGGGCCGCCAATGTTCATGAAAACGTTTTCAACCCGTCACGGACCTGCAATCGCTCTCTCCGATCATCGCCCCGACGGCCGACAACGGTCGCTGGAGGATGTGGGAGGTTCGGGGGAGATGGCGAAGGGCACAACGATCCGGGACGTGGCCGCACGCGCCGGCGTGTCCATCTCCACGGTGTCGCGCGTGCTGAACGGCTTCACGTCCATCGCGCCGGACACGTCGGAGCGCGTGCGCGACGCCATTGAGGCCCTGGGGTTTCGACCCAACCGGCTCGGCCGCAGCCTGAAGGCGGCGCGCACGCACACCATTGGCGTGCTGGTCCCCTCGCTGCGCAATCCGGTCTTCGCCGATTGCGTCGCCGGTATCCAGATCGCGTGCGCGGTCGCCGGCTATTCCGTGCTGATCGCGTCGTCCGACTACGATGCCGAGCGCGAGCGCGCCGCGGTGGAGACGTTCCTGTCGCATCAGGTGGAGGGGCTGATCCTCACCGTTGCCGATGCCGACGACAGCCGCTGTCTGGACGCGCTGGACGAGGCGGAGGCGCCCTACGTCCTGGTCTACAACCAGCCATGCGGTCCACGTCCCTTCGTGTCGGTCGACAACGTGGCCGCCGCCCGTGCCATGGTGGAGCGCATCGTCGCGCTCGGCCACCGGCGCGTTGGCATGGTGGCCGGCCGCTTCCTGCAATCCGACCGCTCGCGGCTGCGGCACGAGGGCTATCGCGCTGCGCTTGCCGATGCCGGGCTGCCGTCCGGGCCGCTGGTCGAGGTGGACTTCGCCGACACCCGGCTGGCGCAGCACCTCGCCCACCACATGACGACCGCCGACCCGCCGACCGCCCTGTTCGGCTCCAACGACATGGTGGCGCTGGCGGTGATCCGGGCGTTGCGCGACCTCGGCCTGTCGGTGCCCGACGACGTCTCGGTCACCGGCTTCGACGGCGTCGAAATCGGCGCGCTGGTCTCCCCCAGCCTCGCCACGCTGGTGCAGCCGTCCCGCGCCTTGGGCGAAGCGGCCTTTGCCCGCCTGCTGGACCAGCTCGCCGGCAATCCGGCCGGGGAACCGTCACTCCTCGCCTTCACCTTCCGCCCGGGGGAGTCCCTGGGACCCGCGCCGACGCGCGCGCAACCGCAGAGAGGACACGCCGCATGCTGAAACCGATGTTCCTGGGGGCCGCGCTGCTGGCCGCCGGCCTCGCCACCGCCGCCCCGGCCGCCGCGCAGCAGGCGGCGATCTGCTACAACTGCCCGCCGGAGTGGGCCGACTGGGCGTCGCAGCTCAAGGCGATCAAGGACGACCTCGGCATCACGGTGCCGTTCGACAACAAGAACTCCGGCCAGTCGTTGTCGGCCATGCTCGCCGAGAAGGACAGGCCGGTCGCCGACGTCGTCTATCTGGGCGGTCCGGTCGGCATCCAGGCCAAGGCCGCGGGCGTCGTCGCGCCCCACAAGCCGGCGCACTGGGACGACATTCCGGCCGACCAGAAGGACACCGAGGGGCACTGGTTCACCATCCACTCCGGCACGCTCGGCCTGTTCGTCAACACCGCCGCCCTCGCCGGCAAGCCGGTGCCGCGCTCCTGGGCCGACCTGAAGAAGCCGGAGTATGCCGGCATGGTCGGCTACCTCGACCCGACCAGCGCCGCCGTCGGCTACGTCGGCGCGGTGGCGGTCAACCTGGCGCTGGGCGGCGGCTACGACAGCTTCGACAGGGCGATCGTGTGGTTCCAGGAACTGCAGAAGAACCAGCCCATCGTGCCGAAGCAGACCTCCTACGCGCGCGTCCTGTCGGGCGAGATCCCGATCCTCATCGACTACGACTTCAACGCCTACCGCGCCAAGTACACCGACAAGGCGCCGGTGGAGTTCGTCATCCCGGCTGAGGGCTCGGTCTCGGTGCCCTACGTGATGAGCCTGGTGAAGAACGGCCCGAACCCGGACAACGGCCGGAAGGTGCTGGACTACGTGCTGTCCGACAAGGGGCAGGCGCTGTGGGCCAACGCCTTCATGCGCCCGGTGCGCGCCGGCGCCATGTCCGCCGAGATGGCCGCGAAGTTCCTCCCCGACGCCGAGTACGCCCGCGTCAAGCCGGTGGACCTCGCCAAAATGGCGGCGGCGCAGAAGGGCTTCATGGACCGCTACCAGGCGGAGGTGCGGTGATGGCATTGCCCCCCTCCCAACCTCCCCCCGCTTCGCAGGGGGAGGCGTTTTTCCCCTCCCCTGCGAAGCGGGGAAGGGGTCAGGGGTGGGGGCAAGTCCTTCTCCGCCGCGATCCTCTCCCCCTGGCCGCGCTGATGGCGCCGGCCGCCGTGGTGTTCGGCGCCTTCTTCCTGTTGCCGATGGCGCGGCTGTTCGTCATCGGCGGCTCCGGCGCGGAGGGATGGGCGGCGTACGCGTCCATCCTCCTCAACCCGCGGCACCTTCAGAGCCTCGTCTCCACCGTGCTGCTGTCGGCCGGGGTCACCGCAGTGACGCTGGCGGTGTCCACGGTGACCGGGCTGTTCCTGGTGCGCCACCGCTTTCCCGGGCGCAGCGTGCTGGTCGCCATGCTGACCTTTCCGCTGGCCTTCCCCGGCGTGGTGATCGGCTTCATGGTCATCATGCTGGCCGGGCGGCAGGGGCTGATCGGCGACGTCACGCAGGCGCTGACCGGCTCGAAGCTGGTGTTCGCCTATTCCATGGCCGGCCTGTTCCTCGGCTACGTCTACTTCTCGATCCCGCGCGTCATTCTCACCGTCATGGCCTCCGCCGAGAAGCTCGACCCCTCGCACGAGGAGGCGGCGCGCTCGTTAGGCGCCCGGCCGTGGCAGGTGGTGGCGCACGTCATCCTGCCGGCGCTCAAGCCCGCCTTCCTGTCGGCCGGAGCGATCTGCTTCGCCACCGCCATGGGCGCCTTCGGCACCGCCTTCACGCTGGCCACCCGCATCGACGTGCTGCCGATGACCATCTACACCGAGTTCACGCTCCAGGCGAACATCGCCACGGCGGCGGCGCTCAGCTTCGTGCTGGGCGCGGTGACCTGGGCGGCGCTGGCGACGGCGCGCAGCTTCGCCGGCTCCTCGGTCGCGGCGGCGGGGTGACGGCGATGACCCACCGCCGCGGCCCCGCGTTCTGGGCGCAATTGACCTTCACGCTGCTCGTGTGCGCTCTGCTGGTGGTGCCGGTGGTGCTGTCCATGCTGGCCGGCGTCACCGTGAACTACTTCGTCGGCATCAAGAGCGGGCTGACGCTGAAATGGGTCGATGAGGTCTGGCGCCTGTATGCCGAGACCATCGGCCTGTCCATGCAGATCGCCTTCGCCTGCCTGGCGTGCACGCTGCTGCTCGGCGTGCCGGCGGCCTATGTGCTGGCGCGCAAGCAGGGCGCCGTCGCGCGCGCCATCGAGGAGCTGCTGGTCATGCCGGTCGCCGTGCCCGGCCTCGCCACCGCGCTGGCGCTGATCGTCACCTACGGCGGCTTCGGCGATTTCCGGCGCAGCTGGCTGTTCATCCTGGCCGGGCACGTGCTGTTCACGCTTCCCTTCATGGTGCGCTCGGTGCTGGCGGTGCTGCACTCCATCGACTTCGCGACGCTGGAGGAGGGCGCGGCCAGCCTGGGCGCCGGTTTCATCCAGCGCTTCGTCCACGTGGTGCTGCCCAATTGCCTGTCGGGCATCCTCGCCGGCTCGCTGATGGTGCTGACGCTGTCGATGGGCGAGTTCAACCTCACCTGGCTGCTGCACACGCCGCTGACCAAGACGCTGCCGGTCGGGCTGGCGGACAGCTACGCCTCCATGCGTCTGGAGATCGGCAGCGCCTACACGCTGGTGTTCTTCGTCATGATCGTCCCGAGCCTGATCCTGCTGCAGATCCTCGCCGGCCGCGGGCGCCCCAGGAGTGAGCAATGAGCGGTTCCTTCCACCTCGACGCCGTGCCGGTGCGCCTGCGCCGCTGCGCCAAGACCTTCCACGGCGGCGTGCGCGCGCTGGAGCCGCTCGACCTCGACATCCGCGGCGGCGAGACGGTGGTCTTCCTCGGCCCGTCGGGCTGCGGCAAGACGACGACGCTGCGCATCCTCGCCGGGCTGGAGCGGCCGGACGAGGGCGGGCGGGTGTTCTACGGCGAGGACGACGTCACCGCCCTGCCGATCGAGCGGCGCAACGTCGGCATGGTCTTCCAGAGCTACGCCCTGTTCCCCAACATGAGCGTGGCCGAGAACGTCGCCTACGGCCTGCGGGTGCGCGGCGTCCCCAAGGCCGAGCGCCGGGAGCGGGCGGAGGAGATGCTGGCGATGATGCACATCGCCGACCTCGCCGGCCGGCGCATCGACCAGCTCTCTGGCGGGCAGCGGCAGCGCGTCGCGCTGGCCCGCGCGCTGGTGGTGCGCCCGCGGGTGCTGCTGCTGGACGAGCCGCTGACCGCACTGGACGCCAAGCTGCGCGACAGCCTGCGCCTGGAGATCGACCGCCTGCTGCGGGCGCTCGGCATCACCGCGATCTACGTGACCCACGACCAGGCCGAGGCCATGGCGCTCGGCGACCGCATCGTGGTCATGTCGAAGGGCCGGGTGGCGCAGGTCGGCACCCCGCGCGAGATCTATCACCGGCCGGCCGACGCCTTCGTTGCCGACTTCATCGGCACCATGAACCGCCTTCCTGCCGTGGCGCAGGACGGCCGCCTCCTGCTCGGCCGCGGCGAACTGCCGTGGTCCGGACCGCAGGGCCGCATCGAGGTTCTGGTGCGGCCGGAGGACGTCGCGCTCACCGCGTCCGGCGGCCATGTGGACGCCCGCATCGCCGCCACCGTCTTCCTCGGCGACCGCACCCGCGTGGTGGCGGAGACCGCCGACGGCCTGACCCTCACCGTCGACGCCCCCGGACGCACCGATCTCGCCCGCGGCGACGCCGTATCGCTGGGCTTCGACCCCGCCCGCCTGCTCACCCTGCCGGAATGACGCCGATGCTGATCGCCCAGCTCTCCGACCCGCACATCAAGCCGCGCGGCCGCCTCGCCTACCGCCGGGTCGACACCGCGGCAGCGCTGGCCGCGGTGGTGGACACGGTCAACGCCCTCGTCACCCCGCCGGACGTGGTGCTGGTGACCGGCGATCTGGTGGACGCCGGCCGGCCGGAGGAATACGGCCTGCTGCGCGAGATCCTCCAGCCGCTGAAGGCCCCGCTGTTCGCCGTGCCCGGCAACCACGACGACCGCGCCGCCATGGCCGCCGCGTTCGGCGACGCCCTCCACCTTCCGCAGGATGGCGGTTTCCTGCATTTCGCGGTGGAGGACTGGCCGGTGCGGCTGATCGGGCTCGACACCGTGCTGCCCGGGCAGGGAGGCGGCCTTCTGTGCCCGGAGCGGCTGCGCTGGCTCGGCGAGCGCCTCGCCGAACAACCGGACCGGCCGACGGTGCTCTTCCAGCACCACCCGCCGTTCCGCACCGGCATCGGCCACATGGACCGCATCGGGCTGGCCGGTGCCGCCGATCAGGCTGCGGTGGTGCGCCGGCACCCCCAGGTGGAGCGCGTGCTGTGCGGCCACCTGCACCGCCCGATCCAAGTCCGCTGGGCCGGCACGCTTGCGTCGACGGCGCCGGGCACCAGCCACCAGGTGGCGCTCGACCTGCGCGACAACGCTCCATCGGCGTTCGTGCTGGAGCCGCCCGGATTCCAGCTCCACCTGTGGACGGAGGAAAACGGTCTGGTCAGCCACACCGCAACCGTCGGAGCGTTCGAAGGGCCGCATCCGTTCTTTGAAGACGGCAAGCTGATCGACTGACCGCACGACTCGGGACACGATCCATCCAGCTCCGCCGACACACGCGTTCATGTCACAGGCAGACTGTTGTCCGAGACTGGGCCAAGCTTCGAGGCTGCAATCGATTCGAGGTGCGACCAAAAGCGTTCGGCGGTCAGGGATTGCCGGGCGCGCGAGCGGTACAGGTGGATCTGGATCGGGATATCCCAGCGGCTGTCCCCGGCCCGCACCAGATCTCCCGTCTCGAGGGAATCCTCGATCAGGCTTTTCGGCGCCCATCCCATGCCCCGTCCGTCCAGAGCCATCGTGACCAGCAGCTTCGCCAGATGCGACGTGAAGGTCGGCTTGAGCCAGATCTTAGAGGGGAAGCTCCCCTGCGCGGCCGCGACGATCCGCCCCATGCCGGACTCCGGCCGGTAGGAAACATAGGGGACGGGCAATTCCGGACTGCCCGGCAGAGCGAACAGCGGCTCGCCGCCGCCGTCCGGCCGGGGAGCACTGATGGGCAGCAGAACATCGTCCCCGACGTGCAGGGAGCGGAACTGGTTGTCGTTCAACTGTGCCTTGGCGGCATCGTGATGATGGCACAGCAGGAACTGGACCTGGCCGGCGATCATCATGCGCTCGCAGGCCTCCATGTGGTTGGCGACCAGTTGAACGTTGATGCCGAACGGCAGGGTCGCCTCGACGCGGCGCAGCCACACCGGAAAGAAGACCCAGGACAGGGCGTTCGTCGAGGCGAAGCGCAGCAGATCGGACGCGCCCTGGGCCAGTTCGAGCGCCTCGGTCCGTCCCGCCGCGAGGCGCCGCAACGTCTCCTCCGCCGTGGCCTGGAACGCCTCCCCCGACGGCGTGAGCCTGACGGAGTGGGTGGTGCGGATCAGCAGCGGCGTGCCGACCCATTCCTCCAGCGCGCGGATCCGGCGGCTCAGCGCCGACTGCGTGATGTGGCGGGCCTCCGCCGCCCGGGAGAAGCCGCCGTGCTCCAGCACCGCGAGAAAATCCTCAAGCCATGCGATTTCCACAGCTCTCCTCCCCTGCGTCCGGCGGCCGCGCACCACAAGCGAGCGATCGTCCCGGACGGGCGGGCGGGCCGCCCTTCCTGATTAGCGGCGAACGGGCCGGCGTGCCAGCCGCTCATAAGTTTATTCGCAAACAGCATTGGGAAAGCCCTCCGGGTGCCGCCCACAATAGCGCAGCGAAAGTTCTGGCGCGACGAAGATCCGGCGCATTGGGGATGGGTATGGAAAAGCCGAAGACGCTGTATGACAAGATCATCGATGCGCACACCGTGCGCAGCCTTGATGGCGACGGACAGATTCTCCTGTATATCGACCGCACGATACTCAACGAGTACACCAGCCCGCAGGCGTTTTCCGGACTGCGGGAGGCCGGGCGCAAGGTCTGGAACCCGTCGGCGGCGCTGATGGTGGTCGATCACGTCAACCCCACCGCCGCGCGGCGCACCCGGCGGATGCCGGACGCCGGCGCCGCCCGGCAGGTCGAGTACTTCGCCGAGAACGCCCGCGATTTCGGGATCGAGCTGTTCGACGTCCTCGACCCCCGGCAGGGGATCGAGCACGTGGTCGCCCCCGAGCAGGGACTCGTGATGCCCGGCATGGTGATCGCCGCCGGCGACAGCCACACCACCGCCTACGGCGCGCTGGGAGCGCTGGGTTTCGGCATCGGCACCTCGGACATCGAGCATTACCTGGCGACCCAGACCCTGGTCTACCGCCGCCTGAAGACGATGCGGATCACCGTCGACGGCCGGATGCCGTTCGGCGTCACCGCCAAGGACGTGGTGATGGAGGTGATCCGCCGCATCGGCGCCGACGGGGCGACAGGCTATGCCGTCGAGTTCGCCGGGTCCGCCATCGACGGGATGAGCGTCGAGGGGCGCATGACCGTCTGCACGATGATCGTTGAGGCGGGGGCCCGCGGCGCGGTGATCGCCGCCGACCGCAAGGTGCTCGACTACATCGAGGGGCGCCCGCGCGCGCCCAAGGGCGAACTCTGGGGCCGGGCGTGCGAGGCGTGGCTCGCGCTCGGAAGCGACCCCGGCGCCGTCTTCGACTGCGAGGTGACGCTGCGCGCCGGGGAGGTCTCGCCCATGGTCACCTGGGGCACCAGCCCCGACCAGGCCGCGACGGTGGACGGCCGGGTGCCCGCCCCGGACGAGGCGCCGGACCCGGTGCGCCGGGGCGCCATGCTGCGTGCGCTGGACTACATGGGCCTGACGCCCGGCATGCCACTCGCGGCGATCACCATCAGCCACGCCTTCATCGGCTCCTGCACCAACGCGCGCATCGAGGACCTGCGGGACGCCGCGCGCGTGCTGCGCGGGCGCCGGGTCGCCGAGGGGGTGCGGGCGATGATCGTTCCCGGCTCCAGCCAGGTGCGCCGCCAGGCCGAGGCCGAAGGGCTCGACCGGGTCTTCACCGAGGCCGGCTTCGAGTGGCGGCAGTCCGGCTGCTCCATGTGCCTCGCCATGAACGACGACATCCTGGAGCCCGGCGACCGCTGTGCCTCCAGCACCAACCGCAACTTCGAGGGGCGCCAGGGGCCAGGTGCCCGCACCCACCTGATGAGCCCGGCCATGGTGGCCGCCGCGGCGGTCGCCGGGCGCCTCGCCGACGTCCGCCAGTTCGCCTAGGAGGCCAGAGCCATGCAACCCTTCACCCAGGTCAGCGGGCGCGCGGCCCCCTTCGCCGCTCCGAACGTCGATACCGACGTCATCATGCCCAAGCAGTTCCTGAAGGGCGTGGACCGCAGGGGCCTGGACCGCGGCGTCTTCCACGCGCTGCGCTTCCACGCCGACGGCCGCCCCAACGGGGACTTCATCCTCAACCGGGAGGCCTGGGCGGGCGCCCGCTTCCTCGTCGTCGGCCCCAACTTCGGCTGCGGGTCGAGCCGCGAGCACGCCGTGTGGGGGCTGTCGCAGCTGGGCATCCGCGCGCTGATCGGCACCAGCTTCGCCGGCATCTTCAACGACAACTGCCACCGCAACGGCGTGCTGACGGTGAGCCTGCCGTCCGCGGTCGTCGAGGATCTCGCCGCCCGCGCCGGCCGGCCGACCGGCAACGCGCTGACCATCGACCTGCCGGCGCAGACCATCCGGGTCGAGGCCGACGGCCTGGAGATCCCGTTCGACATCGGGCCGCTGCGCAAGGACGCCCTGGTCCGCGGCCTGGACGCGGTCAGCGCCACCTTGCAGCACGCCAACGACATCCGCGGCTTCGAGGCGCGCCACCACGGCGCCAATCCCTGGTTCCGCTGAACCCTTTCCCCAGCCGCACCGCACCGAAGCCGCGCCCGTCCCGGCGCCAGGCATACGAACAATATTGGAGGATCGCCGTGTCAGACGTGCAATTGACTGCCGAGAAACTGGAGTGCGCCGCGCCGCCCATCGGTTGGCGCCGGCTGCTGTCCGTCAGGGTCGGGCCGCTTCCGCTCCCGGTTTACGCGGCGCTCAGCGCCGTGACGATCGCGGCGGCGCTGACCGGAAAGCTGCCCAACGACATCATCGGCGGCCTGTCGGTCATGCTGCTGATGGGCTTCCTGCTGGGCGAGCTGGGCAGCCGGCTGCCCGTCCTGAAGCAGATCGGCGGCACCGCCATCCTGTGCCTGTTCGTGCCCGCCGCGCTGGTCGGGTACAAGGTGATGGATCCGGAGATGCTGAAGGCGGTGTCCACCACCTTCAAGGTCGCCAACTTCCAGTATTTCTACATCGCCTGCCTGGTCGCGGGCAGCATCCTCGGCATGCCGCACCGGGTCCTGGTGCAGGGCTTCCTGCGGATGTTCGTGCCGCTGCTGGGCGGCACGCTGGCCGCCATCACGGCCGGCATCCTGGTGGGCCTGTTCTTCGGCTACGATCCCCTGCACACCTTCTTCTTCATCCTGATCCCGATCGTCGGCGGCGGGCTGGCGGAAGGGGTGCTGCCGCTGTCGATCGGCTATTCCGAGATCATGCAGCGGCCCCAGGGCGAGCTGGTGGCCATGATGGTCCCGGCCGCCCTGCTCGGCAACGTGGTCGCCATCATCGCCAGCGGCCTGCTGCATCGCCTTGGCCAGAGGTACCCGCAGCTGAGCGGCAACGGCATGCTGGTGCGCTCCGGCGACGACCGCGAGCTGCTGGCCGAGAAGGGCGCCGACCGGCCGCTCGAGTTCCGGCTGATGGGCGCCGGCCTTCTGCTGGCCTGCGGCTTCTTCACCCTCGGGGCGCTGCTGGCTCCGGTCACGGGCATTCCGGGGCCGATCCTGATGATCATCTGCGCCGCGGTGCTCAAGGTGAGCAAGATCCTGCCGGCCGAGATGGAGGCGGGCGCCTACCAGATCAACAAGTTCATGTCCACGAACCTGACCTTCGGCATCCTGGTCGCCATGGGCAGCCTGCTGGTGTCCTGGCCGCAGCTCGTGGCCTCCTTCACCATCGGCTACTTCGCCATCTGCGGCGTCACCGTGCTGGCCATGATCGCGGCCGGGTTCGTAATCGGCGCCCGGCTGCGGATGTTCCCGGTCGAGTCCGCCATCGTCACCGCGTGCCACAGCGGGCTCGGCGGCACCGGCGACGTCGCCATCCTGTCCGCCTCGGACCGCATGGGCTTGATGCCCTTCGCGCAGATCTCGACCCGCATCGGCGGCGCGGCGATGATCGTCATCGCCACCCTGCTGGCGCGGCTGGTCTACGGCGGCTGACGCGGGTGGCCCGGGGCGCTGCGGCGGACGGCGCCCCGGGTTTCCCGGGTCCGGGGGTGATGGGGGAAGGAGCGGGTTGCGCATGCCTCGTGACGGCAAGGAACGCGGAATCGGAGATGGCCGCCTGGCGACGCTCGGCAAGGGCGCCGCCAGCGTCGCGTCGACGCTGGCCATCGGCGCGGCCGGCGGCGCGCTGTTCGCCTGGGCCGGCATGCCCGCCGCCTGGCTGGCCGGCGCGATGATCGCGGTGGCGGCGGGCGCCATCGGCACGCGGGTGCCGTTGCACGTCCCAGCCTGGATGCGCGAGGTGGCCTTCGTGCTGATCGGCATGTCCATCGGCGCCGGGGTGACCCCCGACACGCTGCGGCTGATGCACACGTGGCCCCTCAGCATGGCGCTGCTGGCGGTGTCCATCGCCGCGACGGTCGCCGCCTGTTCGGTCTATCTGGAGCGCGTGCACCGCTGGGACCACGCCACCGCCCGCTTCAGCGCCATCCCCGGCGCCCTGGCCGCGGTCCTGGCGATGGCGGCCCGCAGCGGCGTGGACCTGCCGCGGGTCGCCCTGGCGCAGAGCCTGCGCCTGTTCATCCTGGTGGCCGTCATGCCGTTGATCCTGCGCCTGACGACGCCGCTCCCGGCGCCCGGCGCGCCGATGGCGGCGGGCGGCGGCGACGGCATCCTGGGTGTGGCCGGGCTGCTGGCCGCCAGCGGCGCCGGCGCGTACCTGTTCCACCGCTTCCGCCTCCCCGGCGACGCCCTGCTCGGCGCCATGCTGGTGAGTTCGGTGCTGCACGGCGCGGATCTCGCGCACGGCCAGTTGCCATCCGGGCTCCTGGTCGCCGGCTTCCTGGTGGCCGGCGCCGCCATCGGAGCCCGCTTCCGGGGAGTACCGCTGGCGACCCTGCGGCGGGCGCTGGGGCCGGCCGTCGGCAGCGTCGTGATCGCCTTGTGCCTGTCTGCCGCCTTCGCCGGGGCCGGCTCGGCATGGCTGGGCATGCCGTTCGGGCAGTTGTGGATCGCCTATGCTCCCGGCGGGCTGGAGGCCATGACCATCGTCGCCTTCGCGCTCGGCCTGGACGCCGCCTTCATCGGCACGCACCACGTGGTGCGTTTCCTTGGCATCGGCGTGCTGACCCCGGTTTGGCAGCCGCGGACCGGTGCGCCGGCGGAGAAGCGCGCGGAGGAGACGGTCACGCCGTCACGGTGACATCTCTTGGGCCAGCGGGTTCCCTTTGGGTCGGGAGCTCCTGTATGGGCGGCCGCGGTGACCTGACGCAAACCTCCTCGCGCTCACGTCGGGACGGGTTCAAATCCACACCGGCAGCGTGACAATGAAGGCGGAGCCGGAGCCGGGCGTGCTGGCGACGCGGATCGCGCCGCCGTGCAGGTCCACCAGACGCTTGGCAATCGCCAGCCCAATGCCGAGCCCACCGTGCTCGCTCGCCAGCAGCGGTTCGGTCCCATGGAAGGGGATGAACAGACGGTCGAGCTTGTCCGGCGCGATTCCCATCCCGGTGTCCGCCACTTCGATCTCGACCAGCCCCTCGCGGCGACGGCGTGTCGTCAGCGCCACCGTTCCGTCCGGCGGGGTGAACTTCACCGCGTTGTCGAGCAGGCAGAACAGGATCTGGATCAGAGCCCCGCGCTCACCCGACAGCCGGTCATCGCGGTCGTGCAGCCCCACCCGCAAGGCGATCCGCTTCTCGCGGGCGCGACGATCCAGCATGGCCAACACGGTTTCGACGACCTCGTCCAGCGCGACCTCGGCCACGTCGATGGTTTTTCGGCCGAGGTCGAGGAGCGCGTACTCCATCATGTCGTCCAGCATGCGCAGCAGCGCGTTCCCGTTCTGGTGGATGGCGCGGGCGTAGTGCAGGTGCTTTTCGTCCACGCCGCCGCGCTCGAAGGCCATCTCCAGAAGCTGGCTGAAGCCGTTGATGGCGTTGAGCGGGGTGCGCAGCTCATGGCTGAGGGTGGAGAGGAAGCGCGTCTTGGCGCGGTCGGCTGCCTCGGCCGCCAGCCGCGCCTCGATGAGCGTATGCTCCGTCCGCTTCATGTCGGTGATGTCGATCAGCGTACCGACGAAGCGCCGGGTCCCGTCGATCCGCGGCGGCATCTCGGCGACCGCCAGGTGGGCAGGAAAGGTCGTGCCGTTCTTGCGCCGCGCCACCACCTCGCGCCCGCGGCCGATCACGGTACCGACGCCGCTCGACAGGTAGCGATCGACATAGCCCTGGTGGGTGGCGCCGGCGTCCGCCGGCATCAGCCGGGTGACCGGGCCGCCGACCACCTCGTCGGCGCGGTAGCCGAAGGCCTCCTCCGCCGCCCGGTTGAACGAGCGGACGACGCCGGCGCCATCCATGGTGACGACCGCGTTGCGCATGGCGTCCAGCACGGCGGCGAGGTCGGCCACGGCGTCCGCCATCGCCCGCTCGGCGTCCCGGCGGTGGGTCACGTCGCGCACGGCAAGCGCGTGGACGACCGCGCCGTCCGGCGCGGCACGCCGACGGCTTTCGATCTCCGCAACGAAAGCGCCGCCGCCCTTGCGGCGGACCTCGGTCACGACGGGGGCCGCAGCGTCGAAACAACGGGCGGCGTCGGCGCGGTGCCGAGGCGCCAGCAGCTTGGTCCACGGCCGGCCGATGATCTCGCCAGGCTCGAAACCGGTCAACCGGAAGAGCGCCGGGTTGGCCTCGGTGCAGCGCCCGTCCTCGACGAGCAGCAAGCCTTCCGCGGTCAGAGTGGCGAACAGGGAGTCGGGCCACGCGTTCGGGCAAGGAGTCGTCATGCGGCCATGCGCAGCGACAGGAGGTGATCGAGGAAGCGCCGCAGGGCGGCGCCGAGTGCGCCCGACGCCTCGGTCAGTTCCCGACCGGCGCGAGCCGCGTCGTCCACGCCGGTGCGGGCGGTGCGCAAGCTGCCCGAAACGCCGCCGATCCGCCGCGAGATGTCCTCGACCGCGCGCGCCCCGGCGGCGATGTTGCTGGAGATGTCGGCGGTTGCCGTTTCCTGCTCGCGGATGGCGTCAAGCGCCCGGCCGCTGGAGGCCTCCAGACCGGCCACCGATTCGTCGATGCGGCCGATGCCGCCGGACATGCGCGCCGCCTCGCCGCGGATCCGGCTGAGCAGTTCGGCGATCTCCTCCGTGGCGTTCGCCGTCTGGCGGGCGAGCTGCTTGACCTCCGTGGCGACGACGGCGAAGCCCTTGCCGGCATCCCCGGCGCGCGCCGCCTCGATGGTGGCGTTGAGCGCCAGCAGGTTGGTCTGGCTGGCGATGGTGCCGATCAGGCGCAGGGCGCCACCGATGCGTTCCACCGTCTCGTTGAGGCCGGCGACGGCATCGCGCGTCGCGTCGGCGGCGGCGCGGGCGTCGGTGACGGCGCCGGACACGGTCCGCACCTGCGCTGCGACGCTACCGATGGAGCCGGCGAGCTGCTCCGCCGCCGAGGCGACGACCTGGACGCGCCGCGAGGATTCGTCGGCGCGGGTCGCCACTTCGGTGCTCTCGCCGGCGGTCGCCTCCACCTCACCGCGCAGGTTGGCGGTGGCCGACGCGACGCGCGACGCCACGCCGTCGACCGTTCCGATGGAGCCCAGCACGGTGTCGCGGAAGCTCTCCGCCAAATCGCACACCAGATCGTGCGCCTGGTGCAGCGCGGCGTCGAAGTAGACGTCGAAAGCGAGATCCATGTCGAGGAAGACGGCGGCGCGCACCGCGGCCATCAGCCGTTCGCAGCGCACCGCGTCGCGGCGCAACGTCTGCGCGACGATGGCGCCGATGCGGTCGAGAAAGAAGCTGTAGGCGGCGATGTACCAGCGCGGTTCGAGCCCGATGCGGTGGTGGGCACGGCCGATGCGCTGCACGCGCGCCACATAATCCTCGTCGAACTGGCCGGTGAACAGCGCCCGCCAATGCTCCGTCTGCGCGGCCTTCAGGCGGTCGAGACTCTGCGCCTGCAGCTTGTCCGCCAGTTCTGGCTGCGCCGTCAGGCGGTCGTAGAACGCGTCGAGAATCGAGCGCAGGTGCGGCTCGACCAGCGTCCAGGCCTCCCGCGTCGCGGTACGGGCTTCAGCGTCCAGGCCAAGGTGATCGATCCGCGAACGCGTCGTGCCGATGTCGAGGGACATGGGGATTCCATTGGAGATCACAGATGAATGGCTAAATTATGTCACCGAACACGCTGCGCTGACCAAGATCAGCGCGACGCTCTTGCGGCAAAATTCAAGTTATTGTCCTAGTGCATATTTATAAGACGCGAACGTCAACCTTTTATTGCCCATTACGATAACAGTTGAATGCGCCTTGACGCGCGGCAACCATATTTTTATGTTTTGCCTTCTAAGTGTATTTTGCGCAAGCGGTGTGGGCCATCGTTCGGATGGCGTGGACGGAGAGGCAAACGTTCGTGGACGCACGATCAAAATTGGCCGGGCCTGCCAAACCCGGAACAGCGGATCGGCGTTCCGCCGGCCTCGCCGCAAGCGCCGCTCCGGTCGCCGTCGCCCGATTCACCACCGAAGGGCTGGCGCCACAGGACCGCTTCGCCATTTGGAAGGACAGCATCTCCGTCCTGTTCGAGGTGCAGCGCCGCACACCCGCGGCCGACCAAGCGGACGACTTCCACGCCAGCCTGACCACCATCCAGCTCGGCGGCATGCTGCTGGCCGAGACGACCGCCAGCGCGCAGATCTTCCACCGCGACCTGCGACGGATCTGCGCGGACGGGGTCGACCACTACATGATCCAGCTCTATTGCGCAGGAGAGGCGCGGGCGCGCTTCCACGAGGAGGAGCAGACGATCGCCGCCGGCGACCTGCTGTTCATTGACGCGGCGCAGCCGTCGAGCTTCGTGTGCGACGATTTCAGCAACCTGACCCTTGTGGCGCCGCGCGTCCTGTTGGATGCGCGGCTGCCGCACGCGGAACGCCTGCACGGCAGCGTGCTGCACCGCGATCAGCCCATCACGCGGCTGGCCGGCGAGACTCTGCGGCTGCTCAACCGGCTCGGGCCCGGCTTCGACGGCGATACCGCCGAGCCCGGGGCGGAAGCGGTGCTGGATCTGGTGGTGCGTTGCCTGACGCTGGCCGGGTCCGGCCATCCGGCTGGCACGCCGGCGCAACGGATGGCGATGCTCACGGCGATCAAACGGTTCCTGGAAATGCGCCTCGCCGATCCGGCGCTTGGTCCGGACGCCGTGCTCGGCAGCTTCCGCATGTCGCGGGCCTACCTTTACGAACTGTTCGAGCCGCACGGCGGGGTGGTGCGCTACATCCAGCAGCGGCGATTGGTCCGCTGTCTGGCGATGCTGCGCGATCCGTCCAGCCGGCGCCGCAAGATCGCGGACATCGCGTTCGCGCATGGCTTCACGAGCGAGAGCCACTTCAGCCGCGCGTTCAGCCGCGCGTTCGGGATGACGCCGCGCACGGCCCGCAATCACCCGGCGCCGGCGTGGCTGGGAGAGGAAAACCCGCCCGCAATGGATGATCTGATCGACCGGCGCTACGAGGCGTGGCTGCGCGCCATCGGTGCCTGACCCCGGGCCGCGGGCCACCCGCTGCGGCAGCGTCGGAAGGCGTCCGGAACGCCATGGCCCCCTGGCCGCTCGGGCAGCGATTCCAGCGCGACCTCCAGCAGGCTGGATAGAGAGGATGCCGAGGGCAGACTGAGGGGTTTGGCCGACCTGAGAGCGAAGAAGCTCATCAAGGAAGCCGAGTACCAGGACTGTGTGCGAGCGATCCTTGCATTGATGCAAAGGGAGGGATCACGCGGGCCGGACCTTCGAAGCGCCTGCCAGTGGCCACCTGTTGCCCGCAGTTTATGGCCCTGCCACCACGACCACTCCGACCATGCGCGGATGCAGCGAGCAGAAGTAGGCGTAGCTGCCCGGCTTGGCGAACGTGAAGGAGAAGCTTTGCCCGGTGTCGAGCACCGGCGACTTCCACGAACGGTCGCTGGCCGCGACGGTGTGCGGAATGTCGTCGGCGTTGCTGAAGGTCACGACTGTCCCCGGAGCGACGGTGAGGCTCGGCGGGTTGAAGGTGAAGTTGTCGATGCGCACCTCGGCCGGTTCGGCGGCGAGGGCGGCGGCGGCGGTCAGCGGTGTGGCGAGCGCGGCGGCGAGCGCCGCGCCCGGCAGATGGCGGTATCGTGCCATGGCGCCCTCCTTCAGGCGCCGCCGGCCAGCGGCGCGTCGATGAGCGCCAGCGGCGCCTTGCCCGGCACGTACTCGACCCGGCTGATGCCCAGCACGCGGCGCAGCCGGTCGGCCGGCACCTTCATCGGCCCCGGCGAGGGCGCCGCGCCGGGCGCCGGCTGCGGGAAGGCGGTCGACATGGCGGTGTGGAAGGCAATGGTGCCTTCGACCTTCTGCATCGCCTGGTGGATGTGACCGTTGAGCACGGTCACCGAGCCGAAGCGCCGGAGCGCCGCCAGCGCCTGCTCGGAATCCGCGGTTCCCCAACCCCATTCGGGATAGACCGACCACAGCGGGATGTGCGCCAGCACCACGATGGGCGTGCTGGCGCTGCGCCCGCGCAAATCGTCCTCCAGCCAGGCGAGTTGCTCCTCGCCGAGGTTGCCGAGACCGCCGGCCTTGAGGTCCACGACGTTGACCAGCGCCAGGAAATGCACGCCGCCCTCGTCGAGGCTGTACCAGCCGGCGCCGCGCGACTCCCGGGCGTAGCGCCCGCGGAAGGCGGTGCCGCCCTCGTCCAGCACGTCGTGCTCGCCGGGCACCGCATGCACGGGACCGGCCTTCAGTCCGCGCAGGAGCTGGTCGGCGTCGTCGAACTCGGCCGGTTTGGAAAGATGCGTGACGTCTCCGGTGTGGACGACGAACGCCGGCCGCTCCGGCAGGGCGTTGATGGCCTCGACGGCGCTGCGCAGTGTCGCGCCGACGTCGGGGTTGGCCTCCTTGTTGAAGCCGATATGGCTGTCGCTGATCTGCACGAAGGTGAAGCCGCCGGGCGCCGCGGCCCGCGCCGCGCCGATCAGGCCGGCCGAGCGCGGCACGCCGCCGGCAACCGTCCACACCACCCCGGTGCCAGCCCAGGCCATGCATTTCAGCACCGTGCGACGGTCGAGGCGTCGAGCATCGTCGTTTCGGGACATGGCTGATCCTCCCTGTCTGGATGCGCTGTGCGCTGTCCTACCGAGACGCCGGCCGCGGTATTCCCGGCGCGCGCTGGGATTGCCGCAGCCCCTGCGGTAGCGTGGTCGGGAATAGACGCGCCTCGCCCCCGGTAGGACGGAGACCGGGAGCCACGCCGTGGTGCAGACCGAGGGGCCGCCCTTGCCAAACCGCAGTCCTGCAACGCGTTTCGAAGAGACGGTGCTGCCGCACCTCGATGCCGCCTACAATCTGGCGCGCTGGCTGACCCGCAACCACCACGACGCGGAGGACGTGATGCAGGACGCCTTCCTGCGCGCCCACCGGTTCTTCGGCGGCTGCCGCCCGGGCGACGCCCGGCCGTGGCTGCTGCGCATCGTGCGCAACGCGGCGTACGACTGGCTGCGCGCCAACCGGCCGGCCGAGGTGAGCGGCTTCGCCGACCACGACCCCGCCGACCCGGACGGCGCCGCCTGCGTCGAAGACGCCTTCCACGGCCCCGCCGAGGACCCGGAGACGCTGGCGATGCGCGAGGCGGAGCGCCGGCTGGTCAACCACCTGATTGCCGACCTCCCCGTCGAGTTCCGCGAGGCGATCGTCCTGCGCGAGCTGGAAGGCCTGTCCTACCGCGAGATCGCCGATATCGCCGGGGTGCCGATGGGCACCGTCATGTCGCGCCTGTCGCGGGCGCGGCACATGCTGGCTGCGGCATGGACCGCGAAAAGTTGCGGAGGGCTCCCGTGAACTGTCAGGAAACCCGGCATCTGATCGACGCCAGCATCGACGGCGAGCTCGATCTCACCACGCAGATGGCGCTGGACGCCCACTTGGCCGGCTGCGCCGCCTGCCGCGCGATGCACGCCGGGCGTGCCTCCCTGGTCCGCCGGTTGCGCGCCGGTGCCGAGCGCTTCGACATGCCCGACGCGTTGCGCAGCCGCCTGCTTGCCACACGACCCGGCGCCCCCGCGGAGCCGGCCGCCCCCGCCCCGCCATGGCGCCGACCGTGGCGATGGCCGTGGAGCGACGCGACCGTCGCGGACCAGGGGCCGCGCCGGACATCCGGGCCGGCCTGGGCGCTCGGCGGGCTGTCGCTGGCCTCAGCCGCTGCGGCGATGGTGCTGACGTTGCTCGTCGTGTCGCCCGACCACCGGAACCAGCTCGCCGAGGAACTCGTCGCCGCGCACGTGCGGTCGCTGATGGCCGAGCACCTCACCGACATCCCCTCGTCGGACCGGCACACCGTCAAGCCATGGTTCAACGGCCGCGTGGACGTCTCGCCACCGGTGCCGGATCTCGCCGAGCAGGGCTTCCCGCTGGCCGGCGGCCGGCTCGACTACGTGGGCGGACGGCCGGTGGCGGCGCTCGTCTACCGGCGCAACCGGCACGTCATCAACCTGTTCGCCTGGTCCGAGCCGGCGACCACGCCCGGCGCGGTGCGCCTCACCGAGCGGCACGGCTACGCGCTTCTGCACTGGGGCCAGCCGGGTCTCGCCGTCTGGGCGGTGTCCGACCTCAACCGCAGCGAACTGGAGGACTTCCAGCGGCTCTGGACGCAGGCCGGCGGGACCGCCTGGCCGCGCTGACCGTCTCCCCTGGATTTCGCCGGACGCTGGCGAACCAGCCGCCGATGGCGATGGGCTTGATACGGCTCACGAAGCGCCCGACTTGATGGCCTCAATCATGGCGACGAAGACGGCTTTCGCCTCGTCGGCACTTCTCGACGGCAGTTCCCCACGACCGGCCTCGTGGATCAACGAACTGTCCGGAGCCGAGAGCATCACGTCAAGCAGCGCATCAACGACTTCTTCGGGCGTCGTCGCGCCCGACACGACGGCCGGAGCCGACGACCGGACCCACCGGGCCAGCCGTTCCCGCATCGGCTTCTCATGCAGGGTGCTCATGGTCTCCTCCGTTGGCGGATTTTGCCCTCGGGTTACCGGTTCGGCGCCTTCGCCCCCTTCAGGTGTGGTGCAACCAGCCGTTCGAAGGCGAACTTGACCTGTCGGTATTCCTCTTCGCACAGTTCAGCCCGTTCGGCCGGCAAATACCCCTTCTCCACGAAATCGCCAAAGGTCTGTCTGTCCGAACCATAGGCCATGCATAAGAGATTGTAGAAACGCTGGGCAGGCAAGCTGTGCTCGTTGGCGAAGTCCTTTAGTTCCGTCGGAGCTTCCTTCACCTCGCTCGCATACATGACGGCGATGCTGGCGATGACCCGGCGGACCTCGTCCTTGCCCAGACGCAGCAGCGTGTACGCAGCCACCTGGTCGGCGGCATCCTCCTCGCGCCCCAGGATCGGCACCTTCTTCAGATCGAAGATGGCGTGCGCCAACTCGTGCAGGACGACTTCCAGAAAGGGACCGACGATGTAGTTGGCTGGCGTGAGGCCCTCTGCGACGCCCGCCGGCGGGATGCTCCGACCGAGTTCCTGGATGTAGGCGAGGTATTCATAGCAGATGGTCACCGTTGCGTTCGAGGTCTCGTATGAGGCGTCCACCTCGCCATCGCACCCCGCTACCGTCATGGTCAGCACGCGCGGCAACCGCAGGCCATCGATGCGGCTGCGGACACGTTCAAGGACCCGCTTTTCCCGCAAGGTCCGGTACAGAGGCTCGTGCGCCGGATTCCTCGGCGCGGCATAGACGACCTGCACATTGCTTTGGCGCGCGACCGCCGGATTGCCAGCCAAGCTTATCATGGCAATGAGAAATGCCCAGAAGCAAAATTGAAACGGTCCCAACGGCATGGACAGCATCTTCGCAACGATGGTGCAGACACCAAGAGTACCGCCATAGTCCTGCCTCATAATCCCTCCTGGCCGCGTCCCGTCTGTGGTGTCTGAGGCGTGAGGCCGGCCCGCCGGAGCGCTCCCTCTGGCTGGCGCAGGCGGGCGAGCCGTTCGGAAGCGGGCGGCCACCGTGCTCTTCGGCTCAGTTGAGGTTGCCGGACGACCATCAACCGGGGTGGAGATCACGACGACCGAGCACAGGATCGCTCTTCAGGAGCTTATTGAGAAGAGCCCCGAAGGAGGTGGCTCACCGCCTCGCTGCAACGGCGCCCAAGGGAACATGAGCTTTCAGCGGACCGGTCAGTGGCGAAGCACGCTGGCCGTGCCGGTACGGTTCTGGACAAGGGCGGTGAGGGTCCCGAACAGTTCGTCGACATCGATCGGCTTGGCGATGTGTGCGTCCATTCCGGCCTGCCGCGACTGCTCACGGTCGCTATCCATGGCGTTGGCCGTCATGGCGATAACCGGAAGGGCGGTCATGCCCATCGTGCGGCGCACGATCCGGGTCGCCTCATAACCATCCATTCCCGGCATCTGCACGTCCATCAGCACGGCGTCGAAGCGCCCTCCGGCCCGCTGCAGCGCCGCGATGGCGGCCTCACCGGAATCGACCGCGTCGACGATCGCTCCCGCCCGCTTCAGGATGGTTGCCGCGACCTCCTGGTTGATCGCGTTGTCCTCGACGAGCAGCAGCCGCATGCCATCGAGGCGGCCGGCCAACCGTGACGCCACCGTGGTATCCGCCGCAGCCGGCTTGCCGCCCAGGCGTGCCCGCGCCACCGCGTCGAGGATCATCGACGGCGTCGCCGGCTTGCACAGGATCGCGTCCACGCGCAGGCCGTTCAACGCGCGCGAGACGTCCTCGACGCCGAAGCCGGTGATCATGAGGATGGTCGCGGGCAGCCGGATCGCCGGGTCGGCCGCCGCCGCCCGCAGCATGTCGATGCCGTCCATTCCCGGCATCCGCCAATCGACGAGGAGCGCGTCCGGCACCGCCCCCTGCGCGAAGGAACGCCGCAGGCAATCGAGTCCCTCCGGGCCCGACGCCGCCGTGGTCACCGCCCAACGGAACGACCGGCAGGTGCCTGCGGCGGCCTCGCGGGCCGCGGCGTTGTCCTCGACGATCAGCACCGACAGTTCGCCCAGGTCTTCGGGCGCGCGCCCGGCAGCGGCGGCCTCTCTGCCGGCGCAGCCGAAGGCCGCGGTGAAGCGGAACTCGCTGCCCTGCCCAGGTTCGCTGGTGAAGTCGATCGAGCCGCCCATCAATGCGACCAAGCGGCTGCAGATCGCCAGGCCGAGGCCGGTGCCGCCGTAACGGCGGCCGGTCGAACTGTCGGCCTGGGAGAAGGCCTGGAAGAGGCGTTCCTGCCGCTCCCGCGGGATGCCGATGCCGGTGTCCCGGATCGAAAACGCCAGCATCACGCCGTTCCCGTCCTCGCTCCGTTTCCGCACCGAGACGATCACCTCGCCGGTTTCGGTGAACTTGACGGCGTTGCCCGCCAGATTGATCAGCACCTGCTCGAGCCGCATCGGGTCGCCCAGCAAGGCGTGCGGAACGTCACGGTCCACGGCGAAGACGGTTTCGATCCCCTTGTCATGGGCGTTGGCGGAGACGATCACGGCGATGTGGCGCAGCACCTCGTCGAGCGAGAAGGCGGTGTGTTCCAGTTCCAGGTGCCCCGCTTCGACCTTGGAGAAGTCGAGGACATCGTTCAGGATGCCCAGCAGCGACTGCGCCGACTGCCTGATCTTGGAGACGTAGTCCCGTTCCTGCCGGCCCAGCGAGGTGTCTTCGAGGAGTTGGGTCAGCCCGATGATGGCGCTCATCGGGGTGCGGATCTCATGACTCATGTTGGCGAGGAACTCGCTCTTCGCCTGTCCGGCGGCCTCCGCCCGCCGCTTGGCCTCGATCAGGGCGGCCTTTGCGGTGTGCTGTTCGGTGATGTCCTGGATCTGCGCGACGAAATGCAGCGGCTCTCCGTCATCGGACCGCACGAGGGCAACGCTGAGGAGGATCCAGATGATGCTTCCGCTCTTGTGGAAATACCGCTTTTCCAACTGGTAGCTCTGGATTCGGGCGGCGAGGAGATCCCGCACGAACTTCAGGTCGGTTTCGAGATCTTCAGGATGGGTGATGGTCTGGAAGTCGGTTGCCAGCAACTCCGTCTCGCTGTAGCCGATCATGCTGCACAGCGAGCGGTTGACCTTGACGAAGCGGCCCTCCGACGACACCAGCGCCATGCCGTGGGCGGCGGTTTCGAACGCGGCCCGGAACCGCCCTTCGCTCTCCCGCAACGAGGCTTCGGCGCGCCAACGGCGTCGCGACGCCGACGCCACCACGAAGGCGATCAGCAGGAACAGCGCACCGGCGACCGTGCCGCCGATCGCCGCGCCCAGCCAGATGTCCCGCTCGTTGAACACATGGACACGACCGGGCGACCAGCGCTCGATGAGCCGCTCCAGCGTGCCGTCACGCTTCATGTCGTGCAGCGCGTCATCGATCTGCTTGAGCAGTTCGGGGTTGGACTTCGGCACCGGCACGCTCACGGCTCGGGTGGCGAAAGGCTGCTCGGCGACGGTGATGCCGCCGATAGCGAGTTCCTCCAGGGCGTACGCGCCGGACGCCGTGATCTGCGCGAAGGCGTCGATCTTCCCGTTCAGGAGATCGCGGATGCCGTCGATGAAATCGCGCGATGGCACAAGCGGAACGTCCGGATGACGGGTGCGGAAATAATTTTCCGAGAATGCCTTCTCCTGGACGCCGATCCGCTGCCCGGCAAGCGGGGCGAGACGCAGCCGGTCCGCGTCCCTGGTCCGCATGAACAGCGAGAAGCTCAGCGTATGGGTCGGCTCGGAGAAGCCCCAGACCTTCTCCCGCTCAGGCGTGGGAGTCAGCATCGTGAGCGCGTGGCCCGTCCCCTCCAGCACCTTGGTCTGCGCCTCGGTCCATGTCGTCAGGCGGATCTCGACGGGCCGCCCCAGCCGGGCGCCGATGGCCCGCAGCAGGTCGACGTTCAGCCCCCTGGGCTTGCCTTGGTCCAGGAACTCGTACGGCGGTGTGTTGTCGTCGCCATAGAAGATCAGCGGCTCAGCCGCCAGGGCCGCGAACGACGCCAGCGTTGGCGGGACGATCGCCGCGGCGATCAGGATGCCTTTGGCAGCCGCTGCGAAGACACGCACCGGCATCCGGGACGGGCCAGCGGTCACGACCAGCCGAACGGCTAGGTTTCGAACGGAGCCGGCGGACAGGAGTTTAAGGCCCCAGGCAATGGAACAGGCCGTCATGAATGATCCATCCCGGGCACTGGTAGACGCAAGGACGGCGCCGGGGCCTAATACCCCTTCACCCCCATGGAGCGCATCATAGGGTTCCGACAGATCTTGCCAAGGGTGTAACAATCCCTTTTGCCGCACGCGCCGGCGTCCTTTGGTCACGTCCCTGGGCGTGGTGCGCAAAGGGCAGGTTGCAGCCATCCCTGTCAACGACATGCCAAGCCAAGCGGCCTTCAGCCTGCTCGGGATTGCCACTTGACAGCGGTGACCTCGAGGCTCTCCGCGCCCGCCGCCAAACTTTGCAACAGAACTACTGCCGGAAGCCGGGTCTCCATCATGTGTCACAATGCTGTGCTAAGGCGGTACCGAGACCCAGCCAAGCCTGTGGATCAATGCCCACACTGCGTTGCGGAGGACAAGCGGATGCCTGCCGGGTACGTGAACACCTATGAACGCATCGCCCCGATCTACGACGTCCTGGACAAGGGGTACGAGGTGCTCTGGAAGCGCCGGTTGCGGGCCTTGACGTTCGCGGGCACGTCCGGGACGATCCTCGATGCCGGCGCCGGCGCCGGGTGCAACATGCCGTTCTATCCCGCCGGCGCGCGGGTCATCGCGGTGGATGCGAGCCCGGGCATGTTGGCTCGCGCCCGCGTCCGCGCGGCCAAGCTGGGACGGGATGTGGAACTGCATGTCCTGGACTTGGCTGACACCGGCTTTCCGGGCGCCAGCATCGACCACATCGTCGCAACTTTCGTCTTCTGCGTCCTGCCCGAGGACGTGATGCTGCCGGCGCTGCGCGAGATGACGCGGATCCTGAAGCCGGACGGCACCATCCGAATCCTCGACTACACGCTGTCCAGCAACGGCGCTACACGGCTGTGGATGCGCGCAATGACGCCTTGGCTGCGCTTCGCCTTTGCGGCCCGCTACACGGCCGACGTCCAGGCGCTGCTGCCCGAGGCCGGGCTCGATGTGGCCGAGAACCGGTTCGTGCTCGGCGATTCCGTCAAGCTGCTGGTTGTTCGGCCGGACACAGCCCTGCGCCGCAGTCTCGAGGCGGCGGACTGAGCAGCCGGCCTTGGCGGTTCGAGTTCGACAGGAACAGGAATCCCTGCCGTGATCGTCCGCAAGGCTCCAAGCCTGGTGGAGAACGCGTTGCGCAGCAGCCCGAAGAAAACTGCAAGTGCGCCGAAGAGCTGTTCGGCAACGACGACCGACGCGCCGTCGAGGCGGTCAACGAGCGGGCCGGCGCGGTCAAGCTGGAGCGCGAACGCCCGGACGCTGCGCTTGGGCGATCACCGCGAGGCAGCGCGAGCCGGCCTGGACGGCGAGCTTGGCCCGCTCGCCCCACGGACTGCAACAATTTCGCTGTAGTATTGGACCACGGCCGAGCGGCTTGGGCCGCGCCTCCACGGGTTCCCAGGATGTCGCACCGATTTTCCGATCTCGACGTGTTCGTGGTGGACGACGAGCAGTTCAGCCGCTCCATCATCACCCGCATGCTGCGCAAGGTCGGCATCGTCAACATCCGGCACGCGCCGGACGGGCAGGAGGCGCTGGCCAGCCTGCGCTGGGTCAGGTGGACTGCATCTTCCCGGACTTCCACATGCCGCGGCTCAACGGTCTGGAACTGCTGAAGCGGATGCGCGAGGGATCGGCTGGCGTCGACCGGCACCTCCCCGTGGCGATGCTGACCGGGCACGGCGACCTGTCACTGGTGCGCACCGCCATGGCGCTGGACGTCAACGCCTTCCTGACCAAGCCGACCTCGGTGGGGGTCCTGACCGACCGCCTGCTGCGGATCCGCAGCCAGGAGATGGAGATCAAGCCATCCGAGGCCTATGCGGCGATCGAACTGCCCAAGATCATCCTGCTGTCGAGCGGCCTTCCCGCACAGGTTCGCTCCAACCCGGTGATGGTGCCCATCAGCCGCGACGGGTGCGAACGGCGCGGAATCCGTCTGGTGCTGGAACGGGTGCCTCCGAACGCCCGACTGGCCCGCGAGGTCGTCGGGCCCGACGGCGCGGTGTTGCGGCCGGTGGCGACGCTGTTGACGGCACGCCTGCTCACCCGCACCAGGGCGGAGCGGAAGTCCTTCTCGTCGACCAGATAGCCCTTTTGGCCGCCACCACGGCGGCACCGCCCCCCCGGCGACCTTGGCGAACAGCTCCTTGCTGGCGCGGCCCCAGTCGCTGTTGATGTACAGCACCGCCACCCGCTTGAAGCTCAGGGGCCCCACCGCGTAGTCGGCCACCAGGGCGACCGCCAGCGCGGCGATCCTCGCCACAGACATCATAAACCACTTTTTTGTTTTGTTTTTTCTATGCCAGCAACGCCCGACATCCACATCGCGAAGCAGAGGGGACGGTCAAAAAGTCTATTTTGGCAATATGGAATTTGTGCCAACATGTGATTTGTTTCGCTTGCACATAAAATTTTCGTGTTTCAGAAGGGGGTGGGGCCATGCGGCCATCGTTCAAGGGATTGGTCATCGCCGGCGTTCTGGGCGCGTTGTCGCTGCTGACGGCCGTGCCGGCCGCAACACCCGCGCGGGCGGAGGAGGTGCCGGAGGTGGTGCGCCTCGGCTATGCCGGCGGGCCGCGGGTCTGGATGCTCGGCAAGGCCGACGGCTCGTTCGAGAAGGCGTTCGGCACGCCGGTGAAGTGGATTCCCTTCGCGTCCGGCGCCGACGTGCTGACCTTGCTGGCCGCCAAGGAACTGGACATCGTCCGCTTCGGCTCCAGCCCGGCGACCGCCGGCATCATCCGCAAGCTGCCGGTCGAGGTGGTCGCCGTCTCCGGCGTGATCGCCACCAGCGAGCGGCTGATCGCCCGTCCGGGCATCGGGTCGGTCAAGCAGTTGGAAGGCAAGACGGTCGCCTACCCGGCCAACTCCACCGCGCACTACGCGCTGCAGGCCGCGTTCAAGGTCCACAAGGTGGATGTCGCCAAGGTGAAGCAGGTGACGCTGAAGCCGGCCGAGCTGGTGGCGGCGTGGTCGCGCGGCGACATCGACGCAGCCTACGTCTGGGGGCCCTTCACCCAGCAGCTGGAGGCGCAGGGCGGCAAGGAGATCCTGGCGTCGCGCGACCTGCAGAAGGACGGCTACTACGTCTGGAACAACTACGTCGTCCGCACCGAGTTCGCGAAGAAGTACCCGCAGGTCGTTGTCAAGCTGCTGCAGGTCCACCAGCAGAAGGTGGACCAGTACAAGGCCGACCCGGAAGGCTCCGCCAAGATCATCGCCGCGCACCTGAACGTCGACCTCGACGCCACGCGCAGCACGCTGGCCGGGCTGGAATACCCGTCGCTGGCCGAGCAGCTGACCCCGCGCTGGGTGGGCGACGGCGCCACCACGCCGGACTCGACCATCGCCCGCGGCATGGCCGACACCGCCGCCTTCCTGGCGGAGATCGGCGAGGTGCGCAAGGCGGACATCCCGCCCTCCTTCGCGCCCTTCATCAACACCAGCTACCTGCGTCAGGCGGTGGGCCAGAAATGACCCGCACCGACGGCACGCGCGGTTCCGCGCTGCGCCGCCCGCTGCTCAGCCTCGCCGCCACGGCGGCGGTGCTGGCGGTGTGGCAGGCGTCCGGCGCGCTGGGCTGGATCGGCCCGAACCTGCTGCCCACCCCCACCGAGGTGCTGACCACCGCGGCGGAGCTGGCGGAGACCGGCTACCGCCAGGTGCCGTTGTGGGAGCACGTGGCCGTCAGCCTGGCCCGCGCGATGGCGGCGTTCCTCGCCGCCATCGCCACCGGCGTGCCGCTGGGGCTGGTGATGGGAGTGTCGCCGACCGCGTCGGCGCTGCTCGATCCCTTCGTGCAGTTCCTGCGGCCGCTGCCGAAGCTGGCGCTGATCCCGCTGGTCATCGTCTGGTTCGGCATCGGCGAGTTCTCGAAGTTCTTCCTGATCTACCTCGCCACCTTCCTCAGCGTGGTGGCGGGAGCCGCCGCCGCAGTGGCCTCGGTTGGCCGCGACCGGCTGCGCGCGGCGGAAGTGCTGGGCGTCAACCGCTGGCAGATGTTCCGCCACGTGCTGCTGCCCAGCACGCTGCCGGACCTCTTCACCAGCGTGCGCCTCGCCATCGGCATCGGCTGGACGACGCTGATCGCCGCCGAGATGGTCGCCGCCACCTCCGGCCTCGGCTGGATGGTGGTCAACGCCGGCGCCTACCTGCGCACCGACGTGGTGCTGCTGGGGATCGTGCTGCTGGGGCTGTTCGGATACCTGCTCGACCTCGCCGTGGTCGGGCTCCGCAAACGGGTGGTGCCATGGATGGGTCGGGAGTGATCGCGCCGCCGCGCGCAAAGATCCGCGTCGAGAGCGTCGTGAAGACCTACGCCGCCGACCGCGCCGCGGCGCGGACCACGGCGCTGCAGGACGTGTCGCTGCACTTGGGCGAGGGGGAGCTGGTCTGCCTGCTCGGCCCCAGCGGCTGCGGCAAGTCCACCGTGCTGAACCTGATCGCCGGCTTCGAGCGGCCGGAGTTCGGCGCGGTGACGGTGGACGGCCGGCCGGTGGAGCGCCCCGGCCCCGACCGCGCCGTGGTGTTCCAGCAGCCGCAGCTGTTCCCCTGGCTGAGCGTGCTCGACAACGTCACCTTCGGCCCGCGCATGGCCGGCGTGCCGCCCGCCCGGTACCGGGAGGACGCCGAACGCTACCTGCGCCTGGTCGGCCTCACCGGGTTCGAGCGGCACGCCCCCTACGAGCTGTCCGGCGGCATGCGCCAGCGCGTGGCGCTGGCCCGCGCCTGGATCGCCAACCCCGCCGTGCTGCTGATGGACGAGCCGTTCGCCGCGCTCGACGCGCAGACGCGGCTGACCATGCAGGAGCTGCTGCTCGACCTGCGGCGCGCCACCGGCACCACCATCCTGTTCGTCACCCACGACATCGACGAAGCGCTGTTCCTCGCCGACCGCGTGCTGGTGATGACCGCCCGCCCCGGCCGCATCAAGGCCGAGGTGGCGGTCCCGCGCGCCGCCGTGCGCGACTTCGACAACCTGTTCGACGCCCCCGCGATGGCGCAGCGCCGCCACGACCTCATCGCCCTGGTGCGCGAGGAAGCGCGCAAGGCCGCCCCCTGACCCTTCCGGAGCCCCGATGACCCAGCCGCGCTTCCGCCTGGACCTGTACCGTTACCTCGCCGCCCACGCCGCCGACATCGTCGAGGACGCCGCCGCGCTCGGCCGTGACCTTGCGATCCCGGAGGAGTGGCGCGGCCGCTTCGGCATCTCGGCCAGCAACTCCTCGGCCCCCGGCACGCTGCGCCACGAGGTGCTGGAGGCCATCGCCGGCGGCGCCCGCGAGTACGGCCCGCTGGCCGCCGTCGGCGACGAGATCCGCCGCACCGTCAAGTCGGTGTACGGCGACGGGTACGACGCCGTGCTGGTCAACAGCGCCGAGGCCGGGCTGTGGGTCGCCTACGAGACGCTGATCGCCCCGTCGCAGGTCGGCCGCGGCGACGCGGCGCGCGCCAAGGCGGTGGTCCCCTACGAGCGGCACGTCGAGCACCACGGCAGCTACGGCCGGCCCATACCCGCCCTCTACAAGGATCTGTTCGCCGACCGCGGCGCCACCGCCGGCGAACTCGGCCTGCTCGGCCGGCGGCTGGAGAACCTGGACATCGTCTTCGTCCGGCTGCCCGGCGCCCGCTACGACCTGCACGGCATCAAGTCCTACCCCGCGCCGCTGCTGACCGGGGTGGACGCCGAGGCGGCCGGCGCCGCGCTGGCCCGCGCCGCCGAGATCCACGCGGCGGAGTTCGGCGGCGTGGTGACGCTGGCCTACGACACGCCGGGCTACGGCTACGGGACCAAGGACGCCGACGGCACGTCCGTGCTGCACCGCCGGGCCGGCGAGCTGGCGGCGCGCTTCGGCGTGCCCTACGTCGCCGACAACGCCTGGGGCACGCCGTTCCTCGGCACCGACATCCGGCGCATCGGCGCCGACGTGATGATGTTCAGCATGGACAAGGTGGCCGGCGGCCCGACCGCCGGGCTGGTGATCGGCCGCGAGGGGCCGATGGTCAACATCCGCCGCGCGCTCGGCGTGCATGGCGAGCGCTTCGGCACCGTCTCGGCGCACGGCAAGGGCTCGCACGTCGCCGTCGATCCGGGCAAGGAGGCCCTCTATGGCTCGCTGGCGGCGCTGCGCCTGCTGCGCGACGCGCCGGAGCGCATCCTCGCCCCCATCGACGCCATCCACGCCATCGTGCTCGACGAGTTCGAGCGGCACCGCGGCGCGCTGTGGGAAGGCATCCGCATCACCCGCTCGGTCAACGCCGGCGGCGTCGAGATCAACTACGAGGGCACCTGGGAGCACCGCCCCTGGGGCATCCCAATCTTCACGCACGAGGACCGCATCGCCGGCAGCAACCTGTTCAACAGGGCGCTGGCGCGGATCGGCGTCGTGCCGAACCTGTCGGACGACGCCAACATCCTGATCACCCCCGGCGCCGGCACACTGACCGAGGACGGCCGGCTGCACGAGGCGCGCATGCGCCTCGCCGTGCGCGCGGTGTTCCGCACCCTCAAGCTCCTGCAGGGTTGGACGGAGCGGGCAGCCGGGCGGGATTGACGGCGGGAGCCGGCCGCGCCAGAGACTTTTTGGGAGGGATTCCATGATCACCGCCATCGTGCGGCAGCGCTGCGGCACCGATCCGGAGATCGGGCACTTCGAGACCTTCGCAGTGACCGACAACCCTGGCGGCGCCGTGACCGTTCCCGCCGCGGGGCCGGCGTGATGCGGCCGCTCGCCGAGGCGCCGGTGGAGCGGCTGCGCCGCGTGAGCCTCGTGCTGACCGACATGGACGACACGCTGACGCACCGCGGCCGGCTGTCGGCGGCCACCTACGCCGCGCTGGAGCGGCTGGAGGCGGCCGGGATCCCGGTGATCCCGGTCACGGCGGCGCCGGCGGGCTGGTGCGACCAGATGGCCCGCATGTGGCCGGTGGCCGGGGTGATCGGCGAGAACGGCGGGCTGCATGTGCAAAGGCAGGGCGTCGGCGGCGCGGCGCACCGCTTCTGGCATGGCAACGGGCGGGCGGCCGTCCTGGCGCGCCTACGGGCGCTCGCCGATGAGGTGATCGCCGGGATCCCGGGCATCGCGCTGGCACCCGACCAGCCGTTCCGACTCACCGGCGTGGCCTTCGAGCGGCCCGCGGACCCGGTGCGGCGGGGATGGCTGCTGGACAGCCTGCGCGCCGCGGGGGCCGACGTGACGGTGAATTCGTTGTGGGTGCTCGCGTGGTCCGGCGGCTACGACAAGCTGTCGGCGTCCCGGCGCTTCTTGGCCGCGGCGCATGGCGTGGACATCGACGCCCGCCGCGAGGAGATCCTCTACGTCGGCGACTCCGCCAACGACGCGCCGATGTTCGCCTTCTTCCCGAACAGCGTCGGCGTCAGCACGGTGACCGAACACCTGGCCGACCTTCCGATGGCGCCGGCCTGGATCACCCGCGGGCCGGGCGGCCAGGGCTTCGTCGAGGCGGCCGACGCGGTGCTGGCCGCGCGCCTGCACACGGCGGAGCGCGTCTAGGAACCCAGCCGGCGGATCCGGACGCGGGTGTCGTGCACCGCGGCGCCGCCGTTCGGTGGTACCGGGTCGGCGCCGGTCAGGCTGTTGATCCCGCGCCCGCCCTCGTGGGCGCCGTTCGGCCAGATGGATTCGGCGATCACCACGCCGCGCCGCACGCCGTCGAACAGGCGGGCGTGCAGGATCACCGCGCCGCGCGGGTTGGCGGCCTCCACCCGGTCGCCCTCCGCCACGCCGAGCCCAGCCGCGTCGTCGGGGTGCAGCAGCAGTGATGGGCGCCCCTCCCGGCTTTGCGAGCCCGGCGTCTCGGTGAAGCTGCTGTTCAGGAAATTGCGTGCCGGCGCCGTGACCAGGCGGAAGGGATGCTCCGCGTCCGCCTCCTCGGTCACCGTCCAATGGTCGGGAAAGGCCGGCATCGCCGCCGACGGCCAGTCCGGCTTCAGGCGGAACCGCCCGTCCGGCCAGGCGAAGCCATCCAGGAAATGCGCCCTGGGGAACTCCGGCTGCACGTCGTGGAAGCGCGCCGCCTCCAACTCCGCCAGCGAGCCCCAGCCGGAGCGGTGCAGTGTCTCGTCGATGATCTCGCGCTCGGTCAGGTGGAAGCCCGGGTGATCGTCGGCGCCCAGCCGGGCGGCCAGCGCGCGCACCACCGCGTGGTTGGGGCGGCAGTCGCCGGGCGGCTCGACGGTCTTCGGGCCGAACAGGATGTGCTGGTTGCCGCCGGCCTGGTAGAGGTCGTCGTGCTCCAGGAACATGGTGGCCGGCAGCACGATGTCGGCCATGCGCGCCGTCTCGGTCAGGAACTGCTCGTGCACGCAGACGAACAGGTCGTCGCGGGCAAAGCCGCGGCGCACGCAGGTCTGGTCGGGGGCGATGGTCACCGGGTTGGTGTTCTGGATCAGCAGCGCCGTGACCGGCGGCCCGCCGCCCAGCGCGTCGGCATCGCCCTCCAGCACCGCGCCGATGCGCGACTGGTCGAGCGTGCGCACCGCCGGGTCGCGGCGGTCCAGCCCCTCGATCAGCGTCTTGTCCCAGTGGTAGATGGCGCCGTTGGTGTGGAAGGCACCGCCGCCCTCGTGCCGCCACGCCCCGCTGACCGCCGGAATGCACAGCGCCGCGTGCATGTTCACCGCCCCGTTGCGCGAGCGGGTGAAGCCGTAGCCGAGGCGGAAGAAGCTGCGTGGGGTGGTCCCGACCAGCCGGGCGAACGCCTCGATCTCCGCGGCGGCCAAGCCGGTGATCGCCTCCGCCCACTCCGGCGTGCGGTCGGCCAAGTGCGCCTCCAGCCCCGCCGGATCGTCGGCGTGCGCGGCGAGGTAGGCGCGGTCGGCCAAGCCGTCCCGGAACAGCACGTGCATCACCGCGCAGGCCAGCGCGCCGTCGGTGCCCGGCCGGATCAGCAGCGGGATATCGGCCTGCTCCATGGTCGGGGTGCGGTAGACGTCAACGACCGCGATCTTCGCCCCGCGCTCCTTGCGGGCGCGCACCGCGTGGGTCATCACGTTGACCTGGGTGGACACCGGGTTGGTGCCCCAGATCACCACGAGGTCGGAGACCGCCATCTCGCGCGGGTCGGCGCCGGACAGCCGCCCCGCCCCGGCCAGCCAGCCGGTCCAGGCAGGCGTGGTGCAGATGGTCCCGTGGAACCCGGAATAGCGCTTCACGTGGCGCAGCCGGTTGATGCCGTCGCGCTGCACGAGGCCCATGGTGCCGGCGTAATAGTACGGCCACACCGTCTCCGCCCCGATGCGCCGCTCCGCCTCCAGGAAGCGCTCGGCGACGAGGTCCAGCGCGTCGTCCCACGCGATCGGTGCGAATTGGCCGGAGCCCTTCGGCCCGGTGCGCCGCAGCGGCGTGGTCAGCCGGTCGGGGTGGTGGATGCGCTCGGCGTAGCGCGCCACCTTGGCGCAGATCACGCCGGCCGTGTAGCTGTTGCCGGCCGCCCCGCGCACCCGCCCGATGCGGGCGCCGTCCAGCACCTCGACCTCCAGCGCGCAGGTGGAGGGGCAGTCGTGCGGGCAGGCGGAGGCGTGCAGGCGGGACGCGGCGGGCATGGGGTCGGGCGTCTCCGGATGGTGCGTCGCGCGGGCGGACGGTCCTCCCGTGCGACGCACGTTATCGCACAGACCCCACCCCGCGTGCCGCGCAATTAGTTGCTCGACCCTGTGCCGCCGCCGCCGCCATCGTTCCCCGCGTTCAAGGGCTCGCAGCACAGGAAAGCACAGGCATGGAAACCCGCACGCTCGACGTCGACGTCTTGGTGGTGGGCGGCGGCACCGCCGGCCCGCTGGCCGCCATCCGGGCCAAGGAGAAGGACCGGAACCTCCGCGTCCTGCTGCTGGACAAGGCGAACGTCAAGCGCGCCGGCGCCATCGCCGAGGGCATGGACAGCGTCAACAACGCCGTCATCCCCGGCCACGCCACGCCCGAGCAGTACGTGCGCGAGATCACCATCGCCAACGACGGCATCGTCAACCAGGCGACGATCCACGCCTACGCCAGCCGCAGCCACGACATGATCCGCAAGCTCGACGGCTGGGGCGTCAAGTTCGAGAAGGACGGGAACGGCGACTACGCCGTCAAGAAGGTCCACCACATGGGCGCCTACGTGCTGCCCATGCCCGAGGGCTACAACGTCAAGAAGGTCATCTACCGGCAGATCCGCAAGGTCGGCGTCGAGGTCAGCAACCGCCTGACCGCCACCCGCCTGCTGACCGGCGGCGGCGGGCGCATCGCCGGCGCGCTGGCGCTCGATTCCCGCAGCGGCGACTTCGTGGTGGTGCGCGCCCGCGCGGTCATCCTGTGCACCGGCGCCGCCGGGCGGCTGGGGCTGCCGGCGTCGGGCTACCTGTTCGGCACCTACGAGAACCCGACCAACGCCGGCGACGGCTACAGCATGGCCTACCACGCCGGCGCCGAGCTGTCGGGGCTGGAGTGCTTCCAGATCAACCCGCTGATCAAGGACTACAATGGCCCGGCCTGCGCCTACGTGACCGGCCCGTTCGGCGGCTACACGGTCAACGCCAAGGGTGAGCGCTTCATCAAGAGCGACTACTGGAGCGGCCAGATGATGCTGGAGTTCTGGCGCGAGCTGGAAAGCGGCAACGGCCCGGTGTTCCTCAAGCTCGACCACCTGGCGCCGGAGACGGTGACCCGCATCGAGAACATCCTGCACATCACCGAGCGCCCGACCCGCGGCCGCTTCCACGAGGGGCGCCACACCGACTACCGCAGCGACCTCGTCGAGATGCACATCTCGGAGATCGGCCTGTGCGGCGGCCACAGCGCGTCCGGCGTCTGGGTGGACGAGCACGCGCGCACCACGGTGCCCGGCCTCTACGCCGCCGGCGACCTGTGCAACGTCGCGCACAACTACATGCTGGGCGCCATGGTCTTCGGCGAGATCGCCGGGGGGGACGCGGTCGACTTCCTCGACGGGCAGGCCCACGCCGCCATCGACCAGGACCAAGTGGAGGCCGAGCGCAAGCGCCTGTTCGCGCCCCTGGGCCGCGAGGAGGGATTCACCCCGGCGCAGGTGGAATACAAGCTGCGCCGCATGGTCAACGACTACCTCCAGCCGCCCAAGGTGACGGCGAAGATGGAGATCGGCCTGCGCCGCTTCGCCGAGATCCGCGAGGATCTGGAGCGCATCAAGGCGACCTCTCCGCACGAGTTGATGCGCGCCATCGAGGTGCACGCCATCCTCGACTGCGCCGAGCTGGCGGCGCACGCCTCGCTGTACCGCACCGAGAGCCGCTGGGGCCTCTACCACCACTACCCGGAGCACCCCGAGCGGAACGACGCGGAGTGGTTCACCTTCGTCGAGGTGCGCAAGGGCGCGGACGGACGGCCGGTCTGCTTCAAGCGCCCGGTTCCCCCCTACCTGTTCCCGATCGACGAGCAGGACCGCGACGCCTACAACCGCCTGCGCATCGACGCGCCGGCCGCCGCCTGACCGGAGACGCGCCCCATGCCCGCCACCATCCGCGAAGTCCCCAACCCCTCCGTCCGCATCGACCACGGCAAGTGCATCGCCGACAAGGGCTGCCGCTCCTGCATCGATTCCTGCCCGCTCGACATCCTCGCCTTCGACGAGGGCGACGGGAAGGTCAAGATGGCCTACGACGAGTGCTGGTACTGCCTGCCGTGCGAGCACGACTGCCCGACCAAGGCGGTGACGGTCTCCATCCCCTACCTGCTGCGCTGAGCCGGCGATGAGCGCCGTAGCCGATCCCGAACTGGACGCCCTGACCCGCGCGCTGGCCGACCCCGATCCGGCGGTCCGCCGCCTCGGCGTCCTGCGGGCCGCCGACCTCGCCGACGACGCCCCCGCGCCGTTCGTCGCCGCCACCCGCGACGCCGACGCCGGCGTCCGGCTGGAGGCCGCGCGCGCCCTGGAGGGTGTCGCCGACGGTGCGGCCGTGGACGCGCTGGCCGACCGCCTGGACGACGCCGACGGCGAGGTCCGCCGGGCCGCCGCGGAGTCGCTGGCGGAGATCCTCGACGAGGCCGCCGGGCCGCCGCTGCTGCGCCGGGTGACCGCGGCGCCGACGCCCTTCGCGCGCGCCGCCCTGCTCGCTGCGCTGCGCAAGCTCCGCGTGCCCGGCGCGCTGGCCCCGGCGCTGGCGGCGCTGGACGACGCCGACCCCGCGGTGCGGCGCGAGGCGGTGGGCGTGCTCGCCTACCTGCGCGCACCCGAGGCGGTGGAGCCGCTGGCCGGCCGGCTGGCCGCCGACCCCGACGCGGAGGTGCGCCGCACCGCCGCCGGCGGTCTCGGCTACGCCGACAACGGTCGCGCCACGGCGGCGCTGGTCGCGGCGCTGCACGACGCCGACTGGCAGGTCCGCGAGGCGGCGGCGGTGACCCTGGGCAAGCTGGCGCCGCCCGCGGCGATGGCCGGCCTCGTCGCCGCGGTCGCGGATTCCAACTGGCAGGTCGCGGTAAAGGCCGCCACGGCGTTGGGCCGCCTCGCCGAGGCCGCCGCGGTGCCGGCCCTGGTCGGCGCGCTGACGCACCCGGTGCCGAACCTGCGCAAGGAGGCGGCGGCGGCGCTCGGCACCATCGGCGCGCCCGACGCCGCGCCGGCCCTGGGCAAGGCCGCGGCGGACGACCTGGACGTCGAGGTCCGCAAGGCCGCCGGCCGCGCGCTGGAGCGCCTGCGGCGATGACCGCGCTGCAGCGGTTCGGCGACGCGCTGCACCGCCGGCAGGACGTGGTGCGGCGCGTGCAGTGGGCGATGGTGGCGCTCTACCTCGTCCTGCTGCTCCTGCCGCCGCTGCTGCCGGCGGCGCCGGACGCCCGCGCCCTGGTCACGCTGGCGCGCCTCGCCGAGGCGCTGTTCTGGGGCGTCTGGTGGCCGGGCGTCATCCTCTCCACGCTGCTGTTCGGGCAGTTCTGGTGCGGCCTGTTCTGCCCCGATGGCGCGGTGACCGAGGCGGCCAGCCGGCACGGCCGCGCCCTCAAAGTGCCGGCCGGGTTGCGTTGGCCGGGCTGGCCGCTGCTCGGCTTCGCCGCGCTGACGCTGGCCGGCGACCTCGGCGGCGTCCAGTACGACGCGCTGGGCACCCTGCTGGTGGTCGGCGGATCGAGCGCCGCGGCGCTGGCGGTCGGCGCGCTGTATGGGCGGGGCAAGCGGGTGTGGTGCCGTTACCTGTGCCCGATGGCCGGGCTGTTCTCGATCCTGGCGCGCGCCTCGGCGTTGCACTTCAGGGTCGACCGGACCGCCTGGGACGCCGCGGCGCGGCCGGTGCCCAAGCCGGTGGACTGCCCGCTGCTGCTCGACGTGCGGCGCCTGACCAGCAACGAGAAGTGCAACATGTGCGGCCGCTGCAGCGGCCACCGCAACGCCGTCGCCCTGGCGGCCCGCCCCTTGGGCGCGGAGATCGCCACGTTGGAGGAGGAGGAGGCGCGCGGCTGGGAGGCGCTGGGCATCGCCTTCGTGCTGGTCGGCCTGACCTGGGCCGGCATCCACTGGCGCGGCAGCCCGTGGCACGGCTGGCTGCTCACGGCCATCGGCCCGCTGGGTGGCTGGGGCGACGCCGCGGCGGCTCTGGCGGCCGTGCTGCTGCCGGCCCTGACACTCGGCGCCGCCACCGCGGCCCTGCTGCTGCTGGCCGCCGGCGGGCGCCGGATCGCGGCGTACCGGCTCGCCTACGGGCTGATCCCGCTGGCCGGGCTGGGGTTGTTCCTCGGCGCGCTCGAACATTCGCTGGCAATCCTGCAACGCGAGGGGGTGGAGGCGCTCGCCGTCCTGCCCTGGCTGCGCGCCGCCGTCCTCGCCGCGGGCGTGGCGTGGAGCGCCCGCCTCGGTCGGCCGCTCGCGCCGTCGCGGGCGTCCTACGCCGTCTATCTGGCGACCCTCGTGCTCCTGGCGCTCTGCCACCAGGGCGCTCCCGTCGCCGCCCACCCCTGAGAGCATCCCCATGGCCCTGCTGATCACCGACCAATGCATCAACTGCGACGTCTGCGAGGCGGAATGCCCCAACGAGGCGATCTCACAGGGACCGGAGGTCTTCCAGATCGACCCCGGCCGCTGCACCGAGTGCGTCGGCCATTATGAGCGCTCGCAGTGCATCGAGGTCTGCCCGATCGACTGCATCCTGGTCGATCCCGACCACCAGGAGACCCGCGAGGAACTGCAGGCGAAGTACGAGCGGCTGATCGGCTGAAACCCCTCTCCCGCCCCGGGAGAGGGAGGGGCCCGCGAAGCGGGAGGGTGAGGGTAAATCCAAGGATTCTCGCACTGCCCCTCACCCGGCCGCTCCGCGGCCACCCTCTCCCGGGGCGGGAGAGGGTTTATTCCCCAACACCCAAGTGGACAATTAGTTGGCCGACAGCGGCTTGGCTGTTCCGGCACGCTGCCCCATCGAGGCCACCAGAGGAACGAGACCATGCCGAGCACCGCCCCCTTCCCGATGCTGCGCGCCGCCCTGGCGGCCGGCGTCCTGATCGCCGCGCCCGCGGCGGCGGAGACCATCGACATCACCGTCGGCCACCAGAGCATGTGCACCGACACCTACACCGCCGGCATCGTGGTGAAGGAGCTGAAGCTCTTGGAGAAGCACCTGCCGCGCGACGGCAAGTACGCCAAGGCCGACTACAACGTGGTGTGGAGCGACTACGCCTCGGGCGGGCCGATCACCAACCAGATGCTGGCCGGCAAGCTGAGCTTCGGCGTGATGGGCGACTTCCCGCTGGTGGTGAACGGCGCGAAGTTCCAGGAGACCAAGAGCCTGCGCACCATCGTGGTGGCCGGCACCGGCTACAACCTCAAGGGCTCCGGCAACGCCCTGGTGGTGCCGGCGGCCTCGACCGCGCACAGCCTGGAGGACCTCAAGGGCAAGGCGGTGTCCACTCCGGTCGGCAGCGCCGCCTGGGGCATGCTGGTGAAGGCGCTGCAGGACAAACAGATCCCGCTGTCCGCCATCGAGCTGAAGAACCAGGCGCCGGCGGTCGGCGCCGCCAACATCGCCACCGGCAAGATCGACGCGCACGCCGACTTCTGCCCCTGGTCGGAGATCATGGAGTTCCGCGGCACCGGGCGGAAGATCTACGACGGCAGCGAGGGCGGCGTGCCCTACCTGCACGGCCTCGTGGTGCGCGCCGACTTCGCCGAGGCGCACCCGGAGGTCGTCACCGCCTTCGTCAAGGCCATCGTCGACGCCGGCCGCTGGATCGAGGAGGACCCGCTGCGCGCCACCGAGGCGCTGGAGAAGTGGACCGGCGTCGAGAAGGAGGTGCTGTACATCTACTTCTCCAAGGGCGGCCACCTGACGCTCGACCCGACGCTGAAGGCGCAGTGGATCGACACGCTGAAGGCCGACCACGGCGTGCTCGCCAAGGAGAAGCTGGCGCCGGCGCTGAACGTCGACGACTTCGTGACCGAGGCGTACCTGAAGACGGCCTACGCCGAACTGGGCCTCGACTACGCGGCGCAGAAGGCGAAGCTGGTCGATCCCTCCACCGCCAACGCCGGCCGGCCCAGCGAGGTCTGGCACGCCCGCGACGGCATCACCAGCTACCCGACGCCGAGGGAGTTCCTGAAGGCGGTGGCCGGCTTCCAGGCGACCGGGGCAAAGCTGAACGCCACCTACGTCTACGACCGCGAGACCGGCCTGAAGCTGTTCGGCAAGACCGCCTTCTTCGTGCAGGGCAAGGACGGCGAGTTCGCCACCTTCCTGCGCAAGGGCGAGGCCGAGGCGCACGCCGCCAAGGCCGGCGGCAAGGTGCTGAGCTTCGACGAAGCCGTCGCCAGCGCCGCGTCATGACCGCGCTCGCGGTGTCGCCCCCCGGCCGGGCCGCGCCCGCCCACCCGCGCCGCGCCCGGCTCGCCGGTGCGGCGCGGAGCCTCGGGCTGCGCCTCGCGGCGCTGCTCGCCGGCCTCTGGCTGTGGCACTGGGGGGCGACCCACGAGGTCGATCTCTACATCCGCTTCCAGAACGTCCCGGCACCGCTCGCGGTGGGTGAAGCGTTCCTGAAGCACCTGGCCGATCCGGTCTTCTACCGGCACATCCTGGTCAGCCTGACGCGCATCCTGGTCGCCTACACCATCGCCGCCGGGCTGGGCATCGCCCTGGGGCTGGCCATGGGCCGCTCGCGCGTCGCCCGCGACCTGCTGATCCCCTACATCGAGATCCTCCGGCCGATCCCGGCGGTGGCCTGGATCCCGCTGGCGATCCTGATGTGGCCGACCGAGGAATCGTCCATCATCTACATCACCTTCCTGGGCGCGCTGTTCCCCATCGTCCTCAACACCGTGCACGGCGTCGAGCAGACGCCCGAGGTGCTGGTGCGCGCCGCCCGCTCGCTGGGGGCGCGGCGGGCCGCGGTCTTCCTGCACGTGGTGCTGCCCGCCGCCCTGCCGGGCATCGCCGCCGGGCTCGCCATCGGCATGGGGGTGTCGTGGTTCTCGCTGCTGGCCGGCGAGATCATCAGCGGCCAGTACGGCATCGGCTACTTCACCTGGAACGCCTATTCGGTGATCAACTACCCGGACATCATCGTCGGCATGCTGGTAATCGGCTCGCTCGGCACGCTCTCCACCTGGCTGGTCCGCGCCGCCACCCGTCCGCTGATGGCGTGGCAGAGGAGGGCGCGGTGAGCCTCGCCCGTTCCCTCGCTGCCGGCGCCGCGCTCGCCGTCGCCTTCCATGCCGCGCAGCTCGCGGCTCTGGTGGTGCGCTTCGAGGCGCTGCCGAACTTCGTCACGCTGCACGACTGGCCCGGCAACGTCGCGCGCATCCTGCGCGCCACGCCCGCGTTGGCCGACGTGCCCGCCATCGCCGCCGAGGAGTGGCTGCTGGAGATCGGTTTCTTCAACACGTCCTACGGCAAGGGCATCACCGAGTGGAGCCTCGCCGTGCTGCCGGCCAAGCTGGCCCTCGCCACCCTGGCCGGCGCCCTGCTGGCCGCGGCGGCGGGACGGCTGCGCGCCCTCCCGCCGGGGGCCTGCCGGCGCACCGGCGTTGCCGCGGCCGGTGCCGGGACGGCGCTCACCGCGCTGACCGGGGTCACCGTCTCCTGGGTGGCCTGCTGCGCGGCGCCGAGCTGGGTGGTCGGGCTGGCGGTGCTCGGCATGGGCGTCGGCACCGCCTTCGCGCTGCTGCCCTGGGGGCCGTGGCTGACCATGGCCGGCTTCGCGCTGCTGGCGGCCGGCGTGCTGCTGCCAGCGTGGGCGGCACAGCGGGGACGGGGATGACCGCCATGCCGCATTGGTTCGCCGCCCTGCTCGCCCTCCTGATGACCGCCGCGCCCGCGTGGGCCCGGCTCGACGGCATCCTGGTCGAGCCGCCCGCGGCGCTGCCCGCCTTCGCCCTGGAGGACCACGACGGCCGCCCCTTCACGCCGGCGGCGCTGGCCGGGCGGTGGACGCTGGTCGCCGTCGGCTACACCAGCTGCCCGGACGTCTGCCCCTTCACGCTCGCCAACCTGGAGGCGGTGCGGGCCGAGCTGGCGACCACCACGGCGCCGGAGCGTTTGCCGCGCGTGGTCTTCCTGGCCGTCGATCCGGCCCGCGACCGACCGATTCTGCGCGACTACGTCCACCACTTCCACCCCGACTTCGTCGGCGTGACCGGCGGCGCGGAGGCCGTCGCGGTGCTGCTCGCCGGGCTCGACGCCAAAGCGGTGATCAGCCCGCCCGACGCCAACGGCGCCTACGAGGTGGCGCACAGCGCCGCCGTCGGCGTCGTGGCGCCGGACGGGCGTTTGGTCGCCAAGCTCTCCCCGCCCTTCGACCCGGCCGAGACCGCCGCGTTCCTCACCGGCCTGATCCGCGGCCTCGCGCGCGGGAGCGCCGCGCCATGACGGTTCGCCGGGTCATCCTCGCCGCGCTGCTGTCGGCGTCCCCCGGCGCCATGGCCGACACGCTGGTCACCGACGGGGCGCCGCCGTGGGAGATGTGCGGCGAGTGCCACGGGCTGGACGGGCTGAGCGCGGTGCCGCGCTTCCCGCGCCTCGCCGGGCAGGACCGCGCCTACATCGAGAAGCAGCTGCGCGACTTCCGCGCCGGCCGACGGCGCAACGACGGCGGGCAGATGTCCGGCTCGGTGTCCGAGCTGACCGACGAGACCATCCCCCCGGTCGCCGCGCACTTCAGCGCGCAGGCGCCCCTGCCCGCGTCGCCCGCTGGCGATCCGCGCGCGCGCCGGGTGATCGCCGAGGGCGACGCCGCGGCCGGCATCCCGCCCTGCCGGTCCTGCCACGGCACGGGCGCGCCACGTCTGGAAGGGCAGCACGCCGGCTATCTCGCCAAGCAGCTGCGCGACTTCCGCGATGGCCGGCGCGACAACGACGCGGACGGCGCCATGCGCGCGGTGGCGGCGCGGCTGAGCGACGCCGACGTGGAGGCGCTGTCCCACGCCCTGCAGGATACGGAGACGACACGGCCATGACGCTCGCGACGGAACGCTCCCTCCCGCTGCGGCCCGGGCGGCCGGGCAAGGTCCACGTGGTGCGCGGCGCCCTGCGGCTGGAGGACGTCACCGTCCGCTTCGGCGCGGACGCCGTGGCGGTCTCCGGCGTGTCGCTGACGGTCGAGCCGGGCGAGTTCGTCTGCCTGCTCGGCCCCAGCGGCTGCGGCAAGTCGACGCTGCTGAACGCGGTCGCCGGCTATGTCGAACCGTCGGAGGGCCGCATCCGGCTGGACGGCGCGCCGGTCGCCGGCCCGGGGCCGGACCGCGGCATGGTGTTCCAGCAATACTCCCTGTTCCCGTGGAAGTCGGTGCTGGAGAACGTCGCCTTTGGTCCGCGTATGTCGGGCCACGGCCGCGCCGAGGCGCGCCTGCTGGCCGGGCAGTTCCTCGACATGGTCGGCCTGTCCGGCCACGCGCGCCGCTACCCGGCGGAACTGTCGGGCGGCATGCAGCAGCGCGTCAGCATCGCCCGCGCGCTCGCCAACTACCCCGCGGTGCTGCTGATGGACGAGCCGTTCGGCGCGCTCGACGCGCAGACGCGCGCCATGATGCAGGAGGCGCTGCTGTCGCTGTGGGGGCAGACCGGGACGACGGTCCTCTTCGTCACCCATGACATCGACGAGGCGCTGTTCCTCGCCGACCGCGTGGTGGTGATGGGCACGGCACCCGGCCGCATCGTCGCCGACCTGCCCGTCGCCCTGCCCCGCCCGCGGCACGCCGACCTCGTCCTCGACCCCGCCTTCCTGGAGATGAAGAGGCGCTGCCTGGAGCTGATCCGCCGGGAAAGCCTGAAGGCCTTCGACGGGCAGGCCGGCGCGGGGATCTGAATCATCCGGCGAAGCGGCGCAGGCGGTCCTCGTCGAGGATGAGGATCCTGTTCGGGCTGATGCCGATCATGCCCTGCTCGCGGAAACGTTCCAGCGTGGCGGTGACCCATTGCCGGGTGACGCCGACCATCTTGGCCAATTCCTCCTGCGTCAGGGTGCGGCCGATGGCGACGCCCTCCGGCACCCGCCGCCCGTCCAGCCCGGCCATCAGCAGCAGCAGCTGCGCCAGCCGCTCCGCCGCCGAGCGCGTGCCCAGCATGTGGATCAGCGCCGAGTAGCACTTGCCCTTGTGAACCAGCGCCTGCACCAGCGCCACCGCGAGGCGCGGGATGCTCTCCATCAGCCGGCGCAGCTCCGGCCCGCGGACGTGCAGCACCTGGCTGTTGCGCACCGCCTGACCCGACCAGACGTGCGGGCTGCCGCCGAACAGCTCCGGCCCGCCGACGAAGTTGCCGGGCGACCAGTAGGCCAGCGTGATCTCGCGCCCCGACGGCCCGAGGTAGTAGGTGCGCACCTGCCCCGACAGGATGATGAAGATGCCGTCGTGCGGCATGCCCTGCTGGAACACCATCTCGCCAGGGCGGTAGCCGCGCACCGTGGCGGCGGCGCACACCGCCGCGCACTCCTCGTCGGTCAGGTTGCCGAGCAGGTTTGTGTCATACCCGCCGGTCTCCTCCTCGTACAGGCGCAGCGAGGGATTCGGCTTGATGCGGGCTGCTTCCAGGGGAACGGGCATCGATATCTCCAGGTGGCTTTCGCGGCCGGGGCATCCAGCGTCGCACGCAATTTCCTACTTATCAAGTATGTTTATATGTCTATTTAACCTGCATGCCTGGCGGCATGAGCGGCGCAATTAATTGCTTTCACACCAACACAAGTGGGTTTTAGCGTCGTGCGTCCATCCACACGACCCGAGGCCCCGCATGCCGACGCACGACGTCACCCAGCTCAGCGCCACCGACCTGTCGGAGGCCTACCGCACCCGCCGGCTGTCGCCGCTCGAGGTGACCCGCGCGGTCCTCGACCGTATCGCCGCGCTCGACCCGCAGGTCAACGCGTTCGCTCATCTCGACGCCGACTCCGCTCTCGACGCGGCGCGGGCGTCGGAGCGGCGCTGGGCGCGCGGCGAGCCGCTGGGGGCGGTGGACGGCGTGCCGGCGGCGGTGAAGGACCTGCTGCTGGCCAAGGGCTGGCCGACCCTGCGCGGCAGCCTCGCCGTGGAGCGCGAGCAGCCCTGGGACGAGGACGCCCCGGCCGTCGCCCGCCTGCGCGAGCAGGGGGCGGTGCTGCTCGGCAAGACCACCACGGCCGAGTTCGGCACCAAGGGGGCCACCGACAACGCGCTGACCGGAATCACCCGCAACCCGTGGAACACGGCCAAGACGCCGGGCGGCAGCAGCGGCGGCTCGGCGGTGGCGGCGGCTCTCGGCTTCGGGCCGATCCAGATCGCCACCGACGGCGGCGGCTCGATCCGCCAGCCGGCCTCCTTCACCGGACTGGTCGGGTTCAAGCCGACCTTCGGCGTGGTGCCCGGCTACCCGTCGTCGTTCCGCGGCTCGCTGTTCCACGTCGGCCCCATCGCCCGCTCGGTGGAAGACGTGGCGCTGATCCTCAACGCCATCGCCCGGCCGGACGAACGCGACTGGTTCGCCCTGCCCTCCGACGGCCGTGACTGGCGGCTAGGGCTGGACAGCGGCGTCGAGGGGCTGCGCATCGCCTTCAGCCCCGACCTCGGCTACGCCAGCGTCGATCCCGAGGTGGCGGCCGTCGTCGCCGACGCGGTCCGCGTCTTCACCGACCTCGGCGCCACGGTCGAGCGCGCCGATCCCGGCTTCGCCGACCCGTTCCACATCTTCTCCGGCCTGTCGGCCGCCGGCGCGGCGCGGCTGGTCGAGGCGCTGCCGGAGGAGCGCCGCGCGCTGATCGGCCCGGAGCTGCGCGCCGCCTGGGAGTTCGGCCGCACCATCGACGTCGATGCCTACATCACCCTGAACGAGGAGCGGGCGGCGCTCGGCCGCCATCTCAACCGCTTCCACCGCGACTGGGACCTGCTGGTCACCCCGACCACGCCGGTCGCGGCGCCGGACGTGGGCGCCGCCCCGGCGCGCTCCTCCTTCACCTACCCGTTCAACCTCACCAAGCAGCCGGCGGTGTCGGTCCCCGCCGGGTTCACCGAGGCCGGGCTGCCGGTCGGCCTCCAGATCGTCGGGCCGCGCCCGCACGGCGACACCCTGGTCCTGCGGGCGGCCCGCGCCTTCGAGCGGGCGCGCCCGATCCGGCTGCCGACCACGGTCAACGGCTGACGATCCAATTCCACAGAGCATCCATGGGGACGGTCATGAGCGACAGCATTCTCTCCACCATCGGCGCCGCCCTGGCCACGGCGGCGCGCCGCCTGCATGCCAACCTCAATTGGGCGGCCGGCATCGCCGCGGTCGCCCTGATGGCGGCGCAGGCGCAGCCCGCCAGGGCGCAGGACATCACCATCGGCGAGGGCATCGCCATCGGCTGGGGCCAGTTCTTCGTCGCCGACGAGCGCAAGCTGTGGGAGCAGGAGGGCCTCAACCCGAAGATCATCCAGTTCGCCTCCGGCCGGCTGGTGCTGGAGGCGGTGGCCGGCGGGCACGTGACGGTGGGCACGGCGGCGGAGACGCCGGTGATGTTCGCAGCGGTGAACAACCTGCCGATCCGGGTCATCGGCACGCTCAACCGCTACGAGCCGTTCGAGCTGGCGGCGGTCAAGGACATCAAGACCATCCAGGACATCAAGGGCCGCAAGATCGGCTATTCGCAGGGCACCAACGCCCACTACTACCTGCACAAGCTGCTGGACCGGGCGGGCCTGAAGCTGTCCGACGTCACCCCGGTCAGCCTCAACCCCGGCGACTTCGTCGCCAGCCTGACCAACGGCGCCATCGACGCCTTCATCTGGACCGAGCCGCACCTCAGCCAAGCGCTGGCGCAGGGCGGCGGCAAGGTGCACCGCATCGCCACGCCCGGCCTCTACAGCACCTTCTCCAGCATCATCACCCACCAGAAGGTCGTCGACGAGACCCCGGAGCTGCTGGTGAAGGCGCTGCGGGCGCTGATCGCCGCCGACCGGGTCGCCCGCGACAACCCGGACGAGGCGGTCGGCTACGCTGCCACCCGCGTCAAGCTCGACCCGCAGATCGCCAAACAGGTGTGGCCGACGCTGAACCTCGCCATCGACCTCGACCGCGAGGCCCTGACGCGCGAGTTGGAGAGCCAGGCCAAGTGGGCCATCGCCAACAACCTCGTGCGTCCCGACGCCAGGCTGCCGGACTTCAACGCGGTGCTGGTGTCGAAGCCGCTGGAGACCGCCCGCGGCCAGCTCAAGGCGGCGCAGAAGTGAGGGCGGCGACCGCCGTCGCCGTGTCCCGCAGCCGGACCGCGGCGGCACCGCCGCGGATCGTCTGCGAGGGCGTGCGGCACGCCTACCGCAGCGCGTCGGGGCAGGAGACGCTGGCGCTCGCCGACGTCTCGCTGAGCTTCGCGGACGGCGCGTTCGTCTGCCTGCTCGGCCCCAGCGGCTGCGGCAAGACCACGCTGCTCAACATGATCGCCGGCTTCCTGCAGCCCGGCGCCGGCACCGTCGCGGTGGACGGCCGGCCGGTGGAGGGGCCCAGCCCGGACCGCGGCGTGGTCTTCCAGGACTACTCGCTGTTCCCCTGGCTGACCGTGCGCGGCAACGTCCAGTTCGGCCTGCGTATGGCCGGCGTGCCGCCGCGCGAGCGCCGCCGTGTCGCCGACGACTGCCTGGACCGGGTGGGGCTGGCGGCGGCCGGCGGCCGCTACCCGTTCGAGCTGTCGGGCGGCATGAAGCAGCGCGTCGCCATCGCCCGCGCGCTCGCCCCCGGCCCCCGCGTGCTGCTGATGGACGAGCCGTTCGCGGCCCTCGACGCGCTGACCCGGACCTCGCTGCAGAACGACCTGCTGGAGCTGCACCGGCGCGACGCCAAGACGGTGGTGTTCGTCACCCACAACATCGCCGAGGCAATCTATTTGGCAGACCGGGTGGTGGTGATGTCGCCGCACCCCGGCCGGGTGATCGAGGACATCACGGTCGACATCCCGCGGCCGCGCCGGCGCACCGCCGCCGCCTTCAACGAGCTGTACGAGCGCCTCGCCGCCGCCATCGGCGTGAACGCCCTGGAGTGAACCCGCTGCCATGATCCGCCGCCTCGACCCGTCCGCCCTGCAGGGGCTCGCCGGCGCCCTCCTGTTCTTTGCGGGGTGGGAGGCGCTCAGCCGCTCCGGCCTCGTCAACGCCGTCATGCTGCCGGCGCCCAGCACCGTCGTCCGCTCCGCCTGGGCGCTGCTCCAGGTGGGCGAGTTGCAGAGCCACCTCTGGGCCAGCCTGGGGCGGGCCCTGCACGGCTTCGCCTGGGGGGCAGGCCTCGGCGTCCTGCTCGGCGTGGCGATGGCGCGGCTGCCCCGGCTCAACGGCTTCACCTACCCGCTGGTGCAGATGTTCCGGGCCATCCCGGCGCTCGCCTTCGTGCCGCTGGCGGTGTTCTGGTTCGGCATCGGCGAGACCTCCAAGGTCTTCCTGATCGCCTGGGGCGTGTTCTTCCCGACCTGGGTCAACACCTTCATCGGCGTGCGCGACACCAGCCCGCTGCTGGCCCGCGCCGGCGCCAGCCTGGGGGCGCGCGGCTGGCGGATGCTGGCGTTCGTGGTGCTGCCGGGGGCGCTGCCCTTCATCATCGCCGGCCTGCGCATCAGCCTGTCGGTCGCCCTGATGATCCTGGTGGCGGCCGAGCTGACCGGCGCGCTGTTCGGCGTCGGCTACCTGATCCAGATGTCGCAGCTCGTCTTCCGGGTCGACCAGATGTTCGTCGGGCTGCTGGTGCTCGGCATCATGGGCTTCGGCACCGACCTCCTGTTCAACCACCTGATCGGCCGTCTGCTGCCGTGGTACGGCGCCGAGCGCCGCCAGCAGCAGGCCGCCCGCCGGAGCACGCCATGACCGACCTGTGCGACCTCCCCGCCCGCGAGCTGCGCCGCCGCATCGGCGCCAGGCGCCTCTCCCCCGTCGAGCTGCTGGAGTCCTGCATCGCCCGCATCGAGGCGGTGGACGGCATCCTCAACGCCATCCCCATCCGCGCCTTCGACCAAGCCCGCGCCGCGGCCGGGCGGGCGGAACGGCAGGTGCGCGCCGGCGAGCCGCTGGGGCCGCTGCACGGGTTGCCGGTCGGCATCAAGGACCTGAACCGCACCGCCGGCATCCGCACCACCTTCGGCTCGCCGATCTACGCCGACACCGTGCCGGCGGGCGACGACGATTTCGTGGCGCGCCTGAAGGCGGCCGGTAGCATCGTCGCCGGCAAGACCAACACCACCGAGTTCGGCGCCGGCTCCAACACCACCAACGCGGTGTTCGGGCCGACCCGCAACCCGTTCGACACGGCGCTGACCAGCGGCGGCTCGTCCGGCGGCTCGGCGGTGGCGGTGGCGACCGGCATGCTGCCGCTGTGCACCGGCAACGACACCGGGGGCAGCCTGCGCGTGCCCGCCGGCTTCTGCGGCGTCACCAGCATCCGCCCCAGCCAGGGCGTGGTGCCCTACGAGCGGCGGCAGTTCCCCTTCACGCCGTTCTCGGTGCAGGGGCCGATGGCCCGCACGGTGGACGACCTGATCCTGCTGTTCTCCGTCATGGCGCAGCCGCGCGGCATCGACCCGCTGTCCTTCGCCGTGGACCACGCCGAGCTGACGCGCGAGGTGGACCCGTCGACGCTCAAGGTCGCGGTCAGCCCCGACCTCGGCTTCGCGCCGGCCGGCCAACGGGTGCGCGCCGCCTTCGCCGAGAAGCTGGCGGTCTTCGCCGACGCCTTCGCCGTCTGCGGGGAGGACGCCCCCGACCTCGCCTCGGCGCCGCGCGTCAACTGGATCCTGCGCGGCGTCGAGTACGTCGGGCGCCACCGCCGGCACTACGAGGAGCATCGCGCTCTGCTCGGCCCGCTGGTGGTGCACAACTACGAGGAGGGCCTGAAGGTCACCGTCGACGACGTGATCTGGGCCAAGACCGAACAGGGCGCGCTGCACCGCCGGGTGGAGGCGTTCTTCGACCGCTGGGACGTGCTGATCTGCCCGGTGGCCTCGGTGCCTCCCTTCCCGGTGGAGCAACTGTACCCCGAATCCGTGGACGGCGAGGCGCAGGAGACCTACGTGCGCTGGGCCGGCCTGACCAACGGCCTGTCGGTCGCCGGCACGCCGGTGGTCACCCTGCCCTGCGGGCGTGACGGCGGCGGACTGCCGTTCGGCATCCAGGTGGTCGGCCGCCGCGGCTCCGACACGCGCCTGCTGACGGTGGCCGCCGCGATCGAGCGCCTGCTCGCCGCCGATCCGCGCACCGCGCGCCCCCTGCCCGATCTGGCGGCGCTGGTATCGACAGTGCGGCGGCCGTAGGCGCGGTCAGGCGCCCAGATGGTCGCGCACCGCCGCCGCGGCCCGCGCCACGGCCCCGTCGGCCGCCGCCACGAGACGGGCCATGTTGGCGAAGCCGTGCGGCAGGGTTTCGCACACCTCCAGCCGGTGCGGCACCCCCGCCTCGGCCAGCCGCTCGGCGAGGCGCAGGCTGTCGTCGCGCAGGCAGTCCCGCCCGGCGGCGGTCAGCCACAGCGGCGGCAGGCCCCGCAGGTCGGCGAACAGCGGCGCGGCGCGCGGGTCGCCGGTGATCTCCGCATGCCCCAGGTACTGCTCCCAGTACCAGCGCATGCGCGCGCTGGTCAGGCCGTACCGGCCGCCGCCATAGCGGCGGTGCGAGGGCGTGTCGAAATCGTGCGCGAACATGCCGTAGAGCAGCAGCCCGAAGGCGATGCGCGGCTCTCCCGGCGGGCGGGCGGCCAGCGCGGCGGCAAGCGCCAGGTTGGCGCCCGCGGAGTCGCCGCCCACCGCGATGCGCTCCACGTCCAGCCCGTGTGCCGCCCCCTCCCGCGCCAGCCAGCGCAGGGCGGCCAGCGCCTCATCGTGCTGATGCGGGAAGCGGCGTTCGGGGGCGAGGCTGTAGGCCGGCGCACAGACCGCCACGCCGGCGCGCCGGGCCAGCAGGCGCAGCAGCCGGTCATGCGTGTCCAGGCTGTTCACCGCGAAGCCGCCGCCGTGGAAGTACAGCAGCACCGGCAGGGTGCGGGCCTCGCTCCCGGGCGGCCGGTACAGCCGCAGCCGCAACGGCCCGCCGGGAGCGTCGATGCGCCGCTCCTCCACGTCGGCCGGCAGGGCCTCGGGGCCGTTGAGGAAGGCGTGGTAGCGTTCCGCCGCGGCGCGCGCCTGCTGCAGCGGCTGCCTCAGGGGATCGGCGGGTGCGCAGCCGTGCCGCACCGCCGCCGCATTGGCGGTGACCATCTGCGGGTCGATCTCGTCGATGACGTGATGATGGTACGCGTCCGGCATGCCGCTCTCCCCTGCTGCTTCGGAAGCCCGTATCGGCGCGTGGCTGCCACTGCCGACCGCTTGGGCCGGTTCGTATTTAACATGATATTATTGCCATTGACTATTGTTACACACTACATCACGCTATTCTCTATTCATCAAGTGGAATTAAGGGAACCGCCATGCCCGTGAGCGCACACCGCCGCCCCGACCGCGCCATCGACCCGTTGTTCGTGAACCGCTGGTCGCCGCGCGCCTACAGCGGCGAGGAGATCCCCGACGCCGTGCTGGAGCTGGGGTTCGAGGCGGCGCGCTGGGCGCCCTCGGCGCGGAACGCGCAGCCCTGGCGCTTCGTCTATTCCAAGCGCCACTCCTCGTCCTGGGAGTCCTTTGCCGGCCTGCTGAACGCGCGCAACCGTCAGTGGGCGGGGAACGCCTCGGCGCTGGTGGCGGTGCTGTCGCGGACGACCCACGACGACGGCACGCCGATCCTCACCCACTCGTTCGACACCGGCGCCGCCTGGGCCAATTTCGCGCATCAGGTCGTGCTGGCCGGCTGGCACACGCGGGCGATCGGCGGCTTCGACCACGCGGCGGCGCGGACCGTCCTCGGCGTGCCCGAGGATCACGCGGTGGAAATCCTCATCGCCATCGGCCGCCAAGCCGCCGCCGAGACCCTGCCGGACGAGTTCCGTACCCTGGAGACGCCGAACGGCCGCCGGCCGCTGAGCGCCTTCGTGTCGGAAGGCGCGTTCGGCACGCCCTGACGCCGGCCCCGACGACCGCATCCCGCTGCGGCCCGACCCGCCCGCCGCCCGCCTCTTCGACGCCGGCACCGGCCGGTGCCCGAGCTGACCAGCCCCCGTTCCAACGCCACCAGGGAGAACCATGCGATGAGCGTGTCCGACAGCACCACCATCGGTCTCGACATCAAGCCGATCAACGGCAACATCGGCGCGGAGGTGCGCGGCGTGCGCCTGTCCGGCGACCTGACGCCGGCCACCGTCAAGGCGCTGCACCAGGCGGTGCTGCGCCACAAGGTGATCTTCGTGCGCGACCAGCAGCACCTGGACGACGCCGGGCAGGAGGCGTTCGGCCGCCTGTGGGGCAACCTCGTCGGCCACCCGACCGTGCCGTCGCTGGCCGGCACCGAGGCGATCTTCGACGTCGACGGCTCGCGCGGCGAGCGGGCCAGTTCCTGGCACGCCGACATCACCTTCACCGACGCCTACCCCCGCATCACCATCCTGCGCCCGCACACCCTGCCGGAGCGCGGCGGCGATACGCTGTGGGGCAACACCGTGGCCGCCTACGCCGAGCTGCCGGAGCCGCTGAAGGCGCTGGCCGACCAGACCTGGGCGCTGCACACCAACGAGTACGACTACGCCGGCGACCGCAAGGTGCACGAAGGCGGCCTGCGCCGCTTCAAGGAGGTCTTCACCTCCACGGTGTACGAGACCGAGCACCCGCTGGTCGCCGTGCACGCCGAGACCGGCGAGCGCACGCTGATCGTCGGGCATTTCGTGAAGAAGCTGATCGGTTTCGGCACCAGCGATTCGCGACGCCTGCTCGACATCTTCAACGACCACGCGACGCGGCCGGAGAACACGGTGCGCTGGCACTGGTCGCCGGGCGACGTGGCGATCTGGGACAACCGCGCCACCATCCACCGCGCGGTGGACGACTACGACGACCTGCCGCGCGTCGTGCGCCGCACCACCGTGGCCGGCGAGCCGCCGGTGAGCGTCGACGGCCGCCGCAGCGGGCCCACCCGCGTGCTCGGCGCCAAGCCCGCCGTCGCCGCCTGAGTCGCGAAGGACCATCCGTCACGCGGCGCGCGCACCCGGTGCGCCGCTGGCGGAAGCGGCCTTCCCGGTGCCCGGCCGGCCCGCGCCCGACAGCACACCCGACAAGGGGGGCGGGCCGGCCCCGCGGGGCCTGCATCCGCGCCGCATTCAGGCGCGCTGCATGCCCCAGCGCCGCACCGTGCGGCGTTCGACGGTGCGGAACACCAGCCCCTCGACAAGAAGCCCGATCAGGATCACGGTGATCAGCCCGGCGAAGACCTGGGCGATCTCCAACTGGTTGCGGTTCTCGAAGATGAACCAGCCCAGCCCGCCGGAGCCGGCGCTGACGCCGAACACCAGCTCGGCGGCGATCAGCGAGCGCCAGGAGAAGGCCCAGCTGATCTTCAGACCCGTCAGGATCGACGGGAACGCCGCCGGGATCAGGATCTTCAGCACGAAGCGCAGCCCCGACACGCCGATGGTCTGCCCGGCCATGCGCAGCGTCTCGCTGACCGAGCGGAAGCCGGAATAGGTGTTGAGCGCCAGCGGCCACAGCACCGAGTGAATCAGCACGAACATGGTGCTCGGCTCTCCCAGCCCGAACCACAGCAGCGCCAGCGGCAGCAGCGCGATGGCCGGCAGCGGCGCCAGCATGGAGGTGAGCAGCTGCAGCAGGTCGCGCCCGGTCCGCGTGGTGATCGCCAGCACCGTCATCACCGTCGCCAGCCCGACCCCGGCGGCGTAGCCGAGCAGCAGCACGCGCAGCGACGTCCAGGTGCGCAGCGGCAGCACGCCGCTGAGCACCGAGGCCCAGAAGGCCTCCAGCGTCTCGCCCAGCGTCGGCACCAGCAGCGGGTTGTTCAGCCACAGCCCATAGACCTGCCACCCCAGCGCCAGCGCGACCAGCAGCACGGTCAGCCGGAACGGCTCGCTGCCGGACAGCCGCTCGCGCAGGCGCAGCGGCCGCTGGACGGCGGCCGGCAGCTCCTCCAGCGCCTCGTCGCGCTCGAACTCCGGGCGGACCGGCGGCAGCGCGCGGCCCGGCCGGCCGGCGGCGGGGGCGTCAGCCATGGGCGAGGCGGCGCGGCGCCGCCGCCGGCTCCCCGAACAGCAGGCGATGGATGCGGCGCGACAGCGCGTGGAACGCCTCACCGCCGCTCGCCGCGTGGTCGAGGTGGTGGGCGTTCAGCTCGGCCCGGACGCGGCCGGGGTGCGGGGAGAGCACCAGGATGCGGCTGCCCACGACGATCGCCTCCTCGATGGAATGGGTGACGAACAGGACGGTGAAGCCGACGTCCTCCCACAACGCCAGCAGTTCCTCCTGCATCTTGCGACGGGTCAGCGCGTCGAGCGCGGCGAACGGCTCGTCCATCAGCAGGATGCGCGGCTCCAGCGCCATGGCCCGGGCGATGGCGACACGCTGCTTCATGCCGCCGGAGAGCATGTGCGGGTAGACGTCGGCGAACCGCGCCAGCCCGACGGTGTCGAGAGCGTGGCGCGCCTTGTCGGTCGCCTCGCGCCGCGCCACGCCGTTCTCGGTCAGCGCGAAGACGATGTTCTGCGCCACCGTCTTCCAAGGGAGCAACTGGTCGAACTCCTGGAACACCATCACCCGCTCCGGGCCGGGCCGGCGGATCGGCCGGCCGTCCAGCCGGATCTCCCCCTCCACCGGGTCGAGGAACCCGGCCACCGCCTTGAGCAGCGTGGACTTGCCGCAGCCCGAGGGCCCCAGCAGCACGAAGCGGTCGCCGGCGTGGACCTGGAAATCGACCCGCTGCGTCGCCGTCACCACATGCTCGGGCGTCGTGTAGCGCAGCGTGACCCCGTCGACGGACAGCAGTGGCGGCGGAAGGAGCGGGGCGGCGGCGGTGGGGAGCGCGGTGACGGTGCTCATGGTCCGCTCCTCCTCAGCTGCCGGCTTCGTCGTGCAGCAGCGGGAAGACGTAGTCCTTCCAGGACGCCGGCTTCGTCTTGATCGAGCCGACCCGGTGCATGAAGTCGGCGATGACCCCGGTGTTGACCGGCACCAGGGAGTAGCTGATGTCCGGGTTGTTGAGCAGCGCCACCACCTCGGCGTGGGTGAGCTTGTTGCTCTCCTCGGCGAGGTAGACGCGGGCGGCCTCCTCCTTGTCGCGTTCGATCAGCGCCAGGCCGTCGCGCACCGCATCGACGAAGGCGGCGGCGAGCTTCGGGTTCTCCTCGTAGAACTTCGTGGTGCCGTAGGCCAGCACCAGCGTCGCCGTGCCGAAGACGTCGCGCGAGCTGAGGATGCGGTGCACGTTCGGCGAGGCGAGCTGCACCGTGCCGTAGGTGGGCGTGGTGATGTGCCCGGTGATCTCGGTCTTGCCGGAGACCAGGGCGGCGGTCGCCTCCGGCGGGCTCAGCTGCACCGTCAGCTTCTCGAAGTCGTAATGGTGGCCGGGCCCGAACTCCTTCTCGGCGGCGATCTGCAGGACCACCGAGTTGATGGAGATCTTGACCGCCGGCACCGCGATGCGATCCTTGTCGGTCAGATCGCGGATGGTGCGGACGTTCGCGTTGTTGGAGTTGATCCAGTAGGCCGAGGAATCCAGCCCGGTCAGCGCCTTCACCGGGTTCGACGTGCGCGTCTTGTCCCAGATGGTCAGCAGCGGCGCGATGCCGGCGCCGACGATGTGGGCGTTGCCGGTCAGCAGCGCGTCGTTGGTGGCGGCCCCGCCGTTCAGCACGATCCAGCTCACCTTGACCGGGCCTGCACCCCGCGCCTCAGCGTGCTTCTCGATGAGCTGCTTGTTCTTGGCGACCATCAGGGGCAGGTAGCCGAGGCCGTACTGGATGGCGATCTTCAGCTCCGGCACCTCGGCCCGGGCGGCCGGCGGCGCCAGCGCTGTCCAGAGCATCGCCGCGACCGCCAGCGCAGCGCCCGACAGGCGTCCGCGGATTCCCTTGTCCTGCATCCCGTGTGTCTCCTTCTGCAATGGACTTCGGCGGGCATAATTTACAAATATGATTCGCTGTATTGATCCAGCTCCGCGCTTTTCCGCTGTATAAGAAGGCTGCGATCGCCCACGCCTGTCAATAGTCTATTTTAAAAATAGGTTTTTAGCGGTGTATGACGGTTTGCTTCCGCTATTTGTGCGGTTCCACCTCTGGGATGGGGCCATCACCGGCCGCGCGACCCGGACTCCAGCCTGCCTGATCCGGCGCAACCACGGCCTGCCGACCACCGGGCGCACGCCGACCATCGGCGTCTTCGACGCGCCTGCGGCATCCAGGTGCTGGCCGGGTTGCGGGTGCATGGAAATGGACCGGCGACGACACCGTTGCGAACGGACGCCGGTGGAACCGAATTTCATGGACCAGCACGTTTGCCCGGCGCCGTGCGTGGGGCATGCGCCCGCCGGCACGCGGACCGCCTGCGTGCCGCCTCCCAGGGTGTGCCCAGGGTCATGCAACGAGCGGTGCCGCCGCGGCTTCGACGCGATCCGGCCCGTCAGATCGAATAGTTGAAGGTGTCGTAGGACAGGTCGCTGAGGATCTGGTCGAGACGGCGGGCAGCGTCGGCGCGGCCCTCGGTGCTGACCACCTTGGCCGGCACCCCGGCCACCGTGGCGTTCGCCTCCACCGGGCGGAGCACCACCGAGCCGGCGGCGACGCGGGCGCACGCGCCGATCTCGATGTTGCCGAGGATCTTGGCGCCAGCGCCGATCATGGCGCCCCGCCGCACCTTGGGGTGGCGGTCGCCGTGCTCCTTGCCGGTGCCGCCCAGCGTGACGTTCTGCAGCAGCGACACCTCGTCCTCGACGACGGCCGTCTCGCCCACCACCAGCCCGGTCGCGTGGTCCAGGAAGATCCCCCGCCCGAAGCGCGCCGCCGGGTGGATGTCGGTCTGGAACACGTCCGACGAGCGGCTCTGCAGGTACAGAGCAAGGTCCCGCTCACCGCTGTCCCACAGCCAGTGCGCCAGCCGCTGCGTCTGGATGGCGTGGAAACCCTTGAAGTAGAGGAACGGCTCGATGAAGCGTTCGCACGCCGGATCGCGCTCGACCACCGCGATGATGTCGGCGCGCGCGGCGTCGCCGATCGCCGGGTCGGCCCCCAGCCCACGGCGGAAGATCTCCACCAGCAGGCCGGTCGGCACGGCGTCGTTGCCCAGGCGGACGGCGACGCGGTGGAACACCGCCGCCTCGAACGAGGGCTGGTCGAGGATCGACCCGACGAACAGCGCCCGCAGCGTCGGCGTCTGCGCCAGCGCCTCGCGCGCCTCGTTGCGCAGGCGCGCCCACAGGGCGTCGGCGATCGCCCGGCTCTGCGAGCGCGCCAGCGCACTCTCGCCGGGGGTGATGGACAGGCGGCTCAGCGTCGAGCGGTGCATGGCGTCTCCTCGATGCGATCGGGGATGCTACCGGGGAAAGGTCGTCAGGCCGGGCGGCGGGGCGCCGCTGCGGATCCGCCGCAACGCCGCGGCCAGCGCGTCGACGTCCTCGAACGTGTTGTAGAAGGCCAGCGACGGCCGCACCGTGGCCTCCAGGCCGAAGCGCCGCAGGATCGGCTGGGCGCAGTGGTGCCCCGAGCGCACCGCGATGCCCTCGCGGTTGAGCGCCTTGCCGACCTCCTCCGGCGCCATCCCGTCGAGCACGAAGGACAGCACGCCGGCCTTCTCCGCCGCAGTGCCGATCAGGCGCAGCCCGCCGATCTCCCGCAGCAGGCGGGTGCCGTGCTCCAGCAGGGCGTGCTCGTGGCGGGCGACGTTCTCCATGCCGACGCGGTCCAGGTAGTCGACCGCCGCCCCCAGGCCGACGGCGTCGGCGATGTTGCCGGTGCCCGCCTCGAAGCGCGCCGGGGCGCCGTGGTACTCGGTCTTCTCGAAGGTGACGTCGCGGATCATGTTGCCGCCGCCCTGCCAGGGCGGCATGGCGTCGAGCACCGCCTTGCGGCCGTACAGCACGCCGATGCCGGTCGGCCCGAACATCTTGTGCCCCGACAGCGCGTACCAGTCGGCGCCCAAGTCCTGCACGTCGACCCGCATGTGCGACACCGCCTGGGCGCCGTCCACCAGCACGTGGGCGCCGTGCCGGCGCGCCATCTCCACCATGGCCTTGGCCGGGGTGACGGTGCCGAGCGCGTTGGACACCTGGGTGAAGGCGACCAGCCGGGTGCGCGGGTTCAGCAGCCGCTCGTACTCCTCCAGCAGCACTTGGCCGCGGTCGTCCACCGGGACGACGCGCAGGCGCGCTCCGGTCAGCGCCGCCAGCTGCTGCCACGGCACGATGTTGGCGTGGTGCTCCAGCCAGGTGACGACGATCTCGTCGCCCTCGCGCAGGTTCTTCGGCCCCCAGCTCTTGGCGACGAGGTTGATCGCCTCGGTGGCGCCGCGCACGAAGACGATCTCGTCCGGCGAGGCGGCGTTGAGGAAGCGCCGCACCTTGTCGCGCGCCGCCTCGTAGGCGTCGGTGGCGCGCGCCGCCATCTCGTGAGCGGCGCGGTGGATGTTGGAGTTCTCGTGCGCGTAGAAGTGCGCCAGCCGGTCGATCACCGCCTGCGGCTTCTGTGTGGTGGCGGCGTTGTCCAGCCAGATCAGCGGCCGGCCGTTGACCGTCTCGCCCAGGATCGGGAAATCGCGCCGGTAGAGGTGCGCGTCGAACGGCGGGTGTGCCACGGTCGCCGCCGGCACCGGCGGCACGGCGGCCCCGGGCCGCGGCGGCCCCGCCCCGTCGAGGACGTAGAGCGGCCCGCCGGCCGCCGCCGCGGGCGGCAGCGCCGGCCCGGCCGGTAGCCGTGGCGCCAGCAGCGCCACCAGCTCCGCCGTGCCGGGCAGCGTGGCGCCGAGCGACGGCACGCCGGGCAGCGGCGAGTCCGGAAGCGGCGCGCCGAAGCCGCCGGCCGGCAGCTCGTGCGACGGCATGGAGTGCGATGGCGTGGGGAGGGCTGACGGGGCGAGCCAGGGCGGCGCGCCGGCCGCGCCGCCCGGCAGCGCCGCGAACAGCTCGTTCGCCAGCCGGGTCAGCGACTGTTCGTCCGTCGGACCACCGGGGAAGGCCGGCGGTCCGGCGTGGGGCAGACCCGCCGCAGGATGTGGCGGCGCCCCCGTCCGATCAAGCGTAGACATCGCTGTAGGCATGGTACTTGGTGACGTCCACGCCCTCCAGCACGCCCAGCGCGTCGTCGGTCAGCACCGCCAGCGAGCAGTAGAGCGACACCAGGTAGGACGCGATGGCCTTGTGGTTGATGCCCATGAAGCGCACCGACAGCCCCAGGCCCTGCTGGCCGGGCAGGTTCGGCTGGTAGAGGCCGACCACGCCCTGGCGGGCCTGGCCGGTGCGCAGCAGCAGGATGTTGCTCTTGCCGTTCTCGATGCGCACCTTGTCGGAGGGGACCAGCGGCAACCCGCGCCACGTCAGGAACGAGGCGCCGAACATGGTGATGGTGGGCGGCGGCACGCCGCGCCGGGTGCACTCGCGGCCGAAGGCGGCGATGGCGGCGGGATGTGCCAGGAAGAACGCCGGCTCCTTCCACACGCGGGAGATCAGCTCGTCCAGGTCGTCGGGAGTCGGCGCGCCGGTGCGCGGTGCGACGCGCATGCCCGGAGCGACGTTGCTAAGCAGGCCGTATTCGGGGTTGTTGATCAGCTCGCTTTCCTGGCGCTCCTTGATGACCTCGATGGTCAGGCGGAGCTGCTCGGCGATCTGGTCGTGCGGCACGCTGTACAGGTCGGACACCCGGGTGTGGATATCGACCACGGTGTTGACCGCGCTCAGCATGTATTCGCGCGGGTTCTCGACGTAATCGACGAAGGTCTGCGGCAGGTCGCGCTCGTCGCGGTTCGAGCACTCGACGGCGACGGCGCCTTCGTCCTTGACGCGGTTGAGCCGGAAGATGCCGGCTTCGACGGGAGCCCATTGGAGGCAGTGGACCAGCCAGCGCGGCGTGATGCGCCCCATCTGCGGGGCGGTCTTGGTGGCGTTGGCAAGTTGCCGGGCGGCGATGTCGCCGAGCGCCGTGGGTGTTGCTGTATCGTCGGCCATTGGGGAGCACACCTTGTTGCTGGAGGCGGCGCGCGGGAGGACTGCGCCGCGTCACGGGACGCCCGATCGCGATGCCGGGTGTTCAGGGAAGTGTCGTCGCCGAAGACTTCGGCTTCCGGATGCCCGCATGATTGGCGCGCCGCCGGTGCGGCGCAACCGCAAACAGCGCAGAGATTTCCGTTTCGTCCGTCACACGAGACAAGTCTCCAAGATATCGGATCCGGCAGCCCCGCCCGCCCATCTTCTCGACACGAACGTCCGTATACTCGAATTCTCTAGTGCCAATGCATGGTTTTATTGAAAGACGCTGATCCGCACACGAAACATCCGCACCACGGTCCTTATCCACCGGTTCCGGATACGCCGTCGGCAGCCGGCGCCGGTTTTCCTCAGAGCACCAGCCGCAGCGCCTCGGTCAGAACGGCGCGCAGGCGGGCCACCGTCGGCGTGCGGCTGGCCGGCGACAGGTGAAGCTCGAGCGCCACGCTGGGCAGGGACGGCAGGGCCAGCCGCGGGTCGAGCGGCGCCAGCGTGTCCGGCAGCCCGAGCGGCGTGCGGACGGTGACGCCGAGGCCGGCCTCCACCGCCGCCCACAGCCCGGCGAGGCTGGGGCTGGTGAAGGTGTTCCGCCACGCCCGGCCGCTCTGGTCCAGGCGCGCCGTGCCGTGCCTGCGGAACGGACAGGGCCCGTCCAGCAGGGCGAGCGGCAGCGGGGCCGCCGGGTCCGGCCGGTAGCCGCGCGGGCCGATCCACACCAGCGGCAGGCGGGCAACCAGCGCCTGGCCGTTCTCCGCCCCGTCGATGTCGCCGAACACCAGCGCCAGGTCCAGGCCGCCGCGCGCGATGTGGTCGCGCAGGTCGCGCCCGACCTGCGCCTCGAACCGGACCCTGGGGTGGGCGCGGTGGAAAGCGCCCAGCACGCCGGGCAACCAGCGGTCGGCGAGATCCTCGGGAAAGCCGATGCGCACGGTGCCGTCCATGGCGCCGCCGCGCGCCACCGACAGCGCCTCATCGTTCAGCGCGATGATCCGCCGGGCGTAGTCGAGGAGCGTGTCGCCGATCTCGGTCAGCGTCACGCCCCGCCCGTTCTTGCGGAACAGCGGAAGCCCGACCTGGTCCTCCAGCTTCTTCATCTGGAGGCTGATCGCCGACTGGCTGCGGCCAAGCCGCTCCGCCGCCCGCCCGAAGCCGCCCAGCTCGGTGGCGATCACCAGCGCGCGCAGAACATCCATGTCGAGGTTGGTCGGCGCCATGCGATCGGCCGCTACCCGTGCTCTCTCACCATGTGGCGGCCAGCCCCAGCAGTTCCAGCAGGTGGCGGCGCAGCTCGACCAGCCGCGGGTCGCCGCGGTGGCGCGGATAGGGACGGTCCACCGTCACGTCGGCCTTGATGCGGGCCGGCCGCTCGCTGAACACGATGACCCGCGTCGCCAGGAACAGCGCCTCCTCCACGTCGTGGGTGACCAGCAGCGCGGTGTAGCCGGCCGTGTGCCACAGCCGCACCAGCTCCGACTGCATGGCCAGCCGCGTCATGGAATCGAGCTTGCCGAGCGGCTCGTCGAGGATCAGCAGGCGCGGGTCGTTGACCAGCGCGCGGGCCAGCGCCACGCGTTGCGCCATGCCGCCCGACAACTGCTGCGGCAGCGCCTTGTCGAAGCCCGACAGGCCGACGAGGCGCAGCGCCTCGTCCACCCGGCCCCGGTGCGTCTTCAAGAGGCCGCGCGCCTCCAGCCCGAGCGCCACGTTGTCCCACACCGTGAGCCAGGGGTAGAGCGTCGGGTCCTGGAAGACCACCACGCGCGACGGATCCGGGCCGGCGATCGGCGCGCCGTCGGCCAGCAACTCGCCAGCGCGCGGCGGCTCCAGCCCCGCCACCAGACGCAGCAGCGTCGACTTGCCGCAGCCCGAGGGGCCGAGCAGCGCCACGAACTCACCGGGGGTGACGCGGAAGTCCACCTCCTCCAGCACCGGCAGGTCCTCGCCGTGCAGCTCGAAGTGATGGCTCACCGTGCGGACGGCCAGTTCCATGCCGGGGGCGAGGTCCGCCTCCCGGTCGATCCTGCGGGCAAGGACTACCATCGGACCAACCCCTTCTGCCAGGCGAGCAGGCGGTCGCGCGCCAGGAACAGCAGCAGCACGAGGCCCGAGCAGACCAGCGCCATCACCACCAGCGCCGCGTACATGTTGGCGTAGGCGGCCCAGCCCTGCGCCCACTGCAGGTACCAGCCCAGGCCCGACTTGACGCCCAGCATCTCGGCGACCACCAGCACCGCGAAGGAGGAGCACAGGCCCATGAACAGGCCGACGAAGACATGCGGCATCGCCGCCGGGATGGCGACCTTGCGCACCAGGAAGCGCTGGTTGGCGCCCAGCGTGCGGGCGATGTCGTAATACGCGCTGTTCACCGCCGACACCCCCGACCACGTCAGCACCGCCACCGGCGTGCCGGAGGCGAGCGCGATCAGGAAGACGCTGGCGCTCCAGCTCGACGGGAAGGCGAAGAAGGCGACGGGCAGCCAGGCGGTCGCCGGCATCGGCCCGATCAGGCGCAGCACCGGGTGCCCCCAGTAGGCCGCGGTCCGCGACCAGCCGAGCGCCACGCCGACCAGGAAGCCGGTGAACGCCCCCACCAGATAGCCGGTGACCAGCAGGCCCACGGAATTGACCGTGCAGTCGATGAGCCGCGCCCAGTCGTCGATGTACGCCTCCAGCAGCGCCTGCGGCGGCGCGAAGAAGGGCAGCGGCAGCCACATCAGCTTGGCGGTCAGCGCCTGCCACAGCGCCGCCAGTCCGGCGAGCGCGATCAACCACGGCGCCGCCGGGCGCAGCCGCGCGACGGCGCCACCGAGGTACGGCCCGGCCACCGCGGCGACGATGAAGGCGGCGCCCAGCACGGCCTGCAGCACCGCCAGCGTGCCGGTGTGGACCCACTCCTCCAAGTCGGGCCAGAGCAGGGTCAGGGCCGCCGTCGCCTCCCAGGCGACGCCCGCCGCGAGCACCCCCGGCCACAGGGACAGCGCCTCGAAGAGGACGGCGGGGCGGACCTCACTGCGCGTCGACGCGACACTCATCGCCACCTCCGCGCGACCGGGACGCCGCTGCCGGGAAACCCGGGCACGCCGGCATGGGCGGCGGCGGTAACCCACGCCGCCCGCACCCGCCGCCGCCCATCCTCCGACGGTTGCAGCCTCCACGATTGTCGCGCTGGCCCGCTTGGCGGCCGACCTGTTGGTCGGCCCATTGGTTGGAATGCTTGCATGATCGCCTGTCCCCTTTCCGGTGCAGCCGCGCCTCGGTCAACGCCGCCGAATCAAAGTCTATTTTAAAACTAGGAAACAGCACATACAACATGTCTGACAAGTTAGAAAAACTCATATAGCAATTTTTTAGTGTCTTATATACCCACCTTCCGATTGTGGTTATAGCTCTATAAACTTGATTATTGTGTTGAATTAACTTTAAAAACACCAATAAGTCTACTGCTGCAATTGACAAATATCCCCCTCGAAGCCTCCATTTTCGCTGTCGCATAGGCGAAACAGCCGAGAACGGCGCTCCCGGACATCGGCGCCGGAGCGAGTTCCACACCCACCGAGAGGAGATCAGACGATGGCGGATTCCGATCACGATCACAGCCGGAGCCGGCGACGCGGCCCCTCCCGCCGCGCCCTTCTGGAGATGGCTGGCGCGTTCGGGGCCGCCGCGACCCTCGGCAGCGCGTCCGCCTACGGCCTGACCAATTTCGGCGGCGGCGCGGCCGGCGCCCTCTCGAAGGCCGGCGACGTCTGCCTGGCGGCCTTCCAGGGCAACGCGCCGGCCCTGTCGGGGCCGCCAGTCAAGGTCCGTTTCGCCTACAACGGCACCGGCATCTGCTCGGCGTCGGTGCCGGTGGCTCTGCACCGCGGCTATTTCAAGAAGCACAACCTCGACGTCGAGTTCGTGGCGCTGGCCGGCAACACCGACCAGATGCTGCAGGCGCTGGCGACCGAGAAGGCCGAGGTCGGCATCAGCATGCTGCTGAGCTGGCTGAAGCCGCTGGAAAGCGGCTTCGACGTCAAGCTGACAGCGGGGATCCACGGCGGCTGCGTGCGCCTGCTGGCGAACCCGCAGACCGGCATCACCGACATCACCAAGCTGCGCGGCAAGACCATCGGCGTCTCCAGCCTGGCCGGCTCGCCGCGGCACTTCTTCTCGGTGCTGCTGGCCAAGCACGGCATCAACCCGGACAGCGAGGTGCACTGGCGCGAGTTCCCGGCCGACCTGCTGGGCACGGCGGTGCAGCGCGGCGAGATCCAGGCGCTGGCAGACAGCGACCCCACGGTGTGGCTGACCCGCCAGCGCTCGAACGGCGAGCTGGTGGAGATCTCCTCCAACCTCGTCGACGACTACGCCGCCCTGTCGTGCTGCACGCTGGGCATCGCCGGCCCTTACCTGCGCAAGAACCCGGCGGTGGGAGCGGCGCTGACCCGCGCCGTCCTGGAGGCGGGCGCCCATGTGCACGCCAACCCGGACGACGCGGCGGCGGTCTTCGGTCCCTACACGCCGAAGGTGCCGGTGGCCGACCTGGCCGCCATGCTGCGTTCGCACACGCACGGCCATTCGCCGACCGGCGCCGACCTGCGCAACGAGGTGGTGAAGATCGTCGGCGACCTGAAGCAGGCCAACATCGTCAAGCCGACCACCGATCCCGGCCGCTTCGCCGCCAAGGTCGTGGTCGACCTGAGCTGAGCCGCGCCCCGCCCCGCCCTCGTCCCCACTCACGGATTCCCACGCGCATGAAGATCAGCGACATCGTCAAGGCCGACCCGGCCAGGGTCGTTCCCGCCGCCCCGGTGGTCGGCTTCGATATCGGCTCCCGCGGCTCGAAGGGGGTGCTGGTCACCCCCGACGAGATCCACACCGTCTTCATTCCCACCGGCCTCTACATGCAGGAGACCGCCGACGAGCTTCTGTCCCTGCTGCTCAAGCGGGCGAAGCTGAAGCGCCACAACCTCGGCTTCATCGTCGGCACCGGCTACGGCCGCATCTCGCTGAAGTACGAGGACATCCCCTACCAGGTGGTGACCGAGATCAGCTGCCACGCCATGGGAGCGCACGTCGTCAACCCGGCGACCCGCACCATCATCGACATCGGTGGCCAGGATTCGAAGGCGATCAAGGTCGATCCGGCCACCGGCAAGGTGGTCGAGTTCGTCATGAACGACAAATGCGCCGCCGGCACCGGCCGCTTCCTGGAAAAGGCGGCGAACCTGCTCGGCATCGGCCTGGACGAGCTGGGCGGGGTGGCGCTCCAGGCCAAGGAGCCGGCCCAGGTGTCGAGCCAGTGCGTCGTCTTCGCCGAATCCGAGGTGGTCAGCCTGCGCGCCCGCGGCGACCGCGTCGGCGACGAGGAGGCGCGCGCCAACATCGCCGCCGGCATCCACTACGCCTCGGCGCGGCGGGTCAAGACGCTGCTCGGCCGCGTCGGGCTGGAGCCCGACCTGGTGTTCACCGGCGGCGTGGCCAACAACGCCGGCATGTGGCACGCGCTGGAGGACCTCATCGGCTCGCCGTTCGCGCCGAGCCCCGCGGGCTTCGACATGATCTTCGCCGGGGCGCTCGGGGCGGCGGTCTACGCCGGCCGCCACCACGCGCTCAGCCGCCCGGCCAAGCCGGCCAAGGCCAAGGCGAAGACGACACCCAAGCCGCCGGTCGAGCTGGAGACGGCCAAGATCGAGACGATCGTCGCCGAGGCGCCGCGCCTGCCGCACCGCCCGGCCTGCCACACGCCCGGCCGCGCCGAGGCGCCGGCCTGCGGCGTCGCCGGCTTCGCCGACTGAGCCCGAGGGAGGACCCGACCATGGCCACGCACGCCGCCCACCACGCGCCCCGCAAGGCGCCGCCCTCGATCAGTCCCGACCTGATGCCCATCCACGCCCTGATCGAGGCCGAGCAGGAGGCCTTCATCAAGGAGGAGGACGGGCTGAAGCGGGCGGGCTATTTCTGCTCCTACACGCCGCCGGAGCTGCTGAACGCCGCCGGGCTGCGCCACGCCCGCCTGTTCAAGGCGGGCACGCCGGCCATCGTCTCGAACGGGGAGCGCTACACCCAGAGCGTCTTCTGCGACTTCTCCAAGAGCTGCATCGGCGGCTTCGACAAGGACGCAGGCGACCCGTTCTACCTGGCGGTGGACAAGCTCTACAACTTCCACACCTGCGCCTCGATGAAGCGGGCGACCGAGGTGCTGGACAGCATGGTGCCGACCACCATGCTGAACCTGCCGCGGCTGCGCGGTGAGGAGTCGTCGCGCGCCTTCTTCCGCGACGAGATCGCGCATTTCCGGGACGACGTCGCCGACCTCGCCGGCCGGCCGGTCACCGAGGACGACGTGCGCGAGCAGATCGTGCTGTTCAACAAGGCGCGCCGCCTCATCCGCAAGTTCTCCGACCTGCGCAAGCGGCCGAAGCCGCCGCTCTCCGGGCGCGACTTCCTGGAGCTGGTGCGCGGCTTCTACTACCTGAAGCCGGACGCGCTGCTCGCCGCCTACGAGCCGCTGTACCGCAAGCTCAGCCGCTCGCGCGGCAAGGGCGACGGCCGTCCCCGCCTGATGATCTCGGGCAGCGAGATGGCCGACGGCGACCGCCGCCTGGTCGAGCTGATCGAGGAGGACATCGGCGCCCACATCGTGGCCGAGGACCACTGCACCGGCCTGCGCCCGTTCACCTACACGGTGTGCGAGACCGGCGACCCGTTCCGCGCGCTGGCCGACGGCTACCTCGACCAGGCGCCGTGCGCCCGCATGAAGCCGATCGAGGACCCGCTCGACTTCTCCGGCCAACTTGCCCAGGAGTACGCGGTGGACGGGGTGGTCTACGTCTACCTCAAGTTCTGCGCCTGCTACGGCGCCACGCGCAGCGCCTTCATCGGCCGCTTCCAGGAACTCGGCATCCCGGTGCTGGAGATCTCCAGCGACTACTCGCACAGCGACATCGGCCAGCTCAAGACGCGCGTCGAGGCCTTCATCGAGGTGCTCAACGAGAAGCGGTTCGACCGCCTGCTGGCGGCGCGCGCCGCCGAGGCCGAAGCAGCCGCCGATTGACTGCGCGCCACCACACACCAGAGGAAAGGGAACACGACGCCATGGGCATTGTGCGGACACAGGACAAGCACCTCCTCGACCCCGCCGTCCGGCCGCGGGGCTTCGGGCGGGAGACCTCGGAGGGGCTGCGCATCCTCGACGAGCTGGCTGCCGGCTACACCTTCGACGCGCTGGAGAAGCTGGCGGCCGACGGGCAGTCGGTGATCTGGGGCGGGCAGAACTGGGATTCGCCGCTGGTCTACGCCTGCGACACCATCCCGGTGTCCTTCGAGCAGCTCTGGGCCGAGGAGAGCCGCGCCAGCGAAGCCATCGCCGAGGACCTGTTCCAGGTGCCGTCGGAGTTCTGCTCCATGGCCAAGGCGATGCTGGGCCGGCTGCACGTCGGCCGCGCCAAGTCGGTCAAGCGCATCCTGCACTTCGGCTCCGGCTGCGAGCCGATCCACTCGATCCTCGAGCTGACCAAGCGCGACGGCTACGATGTGCAGACCATCGACACCGTCTCCGCCTTCAAGGCCCAGGACAAGCGCGACCACGCCATCCGCTTTCTGGTCACGGAACTGGAGCGTATCGCCGTCTGGCTGACCGGCAAGCCGGTGGACCACGACCGCGTGGCCGAGCAGATCCACCTGAAGAACACCGCGCTGCGCAAGGTGCACCGGGTGCTGGAGCTGCGCTCGCGCCATCCCTTCTACATCGCCGGCGAACAGACCAAGCGGATCTTCGTCGGTTCGCTGCACCAGTTCGGCAAGCCGCAGCGCTTCATCCAGGCGATGGACCTGCTGATCGAGGAGCTGGAAGCGATCGACGCGCTGGGGCCGGAGCCGCTGACCTACATCCCCATCGTGCTGGCCGGCTCGGTCGGCAACGTCAAGCTGTTCGAGGCCATCGAGGAATCGAACGCCGGCATCGTCGGCTGGGTCTATTTCGGCTCGCACCCCTATCGCGAGGATGTGCCGCCGCTGGAGGCCCTGGCCCACTTCGTGCTCGACGCGCAGAGCCGCGGCGACCTCGGCGAAGGCGTCGGTTCCTCGGTGGCTTACCGCCGCAACCTGGTGGAGGAGGAGGTGCGCAAGACCGGGGCGCGGGGGGTCATCTCCTCCTCGGTCACCGGCTGCCCCTACGCCAGCCTGATGCAGCAGCTGGAGCGCGACCACTTCAAGAAGGTCGGCATCCCCATCGTCACCCTGGAGACCGACGTGCACAAGGAGCCCCCCACCGAGGAGCAGATCACGCGCGTCAAGGCCTTCATCGAGATGCTGGCGTAGAGGGCCGCTGCGCCGGCCGGCGGGGCGGGTCGGAGGGTGATTCCCCGCCCGCCCCGCTTCGCGTTCTTCCCGATCCCCACCGCCCGATCCCCACCGAAAGCTCCCGCCCGTGTACCGCATCCCCGACGCCGAGATCGACCGCCTGCTCGGCGACGACGCCCCCTACGGCGACCTGACCACGCACACGCTGGGCATCGGCGCCGCTGCCGGCAGCATGGTGTTCACCGCCCGCGCTCCGCTCGTCGCCGGCGCCACCGAGGAGGCGGCTCGCATCGTCGAGCGCGCCGGCGGGCGGATCGACCGGCTGCGCCCCAGCGGCTCCGCCGTCGTGGCTGGCGAGGTGCTGCTGGCGGCGCACGGGACGGCGGCGGCGCTGCTGGTCTCCTGGAAGGTGGCGCAGACGCTGGTCGAGTACGCCTCGGGCATCGCCACCGCGGCCCGGCGGATCGTCGACGCGGCGCGCGCCGTCAACCCGGCGGTGATGGTCGCCTGCACCCGCAAGAACTTCCCCGGCACCAAGGCGCTGGCGGTAAGGGCGGTGTTGGCCGGCGGAGCGTCGCTGCACCGGCTCGGCCTGTCCGAGACCGTGCTGCTGTTTCCCGAGCACCGCGCCTTCCTGCCCGGCGGCTCGCTGGCCCTCGGCGTCGGGCGGCTCAAGGCCGCCAACCCCGAGCGCACCATCGTGGTCGAGGTCAACACCCTAGCCGAGGCGCTCGCCGCGGCTGAGGCCGGCGCCGATGTGATCCAGTTGGAGAAGTTCGCGCCCGCCGCGGTGGCGGAGGCGGTGCGCGCCCTGTCCGACGCTCCGGTGAAGGTCGCGGCGGCGGGCGGCGTCAACGCCGGCAACGCCGCCGAATACGCTGCGACCGGCGCCCACGTGCTGGTGACCTCGGCGCCCTACGCGGCCCCGCCACAGGACGTCAAGGTGGCGATCGGCCCGGAGGGCGCCGCCCTCGGCTGAGGCGGTTCCGGCCGCCCGCCGGATTTGCCCACTTCATGCTCGTTTTATATTGGCGAAATATCTATAAAATAAGTAGTGATATAGTACCCCCGGTGGGCGCGCCGCCTGTCCGCGCCCCGGCCTTCCACGAACCCGAGGACCAGAATGTCGGACACCTCCGCCGAGCCGCAGCTCACCTGCTCCGACTGCGCGCAGCTCAACTGCAACCGCCGGGAAACCCGGTTTCCCACCTTTTGCCTGACCGAAAGCGTCGATCCCGGGCAGCTGGAAAACGCGGTCGACCTCTACCGGGGGGACGGCCTAGACGCCCGCATCGCGCGCGCCGCCGCCGAGGTCGAGGGGCTGTACTACGGCAAGCTGACGCGGGTCGAGGAGACCGTCGCCTTCGCCCGCCGCATCGGCGCCCGGAAGATCGGCATCGCCAGCTGCGTCGGCCTGATCAACGAGACCAAGGTCTTCGCCCAGGTGCTGAAGCTGGCCGGGCTGGAGCCCTTCACGGTGGCCTGCAAGATCGGCTCGACCGACAAGAACGAGATCGGCATCCCGGACGAGCTGAAGATCCGCCGCGGCGGCTTCGAGGCGATGTGCAACCCGGCCCTCCAGGCCACGCTGATGAACGAGGAGAAGACCGACCTGAACGTCATCGTCGGCCTGTGCGCCGGCCACGATTCGCTGTTCATCCGCCATTCCGAGGCGCCGGTGACGGTGCTGATCGTCAAGGACCGCGTGCTCTGCCACAACCCGGTGGCGGCGCTCCACACGGTCAAGTCCTACACCAGCCGCCTGCTCGACAAGGCCCACATCGACAGCCTCTAGCGCCGCCGCTCCGGGTTCAGGCGGCGCTCCAGCCACAGGCCGTAGTGCGAGGCGGCGGCGCACACCACGAAGTAGACGGCGGCGACGAAGCTGTACGCCTCGTCGTGGAAGCCCAGCCATTCGCTGTCGAGCGTCGCCGCCCGCGTCGTGTTGAGCAGGTCGAAGACGCCGATCACCGCCACCAGGCTGGTGTCCTGGAAGAAGCCGATGGCGATGGTGACCAGCGACGGGATCGCCATCTTCAGCCCCTGCGGCAGCACGACGAGGAGCAGCACCAGGGTCGGCCGCAGGCCCAGCGACAGCGCCGCCTCGGCCTGCCCGCGCGGCACCGCCTGGAGGGCGGCGCGCACCGCCTCGGCAATGTAGGCGGCGGCGAACAGCGTCATCCCGGCGCCGGCGCGCAGCAGTTTGTCGACGCTGATGCCGCCCGGCAGCATCAGCGGGAACACCAGCGAGGCGACGTAGAGGATGACGATCAGCGGCAGACCGCGCACCGTCTCGATGACCACCGTCGCCAGCAGCCGCGGCGTGCGCCGCCGCGACCGCCGCGCCAGCGCCAGCGCGACGCCGAGCGGAAAGCCCGCCACCAGCCCGCCGGCGGTCAGCAGCAGGGTCAGCGGCAGCCCGCCCCACAGCCGCGAGGCCACCGGCTCCAGCCCTCCCCCGCCGCCCAGCAGCCACAGGGTGGCGGCCAGCCCCGCCGCCCAGGCGCCGAGCAGCCAGGGCCGCCACAGCCGCGGGTGGGCGCTGAGCAGCACCAGCCCGCCGAGCAGCCCGGCCGCGGCGACGGCCCGCCACGCCGCGGCCGGCGGATAGAGCCCGACCAGGATGAATCGCAGCTTGGCGGCGATGAAGGCCCAGCAGGCGCCCGCGGCGCCGCGGCAGGCCGACGGCGGACCGCTCCACACCGCGTCGAGCACGGCCCAGCGCAGCAGCGGCGGCAGCGCCAGCGCCAGCAGGCCGAGCGCCGCCGCCGTCAGCGCCGCGTTCAGCGGCGTGCCGACGCAGCGGCGCAGCCACGCCCGCCCGCCGCCCAGATGGGCCAGGCGGACCGCCGTCACCGCTCGCCCCGCCGCAGCAGGCGGGCGTTGTAGGCGTTCAGCGCGCTTGAAGTGGCGAGGTTGAGCGCCAGGAACAGGCCGGCCAGCAGCGCCATCACCTCGATCTCCTGCCCGGTTTGGCTGCCGATGGTGCCGAGCACGCTCACCACGTCGGGAAAGCCGATGGCGACGGCGAGGCTCGACCCCTTGGTCAGGTTGAGGGCGGTGGAGGCGAGCAACGGCACCATGGCCCGCAACGCCTGCGGCAGCACCACCAGATGCAGCGTCCGCGCCCGCGTCAGGCCCAGCGCCTGCGCCGCCTCCCACTGGCCGGCCGGCACGCCGAGCACGGCGCCGCGCACGATCTCCGACACGCCGGCGGCGTGGTGCAGCACCAGCCCGGCCAGCAGCGCGGTGAACTCCGGCGACACGGTGGCGCCGCCGACGAAGTTGAAGCCCTTCAGCCGCGGCACCCGCCACTCTGGCGGGGCGAGCGCCAGGGCCGCGGCGAACCCGGCCGCCGCCAGCAGCCGGGCCGGGGTGACCAGCCGCGCCGGCAGCACCCGCCGCCCGGCCAGCAGCAGGACGAGCAGCAGGCCGCCGGCCCACAGCGGCGCCGCGCCCGGCACCGGGTAGGGCAGGACCAGCCCGCGGTTGGACAGGAAGACGCCGGGCAGCGGCTCGGCGGCGGCGCGCACCGGCGGCAGGGCGTGGATGACCGCGCTCCAGAACAGCAACTGCAGCAGCAGCGGCGTGTTGCGCATCAGCTCGACGTAGGCGCGCACCAGCGCCTCGACGATGGGGTTGTCCGACAGCCGCAGCGCCCCCAGCAGAAAGCCGAGCACGCCGGCCAGCACACAGCCCAGCACCGCCACCGCCACCGTGTTGAGCAGGCCGGCGAGGATGGCGCGGGCGTAGCTGTGCGCCGGCTCGAAGGCCAACAGCGTGTCGTCGAGGGCGAACCCCGCCGGCCGGCCGAGGAAGCCGAAGCCGAGCGCGATCCCCTGGCGGTCGAGGTTGTCCAGCGTGTTGCGGGCGAGCCACCAGACGAGCGCCGCCATGCACAGGAAGCCGACCGCCGAGACCAGCGGCTCCTGCGCTGCGCCGCCCGTCCGCCCCGTCGTCATGGCGCCCTGCGGCTCAACGGAACGGCGGGGAGACGATCAGGCCGCCGCGCTGCACCAACTCGTTCGGGCCGCGGGCGAACTTGAGCGGCGAGTCCTTGCCGTAGTTGCGCTCGAAGATCTCGCCGTAATTGCCAACCGCCTTGACGATGTTGTAGGCCCAGCGGGGATCGAGCCTGATCGCCTCGCCGATGCCGGGGTCGATGCCGAGGAAGCGGCGGACCGACGGGTCGGGGCTGCCGGCGAAGCCGTCCACGGTGTCCCTGGCGATCCCGAACTCCTCGGCCTGGATGGTCGCCCAGATCGTCCAGTTGACGATCTCCTGCCACTGATCATCGCCGAAGCGCACCGCGGGGGCGATCGGCTCCTTCGAGATGCGCTCGGGCAGCAAGACGTAGTCGTCCGGCTTGGGCAGTTGCGAGCGGGTGATGGCCAGCGCCGAGGCGTCCTGGGTCAGCACGTCGCAGCGGCCGGCGGTGAACGCCGCCAGGACCTCGCGGAACTCCTCGGCGACCACCGGCTTGTAGCTGATCTTGTTCAGCCGGAAGAAGTCGGTGACGTTCAGCTCGGTCGTGGTGCCGGGCATGGTGCAGACGGTGGCGCCGTCCAGCTCCGTCGCCTTCGCCACCTTCAGCGCCTTCGGCACAAGGAAGCCCTGGCCGTCGTGCAGGACGATCGGCCCGAAATGCAGGCCGAGCTGCAGGGCGCGGGTGACCGTCTGCGTCACGCCGGCGATCAGCACATCCACCTCGCCGGACTGGATGGCGGTGAAGCGCTGCTGGCGGGTGGTGGCGACGAACTCCACCTTGCGCGGGTCGTTGAACAGCGCCGCCGCGATGGCGCGGCAGAAGTCGGCGTTGAAGCCGCGCCACTCGCCGTTGGCGTCGGGCGCCGATCCGCCGGGCGAGTTGAGCACGCCGCACTTCACCGTGCTCCGCGCCTTCACCGCGTCGAGGGTCGGGCCGGCCTGGGCGGTGCCGGCGATCAGCGCCAGCGCGGCGGCGAACGGGGCGAGGAGACGGAGGGAAACGGGCTTGCGGTCGGGCATGGCGGATTCCGTCGGTGGCCGGGCTTGGGTGCGGTCGGGGCTCAGCTTCCGGACGAAGCGCGGGTCCTGTCAACCAGAATCATACTTTTAAAATAGACTATTGATGCTCTTGGACGGTGTTTGTATGTGTAATTAAGGCGAACCGTCTCCCATCCCACAGCCGAGGACCGATCATGGCCACCCGCGACGTCCCGCTCCCGACCGCCGAATCCGCAACCGCGCGCACCTGTGCCCGCGCCGTCGATGAGGCGCTGGGCGCCGCCAGGTCGGCCCTTGCCGGGCGAGTCGACCGGGACTCGCTGGACGAGGCCCTCGGCGCGCTGCGGGCGCTCGCCGCCAGGACGGAGCTGTGGCGGCCCGACGACTTCCCGGTGCCGGACGACGGCGGCCTGCAGGCCCGCTACCTGATCCGCGAGGACGCCGACCGCGGCTTCGCGCTCTACCTGAACGTCATGCTGCCGGGGAAGCACACCGGGGCGCACAACCACACCACCTGGGCCTGCATCGCCGCCGTCGAGGGGGTCGAGCACAACCATCTCTACCGCCGCACCGACGACGGCAGCCGCGAGGGTTTCGCCACGCTGGAGCTGGCGGAGACTCGGGCCATCGGGCCGGGAAACGGGATCGCCCTGCTGCCCGACGATATCCACGCGGTGGAGATCCGCGGCGAGGCGCCGATCCGCCACCTCCACCTCTACGGCCGCGCGCTGGAGACGCTGACGGAGCGCTTGCAATTCGACCTCGCGGCCGGCACCTGTGGGCGCAAGCCGATCGGTGTCGAGACCCGCCGCTGACCGAAGGACACGCCCGCGATGCCCACGCTGATCGCCCCGGCCGCGCTCAAGGCCCGCCTTTCGGAGCCGGGGGAACTGGCCCTGTTCGACGTCCGCGAGGCCGGGCAGTTCGGCGAGGGGCACCTGTTCCTCGCCGTGCCGCTGCCCTACAGCCGGCTCGAGCTGGACGTCGGGCGCCTCGCCCCGCGACGCGGCGTCCCGGTCGTGCTGTGCGCCGACGACACCGCACTGGCGCAAACGGCGGTGCGCCGGCTGGAGGGGCTGGGCTACACCGACATCGCCGTGCTCGACGGCGGGACGGCGGGCTGGGCGGCGGCGGGCTTCACCCTGTTCAAGGGCGTCAACGTTCCCTCCAAGGCCTTCGGCGAGCTGGTCGAGCACGCCTGCGGCACGCCGCGCGTCGGCGCACGGGAGCTGGCCCGCTGGCAGGCGGAGGGACGCGACCTCGTGGTGCTCGACGGCCGCCCGGTCGAGGAGTTCCGCAAGATGAGCATCCCCGGCGCCGTCTGCTGCCCGAACGGGGAGCTGGGCTACCGGCTGCGCGACCTCGTGCCGTCGCCGGAGACCATGGTGGTGATCAACTGCGCCGGGCGGACGCGCAGCATCATCGGCGCCCAGACGCTCATCAACCTGGGGATCCCCAACCCGGTGCTGGCGCTGGAGAACGGCACGCAGGGCTGGGTCCTCGCCGACCTGGCGCTCGACCACGGCAGCGCCCGCCGCTACCCGGACAACGCCGCCCCGGCCGGGCTGGACGAAGCGCGCGCCGCCGCCGCGCAGCTGGCCGGGCGTTTCACCGTGCCGCGCATCGACGCCGCCACCCTGGCCGCGTGGCGGGCCGACCCGGCGCGCACCACCCTCCTCCTCGACGTGCGCACCGCCGCGGAGTTCGCCGCGTCGCATCTCGACGGGGCGCAGCACGCGCCGGGTGGCCAGCTCATTCAGGCGACCGACCAGTATGTCGGGGTGCTGGGCGCCCGGCTGGTGCTCTATGATTCCGACGGGGTGCGGGCGCCGGTCGTCGCCAGCTGGCTGCGCCAGCTCGGCCGCGACGCGGCGGTGCTGGAGAGTGGCCTCGGGTCCGGCGCTCCGCTCGCCCCGGCCGTCGCGGCGCCACCGGAGGGCGGCACGGTCGATGCCGCGGCGGCGCATCGGCTGGCCGCCGACGGCGCCACCGTGGTGGACGTCGGCGCCAGCGCCCGGTTCCGGACGCGTCACATCCCCGGCGCCCGCTGGTCGATCCGTCCGCGTCTGGCGGAGGACGTCGCCGGGACCGCCGGGCCGTTCCTGGTGGTCGGCGACGACGACGGGGTCGCGCGCCTCGCCGCGCAGGAGCTGCGCGAGGCGACGGGCGGAGCGGCCCACGTCCTGGCCGGCGGGGTCGATGCCTGGGTGCGGGCCGGCCTGCCGCTCGCCGCCTCCCCCGCCGAGCCGCCCGACGCAGAGCGGATCGACCACCTCTTCTTCGTGCACGACCGCCACGACGGCAACCGGGACGCGGCGCGCCGCTACCTCGCCTGGGAGACCGCCCTCGTCGGCCAGCTCGACGACGCCGAGCGCGCGCTCTTCACCCTTCCCCACCCCGCAGCGTGAGCCCGCCATGACCCGAGAGACCCGCCGGTTTTCCGCGACCCGCCTCATCCACGCCGGGCGCGGCGCCGAGGCCGAGGGCGGGCGGCCGGTCAACCCGCCGGTGGTGCGGCTGAGCACCGTGCTGTTCGACTCCGTCGCCCAGATGCGCGACCTGCGGCGACGGCGCGACAGCGAGCGGCTGCTCACCTACGGCGCCCGCGGCAACCCCACCGCCTACGCACTGGAGGACCTCGTCACCGAACTGGAGGGCGGCTACCGCACGCGCCTCGTCCCCACCGGGCTGGCGGCCATTGCCCAGGTCTTCCTCGCCTACCTGCGTCCCGGCGACCACGTCATCATCGCGGATTCGGTCTACGAGCCGGTGCGCCAGCTCTGCCACGCCGTCCTCGACCGCTACGGCATCCTGTACGACTTCCTGGCCGGCGACGGCAGCGGGCTTGAGGAGTTGATCCGGCCGGAGACGCGGCTGCTCTACCTGGAATGCCCGGGCTCCTTCGCCTACGAGCTGTGCGACCTGCCGGCCCTCGCCGCCCGCGCCCGGGCGCGCGGCATCCTGGTGGCGGCCGACAACACCTGGGGAGCCGGCGGGCTCTACCGGCCGCTCGGCCTCGGCGCCGACATCTCCATCGTCGCCGCCACCAAGTACCTCAGCGGCCACTCCGACGTGGTGATGGGGGCGGTGACCACCACCGAAGCCGCCTGGCCGGCGCTGCACGCCTTCAGCGACGCCACCGGCTCGGCGGTCGGCCCTGACGACGCCTATCTGGTGCTGCGCGGCGCGCGCAGCCTCGCCGCCCGGCTGCCCATGCATCAGGCCGGCGCGCTGGCGGTGGCCGAATGGCTGTCGGGCCATCCCAGGGTCGCCGAGGTGCTGTGCCCGGCGCTGCCGCAGCATCCCGGCCACGCCCTGTGGAAACGCGACTTTCATGGCACCAACGGCCTGCTGTCCTTCCGCCTGCGCGATGCCGGTGATGCCGCGGCGGTGCGGGTGGTCGATGGCCTGCGGCTGTTCGGTCTCGGCGCCTCCTGGGGCGGCTTCGAGAGTTTGGTGACGTTGGCCGACCTCGGCCGGCTGCGCGCGGTGACCCGCTGGCCGGAACCGCACATCCTCATCCGCCTGCACATCGGCCTGGAATCCCCGGCCGACCTCATCGCCGACCTGGATCAGGCGCTCAGCGCCTGATTCCCGGACAAACCTTGATTCCATATTTTGCATTTTGTGCATGTTTAATAATATAAAAGTCTATTAAATGAATTGATAATAATGTGCCCCCAGACATAAAACTTCCGTTCGATACGGACGCGCTGGTGGCCGGACAGCGGGGGCGGAGGGTTCCTCGGGCGCCGTCTGGTCCGGGCGCTGCTGGAGCGCGGCACGCTAACCGACGCGGCCGGGCGGGTGCGGGACATCTCCGCCCTGGTGGTGCTCGCCCGTTCCGGCACGCAAAAGATCGTTACTGGCGCACGCTCGCCGACCTGCCTTGGCAGGGGCGCCCGATCGTTCTGCGGGTTGAGGTTCGCCGCTTCCGCTGCCGGCACTGCGGACCGCGCATCTTTGCCGAGCGCCTGCCCGAGATTGCCCGCACGGAGCGGCGGACGGGGCGGCTGGCGTTGGCTCAAGCCCAGATCGGCTTGATGCTGGGCGGTGAACCGGGTGTGCGGTTGGCGTCGAAGCTGGCCATGCCGGTGAGCGGCGATACCGTCCTGCGCCTCATCCGCAAACTGCCGCTACCACCGTGCCGGCCTCCGCGGGCAATCGGTGTCGACGACTGGGCATGGTGCCGCAGCCGGCGCTATGGAACCATCGTGTGCGACCTGGAGCGCGGCCGGGTGATCGACCTCCTGCCGGACCGCTCCGCCGCTCCTCTGCGGGCTTGGCTGAAGCGGCACCCGACCGTCACGCTGGTCAGCCGTGATCGCTCCGGCCCCTATGCCGAAGCGTCCGCACCGGCGCACCGGGCGCGTTCAGGGGGCGGATCAGCTCATCAAGCGGCAGATGTTCGGCCGTGCCAAGTTCGATCTGCTCCGTCAGCGCGTCTTATGCACCGCTTGACGACCGAAGCGCTCGCCATCACTGCGGCCCTCGACACCTCAGCACCGAATGCGCGGATGAACCGCCTTTGGCCCCCAGGCAGGCAAAAGATCAAGGATTTGTGCGGGATGTAGGCGTACCAACGCTTTGGAGCGGTGGTGGCGTCCCATAGGTAATGAAACTGAGAACTGGGAGGCGGCGGTACCTCCACTCTCCAGCCGTTGATGTGGTATGCTGCAGGTTCAAATCCGGGCGCGCAACCACCGGGCATTGACGTTACCGCCGGTCACCGTCTGATTAGACCGCCCCGGAAGTACATCCAGTGTCTCTATCCCGGATAAGTCACCTCGGTAGGGAAGCGGTAGCCGGCGTACAGCGGATCGGGGTACGTCGTCATGCTGGCCCTATACCGTCACACCGGCGTCCCTGGCCAGCCCGAACTTGACGGTGCCCGTTCACCGCATTTTAATGAGGCGGCATGCGGTTAAGGAAATTGGCGAATGGCCCATCCAGAACAAGTTTTTTTTGTTAGAAGTATTAAGAACTTTCTAGAATCGCACTTCGTGGATGCGGAAGTTCTTGAAATAGGGAGTCTTGATATCAACGGAAGTGTGCGGGAGCACTTTGAGCGTTGCCGCTATATCGGGATCGACCTGGAGTTGGGGCCAGGCGTAGATGTGGCCTGTCCGGGAGAGGATTTCGGCGGCAAGGCTCATCAGTTCAACACGATTGTTTCGTGCGAGGCGATGGAGCACAATAGGAACTGGCGGGAAACGTGGCTGAACATGATCCGCATGCTCCGTAAGGACGGGCTTATGATCATGACGTGCGCGTCCCTTGGCCGTCGCCGTCACGGCACCGCAGAGGACGTTCCATCGGATTCCCCGTTTACCTCTCATGACGGAATGAACTATTATAGAAATTTGGATATTTCGGATTTCACAAAACTTGTAAATCACGATGATTGGTTTTCGGTGTGGGGTTTTTTCAGGGATCATGTGATCAGAGATGTCTATTTCTTTGGAATAGGAAAGGAAGCCGATGAAATGACGCAGAGAAACGCTGTCAATCTTAAGGTAGTGTTCGAACAATTCTACAATGCCCGGAATACCGAAGGTCGGTACTAGGAACAGTGACCGGACCTGCAAGCCGACGAAGATGCAGACCCGTGCGTCGGACTGCCCGGCCACCGACACTTGTTCAGCCCACGTCGGCCGGTCGATTGCTCGGCTGTTGCCCTGACGACATGCCACACAGCAAGCGTGGTCTCCGCTTACGGCACCGGAAGCACTCGGGCAACGCGCTCGCGCCGAGGTCAACTCTCGTCAGTTCCCTTGGTGACGGACCGGTACCACAAGGGGCAAGATAAACCTGAACGGACACGGAACCGGTCGACAGACTCGGGTTCAGCAGTTAAATCTTGCGCTTTGCCAGTGGCCTGCACCATGCCACCCAACTCTGACGAGTAAGGCCTGCCGTCCATGCAAGGTGGTTCCAGAAAGCAGAACAACAAGCTCGCGGCCGCACCCGACAGGGTCTTGCAATCCATCCGTCGCTGCAGCCTACAAGAACTGATCAAGGTCATGGAAGGCCTCGATCCGGCCGGCCGCCTGGAACGCAGCATCGAGCTTTATGAGGCATGGCTGAAGCATAACGCCCAATCGCCTCTGGCCTTCGCCGCCTATTTCAATCTGGGCTGTGCCCTCAGCCAAGCCGGCAGGGACGAGGCGGCCCTGCAGGCTCATCTATCGGCCCTGAAGCGCAACCCGGCTTTTCTGCAGGCCCATATCAGCGCCGGCGTCCTCCAGGAGAAGCTCGGTCGCCCTGCGGAAGCCATCCTCACCTGGGATAAGGTGGTAAGCGCCAGCGGCAAAGGGGACCCCGAGCTCGTTGTCATCGCCCTTAACAACCTAGGACGCCTGCTCGAGCGGCTAGGCCGCTACGAGGAAGCCCTGGCCCGCTTGACCCTCAGCCTCAAGCTTCGCACACAACAGCCTGAGGTGCTCTACCACTGGGTCCGCCTGCGACAGCGCATCTGTGCTTGGCCGATATACGAGGACGTCGAGGGCATCTCCCTGGACATGATGCGCAAGGCCACCTCGGCCATATCCATGTTAAGCATCAGCGATGATCCACAGCTGCAGCTGGAGGCCAGCAGAAGATCCGTGGCATCCTTCGTGCGCTGCGGTCAGGATCGTTTGGCGCCGGACTCTGGCTACCGGCACGAGCGCCTGCGCATCGGCTATCTTTCCTCAAACTTCAATCTGCACGCAGTCTCCATCCTTACCGCGGAATTGTACGAACTGCACGACCGCAGGCGCTTCGAAATTTACGGCTTCAACTGGAGCACCGATGACGGCGGCCCGATGTACGCGCGAGTCCGTCGGGCTATGGATCATTTTGTCGATATCCACGAGCTTTCCGACGAGGCGGCCGCGCGCGTCATCCGGGCGGCGGAAATCGATATCCTTGTCGATCTACAAGGGCTGACCACCAACAGCCGATCGAATATCCTGGAGTTCAAACCGGCTCCTGTCCAGATTTCCTATCTCGGCCTGCCCGGCACCACCGCTTTGCCCAGCCTGGATTACGTCCTGGCCGACCGCTATGTACTTCCCGAGGAGGAAGCCCGCTTCTTCACCGAAAAGCCACTCTACTTGCCAGAGTGCTTTCAGGTGAACGACCGGCAGCGCCAAGCTGGGGCGGCGCTGAAACGCAGCGACTATGGGTTGCCTGACGACGCTCTCGTATTCTGCGCCTTCAACAATACCAACAAGCTCACGCCCGAACTCTTCGCCGTCTGGATGAGCATACTGCGCCAAGTGCCCGACAGCATCCTCTGGTTGCTAGCTACCAATCCGACGGCGCAAGCCAATTTGCTGCGCTATGCTCAAAGCGTCGGCGTGCTGCCTCAGCGCATTCTCTTCGCGCGGCCCGCACCTACGCCCGAATACTTGGCGCGCTTCACCCTGGCGGACCTGCAACTCGACACTTTTCCCTTCAATGGTGGCACCTCCACCAGTGACGCACTTTGGATGGGGCTCCCAGTCCTTACCTGCTCCGGGCGCAGCTTCGCCTCCCGCATGGCAGGCAGCCTGCTGCGGGCGGTGGGCGCGCCGGAGTTGGTGACCGACTCCTTTGCCGCCTACGAGGCTTTGGCTCTGGCCCTGGCAGCCGACCGGCCACGACTGCAGGCGTTGCGCCAGCGAATCCAGCGCAACCGCCTCGCCCACCCGCCTTTCGATACGCCCCGGCAGGTACAAGCCCTGGAAAGCCTGTTCGAACAGGTGGCCGTGCGACCTGCGGCGACCGAGCCCGGCCAGACGGCGGTGCCGGTATCTGTGCCGTACGAGATTCGCCCGCGGTTGAGCGTTATCATTCCCACCCACCACCGGCCCCAACTTCTGGTGCGCGCGGTGGGTTCGGTCAAGATGCAGTCTCAGGGGCGGGTGCAGGTTATCGTCGTTGCCGACGACTGGGATGCGGGGACCTACGGTGCGGTTGCCGGCCTGCTCGACGGCCAGGACCTTTTTCTGCAAAGATGCGGCGCTCCCGGGCCGGCGGCCAGCCGCAACCTGGGCCTGGATCTCGCCTCGGCTGAGCACATCCTCTTTTTGGACGATGACGACAGCTTCCCACCGGGTTTCGTCAACACCTTGCTTTCGTCTCTCGACTGCGAGTCGGAGGCGGTCTTCTTCTGCAATCCACGCTTCGTCGAGGAAGAACGACGGCCGGACGGCATCGTCGTTTTGGGCGAGCAGGACGTGGATCTTGCCAACGTTTCACTGGCCGAAATCGAAGTCAAGAACCGTATTCCCAACAATTGTCTGGTGTTTCCGAGAAAGCTCCTGCTCGGCCGGCGCTTCGATGATTCGCTGGTGCTGTTCGAGGATTGGGAATTCCTCCTCAATGTCCTCGCCGATGCCGAGTTGAGGCACCTCCCCATACGCGGGCCGAATACCCACAAGACTGACCGCCAGCTGGGGGGGAGGCGCGGAGCGTCGAACGACCACATGCTCTTGGACTGTATCCTGAGTATCTACCGCAAATGGCCCGGTCGCTGCCCGCAGACGCCGGCTGCTCGCCGCGTCTTTCTGCAGAATGCCAATGCAGTGGAGGAGGGCGCTGACGATATGAATGCCACCCGCCTCTGAGCGGCGTCGGGAATCATTAACCGCTTGACTATGGCGTGAGCAATCGCATGACGTTCACCGAGACAATCCGTTTCCAGCGCCTAGGCTTCTCTGCCGTGGACGCAATTAAAGATCGGTCGCTGTATGCGCGAGGCGGTGCAGTCGGTGCATGGTCGTCGCCCTCCAGCAAGAGTTGGCGGAATTGGAGCTTCGCGATGCAGAGCACTCCCGGCTACCATGACTAAGATTTCCGTCGCGCTCCCGGTCTACAACGCAAGCGCAAATTTGCGACCAACTCTCGACTCCTTGGTTGCGCAGAGCCATCGTGACTTCGATGTGGTCGTTCATGACGATGCTTCGCAAGACGATACACTGGAGATCCTTGAAGGCTATTCGAAGAGGATGAGCCTAAAAATCATCCACAGCTCCGTCAATCTCGGCATTTCGGATTCTCGCAATAAGCTGCTTGATGCAATTGATGCGCCGATGGTTGCAATTCTCGACCATGACGACATCTGTCACCCGACCCGCCTGGAACGCCAAGCCGAGTTCCTTGAGGCGAATAGGGACATCGATATCTGCGGCAGCGCGATCATCTACTTCTCTGACGACGCCGAAATCCCGATCGCCAGTCGCGTACTACGCCATCCAGCTCATGACGCTGAAATCAAGACGCAGTTGCTTTACAACACCTCGATGGTGCACCCCAGCGCGATGGCTCGCCGCTCCTTCTTCGCCGATGTAGGCAGCTATGATGCTAAGTTCTCACCGGCCGAGGACTATGCCATGTGGTGCCGAGCCGCTCTTCTGGGCAAGCGGTTTGCCAATTTGGAAGAACCGCTACTCTATTATCGTGTCCACTCCAGGCAAACAAGCAATATCCAGGCGCAAAGGATGGTGCAGAACGACATAGAAGTGAAGAGATTGTACATTCGAGGTTTGCTGCATGGCGCGTTGGACGCCTCGCTGGCTGAGCTGTTGTGCCCTTATCTGCGGCACAGCAATCAAGCTATAGCAGCGGCATTGCCAAACATCGTTCCAGTCATCTTGGCCCTTAATGACAAGGTACCTTGTCGGGCTACGTACGCAAAGTTGATTGGCGCCGCTATTACCAGGAACATCGTGTAATACCAAAACTCACGGATCATGACCGATGGGCCCAGGCTCGCATGCCGATGGACATGATGGTCCAGGGCTGATCGACGAGGGCGTTCCAGGCGAAGCCGCAGTGATCGAGGATGTCCTGGTAGGAGGCGAAAACGCGGTTGGACAGCCGGTTGTCGCGAAGGAACTGCCAGATATTCTCCACTGGGTTCAGCTCGGGCGACTTCGGCGGTAACGGCAGCGGCGTGATGTTGCCGGGGATCGGCAGCTTGGTCGAGGTGTGCCAGCCGGCCTGGTCGAGCAGCACGACGGCATATGCACCCAGCGCCACGGCGCGGGAGATCTCCTCCAGATGCAACGCCATCGCCTCGCTCGTGCAGTGCGGCAGCACCAGGGCGGCGCCTTTGCCGTGGGCCGGGCAGATCGCCCCGAACAGATAGGCCGAGTGCGTGCGCTGGTCGCGCGGTGCGGCTGGCCGGGTGCCACGGCGCGCCCAGCGGCGGGTGATCTTGTTCTTCTGACCGATCCGGGCCTCGTCCTGCCACCAGATCTCTATCGGCTTGCCAGCAGCCTCGTGCGCCGCGATCTCTGCCTGCAGCGTGGGAAACTTTTTTGAACGCCTCGGCGGCCTCGGGATCTTTGGCGTGGTGGCGGGGGCGCGCCGACAGCTTGCGGAAGCCCAGGGCGCGCAGCTCCCGGCTCAGCGTCTGCTTGGAAAGGGAGACGCGGAACTCCTCCCAGAGCCAGTGCAGCAGGTCGATGATCCGCCAGCGCACCACCCCATGCACCGCCGGGAGCGGCCCGTCCTCGACGACTTGGCGCAACGCGGCCCGGTGGTGCTCGGCCAAGCGCGGCTGCGGCCCCGGAGCCTTGCCGGCCAGCAAGCCCGCCGGTCCCGCGGCATTGAAGCGCAGCACCCAGTCGCGCACCGTTTGCAAGCCGACCCCGCCGATTGCCGCCGCCGTCGAGCGCGGTTCGCCATCGTAGATCGCCGCCAACGCCAGCAGTCGGCGGACCTGACCGGGATCGTGGGCGGATCGAGCAAGCCGGCGCAGGGCGGCGGCATCATAATCGCTGCGCACTGGGACCGGAGCGGCCATGGCGGACCTCGTCGTCGTGGTCCCTCCGGTGAATCACGCCGCCCCAGCCTGCGGGAATCGCCGCATGAGTCGTACTCCGCAGGACTTGGTATGAGTCCGAAGCCGATTGACAGGCTACGGCCTTCCTCTGCGCGTACGGCGCCGTGTGGCTGCTGGCCGCCGGAGGCGCAACGGCGCTGCAATGGGGGCTTTCCGCCGTGGGCGTCCTGTCGCCGTCGCTGATCGTCGGCGACCCGGCGGTGCGGGGGGTAGCCCTCGTTCTGGTCGGCGCGTACCAGCTCAGTCCGCTGAAGGACGCGTGCCTGACGTACTGCGAGTCCCCCGCCACGTTCTTCCTGTCGCGCTGGCGCGACGGTACACACGGTGCCCTGGTGATGGGTGCGCAGCACGGGCTGTACTGTGTGGGCTGCTGCTGGCCGGCGATGGCGCTGATGGTGGCGGCCGGCGCCATGAGCACCGCCTGGATGGCGGGCGTCACCCTCTACACTCTGTCGGAGATGTATGTGCCGGAGGTGCGCCGGGTGACCCGCGCGGCCGGCACCCTGATGATCGTTGCCGGATCGATGTCCCTTCTGAGCGGAGGATGAATGCAGGCGAAGATCAGGGTTCTGAAGAAGCGCTTACCGGCCCGCCGATCCTTGTCGCTGGACTGGGCTGCAACCTGCGAGAGATGCCTGTTGCCGACCTGATGGAACCTTGGCCCGGCGCGTATCAGCCTCTCCGCCCTCCCTGTCACCGACAGCGCCCAGGCCATGGCGGAGACCCTGGCGGCGCTCCCGCGACATCGCACGGCTGGAGGGCGCCGTCAGCGACCGGGCGCTGGCGGGGGCGATGACGGTCGCCCGCCTGCTCGCGCCGAGGGGGAAATGACGTGTAACGTTCCGGTATCCGCCCCCGTCCAACGGGCATGAGGCGCGGATCGGCCGCGCCTTCCCCTTGGATGGAGGCGATGATGTCCCTGACGATGCTGGAGAAGGAACTGGTGGCGGTGGCGATCTCGGTGGCGGCGGGATGCCGCCCCTGCACCACCTACCACCTCGCCGAGGTGAAGCGTGCCGGCGCCACCGGTGCGGACATCGAGAAGGCCGTGGCCGGTGCCGTGTGCGTGCGGACCAGCGCCACCGAGGGGATGGGCCGCCACGCGCTCGGCCTGGAGCCGGCGCCGGACGGTTGCGGATGCGGCACGACGGATATGCTCGCCGAGTTGATCGCCATCGGCGCGTCGCTGGCCGTCAACTGCACGGCCAACCTCGACAAGCACCTCGCCGCCGCGCGTGCCCTGGGCGTGCCGCAGGAGCATATCGACGAGGTCGCGGCACTCGCGGCGATGATCCGCTCCAAGGCCGTCCATCACGTCGAGAAGCACCTCGGCGACAGGGCCGCGCCCGCTCCGACGGCCGGCTGCGCCCTGGTGGCGGCCCCGGCGGGCTGCTGCTGATCCCCTTCCCCATCGACTGGACGGGTTCCCATTCCGTCGCTGCCGCAGCGCCCGCACCCGGCATGAGCCGGGTGCGGGCGCCGTCCGTGCTGCACGTCCTGTCCGGTCGGCACCTGACACGGAGAATCCGACATGTCCGAAGCCGAACCGATCCTGCTCACCCATGTCGAGGCCGGCGTCGCCACGCTGACGCTCAACCGGCCCGAGGCCCACAACACCCTGTCCGTCGCCCTGCTGACTGAGCTGGAGCGCGCATTCGCCACCCTCGCCACGGACCGCGACGTCCGGGTGGTGGTGCTGGCCGCCACCGGGCGGGCCTTCTGCGCCGGCCACGACGTGCGCGAGATGCGCGCGCTGGACGGGCGCGAGGCCGTGGCGGCGCTGTTCGCCCTGTGCACGCGGGTGATGACCGCCATCGTGCGGCTGCCGCAGCCGGTGATCGCCAAAGTCCAGGGGGCTGCCGCCGCAGCGGGCTGCCAACTGGTGGCAAGCTGCGACCTCGCCTATGCCTCGACCACCGCCCGCTTTGCCACGCCGGGGATCAACCTTGGCCTGTTCTGCTCGACGCCTGGGGTAGCCCTGGCGCGCGCCGTCGGACGCAAAGCGGCGATGGAGATGCTGCTGTCCGGCGATGTCATCGACGCGCCCGCTGCCGAACGGCATGGCCTGATCAACCGCGCGGTGGCACCGGAGCGGCTGGACGCGGAGGTGGCGGCGATGGCGGCGCGAATCGCGTCGAAGCCGCCCTTCGTGCTGAAACTCGGCAAGGCGACGTTCCATCGCCAGCTCGACATGGGGCTGGACGACGCCTACGCGTGCGCCGGCGAGGCGATGGTCACCAACATGCTCGCCCAGGATGCGGCCGAAGGCTTTGACGCATTTCTCGGCAAGCGCCAGCCTGTGTGGGAGGGGCATTGAAGAAGTGCCGACCCTGCTGTGCCGGCGGGCTCCGTTGGCTCGCCGATGCGCCGGGGCGTCCCAGAGACCTCACGGGCACGATACGGAAGTGATCAGTTGTCCGGCTCAGCAAAATGAGCCACGTTCTTCTGCCTTTACCCCTTCCCAGGTGGTGAGATCGTCCGCTTTGCGCCGATAGTGTTGAAAAACTCCCTGACGGGTGTTTTGTAGCCGTTTTCGAGGAACAATGTGTCACTTGCACGGGTTTTGGAGCGATATTACTGCGCGACATGGCCGTGGTAAGATGGAAAAATTCTTACTCCGCCAGCCCCGGGATTTTTCAACACTATCGGTCAGGAGCGGACTCTAGACTGAGCGCCACAAGCAGTCCTTGCCGTACGTTGTAACCGATCTTCAGCCGGCCACGATGGGCACGCGTCGCCAAGAAGCTGAGGATTTGAACCAGTTACGTGGCATTTCGTTTTCCATTGCGGCAAAGCCCGCGCAGCACGCCATCCAGCGACAAGCGCCCCGGCCCGTGCACCACGATGGTCAGCAGCAGGAACATCCAGTAGACGTGCTCGACGGAATCATAAGCCGGGTTGGCGGCGCCCAGCACGAACTGGATCACCAGCGCCATGCCGAGCAACGGCAACGCTGCCAGCCGGCTGAACAGACCAACCGCCAGCAGCACCGGCATGCCCAGCTCGAACGTGGTGCCGAGCGCCGCCGCTACGTCGGGGGACAGCAGGGGTACCTTGTACTCCTCGGCGAACAGCAGCACGGTGGTATCCCAGTCCTGGATCTTGGTCAGGCCTGAGGTGAAGAACACCTTGGCGATCCACAGCCGGATCGCGAGTTGGAGCAGTGGAGCGCCCCAGGCGTTCAGCCGCCCGATGACGCCGTCCACCTGCCCGACAATCGAGGCCATCTGCGCACGGCGCGGGGACACAGGGGGCGCAACGGCAAGAAGGGTCATTTTTCATTCCTCCGGGAGCAGGGAAAAGGTCGTGAAGGTGCCCAGTTGCAGGTGGGCGAGCAGGGTGGCCTGCAGGTCGAGACCGGGATCGGTTCCCGTCGCCGCCGCGGCGGCGTGTCCGAGGTTCACGCCCGCCGACAGCGCGAGCAGCAGCGTGAACTCGCCACGCCCGATGGCCACGGCGTGCACCTCGGTCAGGGGACGGACGATCAGCACCTGCCCGCCGTCGGACGTCGGGCGCGGCGGTGGCTCGTCGCGGCGCAGCGCGTCCCAGAGGTCGAGGACGGGGCACGCCATGGTGAGCAGATGCGCCGAGGGATGCAGCGCGAAGCGCAGCTCCGGATAGCGGTGCTGCGGCACCACGCGCAGATCCTCCGGGTCGAGCATCGGCGCGTCGGCGGCGAAGAAGGCGCCGTTCCATGCCCACTCCAGCCGGGCCAGGTCGGCCGCCTCGGGCATCGCGTCCAGATGATCCGGGAAGCCGTCGCCGAAGGCGAGCAACTGTGGGACGAGCGGCGGGTGCCGGCGGACGTAGGAGGCCGCGGCGCGCCGGAAGGCTGTCCGGCCGAGCAGGCGGGCCGTAACCGGGAACGCCGCCTCCAGCGCCTCGACCAGCGAGCCGACGACGTTGTTGGCATGGACGGCGAAGCGCATGGAGGCCGGGATCCCGTCGCCCAGGATGCCGGCGGGCGCTTCCGGCGCGTCCGCCAGCAACTGGCGGCGCATGGCCGCTTGCAGGTCATGCAGCATGGCGCAGCTCCAGCAGGCGGTCGGCGCGCGCGGCCTCGGCCAACAGAACGGGCAGAGCCGGCACGCGCGTGTCCCATTCCACCAGCACCGGGCGGGGGCCGATGCGCCGGAGCGTGGAGGCCAGCAGCGCCCACACCGCGTCCGCCACCACGTCGCCGTGGTCGTCGATCAGCAGCGTGCCGCTTCCCGTCTCGTGCACGGCGTGGCCGGCGATATGGATCTCATCCACCGCCCCGGCGGGGATCTCAGCGAGGAATGAGGCGGCATCGAACCCCAGGTTCCGCGCGCTGACGTACACGTTGTTGACGTCCAGCAGCAGGCCGCAACCGGTGCGCGCGGCGAGTTCGGCCAGGAATTCCCATTCGGGGATGACGGACTGCGCGAAGCCCAGGTAGCGCGAGGGGTTCTCCACCAGAATGCGGCGGCCCAGCGCCTCCTGCGTCCGCTCGACGTTGCAGCGGACGATCTCGAGGGACTCCTCGGTGTAGGGCAGCGGCAGCAGGTCGTTGAGGTAGGTACCGTCCGTTACGCTCCAGGCCAGATGGTCGGAGACCAGTTCCGGCTCCAGGCGGTCATAGAGGACGCCCAGCCGGGCGAGGTGATCGGGGGCGACCCCTTCGGCCGAACCGAGGGAGAGGCCAACCCCGTGGCAGCTCAGCGGATAGTCCCGGCGGATCGCCTCCAGGGCGCGCAGCCGGGGGCCGCCGGCCGCCAGATAGGTCTCGCTGTGCACCTCGATCCACGCCACGTGCGGGCGGGAGGTGAGAAATTCCGCGACGTGGCGATGCCGCAGTCCGATGCCCGCCCGGCAGGGCACGGGGGAGGACGCGCTGGCGGCGGCATGGTTCGCGGGGATCGGGGTGAGCATGGCGGACGTCTCCGGCGGCCGGCGGATGGGGTGCGTCAGCTCTTCTTGGCGGCGGCCTTTGTCATGTCCTTGGGCATGCCGATGCCCGCGAACGCCTCGGTCTTGCCGCCGATTTCCGCGCACACGCCGGCTTTCACCGCGCGCCACTCGCCGCCGTCATAGTCCTTGGTGGACTGGCCGGCGCAGGAGTGGGTGCCGGCGGCGTTGGCGCAGCTGTTCTGCCCGGCCTTGGAGACGCCGTAGCACTTCTCCAGCCCGCCGGCCTCCGCGGCCGCCGCGCTGTGCAAGGGCACCAGGGCGGCCAGCGACAGGGCGCCGGCCAGGGCGGCGGCAATGGTGGTAGCGTTGGTCTTTTCGGTCATCTTCCATCTCCGTTGGTTCGATCCTCCCGCTTCGGGAGGTGGTTGACATGGCCAAAGTATTCGTGGACGCGCCGCCGCTGAAATGCTTTGGTCGTATTGACTGGATAGCCGCCGTCTATGGTTCGATCTGCACCGGAGGCCACGATGGAGATGCACCAGATCCGCTACTTCCTGGCCGTCGCCGAGACGCTGAACTTCACGCGCGCGGCGGAGCAGTGCAACGTCACCCAGCCTTCGCTCACCCGCGCCATCCAGAAGCTGGAGGAGGAGATGGGCGGCCTGCTGTTCAGCCGGGAACACCACAACACTCACCTGACCGAGCTGGGCCGGCTGGTGCTGCCGCACCTGGAGTCCATCTACGTGACCAACTCGGCCGTGCTGGCGGAGGCCAAGCAGTACCGCAGCATGGAGCGCGCGCCGCTCAAACTGGGCGTCATGTGCACGATCACGCCCACCCGCCTCGTCGGCTTCTTCGAGCAGCTGCGCGCCCGCGTCCCGATGCTCGACCTGACGATCCGCGACATGCCGGCCAAGCCGCTGGTGGAGGCGTTGCTGGCCGGCGAGTTGGACGTGGCGCTGGTGGCGCTGCCGAGCTTCCCGGAGCGGTGCACCGCCAAGCCGCTGTTCACCGAGCGCTACCTGATCGCCTGCCCGCGCGGCCACCGCTTCGAGGACATGAACGCCGTGCCGTTGTCCGAACTGGACGGCGAGGACTATCTGCAGCGCGTGCACTGCGAATTCCGCTATCACTTCGAGGCGCTGAACGTGCCGAAGCAGCATACGGTGAACGTCCGCTATCACAGCGAGCGCGAGGACTGGGTGCAGGCGATGATCGCCGCCGGGATGGGATGCGCGGTGATGCCGGAGAACCTGGCGACCCTGCCCGGCCTGGTGACGCGCGCCATCATCGAGCCGGAGGTGACGCGGACGATCCACCTGGTGACCGTGTCCGGCCGGCGCTTCACGCCGGTGGAGCAGGTGGCCATCCGCATGGCGCAGACCTACCGCTGGGACGCGGCGGAACCGGCGCGCAGCACGGCGATGGTGTGGGAGGATATCGCGGTGGTGGAATAATGCCCCCTCCCCCCGCCCGGCCGCTACGGTATGAAACACATGTTGTGACGCAAAAATGCCAACCAATTCAAAGAATTGCCCGTCATCCCCGCGAAGGCGGGGATCCATACGTTCCGCAACCGCATGCTTTGGAAGTTATGGATCCCCGCCTTCGCGGGGATGACGGCTAAGTTATTGCAATAACAGGTGCTTTTGCACGGTGGCTTGTTTGCATACCGTAGAGCCCTGCGGGGGAGGGATGAGCGCGTCAGGCGACCTCCTCCACGCTCCGCGACTTCCAGTATTCCGGCACGTCGCGGCGGTATCGGCGCATCACCAGATTGCCGAGGAGGCCGGTCCAGCCGGTCTGGTGCGCGGCGCCCAGGCCCTGGCCGGAATCGGCGTGGAAGTATTCGTAGAACAGCAACAGGTCGCGCCAGTGCGGATCCTCGTGGAAGACCGGCTGCGCGCGGTAGACCGGCCGCCGGCCTTCTTCGTCGGGGCGGTAGATCGACACCAGCCGGTCGGCGATCAGCGTGGCGATCTCCTTGAGAGTCAGGTGCTTTCCGCCAAGGCACGGCACCGGCACGGTGAAGTCGTCGCCGAGGAAGCGGTGGAACTTCTCCAGGCCCTGGACCAGCGTGTAGTTCACCGGCATCCACACCGGCCCGCGCCAATTGGAGTTGCCGCCGAACAGGCCGGTGTTGGACTCGCCCGGCACGTACTCGATCAGCGCCTGCCCTACACCGGGCAGGTCGCCCAGGTGGCGGTGTTCGGCGTGGATGCGGCTGACGCTGCGCACACCATAATCCGACAAGAACTGCCCCTGATCGAGCAGCCGCTGAAGGATGCGCGGCAGCATGGTGTGGTCGACCAACGCCAGCAGGTGCTCGCCCCGTGCGTTCTCCCAGTCCGGGCAGGCGCAGATGTAGCTGCCCTGGAACTTGCCGCCCTTGTGCCGCGTCAGCAGCGCGCGGAAGCGCGGCACGTGTTCGAGCAGGCGGCGGTCGATCACCTCGGTCGCGAACAGCGGGATCAGGCCGACCAAGGAGTAGACGTTGACGCGGCTGACCTTGCCGTCCGGACAGACAATGAGGTCCTTGAAGAAGCCGTCCTCCTCGTCCCACAGCGACACCGCCCCCGGCATGTGGCCGCCGATGGCGTTGGCGACCGACAGGAACTGGCTGTAGATCTGGATCGCGATGTCCTCGTAATCGTGGTCCTCGCGGGCCAGTTCCAGCGCCATCACCACCATGTTCAGCGCGAACATCGCCATCCAGCCGGTGGCGTCGGCCTGCTTCAGGCTGTAGCCCGGCGGCAGCGGCGCCGAGCGGTCGAACACCGAGATGTTGTCGAGGCCGAGGAAGCCGCCCTCGAACACGTTATGGCCGTCCGTGTCCTTGCGGTTGATCCACCACGCGTAGTTCAGCAGCAGCTTGTGGAAGACGCGGTGCAGGAAGTGCTCGTCGCCCTCGCCGCGCTGCACGCGCTCGGCCCGGAAGACCTTCAGCGCCGCCATGGCATGCACCGGCGGGTTGACGTCGCCGAACGCCCATTCGTAGGCCGGGATCTGCCCGTTGGGGTGTAGGAAGCGCTCGCTCAGCAGCACCTCGATCTGGTCCTTGGCGAAATCCACGTCCACCAGCGCCAGCGCCGCGCAGTGGTAGGCGAGGTCCCAGGCGGCGAACCACGGATATTCCCAGGCGTCGGGCATGGAGATGACGTCGGAGGATTTCAGGTGCTTCCACGAGCGGTTGCGCGCCCCCTTGCGTCCCTCCGGCGGCGGCAGCCGGTCGCCGTCCAGCCAGCGCTCCACGTCGTAATGGAAGAACTGCTTGGACCAGATCATGCCGGCCAGCGTCTGGCGCAGGATCCGCGCGTCCTCCGCATCGGCGTCGGGCAGCAGATCACGGTAGAAGGCATCGGCCTCGGCCGCGCGGGTGTCGAGCACGCGCTGCGTGCGGGCGAACGGGCGGGCAAGCGGTTCGGCGGACAGCACGAGATCCACCGCGGCGCTGCCACCGGCCGGCAGATCGAGGACGTACCACACCGCGGCCTTGCTGCCCTCGCCGGCCGGGTTGACCGCGCCCGCCTCACCATGCACCACGCGGCGGTGAAAGGCGTCCTTGACGAAGGGCGTCGGGTTGGGCTGGCCCCACAGGCGCTCGGCGTTGCTGTCGTTTTCGGTGAACAGCAGGTCGGCCGGACGGGCGCCGTACAGGCGGTACTCGCCCAGCCCGGGATGCGCGGTGCGGATCGCCCAGGCCGCGCCGTCCGGCGCGTCGGCGCGCGCCAGGGTCGGATGCTGCGTCCCGCCGCTCCACGCCCAGGTGTTGCGGAACCACAGGGTTGGCAACAGGTGCAGGGTGGCGGCCTCGGGACCGCGGTTGGACGCGGTGATGCGGATGTGGATTTCGCGCGGGCCGGCCTTGGCGTAAGTGACCTCCACATCCCAATAGCGCCCGTCGTCGAACGCGCCGGAATCCAGCAGCCCGAAGGGCGGGGCGGTGCGGCTGCGCGCGTGGTTCTCCGCCACCAGCCGGTCGTAGGGATAGGGGGCCTGCGGATACTTGTAGAGATAGCGCAGGTGCGCGTGGCTCGGCGTGGCGTCGAGGTAGAAGTAGTATTCCTTCACGTCCTCGCCACGGTTGCCCTCGTTGCCGGTCAGGCCGAAGGCGCGCTCCTTGAGGATGGGGTCGCGGCCGTTCCACAGCGCCAGCGCGAAGCACAGGCGCTGCTCCTCGTCGCAGATGCCACCCAGGCCGTCCTCGCTCCAGCGGTAGGCGCGCGCGCGCGCCTGATCGTGGCTGAAGTCCTCCCAGGCGGTGCCATGCGCGCTGTAGTCCTCGCGCACGGTGCCCCAGGCCCGCTCCGACAGGTAGGGGCCCCAGAGGCGCCAGTCCTCGGTGCCGGCCCTCTGGGCCTCCAGACGCCGGCGTTCGGCGTTCAGGGTGTCGGTCGTCATGGTCTCGTTCCTCCTCGGGTCAGGGTCGTTTGGATTGTTCGAGCCGCCACCATGCTTCGAGCACGCAGGCGACCGACCAGGCTTGCGCCGGGGCGCCGCGCGGCGTGTGCGGCGGAGCGCCGTCGAAGATCTCGCTGACGTGGCCGAGTGCGGCGTCGCTCAGGTGGTCGGCGACCGGCTCCAGCAGGCGCTGCGCCGCGTCGGCGTCACCGGTCATCCGATGCACGGCCAGCGCGTAGGGACCGAGCAGCCACGCCCACACCGGTCCTTGGTGGTAGCCACCGTCGCGCTCCAGCACGCCGCCGCGATAGCCCGGCCGGTAGTCGGCATGCGCCGGCGCCAGCGAGCGCAGGCCGTAGCTGGTCAGCAACGCGCGCCGGCACTCGTCCACCACGCGGGCCTGCGCGGCGCGGTCGAGCGGGCTGTGCGGCAGGCTGACGGCGAAGATCTGGTTGGGGCGGATCGTCGGATCGTCGCCGGCCAGGCCGTCGATCACGTCGAACAGGCCACCGTCCGGGCGCAGGAAGCGGGCGAACGACCGGCGGACGCGGCCGGACGCGGTGCGGTAGGCGCGGGCGGGCCGACCCAGACGGTCGGCAAATTCGGCCATGGCGCGCAGCGCGTTGAACCACAGCGCGTTGATCTCCACCGGCTTGCCGTGGCGGGGCGTCACCACCCAGTCACCGATCCTGGCGTCCATCCAGGTGAGCTGGAGCCCCGGTTCGCCGGCGCGCAGCAGGCCGTCCGCCGGATCCTCGCCGATGCCGTAGCGGGTGCCGCGCCGGTGCCAGTCGACGATGTCCTCCAGCACCGGGAAGGCGGCCTCCAGCGCCGCCAAGTCGCCGGTGGCCCCGACGTAGGCGCGCCACGCCTCCACGTACCAGAGTGCGGCGTCCACGGTGTTGTAGTCGGCGTGCTCGCCGGCTCCGGGGAAGACGTTGGGCAGCATGCCGCGATCCACGAAGCGGGCGAACGTCTCCAGGATGCGCCGCGCGCTGCCGGGGCGCCCCGTCGCCAGCGTCAGGCCGGGCAGCGCGATCATGGTGTCGCGCCCCCAGTCGCCGAACCACGGATAGCCGGCGATCACCGACTGCCCGTCCGGCACGCCGGACAGCGGCCGGGCGAACAGGTAGCTGTCGGCGGCCAGCACCAGCCGGCGCACCCAGTCCGGCGCCTCGGCCAGTTCCGGCACGGTGGCGGCAGCGAGACCGAGCACCCCATCCTCCTCGGCCAGCCGGCGTGCCAGCGCGGCCGGAAGGTCGGTGGACGCCTCCCCGTCCAGGCTGGCGACGATGCCGACCCAGGCGCCGGGGGTGAGGTCGAGCAGCGCCTCGCCGATGCACAGGTGATGGTCGGTGGCGGGCAGGCCGCGCTCCGCCTCGACGGACAGGTCGAAGTCGGCGTGCCAGTCGTACCGCGTCTCGATGCGTCCGCCGACGACCGCGACGTGCAGGGTGAAGGCGGGATCGGCGACGCGCAGCCGGCTTCCGTCCACCGCCTCCACCGCCGGACGGAAGCCGTGCCGGTCGGTGGTGCCGTGGTGGTCGCGGCCGTTGGCGAGCAGCGCCACGCGCAGTTGCGCGGGCTCGTCGTCCGCATCGAGGCGCCACGCGGCATAGACGGTGTTGGCCCCCTGCTCCAGCCAGACGCGCGCCTCGACGCGGCGGCCGGCGGTGGCGTATGTCCACACCGGGACGCGGCCGTCCAGCGCGAAGCTCTCCAGGTCCACGTGGCCGGCCGGCGCGACGGCGCCGCCGCTCCAGCGGTTGGTGAACAGCGAGTATCCCTGACCCTCGGCCAGCAGCGTGGCGTCCGCCTTGGCGAACACCAGCCGCCGGCCGAGCGGAGGGTCAACCGGCGCCATCAGCAGGCCGTGGTAGCGCCGCGTCAGGCTGCCGGCGACGGTGCCGGCGGCGTAGGCGCCCAGCCCGTTGGACAGCCACCATTCCCGCCGCTCGGCCTGGGCGAGGTCGCCGCACACCGCGCGCCCGAAGCGGATTGGCATCGGCTCGTCACCCCGGACGGCCAGGGTGTCGTCTTCGCGGATGATCGCGATGCTCATGGGACGGTCTCCCTTCACGATGCGGTTTCAAGGACGGGGGGAGGCGCCGGCTCGGACACGGCGGGGTGTTCGACCGGGCCGGTGATGAGGCGGGTGCCCTGGCGCAGCGTCAGGTAAGCCCAGAACCACTCCACCGCGACGCCGACGCGGTTGCGCATGCCCGACAGGAACAGCACGTGCACCGCGCCCCACAGCCACCACGCGGCCGCTCCGGTCAGGCGCACCCGGCCGAAATCAGCGACCGCCGCCTTGCGCCCGATGGTCGCCAGACTGCCGGCGTGACGGTAGCGGAAGGGACCGGGGGCCGGACGCCCCGCGATGCGCGCGGCGATGACCGCGGCGACGTAGGCGCCGCCCTGCTTGGCGGCCGGGGCGAGGCCGGGGACCGGCTGGCCGTCCCAGCCGTTCGAGGCCGCGGTGTCGCCGATGGCGTAGACGCCGGGCACACCGGTGACGGACAGGTCCGGCCCGACCTTGACGCGCCCGGCGCCGTCGGGGGAGGCACCCAGCCACCGCGCGGCGGGGGAGGCCATGACGCCGGCCGCCCAGAACACGGTGCGCGCCGCGATGCGCCGGCCGGAGACGACGACGCCCGCGGCGTCCACCGCCTCCACCCGACTGCCGGTCATGACGCGCACGCCGAGCGCCTCCAGGGATGCCGAGGCGCTGGCCGACAGCGGCTCAGGGAAGGTCGGCAGCACGCGGGGGCCGGACTGCACCAGCAGGATCTGCGCCTCGGCCGGGTCGATGGCGCGGAACTCGCCCGCCAGCCCGTGCCGGGCCAACTCGGCGATGGCGCCGGCCAACTCGACGCCGGTCGGACCGCCACCGACGATGACGAAGCTCAGCAGGGCGCGGCGCTCGCCCGGATCGGTGGCGTTCTCCGCCTCCTCGAAGGCGAGCAACAGGCGGCGGCGGATCTCGGTGCCGTCCTCGACGCTCTTCAGGCCGGGGGCGAGGGGCTCCCATTCCTCGCGGCCGAAATAGCCGTGCCGGGCGCCGGTCGCGAGCACGAGGTGGTCGTAGGGCACGCGACGCCCGTCGGCCAGCAGCACCGCGCGGGTGGCCGTGTCCACACCGGTGACGTCGCCCAGCAGGACGCGGGCGTTTGGCTGGTCACGCAGGAGGCTGCGGATCGGTGTGGCGATGTCGGCCGGCGACAGGCCGGCGGTCGCCACCTGATAAAGCAGCGGCTGGAACAGGTGGTGGTTGCGCCGATCGATCAGCGTGACGCGGCAGTCCGTCCGCGCCAGTCCGCGCACCGCCGCCAGCCCGCCGAAGCCGCCGCCGACCACCACGACGCGTGGCGCGTCCTGCGACGGTGCCGGCGCGATGCCGGCCAGCCGCGGGAAGCGGCGGCGCACGATGGCGGCGAAGGCATGGTCCAGCGACAGCATCCCCGGCCCGCACAGCACGATCAGGCCCAGCAGCATCAGCCAGTAGAGGTGGTCGATGTGGTGCTGGTAGGTGGCGTCGATGACCAGCGTCATGCCGATCAGCGGCAGTGCCGCGAGCCGGGTGCCGAGGCCGGCGACCAGCAGCACCGGGCAGGTCAGCTCGAACGCCGTGGACAGCAGCGCGGCCAGCTCCGGCGGCAGCAGCGGCACCGCGTATTCCGACTGGAACAGCAGGATCGTGGTGTCGAAATCGGCGATCTTGGTCAGACCGGAGCGAAAGAACACCCCGGCGATCCAGACCCGCAGGAGGAGCAGCACCGGCGGCCCAGCGATCCGCGTCACGCCGGCGAGCAGCCGCGCTCCGGCCTGCGCGAAGGGCAAGGCGCTGCCCGGAAGGCCGCGCGCCAGCCGGCGGTCGAGCGACAGCGGCCCGGCGCCCATGGCGACGTACCACGCCAGCAGCACGGCCTGGAACAGATGCTGGTCGAGCGGCAGGTAGACGCTGTAGGTGACCAGCGCCAACGCCAGCAGCGCCAGCGCCCCGGCGCGGGTGACGAGGCCGAGCGCGAGCAGCGGCGGGCCGATCAGTTCCACCGTCGCGCCGAGGACAGCGGCGATCACCGGGTCGAGCCAGGACACCGGGTATTCGGTGCGGGCGAGGAACAGCGCCTGCTCCCAGTCGTGCAGCTTGACGATGCCGGACACCCAGAAGGTCTGGGCGAGCCACAGGCGGATCAGCAGGTCGAACGCCGGCCATGCCGCCCGCTGCGCCGCGCGCAGCAGGTCGAGCGCGCGCTCGGCGCGGTGCAGGGGTCGGTCAATCATGGGCGCGGTCCTGTCGCAGGGGGTGGGCGAGGACGTAGGCGTGCCCGTCCGGGTCGCGGGCCATGAGCGCCTTGCCGAGGCCGAGGCGGCCGTCCGGCAGGGCGACGATGCCGGACGACACCAGCCGGTGCCGGGCCACGTCGTTTGGGGCAAGGTCGTCGGTCAGCAGCGTGACCTGCTCGTGCCAGAGGTCGTTGGCGCGGATACGGGCGCCGAAGACGCCGGTCAGTGCCTCGACCTCCGGCCCGGCAACCTCCGCGTCCGACACGGGGCGGAAGTCGAGCACGTCGCGGTAGAAGGCGAGCGAGCGGTCCATGTCGGACACCGTGATGCCCACGGCCTCCACCGCCCGTACCGTCTGCGCCATGACCGAGGCGCTCAGCATCAGCACGGCGAAACCGATCAGGACGACGACCGGGAGGAAGGGACGGGATGGCCTCATGCCACACCTCCCGCCGCGCCGAGGCGGTCCATCAGGTGGTCGCCGACGCGCATCGCGTTGGCGATGATGGTCAGCGTCGGGTTCACCGCAGCGCTGGAGGGGAAGAAGCTGGCGTCGACGACGTACAGGTTGTCCAGGTCGTGCGCCTTGCAGTTGACGTCGAGCGCCGAGGTGCCGGGGTCGTGGCCGAAACGGATCGTGCCGTTCTGGTGGCCGGTGCCGGCAATGGGGATGCGCTTGCCGAAATAGGCCTCGCGCGGGACCAGCGTGCGCTCGCAGCCGATGCGGCTCAGCAGGGCCTTCAGCCTGGCGGTCAGCCGTTCGTGCGCCTCGACGTTGTTGGGCGTGTAGCGCAGCGTGATCCGGCCGTCGCGGCCGACCTCCACCCGGTTGTCGGGATCGGGCAGATCCTCCGAGGTCAGCCAGAAATCGAGCGCGCGCGTCGCCAGCGTGTCGGCGGCGAAGCCCGGCAGCAGGCCGTGGCTCTCGGCGGCGAACATGGCGGCGTCGGTCTTGCCGAGCATCTGGATGTGGCCCAGCGGGTGGTCCCAGTCGTCGGCGCCGAAATAGAAGTCGTTGATGCCCAGCGTCTTCTGGAAGCGCGTCGGGTTGGGCCGGCGCGACACCGCGATGAGCGCCGAGTTCAGGTGACACATGTAGTGCCGCCCGACCACGCCCGAGCCGTTGGCGAGCCCCTCCGGATGCCGGTCGCTGGCCGAGCGCAGCAGCAGCGCGGCCGAGTTGATGGCGCCCGCCGACACGACGACGATGTCGCCTCGGTAGGTCTCCTCGACGCCGTTCCGGCGCACCACGACGCCGGTGACGGCGTGGCCGGACGGGCCGGTCTCCAGCCGCTCCACACAGGCGCCGGTCAGGAGCGTGACGTTGGCGTTCTCGACCGCCGGGGCGACGCAGGTGACGTGCGCGTCCGCCTTGCCCTGCACCAGGCAGGGGAAGCCGTCGCAGGTCGAACAGCGTACACAGTCGCTGCGGTGCGGCCGGGCTTCGTCCAGGCGGATGCCGACCGGCAGCGGGAACGGCCGGTGGCCGGCGCGCGTCAGGTCGTCCGACAGTTCCTGGATGCGGGGCTCGTGGCTGACCGGCGGATGGGGGTAGGGATCGGCGCAGGGCGGTTCGGTTGGATCGCTGCCGCGCAGGCCGTGCACGCTGTAGAGCCGCTCGGCCCTGGTGTAGTAGGGCGCGAGGTCGGCGTAGGAGATCGGCCAGGGCGGCGACACGCCTCCCTTGTGGTGCAGCGTGCCGAAATCCCGCTCGCGCAGGCGCAGCAGCACGGCGCCATAGAACTTGGTGTTGCCGCCGACGCAGTAGTGGGTGCCGGGTTGGAACGGGCGGCCGTCCTTGTCGTACCAGGTCTCGCCCGCCTTGTACTTGCCGTCCACCACGACGGCTTTGGAATCCCAGTTGTCGCGTTCGCGCGGCAGATAGTCACCGCGCTCCAGCAGCAGGATGCGTTTGCCGGTCGGCGCAAGGTGGTGGGCCAGCGTGCCGCCGCCCGCCCCGGTGCCGACGATGATCACGTCGTAGCGTTCAGTGGACATGGATTTTCTCCAGGGCGGGGGCCGGCGCGGCGCGATGGCCGCAGAAGAGGCAGGGGTGGCGCGGGTCGTGGTCGAGCTTGGCGCAGGGGACCGGGCGCCTCAGGCGGCGGTGCGCCTCGGCGGCCAGCAGCATCCCCAGCGGCGGGGCGACCGCGTAGATCCAGGCGTGCGTCCACACCCCGCCGGTGACCGCCGAGGCCAGCGTGCGCGCCGGGTTGATGCTCATGCCCGACAGCGGCGCGGCGGCGGTGATGAAGAGCGCCACCAGCCCCCCGGCGCACAGCCCGGTGAAGCGCATCCAGCGCGGGTGCGCCGCGGTGGCCAGCACCGTCGCCATCAGCATGAAGGCCATCAGCGCCTCGACCGCGAAGGCCGCTGCCGGACCGGCCGGGCCGGGCACGGTGGCGATGGCCGAGAGCGGCGGCAGGGTGAACCTCCCGCCCAGCGTTGCTGCCACCAGCCACGCCCCGGCGATGCCGCCCAGGCACTGGAACGCCACGTAGAAGGCGGCGTCGGCCGGCTTGACCTTGCCGAGGCGCAGGAAGGTCAGCGTGACCGCCGGGTTGATGTGCGCGCCCGACCGCCGGCCCCAGGGGGAGTGGATGATCGCCACCGCGGTCAGCCCCATGGCTGCCCCCATCAGCGCCCGCCGGCCGAGGCCGGACGGCAGCGCGTGGCGGACCGGCGAGGCGGGATGCTCCAGCAGCGTGGCGACGAGGCCGGCGGACAGCATGAAGAGGCCGAGGCCGGCCGCCTCCATCAGATACTCCGGCCAATGTTCGCGGAAGGTGTGCGGCATGGCTCAGCCTCCCGCCTCGAAGCCGGGGTAAAGCGTCATGCCGCCGTCCACGAACAGCGTCGTGCCGGTGACGTAATCGGCGGCGTCCGACGCCAGCCACGTCACCGCCGCCGCGATGTCCTCCGGCTCGCCGATGCGCTTGTAGGGGATGAGCGTCATCAGCGACGCGTAGGCTTCCGGCGTGTCCCAGGCCGCGCGGTTGATGGGGGTGCGGATGGCGCCGGGGGCGACGCCGACGACGCGGATGCGGTCGCCCGCCAGTTCCTGCGCCAGCGTCTTCATCATCAGCATGACGCCGCCCTTGGAGGCCGCGTAGTTCACGTGCCCGGCCCACGGGATGACCTCGTGCACCGAGCTGACGCAGACGATCTTGCCGAGTGCGCGCGAGACCTCCGGCCGCGGCCCGCGGCGTTTGAATTCGCGCACGGCGGCGCGGGCGCAGAGGAACTGGCCGGTGAGGTTCACGCCGATCACCCGGTTCCACTGCTCCAGCGTCATCGCCTCGACCGGCGCGTCCTGCTGGAGGCCGGCGTTGTTGACCAGGATGTCCAGCGTTCCGAACGCGGTGAGGGTGCGGGCGAACATCGCCTCCACCTCGTCCTCGCGCGACACGTCGGCCTGCACCGCGACGGCGCGCACGCCCAGGGCGCGGAACTCCGCCGCCGCGGCTTCCGCCGCGGTCTCGCCGCGGGCGTAATTGACCGCGACGTCGGCGCCGGCCTCGGCCAGGGCGCGCGCCACGGCGCGCCCGATGCCCGAACTGGCCCCGGTGACCAGCGCCTTTTGCCCGTGCAGCGGGCGCACGCCGTCCCTCGCCGGCCCGCGCTCGGGCCGTCCGAAATCGCCTTCCATGGTCTGTCTCCTGAGTGGGCCTTGCGGGGGCGTTGCCCCGGCAAGGGGGAACCTATGCGGCTCCGGTCGCGGCTGTGAAATGCCGGCTGTCTTTGCTTTCCATAGCGTCCGGCTATGGCAGCAGCTGCACGACCGGCGACACCGCCATGAGCACGAGGACGAACGTCGCGGCCCACCGCTCGGCCCGCGACCAGCGCGCCCAGTCGCGCGAGAAGCTGTGCAGGTCCTTGCGCATGGATGCTGGGGTGGGGGACGGGGGCGTCTTCGGGGTGTCGGCGTCGGTCATGGCATCCTCCTCGGGCGTCCGGCCGCTCCGTTGCCGGTTGTGGGGTGCCCTCACGCTAGGCCCGCGCCGGGGGCGTCGTGAAATCGCAAGAATCGATTGTTTCGATGCGCGGCGGCTATGTCCATGCACGGCCGCTATCGAGGCAATGCCGCATATCGATTTCACTCCGCAAAACAACCGCGCTTATCGTCCAGCCACAAGCTCGGGAGGTCAACGTCATCCTCCGGACGAGCGGGAGCAAACGCAATCAATGGAGTTCACAATGTCGTTCCATCGTCTTGTCGCCGTCGCGGCCTTCTCCTTCGCAGCCCTGGCGTCTTCGGGCAGCTTTGCGCAAACCATTGCGCATTCATCCATGAGCTTCCCGAATCAGCTCGCCCAGACCAAGGAGGCCGCGCGCAACTTCAACAGCGCCACCCTCGACCGTACCGAGCGCTACGAGGTGGACAAGTACATCGCCCAGGCGGAGTCGCTGTACGGCCTCGGGTCGGAGAAGAAGGCCAAGGAGTTCCTGGATGTGGCCCGTGGCCGGCTGCGCCTGTCGATCATGCCCTCGGACATGCGGCTGGCCGCCAACGTCAACGACCACCTCCACTCCCCGCACTGACGGCGTCTGTCGCCAGACACGAAGGAGGCTCGCCAGGCACCGGGCGAGCCTCTTTTCGCATGTTCGTCACGGCGGTCCGCAGGTCAGATGACGCGGTAGACGCTCCAGCGCGCCGTGCCCGAGACGACGTAGGGCTCGAGATCCCGGCTCTCCGCTCCTCCTGTTATTCGGGCTCGCACGCACCACAACGAAACCGACCTCGGTGCCGGCGGCTAGACACGTTCGGCGGCGTTGCTGATGCCGAGCAGCGACACCTGCCGGTGGGCCGCGCTCAACTGCGCCAGTGTTGCCGACATCAGCAGGCGCGCGCGGTCGGCGCGCCGCAGCAGTGCCGCCGTCATCGCGTCGGCCGAACACCGATGACGGTCGTCAAGCACGACGCCGATCATGTCGCCAGGCCCGGCAAAGCCGGTGATCCGCCGACGCCCGTCCGGCATCAGCTTGTACAGGCGCACCATGCCTTCAACGACGATATACTCCCGTCCGCCGGGTCGCCTTCCGAAACGATCAGCTGATCGCGGCGCACGCGCACCGTCTCCGAAACAGGGGCCAGCACGTCGTGAGCGCAAGCAGGTCCTGCGGGTGCGGTGGTGAACATCCCGGCACCCTCACAGCGGCTTGAGGCCGATCCACCGGAACAGCGCACCGGAACTCGCCCAGCCCGTCAGCATGACGAAGGCGACACCGATGCCGTGCGAGATCAGCACCATCAGCGAGGAGTTCAGGTGATGGAAGAGGCTCAACCCCGCCGCCGAGAACGCCGCCACGCTCAGCGCGCCGAGCAGGATGGTCGGACCCGGGCACACCGGCCCCGCGTGCCGCACCATGAGCAGCAAGGTGAGCCCCAGCGGAACGCTCGTGAAGACGATGGTCTCGAAGCAGCCGACGCTCAGGCCGACCTCCAGGCCATCGGCGCCGTAACGGAGCCAGTCGTTGAGGCAGCCGACGCCCAGCGTCGCCAGCCACAGCATCACCGCCGGCACCGGCAGCAGCGCCCAGCGCACGCTCCGCCCTGGGATGCTCACGTGGAAGGTGGCGACCGCCGCGAGCAGGCCGGTGGACAGCGACGCCAGCCATTCGATCACCACCGCCGGCCGGCTGAACTCGTCGATCAAGTCCGGCCGCAGGCCATGGGACAGGACGAGGCCGCTGACGATGGCGAACGCGGCCAGCAGCCAGAGCCCCACGCGGATCATCGGCGGCCGCAGGGGCTGGATCGCATGGGCGTCCGCTCCCAGCTTCGCAATGAGTTCGTCGGTCGTCGCCATGTTACCGCTTCCGGCTCGGTTCGAGGATCCGTTGCAGCGCCTTGATCGCGCGGTGGCAGGAGACCTTGAGCGCCCCGATGGACTGGCCGCTCGCCTCCGACGCCTCCTTCAACGACATCTCGCGCAACTTGAGTAAGACCACCGCCTGGCGCTGTCCATCCGGCAGTTCGCCAACGGCCTTGCGAACATCCAGGTAGTGTATCTTCCTGTCTGGTAGATTCACCTCATCGTCGGCAAAGGTTACAGCGTCGTCTTCGAGGGCCACCTCATGCGCGACCATGCGCGTGTGCTGCCGGAGGCGGTTGATCAGGCGCCGCTTGGCGATGGTCACCAGCCAGGGGCCGAACGGAAGCCTTGGGTCGTAGGTGTGGCGGATGCCGTGGATGGTGAGCAGGATGTCCTGCACGGCGTCCTCGGTGGCGTCCTGGGTGGGCACGTAGCGCCGCGCCAGCGACCGCAGGTACGGGCTGATCTCGCCAAGCAGGCGGACGTAGGCGGCCTTGTCGCCGGCCTGGGCCTTGGCCATGAGCGCGCTCCAGCGCTGCCCTTCCGGCACGTCATCGCGGGCGGCGCTGCGGCTGGACCGGGTGTCGGACATGTCGTGCTACCCTCCGGTGACGCTCATGCGCCGCTGCGGCGCGGCGTGTCGGCCTGCGCGGCCCGGGGCGAAGTCGTGGCCGGCCGGCTTGCGGGCGACGGCGTCGCGCACGGCCTCCTCCAGCCGCTCATCGTCGCCCTGGCGCAGCGGCGTGCGCAGGTCGGCGGCGTCCTCCCGGCCCAGGCAAAGGCAGAGCATGCCGGTGCAGGTCAGCCGCACGCGGTTGCAGCTCTCGCAGAAGCTGTGCGTGAGCGGCGTGATGAAGCCGATCCGGCCGCCGGTCTCCGTGACGCGGACATAGCGCGCGGGCCCCCCGGTGCGATGGTCGGTGTCCTCCAGCGTCCAGCGCATCTCCAACTCGGAGCGCACCCGGGACAACGGCAGGTATTGCTCCGAACACGGAGCGCCGCCGAGCGGCATCACCTCGATGAAGGTGAGGTCGAAGCCGCGCTCGCCGCACCACTCCACCATCCGGTGGACCTCGTCGTCGTTGACGCCCCTGAGCGCCACGGCGTTGATCTTGATGCGCAGGCCGGCGTCCACGGCGGCATCGATGCCGCCCAGGACCTTGTCCAGCCGACCCCAGCGGGTGATGGCCCGGAACTTGTGCGGGTCCAGCGTGTCCAGCGAGACGTTGACGCGCTTCACGCCCGCTTCCGCCAGCCCCGCGGCGTGCTTGAACAGCATCGAGCCGTTGGTGGTCAGCGTCAGCTCGTCGAGGGCGCCGGAGCGCAGATGCCGGCCGAGCGAACGCACGAGGTCCATGATGCCGGGGCGGACCAGCGGCTCGCCGCCGGTGAGGCGCAGCTTGCGGGTGCCGAGCTTGACGAAAACCGAGGCGAGACGGTCGATCTCCTCCAGCGTCAGCACCTCGGCCTTGGGCAGGAAGCCGGCGTCCTCGGCCATGCAGTAGACGCAGCGGAAGCCGCAGCGGTCGGTCACCGACAGGCGCAGGTAACGGATCGTGCGGCCGAAGGAATCGGTGAGCGGAAGAGGGCGCACGGGCATGGCGGGTCTCGCTCCCATTGCCGGTCCGGGCGCTCCCGGCGGGGTGCCGCCAGGAGCGCAGGGTGGATCATTGAGCGAGAGCCGTCATCAGGTCCGCCGGGGTCTGGATCGTCCCCAGCAGGATCGGGTTGCCCCAGCGCGTGTGGTATTTGTTCTCCGGCACCTGCATCAGCGACAGCGCCAGGCCGTTGAACGCCTCCAGGTCGTTGGTCTCGAAGTAGGTGATGAAGTCGGTGTCGTCGAGGCCGGTCGAGTGGTACAGCTTGCGCTTGACGTTGCCGAGGTAGGCGAGCGTCGGCTGGGTGTGCGTCTCGATCTCCTTCAGGCGGCCTTCCGCCTTCATGTTCCACCACTCGGCGCTCTTTTTGATCGGCACGACGATGGCGAAGCGCGGGGCGTCGCCCTGGTAGGCGGCGGAGGTCAGCGCGCCGTTCAGTTCGGCCGACTTGTCCTTGGTGATGTAGTTCAGCGGCTTGGTGAAGCCGAGCAGCGCCTCGACCTCGTCGGCGTTGCGGCCGAGCGTGGTGGCGCGGAAGTCGCGCAGGAACATCTGCGTCTTGGCGAGGTCGTAGGCGTGGATGCGCAGGAAGAAGTCGGACGACGCCTTCAGTCCGCGCGTCAGGTAGGTGTCGACCAGCACGTTGTCCTTGTGCTTCTCGATGACCCCGCGGGCCTCCGTGGCGGCGTCGCGGCGCTCGTTGGCGGTCAGCCGGTTCCATTCCGGCCGCAGCTTGAAGACCGTGACCGCGCCGAAGACGTGCGGTTCGCTGAGAATCTTGGCCCGGTCGATCATCATCGGCGCGGCCATCGCCGGCTGCGCCATGGGCTGCGGCGCCATCGCCGGTGCCGCGCCCGCCGGCTGCGCCATGGGCGGCTGGGCCATCGGCTGCTGCGCCAGCGCCACGCTCGCCGTCATGCCGAGAGCCGCGGCAAAAACCAACCCCTGCACAAACATCTTGGTCTTCATGGGAGTACCCTCTTCTTCCTTCCGCTGATGGATGAGGCGGGGTCTTTCCGGCGGTCTTCCGCGGCGCTCACCGCGTCCGCAAGCCGTTCCGGAGACCCCTGCCGATTGGTGTTTCCCGACCGGCCGCTATGGCTTGGTCTCGGCGGCGGTCTGCGCCTTGGGCGCCTTTTCTTCCTCGTACAGGGCGGAGATGTCCTTGTGCGCGATGCCCTTGTGGCAGTCGATGCAGGTCTCGCCCTTCTTCTGCGCCCCCTGGTGCCGGCGCCACGCCGTCGCCTTCTGCGCATCCTTCGACATGCCCTCGAAGGAGTGGCAGTTCCGGCATTCGCGGGAGTCGGTCGCCTTCATGGTGGCCCACACCCGCTGGGCCATTTCGAGGCGGTGCGTCTCGAACTTCTCCGGCGTGTCCACCGTGCCCATCACCTTGTGGAACAGCTCGTTGGACGCCTGGATCTTGCGCATCATCTTGTGTCCCCAGTCCTTGGGGACATGGCAGTCCGGGCAGGTCGCGCGGACGCCGGTGCGGTTCTCGAAGTGAACGGTCTGGGTGTATTCCTTGTAGACCGTGTTGCGCATCTCGTGGCAGGAGATGCAGAACTCCAGCGTGTTCGTCGCCTCCATCGCGGTGTTGAAGCCGCCCCAGAACACGATGCCGGCGGCGAACAGCAGCCCGGCCAGGCCGACGGACACGCCGGCGAGGCGCCAGCTCAGGAGCGTCCTCATGACCGGGGCTCCTGCCCGCGCAGACCGTCGAGGTCGCGCTCGGCGTAGACGCGCGCGATGGCGGCGAGCGACCGGTAGAAGACGAAGGGCACCTTCTCGGTGACCTGGCTCTCGAACTTCGGCAGCCACGTGGTCAGGTGCCGTTCCAGGAAGTCGCGCTGGGCCAGCACGTAGGGGTCGGCGGACAGCCCCTCCTCGTGCGCCTGCGACTGCTTGGCGGCCAGGAACTGCATGAACTCCAGCTCGGCCGTGAGGCTGTCCTCGAGATCCCGTTCGTCCTGGTTGATGTCGAGCCCGAAGTGCTTGTAGAAGCCGCGCAGCTCCAGCAGGATCCGCGCCTTCTGCACGCCCGGCAGGTACGACCCCTCGTAGAGCGGGATGCTCGGCGACGGGGCGTTGGTCTGGAAGGCCCGCAGGTACTCGTTCTCGAACGTCGGCAGGTCGGTGCCCGCCTCGGCCAGGGCGTTGACCCGGAAGCGGAAGTCGTCCACCGCGGCCGGCAGGCCGATGGTGAGGTTGTCCAGGAAGGCCTGGACGAACGAGCCGTTGCGGATCAGCTCGAAGGTTTCGTCGTCCGGGTAGCGGAAGCCCACGGCCAGCAGTCCGTAGACGTTGCTGCGTGCGGCCGCCTTGAGAGCCGGCGTGTCCATGATGTCTCTCCTTGCGCACCAGGTCCGATGGGGCGGAGCCCAGGTCCGATGGGGCGGAGCGTCACTCCGGCTCCTTGGCGTCCTTCTGGAACTCGGCGCGCAGCGCCGGCTCGTCGCCCTGGAAGACCCCGGTCAGCTTGAAGTGGTCGTGCACGCCCGCGCCCTTGCCCGATTTGCGGACCGCCTTGTCGAAGTCGAAGGCGTACTTCGCGTCCACGGCCGGGGTGAAGGGGGTGAACGGCGCCTTGGCGTGCGGCCACGGCGAACCCTGGTAGTTGAGGTGGCAGCGCGCGCAGGCCGTCTGGTAGTCGAAGTTCTGCCCGGCCGCGACGACCACGCTGCGCGGCGTGCGCTCGGATTGCTTCTTCAGGCGGTTCTCGGCGTTGCCGTGCTCCTGGCGGAACTGGCTGCCGGCGCCGTGGCAGGATTCGCAGGTCACCGCGCCGAGCGACTTCGCCTGGGCGGCGGTCATGTCGGCCGTGTAGCCGCCGGGCTGGCCGTAGCCGGTCGTGTGGCACGATAGGCAGTCGGCCTCCTTGGTGTAGTCCTTGGCCGGGTCGAGGCCGGCCTTGGTCTTGGCCTCGGCCTTGACCGTCGGCTTCAGGGACTCCAGGGACTTGACGTGGACCGTCTTCTCCCAGGACTCGCCCTGGAGATCGTGGCACTTCGTGCACACCTTGGCGCCTTCGAACTGCGGCGCCTCGGCCAGCGCCGGACCGGCGGCGACCGCCACGGCGATGGAAAAGAGCAGGGTGAACAGTCGATTCATTGCGGTCATCGCTCCGGTGTGTCGGGGAAAGCGAAGCGGGCGGTGCCCGCTTCGATCCGTCACCATGCTCAGGTCAGGGGCGAGATCATCATGTCGGCGCTGCGGTGGCCGATCAGCACGGCCATCAGGTCCGACGGCGCGTTGTTCATCCGCTTGGCGCGCTCCTCGCGCAGCGTGGCGGTGGCGCGCTGGACGTCGGCACCGAACAGCTTCACCAGATAGGACATCGGGATCTTCGGCTCGCTGCCGATGTTGCCCTTGTCGTCCTCGACCATCGGGCCGAACGCCGGCGGGATGTAGAACACGTTGGGCTCGGTGCCCTTCTCCGGGTAGAGCGGCAGCGCGACCTTCCAGGTCTTCACCAGCTTGTGCACGGAGCTGTTGGCGTCGTCGATGAAGCCGACGTGCATGGCCCGGCCGACGCACTGCGCCACGCAGGCGGTGGCTACCCCCTTCTCGATGCGCGGGAAGCAGCCGATGCACTTGTTGGCCTTCTGCGCGATCTGGTTGAAGTAGGGCTTGGCGTAGGGACAGGCCTGCACGCATTCCTGCGCGCCCTTGCACTGCTCGGTGTTGATGACGACGATGCCGTCGGCGGCGCGCTTGTAGATCGCGTCGTTCGGGCAGGCCTCCAGGCAGGCCGGCTTGGTGCAGTGGTTGCACATGCGCGGCAGGTAGAAATAGTAGTTGTTGGGGAACTCGCCCGCCCCCTGGTCCTCGTCCCAGTTCGGGCCGCTGCGGGCGGTCGGGCTCGGGCGCACGCGGTCCTTGCCGCCCTCGAACAGGCGGGCCTGGTAGTCGAAGTTGAAGGGCACGCCGTACTCCATCAGCGTCGGCCTGCGGCCCTTCTGCAGCTCGCCGTTCTTGAAGCCGCCGCCCTTGTCGGCCCAGTTCGCCGGATAGCCGGTGCCCGGCGCCGTCTCGACGTTGCGCCAGTACATGAAGTCCTGCCCCGGCCCGCTCGTCCACAGGCGCTTGCAGGCCACCGTGCAGGTCTGGCAGCCGATGCACTTGTTGAGGTCGACGACGAACGTGAGCTGACGCTCCGGCTTGGTCTGCATTTCTTTTGCCATGGTCGTATTCCTTCGCCACGCATCCTGGTCGTCGCGTCCGGCGGCCGCTGCGACGGCCGCCGGCGCGGGTGGGCTCGCCGTCCGTCAGACCGGGACGGCCCCGGTGTAGCGGCGGATCTCGACGCGCACGTCGCGCTGCGTTCCGCCGGGGCCGTAGTAGTTCGGCCGGAACAGCAGGTGCCCGTAGTTGCCGACCAGGTGGGTGGGGGTGATGCGGATCGGACAGACGCTCTGCGTGCTGCCCTCGATGAGGTCCATGTAGAGTTCCGGCGTGTGGGCCATGGTGACGCGGCCCGCCGGTTCGCCGGCGCGGATCTTGACGCGGCAGACGATCCGCCCGTGGTCGTTCCACACCTCCGCCCAGTCGTTGTCCTTGAGCCCGCGCAGGGCGGCCTCCGACGGCGGCATCTCGACGACCGGGCCGCCGCGCTGCAGGCGCAGCATCAGGACGTTGTCCTTCCAGGTCGAGTGGATGGCGTAGCGGCTGTGCGGCGTGTTGAAGCGCAGCGGGTACTTGTCGGCGTCGATGGGCGCCTTATAGACCGGCAGCTCGACGCCCATCTCGAAGAAGGTCTCGTGGTCGATGTAGAACTGCTGGCGGCCGGTCAGCGTCGGCCACGGCTTCTTGTCCGCCACGAAGAACTTGAACGGCGTGTACGGCACGCCCTCCTCCATGGCGGAGGTCCAGTTGGCCTTGAAGCGCTGTGGGCCCTTCTCGCGGATCATGTCCAGCGTGATGCCCTTGGTCTGTGGCGCGCTGTCCAGGATGAACTGCGCCGCCTGGACGTCGGTGACCAGCTTGCCGTCCGCCGTCTGCTGGGCGTACAGGGTGGACAGGTCGCGCGCCCACTTGAACTGCTCGTCGTAGTACTTGGTGAAACCCTTGGCGACCGCCACCTCCTGCACCTTGCGGGCGAGCAGCGCGAAGATTTCCCAGTCCGTCTTCGAATCCCACAGCGGCGGGATGGCCGGCTCGGTCATGTGGACGAAGGTGTGCTCCTCCGTCATGCTGAGGTCGGTCTTCTCGTACCAGTGCGCCGAGGGCAGCACGACGTCGGAGTACAGCGCCGTCGAGTCCATGCGGACGTTGATGTCGACGATGAGGTCGAGCTTCGGCCACAGGTTGCGCAGGACGTATTTCTGCCCCTTGGCCTGGTTCAGGAAGTTGCCGCGGTAGACGATGAAGACCTTGGGGTCCAGGCCGTCGCGCGGGTACATCGGCATCTGGCGCGTGGCGAGGCTCTTGCGCAGGTGCTTCGCCGTGTCGATCTTCTCGCTCTCCATGCCGTCGTAGGCTTCGCCGTGCACGGCGGACCAGATGGTGGTCTGGCAGAAGCGCTGCTTGGCCGGGGTCTGCGGGAAGGACAGCGCCAGCACGCCGGGCACCGCCACCGGCTTCCACTGGCCGATGTAGTGATTGACGCCGCCGCCGTTGACGCCCTCGCCGTTGGTCAGCGCCGACAGGACGTGGAAGCAGCGCAGCAGGACGTCGCTGTAGTACCAGTGGTTGGTGCCGCCGCCGCTGATGATCATCGCCGGCTTCGCCGTGGCGTAGTCCTTGGCGATCTGCACGATGGTCTTCGGATTGACGCCGGTGATGGCGGCGACCTTCTCGGGGCTGTACTCCTTGAGGATCCGCTCCTTGTAGCCGGCGAAGACCGGACGGACGTCGACCATGGAGCCGTCCTTCAGCTTCACCTTGAAGGTACCCTCCAGCGCCGGGTCGAGGGCGCCGAGGTCCAGGTAGCCCTTCGGGAAGGTGAGCGTGTTGCGGCCAAGGTACGCCGGCTGGACCTGCGGCTTGTCTTCCGGCTGGTCGGCCCAGCTGCCCTTCATGAGGACGGGCTGCTTGGTCTTCATGTCCCAGCTGTAGAACTTGGCGTCCGACCCCTCGTCGACCATGTCGGCTTCGCGCAGGAAGCGCTTGGTGTCGGCGCGGACAAGGAACGGGAAGTCGGTCTGCTCCTTCAGGTGATGCGGGTCGAACAGCCCGTCCCGGATGATGACGTGCACCATGCCCAGCGCCAGAGCGGCGTCGGTGCCCGGCTTCGGGTGCACCCAGAGATCGGCCTTGATGGTCGATTGGTTGTAGTCCGGCGAGATGCTGACGATCTTCGTGCCGTTGTACTGCGCCTCGGACAGGAAGTGCGCGTCCGGAATGCGGGTGGAGGTCGGGTTGGCGCCCCACAGCAGGATGTAGCGGGCGTTGAACCAGTCGGCCGTCTCGCAGGTGTCGCCCTGCACGCCGCAGGTCTGCGTCTGGCCGGTGGGGTGGTCGCCGTACCAGTCGAAAAAGGTGTGCGTGTGGCCGCCGATCAGGTGCGCGAAGCGGTGGCCGGCCGCGAAGGACACCGGCGCCACCGCCGGCACCGGCGAATAGACGCTGATGCAATCGGGCGCGTGGTTCTGGATGGTATCGACGATCCGCGTCGCGATCAGTTCGAGCGCCTCGTCCCAGGTGGCGCGGCGCCACTTGCCCTCGCCGCGCTCGCCGGTGCGGATCAGCGGGTATTTCAGGCGGTGCGGGCCGTACTGGTAGTCGGTGGCGCACTCGCCCTTCTGGCAGCCGCGCGGGTTGTACTCGGGAATGCCCTTGAGCGTGGGCACGTCCTTCGTCTGCTCCTCGCGCAGCACCACGCCGTCCTTGGCGTACACAAAGTGTGGACAGGAGCCGGTGCAGTTGATGAGGTGCGCGCCGCGCGTCTTCTTGTCCCACGACCATTGCATGCGGTGGAAATTCTCCCAGCCGCTGTAGTCGTGCTGCTTCATCGGGTCTTGCGTCGCGGCGAGCGTCTTGAGAGCGAGAGGCCCGTTGAACAGGGCTCCCACCGACAGCGCTCCAGCCATCTTCAGCAAGTGTCTACGGGTCGTTTCCGGCATGACAGGCTCTCCACCGGTTGCACTCTCGGGGTCGCTGCTGGGAGATTCACTGAGCCCGGCAAAAAGTTACGGGCCAAAGTGAGGTCGATGGAAAATTTTTCCCCAATCTGGCAAGCAGATGCGCGAGATTCCGCGCGGGATCGGCAAATCTATAGCGTTCACATGCTGCAACAATTCGCGGCATGCGTTGGGTGTTTTGGGAAGTGTGCTGCTTAAATGACCGGTTACGCCATCATAGGTGTGACGATGTCTTTCCCCGACAAGCCTTTACCGGCCAGTGGGTGTGGGCAGCTTCATGGTCCTTCGATCGCTAACGATCCTAGGGATGCCGTATGGCGGCAGCATTGACAAGGATCAAATTTTGATTTCGATCAAGCGGGTCACTAATATTTTCCGAGCCTATTGATCAACAATTCAACCATATAAGATATCCATATTTCTTTGTGCATTGCAGCAAAACGAAGGTTTTCAGGGCATCGAAGGCCGACACACATGGGAAGGCGTTACTGAACGCCCAGTGCGCAAGATCCGAGATCCTCACGATCTCTGCGACAATTTGTCCGCCAGCCTGCCCCGCGCGAAGCATGCGGAAATCAAAAGGCTTCAATTTTGTGACGCTTTGTAGACACGAATCCCTTAATTATTTCCGCTTGCCGCATAATTTTGAATCATAAAAGCTTCAGCGTCAGACCCATAGTCTACCATTCATTTCTTCGGGCAAGTTGTCCAGAAAATGACATACGCCGGGTCCACCGCGCCGAGCGCAGCTTCCAGCTGCCCCGGAGGGTGGATCAGGCTGCAGGTCCCCCAATTGCGACGACGCGCGTCGGCGGTGGTCTCGACCACATGCCCGCATTCGAGCGTCGACAAGGCACGCGCCCCGTGCCGGCCGGCCTGACGTGCGGGTGGCGTGCTGACCGTGATGCGTCGTTGCGGAGGCAGGGGCAGAGACATGATCGGTTCCGGGCGGCATTGACGGCAGCGGTGCGGCCGGACCATCCGGGGCACGGTGCGCTACCGCTGTTGGGTACCCGTCTATGCCGCCGGTTCCAGCAGTGCTCCCTCCGCGATGGCGTGGGTGGCGGCGACGCCGAGGGCGCCACGCGCCGGCAACTGGTCGTTCAGGCCACCGCCGAGCAGCCGTGCCATGCGGTTCCGGCGCACGGCCCACAGCAGGCGCGTGTCCGGCGCCTGTTCGCGCAGGGTCAGCAGATCGAGCACGGCGTTCATCGCCGAGTGCCCGGAGCCAACCACCAGCGTCGCCACGCTGGCGTAGGTCCCGCGCTCCCCGTTCAGCACGTCCGGGATGCCGTAGGCGATGCGGTCGGCCGCGGCACGCTCACCGGGAACCGGCAGACCGTCGGCACCCATCGGATTCGGGGTGAACCAGGTGCCGGAGGCGTCGATCACCGCGCGCGCCAGGGTGCTCCGTTCCGTCGCGGTCGCGCCAGCTCACCACGAGCGGGGCATCGGCGCGGCCGGGCGTCGTCAGCTTGTCGACGCCGGACCGGGTGATGCCCAGCACCTCGGCATCGAGACGGAGGTGCGGCGCGATGCCGGGATGGGCGGCCAGCGGCTCCAGGTAGTCGCGCACGATCTCGCCGCCGGTGGGCAGCGCCTCGTCATCCGGTGCGGTCCAGCCCGCCGCCTCCAGCAGCGTGCGGGCGGCGGCGTCGATGTTGTAGCGCCACGGCGAGAAGACGCGGACGTGCGCCCACGCCCGCAGCGAGGCGCCGACCGCCGGGCCGCGCTCGAAGAGG
>NZ_LGQZ01000013.1 GCF_003116015.1 Azospirillum sp. TSO22-1
CGAAGTTGCCGATGCCGGCGGAGAGGTTCTGCACGTTGGCGAGGTTCGGGCCACCGAAGGGCGTGCGGCCACCCGAGCGCTGGAGCACCGTCGCGCCCTGCGCCGCCGTGTTGCCGATGCCCGCCGCGGTGTTGGAGACGTTCGCCATCGAGCCGCCGGGGAACAGTCCGCCGGAGCGCTGGCCGACGAACACGCCCTGGCTGGCGCTGTTGCCGATCCCGGCCGCGGTGTTCGCCACGTTGGCAACATTCGGGCCGCCGAACAGGCCGCCGCCACGCTGCATGGTGGTGACGTTCTGGGTGGCGACGTTGCCGATGCCGGCGGCGGTGTTCGACACGTTCGACACGTTCTGCGCCATGGCCGGCGCCGACAGCAGGGCGAGGGTGGCGAAGCCGGCGAGCAGGGAGGAGCGGATCATGGTGCGGTCTCCTGGATGGGGCCGGCGCTGCGGGGCCGGCGCGTTGTCTCGATGACCGGACCCTACCGAACCCCGCCCCGGCCCGATGTGAGCCGAGCCACACAGCGATGCACTTCCCCGCACGCCTTTCGACCGTCACGGCATGCGCGATTCGCCGCACCACGGCCGCCGTGATCTGCACAGGACGCCTCGGGAACGTGGATTGCCTGCGGCCGCGATGCCCATTAATCTCCCAGGGCAATGCCCCCTCCCGCAGCCCACCGGCGCCATCCCATGGCCAGCTTCCTCCTTCGATCAGGCCTGCTTCTGGCGCTGGTGCCAACGGCGCTGGCCGGTTGCCAGACGACGTCGCAGCAATCGGCGGCGTCCGGCGACGTGAACGCACGCATCGCCGCGCTGGAAAGCGAGCTGGCCGCCCTGCGCAAGGAGTTCGCAGACAGCAAGCCGGCCATCGACCGCCTCGTGCAGGTCGAGGGCGACATGCGCATCCTGGTGGACCGGCTGTCGCAGATGGCGGAGGTTGATTTGTCGGCCAAGCCGGCCGAGCCTGCCCCCCGCCCGGCCGCTGCGCCGGTCCAGGCACCGGCGCCGGTTGCCGCTCCAGCCGGCGAGCCGGCCCCGGCCGCCCCCGCGCCGCCGAAGCACACGCCGACCGCCGGCCCGCAGGTGGCGGCGACGCCGAAGGGCGGCGCGGACGGTGGCGACGGCTTCGGAGTGCACCTCGCCTCGTACCGCAGCGTTTCGGCGACGCAGCAGGGCTGGAACGACCTGCGGCGCCGGCATCCGCAGGATCTGCAGGACCTGCTGCCGGCGGTCTATGAACTCGACCTCGGGGTGCGCGGACGGTTCTACCGGCTGCTCGCCGGGCCGTTGCCGACGGCGCAGGCGGCGAAGGACATCTGCGCCCAGCTGCGCAGGCACGGCGCGGAGTGCGGCGTGACCGCCTACAACGGCCAGCCCGGCGAACTGGCCTGGGCGCGAGGCAAGCAGACGACGGCGGGGTTCTGAATCCCTGGTCCCTGGTCCCGAGTCCCTATTGCTTCTTCACGATGATCGGCAGTTGGTGGTTCACCAGCACGTCGATGCGGAAGCCCGCGGGCGGGGGCTCGGGTGGCAGTTCGGTGACCCGCAGGTGGCTGCGGTACTCGCCCGTCGGCAGGTTGGCGGGCAGGCGCAGCGAGATGCGCACGCTCTGCGTCTCGCCGGGCTGGATGGTCACTTGGCGCGGCGCGAAGCGGACGTAGTCCTTGACGAACCGGTCGCCCGGCTGCGGCGGACCGGCGTCCACCCACTGCCCCTTGGCGTCCTTGCGCAGGTTGACCACGTCGATGCGGTAGGACATCGCCGCAGCGCCGTTGTTGTTGATCCGCACCGCGGCGTCGCGGGTCCGGTCGTCGAAGGTGATGACCGGGTCCATGATGAAGGTGGCGGCGGCGGGCGCCGGCGACAGCGCCAGGAACGCCGCGGCCAGCAAGGCTTTGCGCATGGGAAACACTCTCCGCACCGGGAGCCCTCGGGTCAGAAGAAATCGACTTGTATGGTAAAGGTCGGCGTGGCGCAACTGCCGGAGGGCACCGACACCGGCACCGTCACGGTGACGCCCACATAGATCACGCAGGCCGTGGCGGACGGCGTGGCGCAGGCCGAATCGTTGGTGATCACCGTCATCTGCACCGGCGTGCTGCCGCAGTAGACCGTCTGCGTGCCGCCCAGCACGGTGGCCTGGGCGACCACCGCCGAGGTGCGCGTCACCTGCAGGATGCCGCGCCGCGGCGATCCCATGGAGGTGACGAGCCCGGTCCCCGTCGGCGTGTCGCTGGTGGTCGGCAGTGTGAAGGTGCCGCCGAAGGTCGCCACGGTGCCCAGACTCATGCTCTGCATCGTGCTGACCGAATGCGCGGACGCCGCCATCCCCCAGCCAAGAACGGCCGCGAATGCCAGCGCCGGCACGGCGACTCGGGCTCGGTGCGCGCACATGACTGGAAGGCCCCGGCGGACGGCGGCCCTTACGGGCCGTACGTCAGCGACACCGTCGTGGTGGTGGCGGTGCAGGCGCCGGTGGGGATGGTGGCGCTCGGGAAGTCGGCGCTGGCGCCGATGCCCCACCCGCAGGTGGTGGCGGCCGACGTGCTGCAGTTGGCGCCCGAGGTGACCGACGTCCAGTTGTTGATGGTGATGGTCGCGGTGCCGCAGGCCATGGTCACCGCCGCGGAGGGCAGCGACAGCGTCGCGGTCATGGTGACGCTGCGCGCCACGGAGACGGCCCCCGCGGTGCCGGTGGGGGCGCCCATGAAGCCCGAGCCGGTCAGCGAGCCGCCGGCCGCCGGCAGGGTCGCCGTGCCGCCGGCCACCGGGGCCAGGCTGCCGAAGTTCATGCCGGTGGTGCTGACGGTCGCCGCGCTGGCGATGGTCATGTTGATGGACATGGAGGCGGTCACCGCCTGGGCGTGCGCGGTCCCCGGAGCGGAGAGCGTGGTGGTGGCGGCGGTGACGGCGATGGCGCCGGCGAGCGCGAGCGGCTTGGGAGAGGGCTTCTTCATGGGATGAACCTTCCGAAACGTTTTGTTTTCAGTGGTTGCTCTCAGCGCAGTCGTTCGCAACGCCGGTTCCTGCGGCCGGAAGGCCGCACGACGGACGGAACCATAGCAGGCGCAAGTTGAACTGTCATCCGCCCACGTCCGCCGGAGTCGTCGCAAAGCGCAATTGCCGCGCTTTACCTAGGACCTGGCCACAGTGCTTAACAACCCGTAAATACACCGTGGCCGGGACTCGTGCGCCGAGGCTGTCAGGCGTCGAATATTTCGCCTTTTCAGGCGCGCGCGCGGCGCGCCCGGGCGAAGCCGCGGCACTGTGCCAGCTCCGTCGGATGGTCGGTCAGCGGCCACGCCTCGACCTCGCCGAAGCCGGCGGACTGCAGCATGTTGGCGAGGCAGTCAAGCGTCGGCGCCCACCAGTTCGCCGGGTTGTAGCCGTACTGTGCCGTCGGGTAGAACTCGGCGATCATGTGGCCGCCGTCGTAGCCCTGCCCGACGCCGCCGCAGTAAGGGCTGTAGCGGTCGAGGATGCCGGCCTCCACCAGGATCTGGCCGGTGCACACGGTCGCCAGCGTGTCCAGCGCCAGCAGCGGGTGGCGGCACTGGTTGAGCGTGCCGAACAGCAGCACGAGATCGAAGGTGCCGACCACCGCGGGATCCAGGCTGTAGACGCTGGCCTGCAGGCGCCGGCAGCGGTCCTCGCCGTAGCCGAGGGCCGCGCGGCACAGGTCGAAGCCTTGCCAGCTCCGCTCCGTCTCCTGGCCGGGCAGGCCCAAGCGGTCGGACAGGTCGTCGATGGCGACCACCTCTGCGGCACCACGCCGCAGGGCCTCGAACGCCCAGTAGCCGTCCCAGGTGCCGACGTCGAGCACCCGCAACCCGTCCAGCCGCTCCGGCAGGCGGTGGGCGGCGGGAGCGAGCGGCGCGAATCCGGGCGTCGTCACCCCGTGCGGCAGAGCGACGCGGTGGTACCAGAACGGCACGGCGGCCACTGCCGCCTCCAGGCGGCTGCGTTCGTCGGTCGGGGCGGCGGAGGCGGTCGGCGTGGGGCTCATGGCGGGTGTCTCGGCGGGGGCGGTCGGGATGGCGGCGAGCCGTTCGGCCCGCAGGGTGGCGACGCCGTCGAACAGCGCCGCCTCGAAGCGGCGGGCGAAACCCGGCCCGTCGGTGAGCGTCGAGTGGCACAGCCGGCGGCGCAGCGTGCGGCGCAGCTCGGACAGGCGCTCCGGCGCGCGGGCCAGCGCCACCGCGCGCTCGACGTAGTCGGCCGCATCGGCGGCCACCATCTCGCCCAGGCCGAGCGGTTCGAGGATGCTCAGGCCGACGCGCGCGGCGTGCCGGTCGCCGGCCAGCGTCACCACCGGCACGCCCATCCACAGCGCCTCGAACGTCGTGGTCGTGCCGTTGTAGGGGAACGAGTCGAGCGCCACGTCGACGTCCCGGTAGACGGCCAGATGCTCCGCCTCGCCGTCGCGCCAGCGCTGCAGGTCGACGCGCGCCGTGTCGATGCCGGCGCGCGCCAGCCGGGCCAGCACGTGCTCCCGCGTGCGGGCGCAGCGCAGGCCGAGGTGCTTGAGCACGAGGCGGGCATCCGGCACCCGGCGCAGGATCTCGCCCCAGGCCGCCAGCGCCGCGTCGCTCATCTTGGCGAGGTTGTTGAAGGAGCCGAAGGTCGGGTGCCCGGCGTCCAGACGCGGCGGCTCGCCCTCGTCCGGTGCGGCGGCCGGGGGCTGGTAGCACAGGAAGCCGCCGTCGATGCGCACCAGCCGCTCAGCATGCAGCGCGTCCGCCGCGCCCGGCGGGTCCGTCAGCGCGTCGGTGAAGCGCAGGTCCATGGCCGGCAGGCCGGAGCTGTTGGGGTAGCCCAGCCACGTCGCCTGCACCGGCGCCGCCCGCCCGGCGAAGATCCCCAGCCGCTGCCCGCCGGTGTGGCCGGACAGGTCGATCAGCGCGTCGATGCCGTCGGCGCGCACCATGTCCGCCGCCTCGGCGTCGCTGCGCCCGACGATGTTGCGCCAGTGGTCGGCGAGGCCCTGGAGGCGCGCGGTCAGGCCGTCCGGCCGGGTCACGTTGGCGTAGCAGAACACCTCGACCCGGCCACGGTCGTGGTTGAGCAGCAGCGGCTCCAGGAAGCGCGCGACCGAATGGCTGCGGAAATCAGCAGAGACGTAGCCGACGCGCAGCCGCCGCCCCGTCGCGTCCGCCGGCACCGGTGCCGGGCCGGCGGCGCGGCCGTGGCGGCGGCCGTACTCGCGGTGCTCCTCCGCCAGTTCCTCCGGCGTCACCGCGGCGGAGTAGTTGAGCGACAGCAGCAGGTTGGAGCGGGTGTCCTCGCGGTCCGGGTCCAGCGTCAAGCCGAGGCGCAGGAACGCGATGGCCTCGTCGATGCGACCCTGGAGCTGCAGCGTCACGCCCAGGTTGTTGGCGGCGTCGCTGAGGTCCGGCACGGCGACCAGCGCGCGGCGGTAGGAGGCGCAGGCGTCCTCGTAGCGGTCGAGGTCCTTCAGCGCGTTGCCGCGGTTGCTGAACGCCGCGCCCAGCGCCGGGTCGATGGCCAGCGCGCTGGCGAAGGCCGCCGCCGCCTGCTCCCACCGCGCAAGGTCGAGCAGCACGGCGCCCAGGTTGTTGTAGGCCGCGGCGTGCTCGGTGCCGTTGCGCGCGGCGCGCGCCAGCGCCTCCAGCGCGCCCTCCAGGTCGCCCTTGCGCTGCAGCGCGATGCCCAGGTTGTTGAAGGCGTCGGCGTAGTCCGCCTTGCGCGCCACCGCCTGGCGCAGATGGGCGATGCCGGCGTCGAGGTCGCCGCGCTCCACCAGCAGCATGCCCAGGTTGCACAGCGCCTCCGGCGAGCCCGGTGCATGCCCCAGCGCCGCGCGCTGGCAGCGCTCCGCCTCGTCCGGGCGGCCCTGCGACTGCTCGGCCGCGCCCAGGTTGATCCAGGCCGGCGCATAGCCCGGCGCCACCGCCAGCACGCGGCGGTAGTGCGCCGCCGCCTCGGCGAAACGGTCCTCCCCCTGCGCCAGCATGCCCAAACCATTCATCGCCTCGGCGTCGGCGGGATCCAGCGCCAGGGCGCGGTGGTAGGCGTCCCGCGCCGCGCCGATGCGGCACAGAAGGCACAGCGCGTCGCCGCGGTTGCGGTGCGCCACCCCGAGGGTCGGCGCCCGCGCCAGCGCGTCGTCCAGCGCGGCCAGCGCCGCCTCCCCGCGCTGCAGGATGACCAGGGCGAGGCCCATGTTGTTGGCGGCGTCGGCGCGGGCCGGGTCGAGGGCGCGCACCCGCGCGTAGGCGGCGACCGCCGCTTCCGATCGGCCGGTCGATTGCAGGGCGAGGCCGAGGTCGTACCACGCCGCGGCGTGCGCCGGCGCCAGCGACACGGCCAGCCGGTACAGCGCCGCCGCCTCGGCCGGAGCGCCCTCCTGCTGACGCAGGGAGGCCAGCTCGAAAGCGGCGGCCGCGTCGTCCGGCGCCAGCCGGCGCGCGCGCGGCAGCAGCACCGCGGCGGCCCGGTCGCCGGCGGCCCGGCGCAGGGCGGCGAGCTTCACCAGCGTCTCCGCCCGGCCGGGGTCGAGCGCCGCCGCCCCCTCCACCAAGCGGCGCGCCGCGTCCGGGTCGCCGGCCTGGAAGCGCAGCACGCCCAGCACGACGCGCGCCCCGGCGTGGTCCGGCCGGGCGGCGATCAGGGCGCCGGCCTGCGCTGCCGCCTCGGCCGGACGCCCGGCCTGCGCCGCCTCCAGGATCGTGCGAAGCGTCGCCGCCGCGGCGTCGGTCGTGGTCATACGGCGTTCTCCTGGATCCGGCACGGCCGGTCACCCTGCATGATCTGCCGACAGGCGTCCACGGCGGCCTCGGGGTCGGGGCCCAGTTCGATGACCAGGGCGAAGCGGCCGCTGGCCGGGTCGGGCGCCACCTGCGGCTTGCCGGCGGCGCCGGCCAGCAGCGCCGGGAACTTGCGGCGCAGCACCACCACGTCGGCCACCGCGCCGAGCTGCGAGCCGTAGCTGCCCACCACGATGCTGCGCACCCGCTTCGCCGGCGCCGCAGCAATCTGGGGGGCGGCCGGGGATGCTGCCGGGAGCGCCGCCGCGGACGGCGCCGCCGGCTGGGCGGCGAGCATGGCGGGCGCCGCGCCACGACCGAGCGCCACCTCGCCCAGGTCGACCGGCCCGCCCTCCGGCGCGACGGCGACGGTGCGCCGGAAGCCGCCGGGCAGGCCACGGCGCTCGGCCACCTGCGGGTCGATGTCCACCGTGTAGGTGCCCGGCGGCACGTTGTCGAAGGTGTAGAGGCCGTCGTACGCGGTGCGGCTGGTCGCCAGCACGCTGCCGTCCGGCTTCAGCAGCCGGACCGGCAATCCGCGCTGCGGCATCAGGGCGCCGGCCTCGTCCGGCGCGACGATGCGCCCCTCCAGCGAGCCGACCTGCGTCACCGCCACGTCCATCCTCTGGATCACGCCGGGGCGCGGCACCACCGAGTGGCCCTCGACCACCGGCATCAGGTAAGGGTCGGGCAGCGAGCCGGGCTCGACCGCCACGTCGGTCGCCTTGTGCACCGGCAGGCCGGTGATGACCGCCACGCCGTTCTCGTCGGTGACCGCCTGCATGCTGGCCTGGCGGGCGACCACGGTGGCGCCCTTGACCGGCCGGCCGGCCGAGCCGGCCAGCGGGTCGTCCTGGAACACCCGAACCGACACGCCGCCCAGGTCGTTCTGCGGCGTGCCGGCCAGCATGAAGCCGCCGCCGCGCGGTTCGCGCAGGATCGATGTGGTCAGTTCCAGCATCGCCTCGGCGTGGCCGTTGCTGGACACGCTGAAGCGCGGGCCGATGGTGGCGCGGCCGAGGTCCCAGGCCATGCGGGCGGTGCCGGTGCTGACCCCGTCGTGCAGCGAGCGGCCGGCCTCCACCTCGCCCCACACGCCGCGGCCCAGTGAGGTGCCGATGTTGGCGAAGTAGGTGCTGACCTCCGGCCTCGGCCGCCCCTGCATCTGCGCCGAGCCGGCGATGCGTATGCCTTCGATCACCGTGTAGGCGGTGACGCTGCCGGTGCCGCGGGTGTCCACCGTGCCGTCGGAGGCGCGCAGGCGGTCCGCCCCGGCCGAGACCGCCAGGTTGGTCGCACGGTAGCCGACCGACAGCCGGCCGCTGAGCGAGGTGGTGCTCTGCGAGTCCGGCCCCCAGCTCTGGTTGCCCGACACGCCGTAACCGAAGCGCAGCCCGGCGGGGTCGCTGATCGTGTTGTAGATCGACAGCCCGGTGCGCATGCGCCGGCCGCGCTGAACGCCGGGCTCGGTCAGGTCGTCCAGGTAGCGCTGCGACAGGCGCACGCTGTGGCCCAGCACGTCGGTCTGCACCACCGCGTCGATACCCCGGCCGCCGCGGCTGTCGACGATGGCGTTGACCTGCCCCAACACGCCCAGCGCCTGGGCGGTGACGCCCGCCAGCGCGTAGGAGACGCGGCCGTCCACCAGCTCGACGCTGCTGACGCCGCCGCCCACCGACAGGTTCTCGTTCAGGCCGTAGTTGAAGTAGGCGTTGATGCGCCCCGAGCCCATGGTGGGTTCGCGCAGGAAGCCGCGTCGGTAGAAGGGCGTGTCCTTCTGGCTGAGCGACATCTCGTAGAACAGCTTGCCCGGCGTGGCGAGGCCGAGGCCGACGGGGATCGAACGCGCCTCCTCCCGCCGCTGCCCCTGCGGGCCGAGGAACACCAGCTTGAAGTCGTTGCGGCCGAGGAAGAGGTCGATGTTGGTGAAGCTATAGCGCCCGTTGACGCCGACCCGCTGGGTGGCGATCAGCGAGTCGTTGCGGTACAGCTCGACGTCCCAGTCGATGGGCGCGTCGCCGACGATGTCGGTGCTGTCGAACACCGTGGAATAGCCGAGCGGCTGGTTGGTCACGCGCACGCCGCGCTCGAACTGGGCACCGCCGATCACCGGCAGCATGGCGGTGCGCACCTCGCCGGCCTCGAGCGCGGTGGCGCCCATGGGGCCCAGCATGCCGCCGTCCGGGTCGAAGCGGCGCAGCGTCACGCGCGCCTGGTCGACCAGCGCGCCGTTGGCGGTGCTGGTGTCGCCCGACACGAAAAAGGCGGCGTTGGCGTAGGCGAGGTCGCCGGTACCGACCGCCGAATAGCGCACCCCGGCGCTGGAGGTGCCGTTGTTGCCACGCAGCCAGCGCGGACCGCCGGTGGCATCGATGGTCGGCCAGGTCAGCGGCTCGTACTGCGCCTCCAGGCGTGGCAGCCGGGCCAACTCGTTGGCGCGGCCCAGCACCGGGCGGACCAGCCCCTGCTGGCGGGCCAGCCTCTCCTGGATGGGCAGCGGGCTCTTCGGCGACAGCCGCAGCGCCAGCTCGCGCATGTCGATGGCGAAGCCCATCTCGAACCACTTCGACAGCCGGCCCAGCGGCACGAACAGGTCGCCGCCGTCGCGCACCACGTCGTCCGGCGACAGCGATTCGTGCCGGCCGGCGACGTCCACGGTGCCGCGCGCGGCGTCCAGTTCGAACCGGCGGTCCTCGCGGATGAACCAGCCGCTGGCGGTGCCGCGGCGGCCGTCCACGTCGATGGCGAAGTCGAGCGCAGCGGCCAGTTCGCCCAGCGCCACGTAGATCTCGGACCCGCGCTTGACCCCCGACAGGCTCTGCGCCAGCCGCAAGCTGTCGATCCGCACCTCGAGCAGCAGCGGGTCGCCGTCCGCCATTGCGCCGAGCATGGCGCCCGGATCGGGCCGCGGGGGAGCGGGGACCGGCGGCGCGGAGACGGGCGCGGCGGCGGGGGCCGGCGGTGGAGATGCCGGCGGTGGGCCGGTTTCGCCGGCCGGGCGCACCTTGGTGACGGTCGCCTGCGGCGGGAGTGCTGTCGTGGGGGCGAAGGCTGGGCCAATGCGTGCGGCAAACTCGCGCAGCAGGCTCTGGCGCTGCTGTGCCGCGTCCGGTGGTGGTGGCGCAGGGGGCGGCGCGGGGGAAACGGCGGCCAGCGTGTCGTCGGGCGGGAGCGAGGCGACCTGGATGACCGGGACGATGACGGCCGGCTGCACGCGGGACGCCCCCACGCTCGCCAGCACGTCGGCAAGGTCGCGCGTCGAAGCGGCGGCACCGAGCAGGGCGGTGCCGGAAGCGGCTACGCTGACCAGCGCCAGCGTGGCAATCCCCACTGCGTAACGTCGCTCGCCCATTCCTGTCTTCCGCGCGCGGCGTGCCGCCCAGGGTTGAACATCGCGGGCGCTCGTAAAGAAAGTCATAATACGGAGGGCGGGGACGACGATGGCGCGAAATTCGTCTCGCGGATGGAGTCTGCCTTGGGCAACGTCCGCCCGCGGATGGAGCACACGCAAGACGGGCGCCGCTCCGATGGGGGCGGCGGGCCAACCCACCGCCCTTGTTCCAGCATCGCTCAAACCGCCCGCCGGGGTGCTGGCGCTGATGAAGGCGCTGAGCCGGGGCGCACCGGGGTTCGCACCGACCTGGACAGGCCGTGGGCGTCGGTGGGGTGAGCCAAGCCTAACGCAGAAAGGCCGCTTCACCCAGAGGGCGAAGTGGCCTGTGATCTGAAGGAGCTTCAGCGCCTTTTGCGCCTTGCTGATGCCGACCATCGCCGAAATAGCCGTCCGACACAGTGACGGCCGTCACAGACGGCGACGCATCAGCTCACCTCACCTGTCGGACACCGCGAGCACGGCATTCGCCAATGCTTGGATTGCGGGCTCCCGTGCGCCGAGCAGCAGCGCCCGCGTTGCACGGATCGCGTCCACCGCCGGCAGTTCACCGTTTCCGCTGACGCTTGCGTCCACCAACGCGGCCATCGCCGCGACCAGATCCATCATCGCCTTGGCCGAGGGATCACCGCCCTCCGCAAGGCTCGCCAGTTCGTTCAGACCGCCCAGCGGTGCGGCGGAGCCGTCGAGCAGCCTCGGCCCGGTGATGTCGTCCCTCGCCGAGGTGGAGGCTTCAGCAGGCTGCGTGGACAGCTTCGCCGCGGTGTTCATCAGCGCCGAGCGCACACCGTCACCGATCTCATCCACCCTGCCCTCGCGCCACGCTCCCAAGATGGAGGCTACGAGAGCAAGGGCCGGCTGGTAGCGGTCGTGGCCACGGACCCCGAAACATGCTTCGATGCCGGTCGAGTACTGCGAGGGTGCCTCGTGCACCCGGGCGGCGTAGGTCCCGCGCTGCTCGGAGCCGCCGAACTTGCCGATCAGCACCTCCGCAATCGGTTCCGCCTCGGTGAACGTCTCCCTGGTCACGGTCACGCGCAGCACTGGCAGCCTCCCCATGGCGGATCGAGGTGGCAAGCGTAGCGGCGACGCCTGTAACGCTCAAGCGGCGGCAGAGTTTAGGCAGCGCGGATCTGGCTGGTGAGGGTGCAAATTCGTCGCGGTTCGCGGCTAGCCGCGTTCAAGTGTGGGACGCTGGCTGAGGTCGTCCCGCTCCAGCGCTGCCGATCAATGGCTTGGCTGGAGGAGGTGGCGGAGCGGGGGGGATTCGAACCCCCGGTACGAGTAATCCCCGTACGACAGTTTAGCAAACTGCTGGTTTCAGCCACTCACCCACCGCTCCCCGGTGGACACCCCCGTTCGGGGGGCGCCGTGGTGGAAGCCGTTCTAGCGGCCTCAGGTGCCGCTTGTCAACGCCTTGCGGGGGAAATATTCCGGATCGCGTCAGCCGGAGCGAACGCAGGTCCCCATGCGACACCCTGCCCTACCCTATCGCAGCCATTCGTGACAAATTCAGATAAAATTTTATAGACATTGCGTTCATCGCCGGGTAGCATCGTCCCATACAGAGGAAACCACGGGTTCGGGAGGGCGTCATGAGCCTGTCCAAGCGTTGCGTCGAAACCCTGCTGGATCTGGCCGAGATCAAGCTGAGCTGCCTGGAGATCACCGACCGCGAGGACGCGCGCGAGAAGGAGCTGCTGGAGCGCTGCATCCAGGAGCTGCGCGCCGAGGCCACGGGCCAGGACGGCCGGACGCTCTCCTTCCAGGCCCCGAAGCGCCGCGGCCGACGCCCGAAGCACCTGCAGTACCACGAGTTGCACGCGGCCTGACGGCAGGCAGGTCCGAAGGAGGCGGCCCGCCCATCCGGCGGATGTGGCGAGGCGACGTTGCCCGACCGTACCTGCGCGCGAAACCGTCCGGTGGACACACCAACAACGCTGGACGAATTCCACCGACGCGTGTCAAGCTCCGGAGGCTCCACCTTCGCCCTGATCGGGAGGCCGGCGCATGACGAACCGCACTCACCCGCGCCCACCCGGGCCGCCGAAGCCCGCGCATGCGGCGGCCGCGCCGACGGTTCAGGCAAAGCCCGCGAGGGTGGCCGTTCCTCCGCCAGCAACACGCTTCGGGCCGGCCGCTTCGGCCCAGGCAAAGGGTGCGACGCCGGCGCCGCCCGGTTCGGCCAGAATCGGCGCCGCCCCGCCTCCCCCACCGACATGCTTCGGCACCGCGCGCCCGATCCAGCCGAAGGCGGCGACGACGACCGCAGCCTCGACGGTTCCACCGCCGCCGACGCGCTTCGGCCCCGGCCGCCCGGCGCAGACGAAGGCAGGCGGTGCCAAAGCGGCGCCCGCGTCGGCCATGTCACGCCTTCCCGCCGGCCCCGGCGTGGTTCAAGCCATGCAGCAGCTCAAGCTCACTCTGCCCACCGTGGACGAGGAGCTTGAGATGGACTTCGGAAATTCGGCCTTCCAGAGGCCGGACTTCATAAAATCCGTAAAGGTGCAGGTTCGGGACGACGTCAACGCCACCCTCGGCACCCTCGGATACAAGCCTGTCGACCCGGCGGACTTCGACATAGCGCACAAGGTCCCGATCGACGTCATCAAACAGGTGGTGATGCACTATGTTCGTGAAAACGGGGAAATCGGCTGGGACGACCTCGTGGCGAAATCCGACTCCCTGTACTCGAGCGACGCAAGCCGATACCCGATCATGACATCTCTTCGGACCGAACTCCGGACGCTCGTCGCGAAAAAGAAGCACACGGTCGATGACGCGACGCTTGAGGTGATCGACAAAGCGAACGACCTCATCCATGAACTCAACAGCGCCCCCGACAATCTCGGCCTGGGCTTTCCTTCGGAGAACCGCTCCATCGGCGCACAGTTCGACCTCGTCATAAGAGGCGGCCAACTGACGCCACGATCGAGGTCCATATACGACGCGTTCAATCAGCACGTCGACTTCGCGTACTCAGGCGCCAGAAAACCCGCGAACGTCCGGTCGTCGCAGGTCACGTCCCAGATGAACTTCGGCTACCTTACGAAAAAGTAGAAGCGGCGCGCCGGTCACGCCATCATCGGCTCGTCGGCGCGCTGCGGCACCGTGCGCGGCAGCACCAGGGTGAAGCGGGTCCCCTGGCCGACCTGCGAATCGACCGAGACCCGCCCCCCCAGCACCTGGGTGACGGTGTTGAAGACGATGTGCAGCCCCAGGCCGCTGCCGCCTTCCGAGCGCTTGGTGGTGAAGAACGGGTCGAAGATTCGCGGCAGCACCTCGGCCGGAATGCCCTTGCCGTCGTCGGAGAACACCAGTTCCACCTCGTCGGTACCGTGCGGCTCGACGATGATTCGGATGGTGCCGGACTGCCCCTCGGCGTAGGCGTGCACGATGGCGTTGATGGTCAGGTTGGTCAGCACCTGGCTGAGCGCGCCAGGGAAGCTGTCCATGGCGAGGCCCTCCGGGCACTCCACCTCCACCGCCAGACGCGTGCGCTTCAGGCGCGGGCGCAGGCTGAACAGCACCTCGCCGATGTAGGTCTTGAGATCGAAGGCGCGCCGCCCGCCGGAGGACTGGTCGACCGCCACCTGTTTGAAGCTCTGGATCAGTTCCGCCGCCCGGTTCATGTTGGCGACCAGCAGCTTCGCCCCCTCGCCCACCGTGCCGAGATAGTCGATGAAATCGCTGCGGCGGATGATGCCGCCTTCGAACCGCTCGCGCACGCGCCCGGTGGTCTCGGCGACGTGGGTCGCGGCGGTCAGGCCGATGCCGATGGGGGTGTTGATCTCGTGCGCCACCCCGGCGACCAGTTGGCCCAGCGAGGCCATGGTCTCCGCCTGGATCAGGCTCTCCTGCGCGGCGCGCAGGTCGGAGAGCGCGCGCTCGGCGGCTTCCTTGGCGGTCTGAAGCTCGGCCTCGGCGGCCTTGCGGTCGGTAATGTCGTAGAGCCAGGTGAGGTAGGCGCTCTCGCCGTCGAACTCGATGGAATCCCACGAGGCCAGCGCCCACACCACGCTGCCGTCGGGGCGGTGGAACGCCACTTCGGCGTCGCGGAAGGCGCCCTCGGTCTCCAGCCGGGCGCTCAGCCGCTCGCGCACCTTAGGGTCGACGTAGAGGTCGGGAATCGAGGTGCGCTCGATCTGGGCGCGGGTCAGGTCGAAGATGCGCGCGGTCTGCGGATTCGAGAACAGCCAGCGCCCGTCCTTGCTGGAGATGTTCACCGAGATCGGCGACGCCTCGAGGATGGCCAGCAGCCGCTCCTCGCTCGCACGCAGCAGTTCCTCCTGGCGGCGGCGGGCGGAGATGTCGGTCATGATGCCGGTGTAGCGCACCACCCGTCCGCTCTCGTCAAGCACCGCGCGGCCCTTGGCCTCCACCCACATCCAGGTGCCGTCCTCGCGGTGCAGGCGGTAGACGTACTCGTACGCCGCGCTCTCGCCGCGCAGATGGGCGTCGATGTGCGCCAGCACGCGGGTGCGGTCCTCCGGGTGCAGGCGGCGTTCCCAGAAGTCGGGCGGCATGGCGGGAAGCGTCCGGAAGCCCAGCATGCGCGGGAAGGTGTCCGACCACCAGCAGGTGCCGGCCACCACGTCGGCGTCCCACACCGCGGCGTTGGTGGCCTCCAGCGCCATGGCGAGGCGCACCGCCATGTCGCGCTTCTCCGCGTTCGCCTGGACCTGCTGGCTGATGTCGTAGAACCACGTGATGTGGCACCGCCGCCCGGCGTATTCGGTGAGCGCCGAGGTCATGGTGCCGACGTAGATCTCGCCCGAGCCGCGGCGCAGCAGCACCTCGTCCATCGTCGCGACGCCGGCGCGGTACAGCCGCTCCATGTACTCTTCGCGCTGTCCTGGCCGGGCGTAGAGCGAAGGGACGCCGTCGGCCGCGAACTCCTCCGCCGTCTGGCCGAAGACCTCCAGCGCGCGGGCGTTGCGGTAGAGGATCTCGCCGTCGCGGGTGTTGACGATGACGCCGACCGGCGCCGTGTCGAGCAGCGCGCGCAGCCGCGAATCGCCGTAGCCATTCACCGGCGCGACAACCGGCGGGTGCGGCGCGTCGTCCGGGCGTTCGGCCCGGCGCCCCATCGCAAAGCCGATCCACCCCGCCAGCACCGCCAGCGCGACGATCACCGTGACTGGCAGACCCAATGGATCCATCGAACCTCCCCGAGAAGGACAATGGAAACTCGCATTCGAGGAAATGCAATCCCTTTGTCGTCACAGGGTCAAAGGTACGGGAGCATGCGGCGGCGCGGGCGCCAGTTGTCGTTGCGCGCCGCAAAATTTCCCGCATACATGGAAAGACGCCGCGGAGCAGGCCCCGCGGCGTCCTTGATGCACAACCGTACCGCGCGACTTACCCGTTCAGCTTCTTCTGAAGGATTTCATTGACCAGCGCCGGGTTGGCCTTGCCCTGGGTGGCCTTCATTGCCTGACCGACGAAGAAGCCGAAGAGCTTGTCCTTGCCGGACCTGTACTCCTCGACCTTGTCGGCGTTGGCGGCCAGGATCTGGTCGATGGCGCCCTCGATGGCGCCGGTGTCGGTCACCTGCTTCAGGCCCTTCTCCGCGACGATGTCCGCCGGCGTCTTGCCCGGAGTCTCGAACATGATCGCGAAGACGTCCTTGGCGATGCGGCCGGAGATGGTGTTGTCGGCGATCAGGTCGATCAGGCCGCCGAGGTCCCCGGCCTTGACCGGGCTCTGCTCGATCTCCAGGCCGGCCTTGTTGAGCGCGCCGAACAGGTCGCCGGTCACCCAGTTGGCGGCCAGCTTCGGGTCACGCCCCTTGGCGACGGTCTCGAAGTAGTCGGCCTTGGCCTTCTCGTTGACCAGCACGTTGGCGTCGTAGGCGGACAGCTTGAAGTCCGTCATGAAGCGGGCCTTCTTCTCGTCCGGCAACTCGGGCAGGGTGCGCTTGATCTCCTCCACCCACTCCGGGTCCAGCTCCAGCGGCAGCAGGTCGGGGTCGGGGAAGTAGCGGTAGTCGTGCGCCTCCTCCTTCGAGCGCATGGAGCGGGTCACCAGCTTGGTGGTGTCCCACAGCCGCGTCTCCTGGACGATGGTGCCGCCCTCCTCCAGCACTTCGACCTGGCGCCGCGCCTCGTACTCGATGGCGGCCATCACGAAGCGGATGGAGTTGACGTTCTTGATCTCGCAGCGCGTGCCGAACGGCTGCCCCGGCTTGCGCACCGAGACGTTGCAGTCGCAGCGCATGGAGCCTTCCTCCATGTTGCCGTCGCAGGTGCCCAGGTAGCGCAGGATCGAGCGCAGCTTGCGCACGTACGCCCCCGCCTCCTCGGCCGAGCGCAGATCCGGCTCCGACACGATCTCCATCAGCGCCACGCCCGACCGGTTCAGGTCGATGTAGGTCTTCGACGGGTGCTGGTCGTGCAGCGACTTGCCGGCGTCCTGCTCCATGTGCAGGCGCGTGATGCCGACCGTGCGGGTCGAGCCGTCCGGCAGATCGAGCACCAGTTCGCCCTTGCCGACGATCGGCTGCAGGTACTGGCTGATCTGGTAGCCCTGCGGCAGGTCGGCGTAGAAGTAGTTCTTGCGGTCGAACACCGAGTAATTGTTGATCTGCGCCTTCAGGCCCAGGCCGGTGCGCACCGCCTGCTCGACGCAGAACGCGTTGATGACGGGCAGCATGCCCGGGAACGCCGCGTCCACAAAGCTGACCTGGCTGTTCGGCGCGGTGCCGAACGCGGTGGCGGAGCCGGAGAACAGCTTGGCGTTGGAAACGATCTGGGCGTGGACCTCCAGCCCGATCACGACTTCCCAATCGCCCGTTTCACCCTGGATGTAGGTCATGGTCTAACTCTCCGTCCCGCTCAGGCCACGAACGGCGGGGTGGCGGTGAACTGCGCGGCGTCCTCGATCACGCCGCCGACGCGGAACAGCGTCTCCTCGTCGAACGGCTTGCCGATCAGCTGCAGGCCCAGCGGCAGCCCGTCGGCGCCCAGGCCGGCGGGGATGCTCATGCCCGGCAGGCCGGCGAGGTTGACCGGCACCGTGAACACGTCGTTCAGGTACATCTGGATCGGGTCGTCCATCTTCTCGCCGATGGCGAAGGCGCCCGACGGCGCGGTCGGCGTCAGGATGACGTCGCACTGTTCGAACGCCTGGTCGAAGTCCCACTTGATGCGGGTCCGCACCTTCTGCGCCTGCAGGTAGTAGGCGTCGTAGTAGCCGGCCGACAGCACGTAGGTGCCGATCAGGATGCGGCGGCGGACCTCCTTGCCGAAGCCGGCGCCGCGGGTGTTCTCGTACATCTCGTTGAGGCTGTTGCCCTCGACCCGCAGGCCGTAGCGCACGCCGTCGTAGCGGGCGAGGTTGGACGAGCACTCGGCCGGCGCCACGATGTAGTAGGCGGCCAGCGCGTACTTGGTGTGCGGCAGGCTGATGTCGACCGGGGTGGCGCCGGCGGCCTTCAGCCACTCGATGCCCTTGCGCCACATCTCCTCGATCTCGGCGGGCATGCCGTCGACGCGGTACTCCTTGGGAATGCCGACGCGCAGGCCGCGGATGTCACCGGTGATCGCCTTCTCGAAGTCCGGCACCGGCATGTCCACCGAAGTGGAGTCCTTCGGATCGAAGCCGCACATGGAGCGCAGCATGATCGCGCTGTCGCGCACCGTGCGGGTCATCGGGCCGGCCTGGTCGAGCGACGAGGCGAAAGCGACCACGCCCCAGCGCGAGCAGCGGCCGTAGGTCGGCTTGATGCCGACGATGCCGGTGAAGGCGGCGGGCTGGCGGATCGAGCCGCCGGTGTCGGTGCCGGTCGCCCCCAGCGCCACGCGCGCCGCCACCGCGGCGGCCGAGCCGCCCGACGAGCCGCCGGGCACCAGCTTGCGCGGCCAGTTGCCGGGCTCGCCCGGGCTCCACGGGTTGATCACGTCGCCGTAGTAGGAGGTGATGTTGGCCGAGCCCATGGCGAACTCGTCCAGGTTCACCTTGCCCAGCATGACGGCGCCGTCGCGCCACAGGTTGGACGTGACGGTGGACTCGTAGCCGGGCTGGAAGCCGTCGAGGATGTGGCTGGCGGCCGTGGTCAGCACGTCCTTGGTGCAGAACAGGTCCTTCACCGCGATGGGCAGGCCGTCCATCGGTCCGGCCTCGCCCTTCGCCCGGCGGGCGTCGGAGGCCTTGGCCATCTCCAGCGCCTTGTCCGGCGTCTCGGTGATGAAGGCGTTGAGGGGGCGGGCCTTCTCAACGGCGCGGACGTGCGCCTCGGTCAGCTCGACCGCGGTGAACTGCTTCTCGGCGAGGCCCTTGAGGGCGTCGGCCATGGTGAGGTGGGTGAGCTGGGTCATGTTATTCGACCACCTTCGGCACGGCGAAATAGCCCTCGGCCGCTTCCGGGGCGTTCCTGACGATGTCCTGCGGGTACCCGCCGTCGGTGACTTGATCCTGGCGGCGGCGCAGCTTCTGCGCGGCGACCGAGGTCATCGGCGGGACGTTGCCGGTGTCCACCTCGTTCAACTGCTCCACGAAGCTGAGGATGTTGTTCAGCTCGCCCGCGAGATGGCCGAGCTCTTCCTCCGGCACCTTGATGCGGGCCAGATGCGCGATCTTGGCCACGGTGGCCTTGTCGAGCGACATGCCTGGTACTCTCTTCCGCCGTATCGGGAAAAACGGCTCGGACGCTAGCACCGGACGCGCGGGATCGCAACGCCAGAGGGGAGTGGCCGAGCCGCGCCTCGCAGGCGCACGGCGCGCACGGCTGACACCACCCCCTCCCGCACGGCGGGATTAAACCATCGGCGACGCCCGATACCGTGGACGCTCATTACATAAAAACCCTCAACGGTGGTATCGTTCGGCGATTCGTGCGCGTTTCCCGACAGATGCGGAGCCGCTGCCATGCCGCTCGATCCCCCACCCCACGGCGCGAGGCCCGTCGAACCATTCAAAGCGCTCCTCGGCGCGGGGGCGGTGGTCGTCGCCGTCCTTGCGGCCGGCGGCTTCTCGCTGCGCTGGAGCTATTACTACAATTTCGGCCTGCACACCCTCGTGCTGCAAGCACCGCTCAACACGCTGCCGGTCTACGCTGTCGAGATCGTGCGCGACTCTGAGAATTTTCTGACGCTCCTCAACTTGACGCTGCGCTACGTCGCCCCCCTTCAGGCCATCCTCATCCTGGTGAGATGCGCGCGCACCTGCCGATGGCGGCGCGTCGGACGGCTGGTCCGCTTCATCGAACGGTTTGCCGGCCTCGACTCCCCGATCGTCGTCGAAGCCCTGCGCGCCGGGGCGTTCATCTGCGTCGCCTTCGCGGCGGGGAGCGAGGCGGGCACCCGCAACTACTGGCACAACGCCGTCGAGGCGACGTCCGGGTTGCCCCGGGTCACCCTGGTCCAGCTTTCGGACAAGTCCGAGACCGGGCTCCCCGTCCAATGCGACCAGCGGCCGCTCGCACAGCGCTCGTCCCCGGCGGTGTTCTTCATCGGCGATCAGAACGCGCTGCGCGCTTTGAACGGTGGCCGGGCCTGCAGCGCGGGACCCAAGGATGGCAGTTGGCGCCTTCTGCATCGGGACGAGAAATACGTCTACATCTTCTACACGGTGCAGCAGCGCAGCGACCGTCCATACACCCTCGCGCTCGCGCAAAACGACAAGTTCATCCTGATCCTGAGGTGAGGAGCCCCACGATGCCCAATGCTGGCCACGTCGCATGCCTGCTCGGCGTAACGGTGACGGCGCTTTGCCTCGCCGCCGTACCGGCGGAGGCGCAACCCTCGTCCGCCGAGGCCCCGCCCCCGTGCATTCGCACGGGCCTTTCCGGCGGCCCGGGCAACTCGCTCGAACAGTTGATGATCCTTCGACCGGTCGGCGGTGCCGACCTGCCCGCGGTGTCGGCGATCCTGCACAAACTCGAGGCAAAAACGGGCGAGGTGACCCTCACCCCCTCGGGCGCCAGCAAAGAAAGCCTCACTGTGCAGCAGATCACCCTGACCTATACCAAACCGAGCCCCGCGGCCCAGTTCCCGATACCCGTGCTTGCCGGCGAAACGCCATACGAGGCCGAGTACCCGGCGGACACCGTCCACGCGGACAACGGAACCATTCATTTCGGCAACTGTGCCCTCCCGCCCTACGACAAGAATGGCTGGCGCGTGGACCACGCCGTGTTCGAAGGCATCCTGAAGATCGAAGGCGGGAAGCTCAAGATCCGTGGAATCTTCGCCGAGTATCGGTGGCCGACCGGCGGCGGGAGTCCTTCGGGCATCAACAAGCCCGGATGACGTCCGTCAGATCCGTTTCCCGCCCAGCGCCATCGCCTCCGGCTCGCGCGGGGACGGGGCGACGCGCAGCCGCGCCAGCGCCGCCGCCACGTCGGCTTCGGGGGGCACCGCGGGATCGGCGCGGCACTGGTTGATCAGCACGAGGTCGCCCGAGGTCACCGATGTCGCGACGAAGCAGCCGTAGACGTTGCCGGACAGCGTCATCTCATAGCGCTCGAACGCGTAGACCCGGCCGGCCCCCACCGTCGCCCCGCCGCCGAACGAGCGGCCGGAGCCGCCGGGCGGGATGAAGCGCTCACGCACCTCGGCCGGTTCGGTGCGCTTGGAGATGAACTCGCCGTCGCCAGCCCGACTGTAGAGGACGATGGTCTGCCCCTCCTCGCGCAGCCAGCGGGCGGTGAAGGTGCTCATGCCGCCGCGCTCCAGCCGGCGCAACTCGTTCGGGCGCGGGCCGCCGTAGACCGGGTCGCCGAAGGCGATGGGCGAGGTGCGCGGATCGACCACCTCGCTGACCGGCGGGTTGCCGGCGGCGGACTGGGCGAGCGCCGCCCCGCATCCAAGCCCCACCACCAGCGCCGCAGCGACCCTCAGCATGGCGTCCTCCGGAAAGCGTTCCTGAAGGCAAGGTGGAGCGCGGCCACGCAAAGAAAACGGAACTGTTCGTCATAAGTCTTTTTCGGCCGTCGTTTTCGGCATCTCGGGCGCTTGCCGGAGCGAAGGCAGGCGCCTAAGGTTCGGTTTATGATCCGCACCCTGCCCGACCTCGCCGCGGCGCTGCCCAAGGGGGCACGCCTGCTCGGCCTCGACCTCGGAACCAAGACCATCGGGCTCGCCGTGTGCGACCCGGGTTTGGCCGTCGCCTCGCCGATCCAGACCATCCGCCGCTCCAAGTTCACCGAGGAGGCGAAGGAACTGGCGCGCATCGTGCGCGACTACGGCGTCGGCGGCTTCGTGCTGGGGCTGCCGCTCAACATGGACGGCTCGCAGGGCGAGCGGGCGCAGGCCACCAACGCCTTCGCGGCGACTCTGGTGCAGCGTGCCGACCTGTTCGGCGGCTGGGAGCCGGAGATCGCTTTCTGGGACGAGCGGCTGTCCACCGTGGCGGTGCAGCGTTTCATGACCGACGAGGCCGACATGACCCGCAAGCGCCGCGGCGAGGTCGTGGACAAGATGGCCGCCGCCTACATCCTGCAGGGCGCCATCGACTCGCTGGCCTACGCCCGCCGGCAGGCCGAGGCCGCCGCCCGCGAGGATGAGGACGACCTGGACGACGAGCGCGACGACTGAGCGGCGATGGGCACCGTCGCCGGCGCGCTGGCGCCCATCTTCCTGCTGATCCTGATCGGCCACGCCCTGCGGCGGTTCGAACTGGTGCCGGCGGCGTTCTGGCTGCCGGCCGAGCGCGTCACCTACGTGCTGTTCTTCCCCTGCCTGATCGTCGATGAGCTGGCGCGCGCCAACCTCGCGGCGTTCGACGTGCTGCCGATGGCGGCGGCGCTGGTGGTGGCGACGCTCGCCGCGGCGGCGCTGCTGCTGGCGGGGCGCCGCGCCGTCGGCCTCGACGGACCGGCCTTCACCTCGGTGTTCCAGGGCGGCATCCGCTTCAACACCTACGTCGGCCTCGCCGCCGCGCGGGCGCTGTTCGGCGCGCCGGGGCTGACGCTGACGGCGGTGGGGATCGCGCTGCTGATCCCGCTGGTCAACGTGCTGAGCATCGCCGTGCTGTCCGGCCACGGCCAGGACGCCAAGGGGACGAACGCCAGGGCGATCCTCGGCGGGCTGGTGCGCAACCCGCTGATCGTCGCCGCGGTCGTCGGCGCCGTGCTGACGCTGAGCGGCGCCGGCAAGCCGCCGCTGATCGGCGATGTGGTGGAGATCCTGGCGCGCGCCGCGCTGCCGCTCGGCCTGCTGTCGGTGGGCGCCGGGCTGGACCTCGGCGCCGCCCGCTCGGCCGGGCGCGGCGTGCTGGTGTCGAGCGTGGTGAAGCTGCTGTTGCTGCCGGCGCTGACGGCGGCCGCATGCGTAGCGTTTGGGGTGGAGGGGCTGGCGTTCACCGTGGCGGTGCTGTTCAACGCCCTGCCCTGCGCGCCGAGTGCCTACATCCTGGCCCGCCAGATGGGCGGCGACCACACGCTGATGGCGACCGTCATCACCGTGCAGACCCTGCTGGCGGCGCTGAGCCTGCCGCTGGTCCTGGTGGTGCTGGGATAGGCCGCGCCTTACGACACCAGCGTCGAACTGCCATCCGGATCGGTGCTCCTTTTCTGCGCCAAACCGTCGTCGCCGATCTCGTAATAGTCGCCCTTGAAGTCCACCCAGATGTGCTTGTCGGCATGCAGCCCGGTCGGTTCGTCGAGGGTTCCGGCCGCCACGTCGATGCGCGGCAGGCCGATGCCCTCCCAGATCACGCCGGAACCGCAGCGGGAGCAGAACCCCCGCCGCGCGTTCTCCGACGACCGGTACCAGGTCAGCGTCTCGTCCTTCACGAGGCGCAGCCCCTCGCGCGGGAAGGTGGTGTAGGCGCCGACGTGGCTGTGCTGCCTGCGACACTGGCCGCAGTGGCAGAACGAGACCGGGCCGGGCTGCACGGTGATCTCGTAGCGGACGCCGCCGCAGGCGCAGCCGCCGGTCCAGACGCGGCGCTCGCCGGTCATGGCTCTCAGCCCTGCCAGAACGGCTTGTCGGCCTCGCTGCCGGCGTCGGCGCGCGAGATGCCGATGTCGTGCAGCAGGTGGTCGGGCAGCGCCTCCAGCGCCCGGCGCTGGCGCCGCCGCTCCTGCCAGGTGGCCAGCGTGTCGGTGGCGCTGACCACCGCGCGGCCGACCGTCTGCAACAGGCCGTTCGCCGGCCGCGAGGTCGTGCGGGTGAAGACGGTGTTGGTGCTCTGGCTCATGGCTTCGTCTCCCTCTCTGACTGCGTGGCGATGAGTGTGTTTCCGGGAATGAGAATGGCCCACCCGCTTCTTGCGGACAAACGACGCTTTCTCATAGGATCGATTAGGAAACCTAATCCGATCGGAGCGCCCCGTGAGCCGCCGCCTGCCCCCGCTCAACGCCTTGCGCACCTTCGAGGCGGCGGCCCGTCTGCTGTCCTTCACCAAGGCCGCGGATGAACTGCATGTTACCCAAGCTGCGGTAAGCCATCAGATCAAGGGGCTGGAGGAATGGCTGGGGGTGCCGCTGTTCCGCCGGTTGAACCGCGGGCTGGTGCTGACCGACGCCGGGCAGACCTACCTGCCGCCGCTGCGCGAGGCGCTCGACCTGATGGCCAGCGCCACCGAGCGGGTGATCCGCCGCGACGCCACCGGCACGCTGACCATCTCCACCATGCCGAGCTTCGCGGCGAAGTGGCTGGTGCTGCGGCTCGGGCGGTTCCAGGTGGCGCACCCGGAGTTGGACGTGCGGCTGCACACCACCTCGCAGATGGTGGACTTCAACCAGCAGGACGTGGACGTGGCGATCCGCTTCGGCAGCGGCAACTGGCCCGACCTGCGGGTCGAGCGCCTGCTGAACGAGGACATCTTCCCGGTCTGCTGCCCCAGCCTGCTGCCGACGCTGACGACGCCCGCCGACCTGAAGAAGCATACGCTGCTGCACGACGACTACATCGTCACCTGGGGCGACTGGCTGGCGCTGGCCGGCGTGGAGGGTCTCGACGCCACGCGCGGCCTGCACTTCACCGACTCGTCGCACACCATCCAGGCGGCGATGGAGGGGCACGGCGTGGCGCTCGCCCGGCAGGTGCTGGCCGCCGACGATCTCGCCGCCGGGCGGCTGGCCCGGCCGTTCGACGTGGCGCTGACCGGGCTGTACGCCTACTACTTCGTCGCCCCGGCGCACTATTTCCAGCGCCCCAAGGTCAAGGCGTTCCGCGAGTGGCTGTTCGCCGAGGTCGAGGAGTACGCGGCGCGCATGGGCCTGCCGGAAAGGGCGTGAGGCCACGCCCGGTCAGCGCACGGGCTCGACGGTGCCGCTCGGCCCTCCCCCCGGGCTGCGAACGGTCATGCGTTTGGAGCCCCGGCTTTCCCGCTCGATGATCGTCGTCGTCTCGCCTTTCTGGTTGCGCACCACATACCCATCCCGATCCGGCTCAAGCGATCCCGTCACGTTGCCCTTCGAGTCGCGGACGTTGAAGCTGTCGCTGCTCAAGCTTTTCCGCTCGAGGATCGTCTCGTTGCCGCGATCGTCGGTGAACACGAAGGTGTCGTTGAAGCCCATGTGCTTCTGCCTGATGCTCCCGATCTGCGATCCGAACTCGTTCCGCATCACCCATTCACCGTTCCCGCCCCAGGGATCGCTCGCCGCCGCGCTGCCGATCATGAGGGAGAGGGACGCAAACATCACGGTGAGACACGGCGCAAGACGCAACATGATGTTCTCCTCATCTGGATGCACGACGTGTGCGTGCAGGTGGGTAAACACCGATCCGAAAGATTTTCATCCACGCCAGACCATCGCCCGTGTCGTGCGGGCGGCATCGCTCCCGCCGTCTTGCAGCGCCCCCGCCACGCTCCTATAGTCGCGCCCCATGACCGGACCAGCCGCAACGCGATTCCCGCACCGTCACCTGCTCGGCATCGAGGGTTTGACGGCGGGTGAGATTTCCCTCGTCCTCGACCTCGCCGACGGCTACGTCGAGCACAACCGGAAGCCCGTGGTGAAGGAGTCGCTCCTGCACGGGCGGACGGTGATGAACCTGTTCTTCGAGAACTCCACCCGCACCCGCACCTCGTTCGAGCTGGCCGGCAAGCGGCTGGGCGCCGACGTCATCAACATGTCGGTGGACGCCTCCTCGGTGAAGAAGGGCGAGACGCTGATCGACACCGCGGCGACGCTGAACGCCATGCACGTCGATGCGCTGGTGGTCCGGCACTCCGAATCGGGGGCGGTCAAGCTGCTGTCCGACAAGGTCAACTGCTCGGTCATCAACGCCGGCGACGGCAACCACGAGCACCCGACGCAGGCCTTGCTCGACGCGCTGGCGATCCGCCGCCGCCTCGGCCGGCTGGAGGGGCTGATCGTGGCGATCTGCGGCGACATCCTGCACAGCCGCGTCGCCCGCTCGAACATCCACCTGCTGAACGCCATGGGGGCGCGGGTGCGCGTCGTCGGCCCGCCGACTCTGGTGCCGAGCGCCATCGAGCGGCTGGGCTGCGAGGTGCACCACACCATGCTCTCGGGCCTCAAGGACGCCGACGTGGTGATGATGCTGCGCCTGCAGAACGAGCGGATGAGCGGCCAGTACGTGCCCTCGACGCGCGAGTACTTCTACTTCTACGGCCTGGAGTACGAGAAGCTGGAGGTCGCCAAGCCGGACGCGGTGATCATGCATCCCGGCCCGATGAACCGCGGCGTCGAGATCGACTCCGAGGTGGCCGACGACCTCAAGCGCTCGATGATCCTCGACCAGGTGGAACTCGGCGTCGCCGTGCGCATGGCCGTCCTCGACATCCTGACCCGCGACCGCCGGGGAGCCAACTGAGATGACCCGCGTCGCCTACACCAACGCCCGCCTGCTCGACCCCGCCACCGGCCTGGACGCGCCGGGCGCGCTGCTGACCGACGGCACGAGGATCGCCGACCTCGGCCCCGGCCTGTTCCAGGACGGCGTGCCGGAGGGGATCGAGGTGGTCGACCTCGGCGGCCAGTGCCTCGCCCCCGGCCTCGTCGACATGCGCGTCATGGTCGCCGAGCCGGGCAACGAGCAGAAGGAGACGATCAAGAGCGTGTCGCGCGCCGCGGCGGCCGGCGGCGTCACCTCCATCGTCTGCCTGCCCAACACCACCCCGGTGCGCGACGACGTCTCGGGCCTGGAGTTCCTCGCCCGCCGGGCGCGCGAGGTGAAGCTGGTCAAGGTCTACGCCTACGCCTCGGCGACGCGCGGCGCCCAGGGCTCGGAAATCACCGAGATGGGCCTGCTGTCGCGGGCCGGCGCGGTGGCCTTCACCGACGGCACCCGGGCCATCGAGAGCGCCAAGGTGATGCGCCGCGCGCTCAGCTACGCCAAGGGCTTCGGCAAGCTGATCATCCAGCACCCGGAGGAGCCGAGCCTGGCCTCCGGCGGCATGATGAACGCCGGCGAGATCGCCACCCGCTTGGGGCTGACCGGCATCCCGCGCGAGGCCGAGATCATCATGATCGAGCGCGACCTGCGCCTCGTCGAGCTGAGCGGCGGCCGATTGCACTTCGCGCACGTCACCACGTCGGAGTCGGTGGAGATCATCCGCCGCGCCAAGGCGCGCGGCCTCGCGGTCACCTGCGACACCGCCCCGCACTACGTGGCGCTGACCGAGACCGACGTCGGCGAGTACCGCACCTTCGCCAAGGTCTCCCCGCCGCTGCGCGGCGAGATGGACCGCCGCGCGGTGGTCGAGGGGCTGGCCGACGGCACCATCGACGCCATCGCGTCCGACCACATCCCGCAGGACCAGGACCACAAGCGCGTGCCCTTCGGCCAGGCCGAGTTCGGCGTGATCGGGCTGGAGACGCTGCTGCCGCTGACGCTGGAACTGGCGCACAAGCGGAAGCTGTCGCTGCTCCAAGCGCTGGCCTGCGTGACGTGCAAGCCGGCGGACATCCTGGAACTGCCGGCCGGGCGCCTGGCCAAGGGGGCTTCGGCCGACCTCCTGGTGTTCGACCCGGAGGTGCCGTGGACGGTGGACCCGGCCGCCTTCAAGTCGAAGTCCAAGAACTCCCCCTTCGAGGACCGCCCGGTGCAGGGCCGGCCGCTGCGCACCGTGGTGGACGGGCGCACGGTGTGGCAGGCGGAAGGCTGACCCGGTGCTGACTCTCGCGGCAAGCGCCCTGCTGGGCTACCTGCTGGGCTCGATCCCGTTCGGGCTGGTGCTGACGCGGCTGGCCGGCTACGGCGACATCCGCAAGATCGGCTCCGGCAACATCGGCGCCACCAACGTGCTGCGCACCGGCAACAAGCCGCTGGCGCTCGCCACGCTGCTGCTCGACAGCGGCAAGGGCGCCATCGCCACGCTGCTGGCGCTGTGGATGGCCGGGCATGATGCCGCGCTGTTCGCCGCCGCCGGCTCGCTGCTCGGGCACAGCTTCCCGGTGTGGCTGGGCTTCAAGGGCGGCAAGGGCGTGGCGACGACGCTCGGCGTGCTGCTGGCGGTGGCGTGGCCGGTGGGCGTGGCCGCCTGCCTGACCTGGCTGGTGGTGGCGGCGCTGTTCCGCATCTCGTCGCTCTCCGCACTGGTAGCCGTGGGGCTGAGCCCGGTCACCGCGTGGTCCCTCGCCGGGCCGGATGTAGCGGTGCTGTGCCTGCTGATCGCGGTGCTGGTCTTCGTCCGGCACGAGGCGAACATCCGCCGCCTGCTGAAGGGCGAGGAGCCGAGGATCGGCGCCAAGAAGAAGGCGGCGTAGGCCGCCACTCTTGACAATAGCAGGGCCTGCTGCAGCCGATCCTGGTCCGCCGCACCGGCCACAACCGCTTCGAGCTACTGGCCGGCGAGCGCCGCCTGCTGGCGCACCGCAGCCTTGGCCGCGCTGGAACTCGGAGGTCCGCCGCACGGTGTCGCGCTCGCTGCTGGTGGAGATCGCGTGGGTGTGCGAGCCCGAGCGTCAACAGGGGCCTGTGGGAGGAGGCGAAGGCCGGCGCGCTGACCGTCCGCGCCGCCCAGCAGAAGCGCCGCGAGACCGTTCCGCCTCTGCCCCGCCCGCTGCGGACGGTGCAGCGCTGCACGAAGCAGCTCGGCGCGCTGGATGCGGCACTCGACGAGGCCGGCCGCGACGCGCTGGCCGCGCTGCAGGCGCGGATCGATGCGCTTCTCGCTTTTAAGGACAGCCCTGTGCGTTAACCATACTTTTTACATGTTGGAACTCCCACGCCTCAACGTCAAATCCCAATTTCCATCTGATGCAAATGCTATGCTTTGCTCTACTTGATTTATCAATGGGTAGATGGAACGCGAAAAAACCACCAAAGATTTAGTTGGCGATACATAAACTTCCCGATTTTTGGGAATATGATATGGTGATGCCTGTGTTCGGAGATAGGAAGCGCCGCGATGACGCACCCAAAGTATGAAGTAGCGCTATCGTTTGCAGGGGAGCAGCGCCACTACGCTGACAGGCTGGCACGTTCCCTTCAGGCTCGAGGCGTGTCTGTGTTCTACGATGGATTCGAGCGGGCAAGGCTATGGGGGCGTGATCTTGCGGAAGAATTTCATGGAATATATTCCGAACGGGCAAAGCGCGTAGTAATGCTCGTTTCCGAGCAGTACATCACTAAAATGTGGTGCAATCACGAACGGCGATCAGCAACAAGCAAATATCTACAAAGCAGTGATAGCTACATACTGCCCGTACGATTTGATAACGCTTGGCCTCCAGGTCTACCTTCCACATTAGCGTGGGAAGATGCCCAGCGCATCACACCGGAGCAATTGGCCACATTAATCTATGAGCACTTAGGCATTGATGTACTTGCTAGCAAGGCGTCTAACGTTCCACCGCCACACATGTCCTCGACACTCGGAGTGGTTGCTTTTGATTATCATAGCCACAATGGCTGTTATGTGATAGGGCAAGAGCAGATCGAATTCGAAACTAAGTGGAGCACAGCAGGCGCGGATTCAATCCACGTTTACAACGACCCGCCATCGATTAATGGCGTCGCCATTGCCCTTGGGTTTGACGACATTGGAAACATTGCCGATGCCTCTGTTTTTGATTTCACATCCAGAGCTCGCACGCCACGAATAGATGAGATAGTGATTTTGCGAAATCGCCATGGATTCTACGCTGCACTAAAAATTTTGGAAATCAAGCTTCGAAGCAGCAAAGAGCCAGCACTTCTGCGCTTTAGCTATATAATTCTTGATGATGGCTCAGCAACTTTTACTTCCTGGGCATTTCTTGATTGATTAACCTCAGCCGCCCAGCCGCAGATTCTCCTGGAAGGCGAACTTCAGGAACGCCTTGAGGTCGTCGCCGTAGCGCTCGAAGCGCACCGACACCTGCCCCTTCTGCGGGCTGACCGAGAGCACGATGAACTCGGCCTGGGCGGAGATGTCCATGCGGTCGGCCATCGACAGCGTGGCCTTCACCACCTCGCCGCGGCGGAACACCGCCTCCTGGTCGTAGATGCGGAAGCACATGCCGCCCAGCGACCAGTTGCGGGTGTGGTGCACGCCGCGCTCGGTCTGCACCATCACCACCGGGCGGACGTAGCGCTTGTGCTTGCGCTGCTCGGTCGGCGTCGTCGGGCGCGGCGGCGGCACGGAGTCGGGGGACGGCAGGGCGATGCCGCTGCCCTCCAGCTTGGCGCCGTCCAGCTTGGCGTTCAGCAGGATGGCGGCGCCGAAGTCGGCGCTGCGCAGGTCGGCGAAGGACAGGTCGGCGCCGTCCAGGTTGGTCGGCCACGGCTTGCCGCCGGCCAGCAGCAGCGGCTTGGCGTTCGCCCCCGCCAGCTTGGCGGCGCCCAGGTGCGCGCGGCGCAGCGTGGTGCCGCGCAGGTCGGCCTCGGACAGGTCGGCCCCCTCCAGGTCGCAGTAGGAAAGGTCGGCCATCTCCAGCCCGACCTTGCGCCACTTCGCCCTGGGAAAGTGGCAGCGGCGGGCACGCGCCGCCGACAGGATGCGGCCGGACAGGTCGGTGTCCGGTACCGTGACGAGGTCGAGGTCGAGGCGGTGCCCCTCCCGCCCCTCGCTGTCCACCCAGCGCTCGTGCGCCGCCACCGCCTCCATGAAGGCGTCCCTGTTCATGGGGGCATAGGAGGGCTGCGCGATGGCGTCGGCCGGCAGGGCGAAGGGGATGTAGGTGCGGCTCAGCGTCGCCGGATCGATCACCGTGCCGTTGAAGGCGGCGCCGTCCAGCGTGGCGCCGCTGAGGTCGGTGCCGACCAGCACCGCGCCGGTCAGCTCCGCGCCCGACAGGTCGGCGTCGGCGAGGTCGGCGCCCGACAGGTCGCAGCCGGCGAAGTTCGCCCCGGCCAGGATGGAGCGGTCCATCTGCGCCTCGGTCAGGCGCGCCGCCCCGCCCTGCGTCTTGCCCGCCCCGCCGTCCGCCATGACGGCGCCGGCGCGCAGGTCGGCGCCGCGCAGGATGGCGTCCGTCAGCGCCGCCTTGTGCAGGTTGGCGCCGCGCAGGTCGGCGGCCGAGAGGTTGGCGCCGGTGAGGTTCGCCCCCTCCATGTCGGCGCCGAACAGGTCGCATTGCGACAGGTTGGCGCCCATCAGCTTGGCGCCGCACAGGCTGGCGCCCGACAGCTTGGCGCCGGTCAGGTCGATCTTCGGAAGGTTGAGGCCGGTCAGGTCGCGGAAGCTGAGGTCGGCGCGCTTGCCGCCCTTGCGCTTCAGCCAGTTCTGGTGGGCGATGATGATGCCCTTGATGTTCTCGATCTCGGCCTGCGTCCGTTCCGCCATAGGCTTGCTCGACCTGTCCAGAGGGGTGGGCCGGATTGTCCGGGCGGCGGCATGATACACACAGCCGCAGGCTTTCCTCACCACCAAAGCGCGCATCGCCATGCGTCCGTTTGGCGCTTCGAACATGCAGACAATTTTAACCAATTGGAAGCTATATCGTGGAGTCTGGATTCATCTCTTGGGCCGGCGGGGAAGCCGATGACCGATGCGAAGCCATCGCTGAAGGCGCGCCTGGAAAAGGTCAAGCAGACGCTGCTGCCGCTGAACCGCGGCGTGAAGGCCCAGCTGTTCGACTATCTGGTCGATAAGCAGCTGACCAGCGACCCCGTGGGCGCCCACATCGCCGCGGCGCTGCTGGAGGTGCTGAACGGCAACCGGACGGAGCACGCGCGCCGGCTGTGGACCGGCTGGCTGGAGCCGGTGATCGTCCGTGAGGACGAACTGCTGTACGCCGAGCGCCGCCTGCCCGGCTGCCTGCACATCGCCGACGCCGGCGGCTGGTGGAAGGCGCTGTCGCCGCGCCTCGCCCACGTCGCCGTGGCGATCCAGGGCACCATCGAGGAGCGCAGCCGGACCATGCCGCTCGACGGCATCTTCGCGTCCGAATCCGCGCGCCAATGGGCGGACATGCTGCGCCTGGAAAGCCTCGCCAAGCTGTCGACCCTGCGCGCCGTGCCGCAGGCCCGCACCAAATTCCTCGCCGCCGCCAACGCCGAACGGCTGAAGCTGCTGGCCACCGCCGACCGGGGCGCGCCGGTGCCGCTGGATGCCGGCGACTTCGACACGCTGTTCACCGTGCTGGAGGCCGCCCCCGCCTGGACCGACGTGCCGCGCCCGGCGCACCAGGCCGAGGCCGGCGAGATCGTCGCGCTGGTCGAAGGATTGCTGGAGCGCTCGGCCCGGCGGCCGGAGGCGGCGGCGCTGTACGCCACGGCGCACCTGCATGGCCGCGCCGAGCCCGCCACCGCCGTCGTGCTGCACCACGAGTTCGCGCTGCCGCTGGTCGATTCGGCCATCGTCGCGCACCTGCGTTTCGCCGGGCAGCGGCTGCGCGAGGCGATGCGCCAGGGTCTCAGCGCCCGCGGCAGCGGCAGCGTGCGTGCGCAGCGCACCGCCAATCCGGACACGCTGCTCGACCGCTACTTCGGCTGGTACGACGCCGCGCACGCCGCCCACCTCGACCAGGTTCAGCGCCCGGAAGCCGAGATCCGCGCCTCCATCGGCGAACTGCTGACCCTCCTGGAGGAGGAGCTGATCCCGGCGCTGACCCGCCGCATCCTGGAGCTGAACGAGCACGTGCCGCCGGCCGCCGCGCTGTCCGGCGTGCGGTTCGTGCGGCAGTTCAAGGACCGGCTGTGGCGGCGCGGGCTGGTCGCCTCGCCCAACCCGTGGCCGTCCTCGGTGGGCGAGCACCTGACCGGCCTGTTCCGGCAGATCGTCGCCTCACCGCGCGAGGACCGGCTGACCACCCTGGCGCACCTGACGGAGATCGCCGACCTCGTCGGCTATCCGGTGGAGATCACCGCGCTGGACGAGGGGCTGCTGACCGTGGTGCGCGAAGCGCTGCCGAACCGCGACCGCTGTGGCCCGGCCGAGTTGCGGCTGATCGAACGCGTCCTGGCGGTGGCGGTGAGCGAACGGCGCAAGTCGCGCTGGTGGATCTCGGAAGAGATGCGTACCCTGTTGGCGGAGACCGAACGCCTCGACCCTGAGCTGCTGCGCGCGGCGGCCGCGGCGTCCACCTCGTGAGGACCCGATAGGCGCCCCCCCATGCCTGACGTACGAATCCGCTGGAGCGAGGCGCTGGCCGTCGGCGCCGCCGCGCTCGACACCGACCACCAGCACCTCTTCGCGCTGACCAACGAGGTGCTGGCGGCGATGCTGGACGGCCGCGGCCCCAGCGTCGTCAAGGCCGCGCTGGCCGAACTGGAGACCTACACCCGCCAGCACTTCAGCCGCGAGGAGGCGCTGCTCTTCGAGACCGGCTATCCCGAGGCGGAGGCGCACCGCGCCTCGCACGCGCACCTGCTGGCGCAGATGGAGAAGATCCGCGCCATGGCCGGCGCGGGCCAGCCGGAGCGCGTCGCCCGCTTCCTGCAGTCCTGGATCCTCGACCACATCCTGGTCTCGGACATGGACTACGCCCGCTTCCTGCGCAAGCGCGCGCGCAGCGAGGCGCCGGCCGATGTGGCGCAGAAGATCCTGGTGGTCGAAAGCTCGCGCTTCTTCGCCGCCGTACTGCAGGAGGAGATCCAGGCCGCCACCGGCCTGACCGTCGAGACCTGCGGCACCTTCGCCGAGGCGCGGCTGGCGCTGCGCACGCACGGGCGGGAATACCTGGTGGCGGTGCTCAACGTCATCCTGCCGGACGCCGCCGACGGCGCCGTCGCCTCGCTGTGCCGCGAGACCGGCGTGCCGACGGTGGTGTTCTCCGGTACCTATTCCGAGGACCTGCGCGAGCGCCTGACCGCCGAGGGCGTCATCGACTACATCGTCAAGGACACGCCGGCCAGCATCGGCCAGCTGGTCTCGGTGATCCGCCGGCTGGTGCGCAACCGGCACGCCAAGGCGCTGGTGGTGGACGATTCGGTCACCTCGCGCTCCTACATCGGCGACCTGCTGCGGCAGTACAATTTCCGCGTCCTGCTCGCCACCAACGGCCAGGAGGCGCTGGAGCAGCTGGCCGAGCACCCGGACGTCAGCCTCGTCATCAGCGACTTCCACATGCCGCGCATGGACGGCATCGAGATGGTGAAGCGCATGCGCGCCACCCACTCCAAGGAACGGCTGTGCATCATCGGCCTGTCGTCGGGCGGCGGCACGGCGATGTCGGCGCGCTTCCTGAAGGCCGGCGCCAACGATTTCCTGCCCAAGCCGTTCCTGCGCGAGGAGTTCTACTGCCGCGTCGCGCAGAACATGGAGCTCCTGGAACTGATCACGTCGCTGCGCGAGGTGTCGACGACCGACTACCTGACCGGGCTGTACAACCGCCGCCACTTCTACGACGTCGGTGAGACGCTGTTCGCCAGCATGCAGCGCGGCACCATCGCGCTGACCGCGGCGATCATCGACATCGACCACTTCAAGCGGATCAACGACACGCTGGGCCACGACGCCGGCGACCACGTGCTGACGGCGGTGGCCCGCAACCTGCGCGCCATCACCCGCGAGGCCGAGATCATCGCCCGCATCGGCGGCGAGGAGTTCGCCGTGCTCGCCATCAACCTGGCGCCGGATGCCGTGCACGGCTTCTTCGAGCGGCTGCGCGCGGCGATCTCCGGCATCGAGGTGAGCATCGACGGCAAAGTGGTCCCGGTGACCGCCAGCATCGGCGTGTGCACCGGCGCCGCCGGCAGCCTGGACGCCATGATGAGCAAGGCGGACGAGATGCTGTATCTGGCGAAGCGGTCGGGACGGAATCGGGTGGAGGTGGGGTAAATCCCGCCCCCCGGCCATAACGTTCAATAAACGTACAGCCCCGTCATACGGCCGGCCGCATGGATGCTTCCGTGATCGGCCGTATCACCCTCGCTCAACGCGTTGCATTGAGCTGCCAAGTTTGAACAAGGCGCTCGATGGAAGCCATCGAGCGCCGTGGATATCACACCAGCCGGCTCTGCTCGATCGCCGCCTTGATGAAGGAGGTGAACAGCGGGTGCGGGTCGAAGGGCTTCGACTTCAGCTCCGGATGAAACTGCACGCCGATGAACCAGGGGTGCTCGGGGATCTCGACGATCTCCGGCAGTTCGCCGTCCGGCGACAGGCCGGAGAACAGCATGCCGACCTTCTCCAGCCGCTCCTTGTAGTAGACGTTGACCTCGTAGCGGTGGCGGTGCCGCTCGGAGATCTCGGTGGTGCCGTAGACCTCCGCCACCTTCGAGCCCTCCAGCAGCTTCGCCGCGTAGGCGCCGAGGCGCATGGTGCCGCCGAGGTCAGTGCCCTCCGAGCGCTTCTCCAGCTGGTTGCCGCGCATCCACTCGGTCATCAGGCCGACCACCGGGTTGCCGGGCTTGCCCAGCTCGGTCGAGCCGGCGTCGACGATGCCGGCCATGTTGCGGGCCGCCTCGATCACCGCCATCTGCATGCCGAAGCAGATGCCGAAGTAGGGCACCTTGCGCTCGCGGGCGAACTTGGCCGCCTGGATCTTGCCCTCGGTGCCGCGCATGCCGAAGCCGCCGGGCACCAGGATGCCGTGCACGTGCTCCAGCTGCTGGACGGCGCCGTCGGTCTCGAAGATCTCCGAATCGATCCAGTCCAGCTTGACCTTGACGTTGTTGGCGATGCCGCCGTGGGTCAGCGCCTCGGCCAGCGACTTGTAGCTGTCGAGCAGGCTGGTGTACTTGCCGACCACGGCGATGGTCACCTCGCCCTGCGGCTTGCGCACGCGCTCGGCGATCTTCGTCCAGCGCGACAGGTCCGGTTCGCCCTTGTTCGGCAGGCCGAAGTAGCTCAGCACCTGATCGTCGAAGCCTTCCTCGTGGTAGCTGATCGGCACCTGGTAGATGTTGTCCACGTCCAGGGCGGCGATCACGCGCTCCGGCCGGATGTTGCAGAACAGCGCGATCTTCTTGCGCTCGTTCTCCGGAATCGGGCGGTCGGCGCGGCACAGCAGGATGTTGGCCTGGATGCCGACGCCCAGCAGCTCCTTCACCGAGTGCTGGGTCGGCTTGGTCTTCAGCTCGCCGGCGGTCGGGATGTAGGGCAGCAGGGTGAGGTGCACGAACAGCGCGCGCTCCGGCCCGACCTCGTTGCCGAACTGGCGGATCGCCTCCAGGAAGGGCAGCGATTCGATGTCGCCCACCGTGCCGCCGATCTCGCAGAGGATGAAGTCCTCGTCGGTCACGTCGGCGCGGATGAACTCCTTGATCTGGTCAGTGACGTGCGGGATGACCTGCACGGTGGCGCCCAGGTAATCGCCGCGCCGCTCCTTGGCGATGACGTTGGAGTAGATGCGGCCGGTGGTGATGTTATCGCTCTTGCGCGCCGCCACGCCGGTGAAGCGCTCGTAGTGGCCGAGATCGAGATCGGTCTCGGCGCCGTCGTCGGTGACGTAGACCTCACCGTGCTGGTACGGGCTCATGGTGCCCGGATCGACGTTGAGATAGGGGTCGAGCTTGCGCAGGCGGACCTTGTAGCCGCGCGCCTGCAGGCAGGCTCCCAGCGCCGCGGAGGCCAGGCCCTTGCCCAGCGAGGAAACGACGCCACCGGTGATGAAGATGTACCGAGTCATGATCGTCCGAAGACCCCAAGCCTGAAACCGTTCCCCGAGGGACGGAGGGCGAATCCACCCTCCAAAGGAAAGAGGCGGCTTCGGGGGGGCCGCCTCTTTCGTGTACCGCGCTGCTGGCCGCTCCCGTTTACCGGGCGACGGGCGGGGCCGGCGCCGCCGGGACGGCGGGGGCCTGCTGCGCCGGAGCCGGCGCCGGCAGCGTGTCGATGATGGAGGTCGGCTGCGACGGGCGGCCGGCCATGATCGCCAGGATGATGCTGGTGGACATGAACACCGCGGCGAGAATCGCGGTGGTGCGCGTCAGCAGGTTGGCCGCACCCCGCGCGGTCGTCATGCCGCCCATGGTGCCGCCGCCGATGCCCAGCCCGCCGCCTTCCGAGCGCTGGATGAGGATGACGCCGACCAGCGCGATGGCGATCATAAGGTGGACGACCAGAATCACCGCATGCATGAACGTGTGGCCCCCAAAAGCAAAAACCGTGTGCCCAAACCGAGAGCGCGCCGCGGGTCCATGTCAGCGGACCCCGGCGCGCAGCCCCGTCGTTTTAGCGCGCATCCGGAGCGGATGCTAGCGGCAACTGGTGCCGATGGCCCAGAAATCGTCCGCCTTCAGCGAGGCGCCGCCGACCAGCGCGCCATCGACGTTGTCGGTCGCCAGCAGCTCGACCGCGTTGTCCGGCTTCACCGAGCCGCCGTACAAGATGCGCACGGAATCGGCGTCGGACAAGCGGGCCTGCAGCTCCTTCCGGATGAAGGCGTGCATGTCCTTGACGTCCTGCGGCGTCGCCACCTTGCCGGTGCCGATGGCCCAGACCGGCTCGTAGGCGACGACGGTGTTGGCGGCGGTGGCGCCCGCCGGCAGCGAGCCGGCAACCTGCCGGCCGACCACCTCCTGCGCCTTGCCCGCCTCGCGCTCGGCCCAGGTCTCGCCGACGCAGACGATGGCGACGAGTCCCTCCTCGTGCGCCGCGGCGGCCTTGGCCGCGACGATCGCGTCGGTCTCGCCGTGGTCCTGCCGGCGCTCCGAGTGGCCGACGATGGCGTAGGCGCAGCCGGCGTCCTTCAGCATGGCCGGGCTGGTGTCGCCGGTGTGCGCACCCTTCTGCTTCGGCGCGCAGTCCTGGCCGCCCAGGGCCAGCGGCGAGCCCTTGATCGCCTCGCCCACCGGGAACAGCAGCGGGAACGGCGGGCAGACCAGCATGTCGAAGGGAACGGCCCCGGCGCCCTGCAGGCGCCCGGCGAGGTCGGAGGCGAGCTGCAGCCCCTCCGCCTTCAGCCCGTTCATCTTCCAGTTACCGGCGATCAGCTTGCGGCGTGCGGCCATGGCGTGTTCCCGTCCAGGAGTTATTGTGGTTGCCCCGTGTCTAGCAAGCGCACCCTGCCCTTTCAACCCGCCCGACCGGGCGATCTGCACAGGAAATCACCGGTTGCCGCGCCCCTGCGCGCTTCCTATGATGCGCGTCCCGGCCGAACGGGCCGAATTTCCGCGCTTTATCGGGCACCATGCTTCAGTCCATCCGCAACACCGCCGGCTCCTGGATCGTCAAGATCCTCTTCGTCATCCTGATCGCCAGCTTCGGCGTGTGGGGCATCGGCGACGTCGTGCGCCGTTCCACGGCGCCCAGCAACGTGGTGGCCGAGGTCGGCCCGACCGAGATCACCCGCGGTGACCTCGATACGGAGTTCCGCCGCCAGATCGACCGCCTGCGCCCGATGTTCGGCGGCGAGCTGACGGTCGAGCAGGCCCGCCAGTTCGGCCTGCTGGACCAGTCGGTGAACACGCTGGTGCAGCGCGCGCTGTACGACCTCGCCGCCAAGCGCGCCGGCATCACCGTGGGCGACGACACCGTCCGCCAGCGCATCGCCGACGAGCCCGCCTTCCGTGCCCCGAACGGCCAGTTCGACCGCTCGCAGTTCGCCACGCTGCTGCGCCAGAACAACCTGACGGAGCAGGGCTACACCGCGCTGATGCGCAAGGAGATCGCGCGCGGCGTCATCGCCTCGGCGATCGGCGCCGGCACCGTCGCGCCGAAGCCGCTGGTCGAGGACCTGTACCGCTATCGCGAGGAGAAGCGCGTCGCCGAGGTGATCACCATCCCGCACGCCGCGGTGAAGGACGTCGGCACCCCGGACGAGGCGGCGCAGCTGCGCTACTACGAGGACCATCAGGTCCGCTTCACCGCGCCGGAGTACCGCGCGCTGACCGTGGTCGAGCTGACCGCCGACGCCATCGCCAAGGACATCCAGCTGACCGACGAGCAGGTGCGCGCCGCCTACGACGAGCGCGCCGGCGACTATCTGGTGCCCGAGCGCCGCAGCGTCGCCATGGCCGTCTTCGACGACGAGACCAAGGCGAAGGCCGCCGCCGAGGCCGCCAAGGCCGGCTCGCTGGCCGACGCCGCCAAGGCCAACGGCTCGGAGGCCGTCACCCTCGACAACGTCCGCAAGGACGAGCTGCCGGAGATCGGCGACGCCGCCTTCGCGCTGAAGCAGGGCGAGGTGAGCGCGCCGCTGAAGAGCGCCTTGGGCTGGCACGTGGTGACCGTCACCGCCATCCAGCCGCCGAGCGAGCGCAGCTTCGACGAGGTGAAGGAGTCCCTGCGCGCCGAGCTGCGCAAGGAGCGCGCGATCGAGCAGCTCTATCAGGCCTCGAACAAGCTGGACGACCGCCTCGCCGGCGGCGCCACGCTGGAGGAGCTGGCGCAGGGCCAGGGCCTGCCGCTGGCCAAGATCGCCGCGGCCGACAGCATCGGCAAGGCGCCGGACGGCGCCGCGGTGTCCGGCCCGGCCGACCTGCCGCAGATCCTGCAGACGGCGTTCGGCCTGCGCCAGGGCGCCAACAGCAACCTGACCGAGGGCAAGTCCGGCGCCTATCACGCCGTGCGCGTCGATTCCATCACGCCGGCCGCCGTGAAGCCGCTGGCCGAGGTGCGCGACGCGGTGATCGCCGGCTGGCAGGCCGACGAGCGCACCCGCAAGGCCGCCGAACTGGCCAAGCAGGCCGCCGAGAAGCTGAAGTCCGCCAAGGACCTCGCCGCCCAGGACGTGGCGGTGTCGGTGGGCGGCAGCGCCGCCATGACCGAGCCGTTCACCCGCGGCGCCCAGAACGCCACCGGCCTGACGCCGGAGCTGATCGGCCGCCTGTTCGAGGTGAAGCCGGACGACGTGGTCTCCGGCGCCTCCGGCGAGGCGCAGTTGGTCGCCCGCCTGCGCGAGGTCATCGCCGCCGATCCGGCGGCCAAGGACGCCAACCTGTCCCAGGTGCAGGCGACCGTGCTGCGCGGCGTCGAGGGCGACCTGATGGGCGAGTTCGCCCAGGCGCTCCAGAAGGAGTTCCCGGTCATCGTGCACCGCGACCGCATCACCCAGATGTACGCCACCCCGTAAGCCTCATTCTCCAGCGGAGTTCGTCCCGTGAAGGTCCAGCCCGATTTCACCGCCTTCGACCTCGCCTACGTTGCCGGGCGGCCGCAGGTGGTGTGGACCACGCTGGTCAGCGACCTGGAGACGCCGGTCTCCGCCTACCTCAAGCTGGCGGACGGCCGGCCCTTCGGGTTCCTGCTGGAGTCGGCCGAGCGCGGCCACGGCTCGCGCCGCGACCGGTATTCGGTGATCGGCTTCAAGCCGGACGTGGTGTGGCGCTGCCGGCGCGAGGGCGCCGAGGTCAACCGCCGCGCGCTCTTCGACGCCAACGCCTACGAGCCGCTGCCGGGCAAGCCGCTGGACACGCTGCGCGCGCTCATCAACGAGAGCCGCATCGACCTGCCGGCGGAGCTGCCGCCGATGGCGGCGGGCCTGTTCGGCTACCTGACCTACGACATGGTGCGCCTGATGGAGCGGCTGCCGGACGACAATCCGGACGAGCTGAACATCCCCGACGCCATCATGACGCGGCCCAGCATCGTCGCCATCTTCGACAGCCACACGGATTCGGTGACGCTGGTCACCCCGGTGTGGCCGGAGGCCGGCGTGGATTCGCGCGCCGCCTTCGCGCGGGCGTCCGAGCGCCTCGCCGACGCGGTGGCCGACCTCGGCCGGCCGCTGCCCTACCGGCGCGAGCCGCGGGTCGAGGGCGGGCTGCCGCTCGCCCCCGCCAGCAACACCACGCGCGAGGACTTCCACGCCATCGTCGAGAAGGCGAAGGAGTACATCCGCGCCGGCGACATCTTCCAGGTCGTGCCGTCGCAACGCCTGCGCGTGCCGTTCAAGCTGTCGCCGCTGGCGCTGTACCGCGCTCTGCGCCGCCTGAACCCGTCGCCCTTCCTGTTCCACCTGGACTTCGGCGAGCTGGCCATCGTCGGCTCCAGCCCGGAGATCCTGGTGCGCCTGCGCGACGGCAAGATCACCATCCGCCCGCTGGCCGGCACCCGCAAGCGCGGGGCGACGCCGGAGGAGGACGAGGCGCTGGCCGCCGACCTGCTGGCCGATCCGAAGGAGCTGGCCGAGCACCTGATGCTGCTCGACCTCGGGCGCAACGACGTCGGCCGCATGGCGAAGATCGGCACCGTCAAGGTGACGCAGAAGATGACCGTGGAGTACTACAGCCACGTCATGCACATCGTCTCCAACGTTGAGGGCGAGTTGGACCCGCGGCACGACGCGCTCGACGCGCTGGTCGCCGGCTTCCCGGCCGGTACGGTGTCCGGCGCGCCGAAGGTGCGCGCCATGGAGATCATTGACGAGCTGGAGAAGGCCCGGCGCGGCGTCTACGCCGGCTGCGTCGGCTATTTTGGTGCCAACGGGGCGATGGACACCTGCATCGCGCTGCGCACCTCGGTGATCAAGGACGGCATGCTGTACGTCCAGGCCGGCGCCGGCATCGTCGCCGACAGCGACCCCGAATCCGAGTACCAGGAGACGGTGAACAAGGCGATGGCGCTGATCCGCGCCGCCGAAGAGGCGGTGAACGCGTCCCGCCGATGATCGACGCCGACTGGCTGCCGCTGCTGATCCGGGCGGCGGCGGCATCGGGCGTGGTGGTGCTGGCCTCGTTGGTGGCGGAGCGGGTCGGGCCGTTCTTCGGCGGCCTGATCGCCACCCTGCCCGTCTCGACCGGCCCGGCCTACGTGCTGCTCGCCATCGACCACGACGACGCCTTCATCGCCGGCGCCGCGCTGTCCAGCGTGGTCACCAACGTCAGCATGATCGCGTTCCTGGTGGCGCTGGTCCTCGCCTCGCCGCGCTGCCGCATGCCGGTCAGCCTGGGCGGGTCCATCGCGCTGTGGATCGGGCTGGCGGCAGCGCTGAAGCTTCTCCCATGGAGCGTCGCGGGCGCTCTGGCCGCCAACGCCGCGGCCTACGCCCTCGCCTTCCTGCTGGTGCGACGCAGCCCACCCGCGCCGGTGACCCGCAGGGCGGTGCCGCGCTGGTACGACGTGCCGTTGCGCGCCGTGCTGGTCGGCCTGCTGGTGGTGGGCGTCACCACGGCCAGCTCGTGGATCGGCCCGGCGGCGACGGGCATCGGCGCCATCTTCCCGATCGCGCTGTCCAGCCTGACCGCCGTGGTGCACCAGCGCCTGGGCGGCGCCGCGGCGTCGGCGACCATGCGCGGTGCGGTGATCGCCAACCCCGGCTTCCTGCTGTCGGTGCTGACCGTGCACTTGCTGGCCGTCCCGGCCGGGCGCTGGGGAGCGCTGGCGGCCGGACTGGCGGTGTCGCTGGGCTGGTCGGCGGGGCTGCTGGTGTGGAAGCGCCGTCAGGCGGCGGCCGGGTAGCGGCTGCGCCAGCGCTCCAACTCGACCACGTGCTCGGCCTCCTCCTCGGCGAAGCTCTGCGCCATGCTGCGGATCTCCGGGTCGGAGGTCGAGGCCGCCACCCCGCTGTAGAACGCCAGCCCGGCCCGTTCGCTCTCCAGCGCTGCGTCCAGCGCCTGCTCGACGGTGGTGAGGTAGTGCGACGCCGCCATGCTCGCCGCCTCCGGGCTCTCGTCGCCCGCCCAGGCGCTCTTGGCCTCGTCGAGCTTCGGCACGTCGCGGAAACCGCAGCGCGCCCGCGCCTCGGCCAGGTGCAGGCGCGAAAACTCCGCCATCTTGGCGAAGAAGGCGGCCACTTCGGTGTTGCCGTAGATACGCATGGTCTCGGCAAGGTCGCTGAAGCGAAGCGCAGCGTCCTCCTCCAGCTTCACCGCGTGCGCCAGGAAATCTTCAATGCTGTCCATCGGTCCACCACAAGAAAACGGGGCGAGCGCACCGTAGCCGGCGCGCTGCGTTGCCCCATTCTTCCAGAAAACCAAGGGCATGGCAGCAAGACTGCGCCACATTGCCGCACAGCACAACCGCACTACAGCGAAGCAATGTCGCACCGAATGCACACGCATTCAGCAGGATAAAGCCAATTCAGCACATCCATTGCGCACAATGACTTGTTGATGAGCGGAATACCGCGAATTCCGCCGCATCCTTGTTCACAAATATTTTTAGCCGGCCTTGCCACCGAAATCGAAGCCGGCCCCCTCCACCGCGTTCTTGACCGTGTCGGCGTCCGCCCCATCCACGGTGACGATGCCGGTCGGCAGGTCGACCGCCACCGTGGCGTTCGGCGCCAGCTTGGTGATCGCGTTGGTGACCGACCGCACGCAGCCGCCGCAGGTCATGCCGTCAACCTTGTACGTCTCGCTCATACAGGACCTCCTCTCAAAAAATCAGCCGCAGGCGCAACGCGCGCGCACCACGGCGCTGACGGGAACCAGGACGAATCCGCGCTTCCTCACCTCGGGCAGCCAGGCGGCCAGCGCCTCGACGGTGGCGTCGTGCGGGTGCCCGATGGCGATGGCCGAACCGTGCTGACGGGCCACCGCCTCGGTCTTGGCCAGTTGGGCGCGCACCGCCGACACCGTCTCGACATTGTCGAGGAAGACGTCGCGCCCGGCAAACGGCAGCTTCAGCTCGCCCGCCAGCGTCGCCGCCACGGTGGAGGGCGAGGTCCGACTGTCCAGCCAGAGCAGGCCGCGCCGCTGCACCTCGGCCAGCACCGGCGCCATGGCGGCGCGATCGGCGGTGAAGCGGCTGCCCATGTGGTTGTTGACGCCGACGTACCCGTCGAAGCTGGCGAGCGCGTTGGCGAAGCGCCGCACGATCTCGTCGCGCGACAGCCGCACCAGCAGCGCCTCGGGGCCGGGGTCGGCCTGCACGCTGGGCTCCATCGGGATGTGCAGCATCAGCTCGTGCCCGGCGGCGTGCGCCGCCTTGGTCTGCTCGCGCAGGTCCTGGGCGTAGGGCAGCCACGCCAGCGTCAGCGGCGCCGGCAGCTTCACCGTGCGGGCCGAGCGCTTGCGGTCCAGCCCGAGGTCGTCGATGACGACGGCGATCACCGGCCGCCCGGCGCTCGGCGGAGCCGGCACGGCGTTCCTCAACCACGGCGCCTGCGTCCCCGACGGCGGCGGGGGCGGCGGCAACACGGCGACCTGCGGCGGCGGTTCGGCGGCCGGGGGATCCGGCTCCTCGTAGGGCAGGGCCGGCTCGGATTCGGTGACCGCCACCGGGGCGGGCGCAGACTCGGCCACCGGCGCCCGCGCCGTCACCGCCGGCTTCGGCTTCTCCGTCAGCAGCGACACCGCCAGCCCGGCGCCGAACACCGCCGCCACCGCGGCCAGCGCCAGCAGGAAGGGCCGGGCGGCGCTCCCCTTACGGACGGTCCTGCGCTTGCCCGCCATGCGGCGTGCTCCTCCGAGCGGTGGGTGGGCGCCCAAGGTGGCATCGGCGCGGGGCGCGGCGCAACGCTGGAAATCTCCCCCACGGCCCGCTAGGGTACCCGTCCGGGAACGAGCCCGGAACGCACCGTCGGACCATCGCCATGCTGCTCCTGATCGATAATTACGACAGCTTCACGTACAACCTCGTCCATTACCTGGGCGAGCTGGGCGCCGACGTGCGGGTGTGGCGCAACGATGCGCTGAGCGTGCAGGACGCGCTGGACCTCCGGCCCGAGGGCATCGTGCTCTCCCCCGGCCCGTGCGACCCGGACAAGGCCGGCATCTGCCTGCCGCTGATCGACGCCGCGGCCAAGGCCCGCATCCCGCTGATGGGCGTCTGCCTCGGCCACCAGGCCATCGGGCAGGCGTTCGGCGGCAAGGTGGTGCGCGCGCCGGTGCCGATGCACGGCAAGGTCGACAGCATCGCGCACGACGGCCGCGGCGTGCTGCGCGGCCTGCCTTCGCCGTTCCGGGCCACCCGCTACCACTCGCTGGTGGTCGAGCGCGAGACGCTGCCGTCCTGCCTGGAGATCGTCGGCGAGAGCGGCGACGGCCTGATCATGGCGCTCCGGCATCGCGAGCTGCCGATCCACGGCGTGCAGTTCCACCCGGAGAGCATCGAGAGCGAGCACGGCCACAGGATCCTCGACAACTTCCTGGCCACCACCCGCCGCCTGGAGACCGCCGCATGAGCACCTCCGGCGACATCACCGACATGAAGGCGATCATCGCCAAAGTGGCGACCGGCACCAGCCTGTCCGAATCCGAGGCCGAGCTGGCCTTCGACACCATCATGTCCGGCAACGCCACGCCCTCGCAGATGGGCGGCTTCCTGATGGCGCTGCGGGTGCGCGGCGAGACGGTGGAGGAGATCACCGGCGCCGCGCGCATCATGCGCTCCAAGGCCATCCACATCGAGCCGCCGCCCGGCACCGTGGACACCTGCGGCACCGGCGGCGACGGGGCCGGCACCTACAACATCTCCACCGCCGCGGCCATCGTGGTGGCGGCCTGCGGCGTGCCGGTGGCCAAGCACGGCAACCGCGCGCTGTCCTCGAAATCCGGCGCCGCCGACGTGCTGGCCGCTCTGGGCGTCAACCTCGACTGCGACATGGCCCTGGTGAAGAAGGCGCTGTGGGAGGCCAACATCGGCTTCCTGATGGCGCCGCGCCACCACCTCGCCATGCGCAACGTCGGCCCGACGCGGGTGGAGCTGGGCACCCGCACCGTGTTCAACCTGCTGGGGCCGCTGTCCAACCCGGCCGGCGCCAGGCGCCAGCTGCTCGGCGTGTTCGCGCCGCAGTGGGTGGAACCGCTGGCGCACGTGCTGAAGCGCCTGGGCTCGGACGCCGCCTGGGTGGTGCACGGCCAGGGCCTGGACGAGGTCACCACCACCGGCTCCACCACCGTGGCACAGTTGAAGGACGGCGACGTCACGGTGTTCGAGGTGACGCCGCAGGACGCCGGCCTGTCCCCCGCCAACCCGACCGACCTCAAGGGCGGCGACGCCCAGGTCAACGCCGAGGCGATGCGCGCGCTGTTCGACGGCGCGCCGGGCGCCTACCGCGACATCGTGCTGCTGAACGCCGCCGCCGCGCTGATCGTCGGCGGCAAGGCCGACGACCTCAAGGCCGGCGTGCGCCTCGCTCGCCATGCCATCGATTCGGGAGGGGCGCGGACCACACTGCAACGCCTCGTCGCGATCACCAACGAGACGGTTCCGGCAGAATGAGCCCCGTTAAAACCAACGACGTTCTCACCCGCATCTGCGACGACAAGCGCGCCCACGTCGCCGCCTGCAAAGCGGAGCGTCCGCTCTCCGTGGTCGAGGCCGAGGCGCGCGCAGCCACCCCGCCGCGCGGCTTCGTGGCGGCCTTGCGCCGCACCGTGGAGTCCGGCCGCTACGGCCTGATCGCCGAGATCAAGAAGGCCAGCCCCTCCAAGGGTCTGATCCGCGCCGACTTCGACCCGCCATCGCTGGCCCGCGCCTACAAGGCGGGCGGCGCCACCTGCCTGTCGGTGCTGACCGACGAGCCCTACTTCCAGGGCCGCGACGAGTACTTGGTGGCGGCCCGCGCGGCGGTGGATTTGCCGGTCCTGCGCAAGGACTTCATGCTTGATCCTTACCAGGTGGTCGAGGCCCGCGCGCTGGGCGCCGACTGCATCCTGCTGATCATGGCGGCGCTCGACGACGCCCAGGCGGCCGAGCTGGAGGACGCCGCCGTCGCCTGGGGCCTCGACGTGCTGGTCGAGGTGCACAACCGCGAGGAACTCGACCGGGCGCTGCTGCTGAAGACACCGCTGGTCGGCGTGAACAACCGCAATCTCAAGACCTTGTCGATCGATCTTGCGACGACGGAGGAGTTGGCCCCGCACGTCCCGCCCGGCCGCATGCTGGTCGCCGAGAGCGGCCTGTACGGCCCGGCCGACCTGACGCGCATGGCCGGGGTCGGCGCGCGCTGCTTCCTGGTCGGCGAATCGCTGATGCGGCAGGACGACGTCACCGCCGCCACCCAGGCGCTTCTGGCGCAATAAGGGGATCCGCCCATGTCCGGCTTCACCCACTTCGACTCCGAAGGCCGCGCCGTGATGGTCGACGTCTCCGACAAGGCGGAGACCGAGCGCACGGCCACCGCCTGCGGCTCGGTGTTCATGCAGCCGGAGACGCTCAGGCTGATCATGGAGGGGGGCGTCAAGAAGGGCGACGTGCTCTCCGTGGCGCGGCTGGCCGGCATCATGGGCGCCAAACGCACGCCGGACCTGATCCCGCTCTGCCACCCGCTGATGCTGACGTCGGTGAAGGTGGACCTGACCGTCGATCCGGCGCGCAACGCCGTCGACATCACCGCCACCTGCAAACTGAAGGGGCAGACCGGCGTGGAGATGGAGGCGCTGACCGCCGTCTCCGTCGCCGCGCTCACCGTCTACGACATGTGCAAGGCGGTGGACCGCGGCATGACGATCACCGGCGTCGGCCTCGTCCACAAGGCCGGCGGCAAGAGCGGCGAGTGGGGGACCACTCCAGCATGATCCCGGTCGCCGAGGCCCGCGCGCGCATCCTCGCCGCCTGCCGGCCGTTGCCGGCGGAAACGGTGGCGCTGACCGACGCGCTCGGCCGCGTGCTGGCCGAACCGGTGACCGCCCGCCTGACGCAGCCGCCGTTCGCCGCCGCGATGATGGACGGCTGGGCGGTGCGCTCCGCCGACCTCGCCAGCGCCACGCCCGCGTCGCCGGTCGCCCTTGCCCGCGCCGGCGAAGCCTCGGCCGGGCATGGCTTCGGCGGCACCCTCGCGCCCGGCCACGCCGTCCGCATCTTCACCGGCGCGCCGCTGCCCGACGGCGCCGACGCCGTGGTGATGCAGGAGGACTGCACCGCCGACGCGACCACCGTCCGTGTCCCGGTCTCCCCGCGCCCCGGCAAGTTCGTCCGCCCGGCCGGCCTGGACTTCCAGGAGGGCGAAGCGGTCCTGCCCGCCGGCCGCCGGCTGACCAGCCGCGACGTGGCGCTCACCGCCGCCGCCAACGTGCCCTGGCTGAGGGTACACCGCCGGCCGCGTGTCGCCGTGCTCGCCACCGGCGACGAGGTGCGGCTGCCCGGCGAGCCGCTCGGCCCCGGCCAGATCGTCAGTTCCAACGCCTTCGGCCTGTGCGCGCTGGTGGCCACGCAGGGCGGCATCGCCAGCAACCTCGGAGTCGCCCGCGACACCGCGGAGTCGCTGGCCGGTCTGGCCGCCGCGGCGGAGGGGTTCGACCTGCTGGCGACCGCCGGCGGCGCCTCCAAAGGCGATTACGACCATGTCCGCACCGTGCTCGGCGGCGGCGCGCTGGACTTCGACGGGGTCGCCATGAAGCCCGGCAAGGCGGTGCTGTTCGGCCGCTTCGGCACCGGCCGCCTGCTCGGCCTGCCCGGCAACCCGGTGTCCGGCGCGGTGTGCGCCGTGCTGTTTCTCAAGCCGGCGCTCCAGGCGCTCCAGGGCATGGCACCGGACACCCGCCGGCATGTCGCCCGCCTCGCCGCTCCACTGCCCGCCTGCGACTCCCGCGCCGATTTCGTCCGGGCGACGCTGGCCCACACCGACGCCGGCGAACCGGTCGTCACGCCGTTCCCCAAGCAGGACACGGCCATGACCTCGCGCCTCGCCCGCGCCGACGCGCTGATCGTCCGCGAACCGAGATCGCCGCCGGCCGAGCCCGGCGACCGGGTGGACATCATCCCCCTCGCCGAAGGCTGCCTGAACCTGTAAAAAGGGGTGTGCAGGCCCTTGACGCCGACACGGAACCAAACTAGAACATCTGGTGGATGTTTTGCTTTTGTTCCGAAATCCAGCGCGGCGCTCGCCGGGAGGCACACATGCTCACTCGTAAGCAGCACGAGTTGCTGCTCTTCATCAACGAGCGACTGAGCCAGGGCGGCGTCTCGCCCTCGTTCGACGAGATGAAGGACGCGCTGAACCTCAAGTCGAAGTCGGGCATCCACCGCCTGATCACCGGCCTGGAGGAGCGTGGCTTCATCCGCCGCCTGCCCCACCGTGCCCGCGCGCTGGAGGTGCTGAAGCTGCCCGAGGGCGTGGAGGCCCGCGGCTCCGCCCGGCCGCCGCGCGCCAAGTTCCAGCCCAACGTCATCAAGGGCGACTTCTCCGGCGCCCTGCCCGGCCGCGACGTGGCCGTCGCGGCGGCGGAGACGGTGCAGCTCCCCCTCTACGGCCGCATCGCCGCCGGCACGCCGATCGAGGCGCTGCGCGACAACTCCAACACCGTGGACGTCCCCGCCACCATGCTGGCCTCCGGCGAGCACTACGCGCTGGAGGTGGCCGGCGACTCGATGGTCGAGGCGGGCATCCTCGATGGCGACACCGTGGTGATCCAACGCTGCGACACCGCGGAGAACGGCGCCATCGTCGTGGCCCTGGTGGACGACGGCGAGGTGACGCTGAAGCGCCTGCGCCGCAAGGGCAACACCATCGCCCTGGAGCCCGCCAACGCCGCCTACGAGACGCGCATCTTCGGTGCCGACCGGGTGCGGGTGCAGGGCAAGCTGGTGGGGCTGTTCCGCAAGTACTAGGGCACGGTCCACGGCCGCTGCCCGCGCCGGTCATGCACGCTCTCCACCCGCACGCCGCCCGGCGTCAGGTACAGTGCGTGGGTTCCGCCGCGCCGCAGAGCCCACAGGTCGACCACCACCGGCGCCCGGCAGTGCCGGGCCGGTTCCAGGCTGATCACCGCGTCGGCCAGCACGCAGTCCTCCGCCTGCGCCTCGGCGTTGCGGGACAGGGCGACCATCCGGCCGTCCTTGCGGTAGATGCACCCCAGCGCGTCGCAGGCCAGCCGCCCGTCCGCGTTGCGCCCCGGCTTCGGCCACGGCGCCGCCGCCGTGTCCAGGCCGTCGCGCCGCAGCCACGCGGTGGCGGTGAAACGCGCCGCGGTGTCGGTGGACAGGCTGAGCCGCCCGTCCGCCGTCCGCACCGCCAGCAGCTTGCCGTCACCCGCCACCAGCACGTCCGGCCGCACCGTCAACGCCGGCGACGCCAGCCCGGCCAGCACCGGCAGCAACCCCCACAGACGCCAGCGCCCGCTCCACAGCGCCAGCCACAGCCCGCCAAGCACAATGGCGACCAGCCCCGCCTGCGGCATCGCCGGCACCAGCAGCGAGGCGCCGGGCAGCGACGCGGTGGCGTGCGCGGTCCAGATCACCACGCTCACCCCCCAACCCATGGCGACCAGCGCCGGCTGCTCCCAGCCCAGCGGCAGCAGGATGTAGGTCAGGATGCCCCAGGGCATCACCCAGAACGAGGTCACCGGCACCGCCAACATGTTCGACAGCACGCCGTACAGCGCCACCTGCTGGAAGTGGAACAGCGAGAACGGCGTCGTCGCCAGCGTGGCGATCACCGAGGACAGCGCGATGCCGAGGAAATACAACACCGCCTTGCCGAACCACCCCGCCCCCTGTCGCCACGCCGCCAGCCGCGGCGTGATCGCCTCGTACGCCGCGATCAGCGCCAGCACCGCGCCGAACGACATCTGGAAGCTCGGCCCCAGCACGCCCTCGGGCAGCACCAGCAGCACCGCCATGCCGGCGAACGCGATGACGCGCATGCTCATGGTGGTGCGGTCGACCAGGATGGCGACCATCACCATGGCCGTCATCAGCACCGAGCGCAGCATCGGCACCTGCGGCCCGACCACCAGCAGGTACCCCGCCGCCGCCAGGATGCCGCCGACCGCGGCGATCTTCTTGATCGGCCAGCGCAGCGCCAGCGGCTCGATCAGCGCCAGGATCGCACGCAACGCCCCGAACACCAGCCCGGCGACCAGCGCCACGTGCAGCCCGGACACCGACAGCAGGTGCGCCAGCCCGCTCATCCGCATGTCGTCCATCACCGGCTTCGGGATGCCGGTCTGCTCGCCGTTCAGCAGCGCCGCGGCGATGGTCGCCTCGGCGGTGGGCAGCGCCTGGCGGCAGGCGTCGAAGATCCGCTCGCGCACGCGCTCGACCGCGGTCATCAGCCGCCGCCACGCGCCGGGCGGCGGCGCCTCCACGGCCTCCGGGCCGCTCAGGGCGAACCCGGTGGCGCCGATGCCGTCGAAGAAGGCGTTGCGCTGGAAATCGAAGGCGCCCGGCGCCGGTGGGGCCGGCGGCGGGTTGAGCATGGCGCGCAGCCGCACCACGCCTCCCGCCTCCGGCACCGCCAGCCGGCCCGACAACCGCACCCGCACGCGCCCCGGCGTGGCGGCCGGCGCCAGACGCTCGACGCTCACCTCGCGCAGGACCAGCCGGGCGCCGTCCGGCAGGCGCTCGATGATCTCGACGCGGCCGGTCACCAGCACCGGCCCGACCGGCTTGCGCAGCATCGGTTCCGCCACCAGCGCGGTGCGCAGCTGCGCCGCCCCGAACCCGACCGCCACCGCCAGCAGGGCCAGCGCCGCCGCCAGCCCGACCGGCCGCCGCCACGCCAGCCACGTGAGCGCAACAGCCACGGCGACCGCCGCCGCCCCCACCCACGCGGGCGGCTCCAGCGGCAACGCGAAGTACGCCGCGACGCCGCAACCGGTGCCGACCGGGGTCCACAGGAACCAGCGGTCGCGCTCCTCGCCCAACCGCCCACCCAGCCACGCCAGCGCGCGGCCGAGCGCCCCCCGCTCGGCCGGTGGCGCCGCGTCGAGGGGGGAGTCGTCGTCGAACAGGCCGTCGGTCACCGCGCCGCACACCACGGCTGCATGGAAGGCCCCTCCACGAAGCCGCCGAATGTGTTAAACCACCGCACCAGTGTACACGCGCCACACAGAAGAATTGAGTCACCGATGAGCGTCGTCACCCGCTTCGCGCCCTCCCCCACCGGCTTCCTCCACATCGGCGGTGCCCGCACGGCGCTGTTCAACTGGCTGTTCGCCAAGCACCACGGCGGCACCTTCCTGCTGCGCATCGAGGACACCGACCGCGCGCGCTCCACCCAGGCCGCGGTAGAGGCCATTCTGGACGGCCTGACCTGGCTGGGCCTGGACTGGGATGGCGACGCCGTCTCGCAGTTCGACCGCAAGGACCGCCACGCCGAGGTGGCGAAGCGGATGCTGGCCGAGGGCAAGGCCTATCACTGCTACTGCAGCCCCGAGGAGCTGGAGGAGATGCGGGCGGCGCAGAAGGCGGCCGGGCAGCCGATGCGCTACGACGGCCGATGGCGCGACCGCGATCCGTCCGAGGCGCCGGCCGGCGTCGCCCCGGTGATTCGCCTGAAGGCGCCGCAGACCGGCGAGACGGTGCTGAACGACCACGTGCAGGGCGAGGTGCGGGTGCAGAACCAGCAGCTCGACGACCTGATCCTGCTGCGCGCCGACGGCACGCCGACCTACCTGCTGGCCGTGGTGGTGGACGACCACGACATGGACGTCACCCACGTGGTGCGTGGCGACGACCACCTGACCAACACCTTCCGGCAGATCCAGATCTACAAGGCCATGGGCTGGGACCTGCCGGAGTTCGCGCACATCCCCCTCATCCATGGGCCGGACGGCGCCAAGCTGTCGAAGCGGCACGGCGCGCTGGGGGTCGATGCCTACCGCGACATGGGCTATCTGCCCGAGGCGATCCGCAACTATCTGCTGCGCCTGGGCTGGGCACACGGCGACGACGAGATCATCTCCACCGAGCAGGCCATCGACTGGTTCACGCTGGAAGGCATCGGCCGCTCTGCCTCGCGCTTCGACTTCGCCAAGCTGGAGAGCCTGAACGCCCACTACCTGCGCCAGGCCGACGACGCCCGGCTGGTCGCTCTGGTTGCCCCGCGCCTGGAGGCGGAGCTGGGCGTCGCGCTCACCGACGCGCAGTGCGCCCTGCTGACCCGCGCCATGAACGGCCTGAAGCAACGCGCCCGCACGCTGGTCGACCTCGCCCAGAGCGCCAGGTTCTACGTCACGCCGCGCCCGCTGCCGGTGGACGAGAAGGCCGCCGCCCTGCTGGACGTCGCCGCCGGCGCCCTGCTGGCTGAGCTGTCCTCCCTGTTCGGCGCCGAGCCTGAATGGACCGCCGCCGCGCTCGAGGCGCGGGTGCGCGCGTTCGCCGAGGAAAAGGGTGAAAAACTGGGCAAGGTGGCGCAACCTCTGCGCGCTGCGCTGACTGGGTCGACGGTGTCGCCGCCGGTCTTCGAGGTCGCCGAACTGCTCGGCCGCGAGGAAACGCTGGCCCGGCTGACGGAATCTTCGCAGCGCACAAAAAGCTAATTTCCATGCGTTGATATCCGGCGCACGCGGAACTATGCTGCGCCGATTCGAACGGGCAGGAAACGCCCCCACTCATAATAAGGACGTGCCGAGATGACTCAGACCGCGGACACCGTCACTTTGACCGACAACCGCACGGGCAAGCAGGTCACCCTGCCCGTGCTGCACGGCGCCATCGGGCCGAGCGTGATCGACATCCGTAAGCTGTACGCCGAGACCGGCTACTTCACCTACGACCCGGGCTTCACCTCCACCGGCAGCTGTGAATCCTCGCTCACCTACATCGACGGCGACGAAGGCGTTCTCCTGCACCGCGGTTATGCCATCGACGAGCTGGCCGAGAACTCCACCTTCCCCGAGGTCTGCTACCTCCTCCTCAACGGCCACCTGCCGAACGTGAAGGAGAAGGAGGACTTCGAGAGCATCCTGCGCCGTCACTCGATGGTGCACGAGCAGCTGACCCGCTTCTACAGCGGCTTCCGCCGCGACGCGCACCCGATGGCGGTGCTGTGCGGCGTGACCGGCGCGCTCTCGGCCTTCTACCATGACTCGATCGACATCGACGATCCGTACCACCGGATGATCTCGTCGCACCGCCTGATCGCCAAGATCCCGACGATCGCGGCGATGGCGTACAAGTACTCGACCGGCCAACCCTTCATGTACCCGCGCAACGACCTGTCGTACGCGGAAAACTTCCTGTACATGACCTTCGGCACGCCGTGCGAGCCGTTCAAGGTCAACCCGATTCTGTCCAAGGCGATGGACAAGATCTTCATCCTGCACGCCGACCACGAGCAGAACGCGTCGACCTCGACCGTCCGCCTCGCCGGGTCGTCGGGCGCCAACCCGTTCGCCTGCATCGCCGCCGGCATCGCCTCGCTGTGGGGCCCGGCGCACGGCGGCGCCAACGAGGCGGTGCTGAAGATGCTGGAGGAGATCGGCTCGGTCAGCCGCATCCCCGAGATCGTCCGCCGCGCCAAGGACAAGAACGACAACTTCCGCCTGATGGGCTTCGGCCACCGCGTCTACAAGAACTACGACCCGCGCGCCCAGGTCATGCGCCAGACCTGCCACGAGGTGCTCGGCGAGCTGGGCATCAAGAACGAGCCGCTGCTCGACATCGCCATGGAGCTGGAGAAGATCGCGCTCGAGGATCCGTACTTCGTCGAGAAGAAGCTGTACCCGAACGTCGATTTCTATTCGGGCATCATCCTGAAGGCGATGGGCTTCCCGACCAGCATGTTCACCGTGCTGTTCGCGGTGGCGCGCACCGTCGGCTGGATCTCGCAGTGGAAGGAGATGATCGAGGACCCGCAGCAGAAGATCGGCCGCCCGCGTCAGCTCTACCAGGGCCAGACCAAGCGCCCGTTCATCCCGCTGGCGCAGCGTGGCTAACCGGCCGACAGCCCGGTTCGGATCGGGTGGCGCCCACGGCGCCACCCCGTCTCCGGCCGCGTTCATCGTCCCGGTGCGGCGAGCCCGTCTGGTGCACCCCGTCGCCAACGACAACACGCCGCCGCTTTCGCGGCGGCTGTTGCGTTATGGGCTGTTCGCGCTGATCGCGGTCGCGGTGGGCTTCCTCGCCCTGATCTGACCCGTCCCCCCGGCTTTTCAGCCCTGGGTGATGGGGATGTGCGGCGTATCGGCCGCCACGCGCTCCAGCCATGCCTGTACGTTTCGGAAATGCGAAAGATCAAACCCGCCCTCGTGCGCCACGTGGGTGTACGCGTACAGCGCGACGTCGGCGACGCCAAAGCGACTCCCGACGAAGAAGTCCCGCCCTTCCAGGTGTCCCTCCATCACCCGCAGCGCGTCGTAGCCCAGCTTCCGCTTGGTCGGCAGCGCCAGCGTACGCTCCTGCGTCATCTCGACCTTGTGGGTGATCCAGTAGCGTACGGTCGCCACGTTCGGCTCGTGGCTGTACTGCTCGAAGAACATCCATTGCAGCGCCTGCGCCCGGCCCAGCCGGTCGTCGGGCAGGAAACGCGACCCCTCCGCCAGGTACCAGATGATGGCGTTGGATTCCGGCAGGATGGTGCCGTCCTCCAGTTCCAACGCGGGAATGCGGCCGTTGGGGTTCTTGGCGAGGAACTCCGGCGTGCGCGTCTCGGCGCGGTCGATGTCCAGGTCCACCCGCTCGTACGGGATGCCCAGCTTGTGCAGCAGCAGCCGGCACTTGTAGCCGTTGCCGGAGGACAGGTTGTCGTAAAGGCGCAGCATGCCGCCTGATCTCCCCCTCTATTCATCCGATATCGGATGAGAGCACGATTGCCGCGCCCGCGCCAGGGGGCGCGTTCAGCCCGCGACGTCAAGCCGCTCGAAGCGCGTCAGGGACGCGGCGCTCTCGTCGATCAGCCAGGAGCGGAAGGCGCGGAGCACCCGCCGCCCCTGCCCGTCGGCGGGCGCGGTCAGCACATAGCGGTCGCCGATGGAGACCACGGGCCCGAACGGGCAGACCAGCCGGCCGGACTCCAGCGCGTCCAGCACCAGCGTCGGCCGCCCCAGCGCCACCCCGGTTCCCGCCATGGCGGCCTGCATCACCATCACGGAATCCGAGAAGCTGAGCCCCTGCGCGGTGTCGATGCCCGCGGTCCCCGTCGCCGCGCGCCACAGGCTCCAATCCGGTGAATCGCGGAAGTGCAGCAGCGTGTGCCGCGCCAGATCGGCCGGTCCCCGGAGCGCGTCGCGCAGCGACGGCGCGCAGACCGGGAACAGCGGCTCCTCCGACAGGGTGGTGCCCTCGGGCATGCCGTCGCCGCCGCGCACATAGCGGATCACCGCCCAGCCGGCTTCCGCCTCGGCCGGGCGGTCGAGGTTGCCGGCCTCGATGTCCAGCCGCAGGCCCGGCCAGCCGGCGAGGAAGCGTCCCAGCCGCGGCACCAGCCACAAGGCGGACCACGCGGCCGGCGCGGCGATGCGCAGCCTTTGCGGGCCGCCGCTGGCGACGCGCTCCCAGCTTTCGTTGACCCGCCCGAAGCCGGCCGTGCAGGCGCGCGCCAGATCGCGCCCTGCCCCGGTCAAAACCAGCCCCTTCGGCGTGCGCTCAAACAGCAGCACGCCGACCCGCTTCTCGAGGTCGCCAACCTGCCGGCTAACCGCGCCGTGGGTGAGGCCGAGTTCATCGGCGGCGCGCGTCATGCTGCCGTGACGGGCGGCGGCCTCGAAGGCGGCGAGTGCGGTGAAGGGAAGGCGCGGCATGGCGGGGTAAGGCTGTCGCTGTGAGAAATCCTCACACCCGTGCACGCCGAAGTCAATTGCGCGGCGCTGGGCACGGCGGCACGCTCTGCACACGCAAATGACCGGGACGACCGCGATGACCACGCTGACCATCACCGAGATCCGCAGCCTGGACGATCCGCGGGTGCTCGCCGGGCTGAAGGGGCTTCTCGAAGACGGCGTCAACGGTGGCGCCTCGGTGGGTTTCCATCCACCGCTCGACGCACAGAGCAACACCGCCTACTGGGCCGGTGTGGCCGAACAGGTAAAGGGCGGCGCCACCGTGCTTCTGGCCGCCAGCACCGACGACGGCGAGTTCATGGGCACGGTGCAGCTCGCGCTTTGCCCGAAGCAGAACGGCCCCCATCGTGCCGAAGTGCAGAAGCTGCTGGTGCACTCCGCTTATCGCCGCCGAGGCCTTGGCCATCGCCTGCTCACCACCGCCGAGGAGCACGCCCGCGCCCTCGGCCGCACGCTGCTGGTGCTCGATACCCTGGAAGGGCGCGAGGCCGTGCCGCTCTACCAAGCCGCCGGCTGGACCGAGGTCGGCCGCATTCCCGGCTACACCGTGGAGGTGGACGGCGGCCGCCACGCGACCGTGGTGTTCTACAAGCAGCTGTGAGGCCCACTCAGGCCAGCCAAAGGTTCTGGACCAGCATGCACACCGCGGTTCCCGAGCCGACGGAGACCAGCAGGTTGCGAAAGGCGAGGTGCGCCGCCACGGTGACCGTCGCCCCGGCGGCCTGGGCCACCTGCACGCCGGCCGAAGCCTCGCCGCCCACCGCCATGTAGGCGATCAGCACCGCCAGAACGGCCGGCGGAAACAGCTCGGCGAACAGACGGCGCAAGGCCGGATCGCTCAACCGGTTGCCGAGCAGGAACGGCAGGAAGCGCACGCCGGCGGTGGCCACGCCCATCAGCACCGCGGCAACGACGACGCTCTGGCTCACCATGCGCCGCTCCGCCGGTCCACCAGCGCCACAGCCACGAGGGCCGCCGCCAGGACTGGCAGCAGCGTGTTGGCCGTCCCGAAGGCCAGAACCCCGGCAAGCGCCACCGCGCCGCCAACCGCGGCCGCAACACCTTTGCGCAGGCTGCGCACTTGTTCGAGCAGCAGCACGATGAACAGAGCCGTCAGCGCGAAGTCGAGCCCTTGCGTGCCGCCCGACACCAGCCCGCCGGCCGCCGCGCCGATGACGCAGCCCGCCACCCAGTAGCCCTGGTTCAGCAGCGCCACGCGCCACAGCAGCCCGGGCTCACGCTCCGCCGACGCGGCGGTCAGGACGGCGTAGGTCTCGTCGGTCAGGGCGAAGGCGAAATAGGCCTTGGCGGCGCTCCAGCGCGGCAGGCGCTCCAGGAACGCCAAGCCGTAGACCGCGTGACGGGCGTTCAGCACCAGGGTCGCCAGGGCGATCTCCAGCGGCCCCTGCCCGGCCGCCAGCATGCCGGCGGCCATGAACTGCGCCGCCCCGGCGTACACGACGATCCCCAGCAGGGGCGCGCCGAGCGGGTCGAGGCCCTGTTGTACCCACAGCACGCCGAACGCGATGCCGATAGGCACGTAGCCGGCAAGGATGGGAAGGCTGAGCACGAAGGCCCGCCGCCACGGCGACGGGCCCTGCGCGATGGCGAGATCGGTCATCGCGGGCGGCGTCCGCTCACTTCCGCTCGATCAGCTCGATCTTGTAGCCGTCCGGATCCTCGATGAAGGCGATGACGGTGCTGCCGTGCTTCATCGGGCCGGGCTCGCGGGTGATCTTCGCGCCTTCGGCACGCAACGTCTCGCAGGTGCCATAGATGTCCGGCACGCCGATGGCGATGTGGCCGTAGCCGCTGCCGATGACATAGGGCTCCGCCTGGTCCCAGTTGTGGGTCAGCTCGATGACCGCGGTGTCCGACTCCTCGCCGTAGCCGACGAAGGCCAGTGTGAAGCGGCCACCCTCGTAGTCGGTCCTGCGCAGCATCTTCATGCCCAGCAGCCGCGTGTAGAAATCCAGCGACTTGTCCAGGTCGAACACGCGCAGCATCGTGTGCAGAAGCCGGTACTGGCTCATGGAACCCTCTCCCTGTTTTGGTCAGCCCATTATCTGGGGCGGACGCCCCGGGCGACCACAGCCAAGACGGCATGGGCGGCCCGCTCGCTCGGCGGGGCTTCGGCCCCGGCCCCGAGCCAGTGCGCCACCTCCGCCACACCCTCGATCTGCGCGCGCCGCGCCGCCGGGTCGTCGAGCAGCCGGCCGACCGCCGTCGCCAGCCTGTCCGGCCGGCAGTCCTCCTGCAGCAGTTCCGGTACCAGCATGCGGTCGAGCATCAGGTTGACGAGGTTGACGTACTTCACCTTGATGAAGCGGCGGTACAGCGCCACCGTCAGCCGCCCCAGCCGATAGGCGATCACCGTCGGCAGGCCCGACAGCGCCAGTTCCAGCGCCACGGTGCCGGACGCCGCCAGCGCCACCTCCGACGCCGCGAAGGCGTCGTACTTCGCCGCGTCGCCCTCGACGACGATGACCGGCACCGGCCAGTCGGCCACCGCCGCGCCCACCGCGTCGCGAACCGTCGCCACCGTCGGCACCACCACCACGAGGCCGGGGTGGGTGGGCAACAGGCGCTCCACCGCGTCGCGGAAGACCGGCAGCAGCCGGCCCACCTCGCTGCGGCGGCTGCCCGGCAGGACGGCGAGGACGTGCTTGGCCGGGCTGATGCCGTGCGCCGTGCGGAAGCGCGCGGCGTCGCCGTGCCCGGCGCCGCTCTCCACCACCGAATGGCCGACGAAGGTGCAGGGCAGGCCCTCGCGCTCGAAATAGGGCGGCTCGAAGGGCAGCAGCACCAGCAGGTGGTCGTAGATCGCCGCGTACTTCTTCGCCCGCTTCGGCTTCCAGGCCCAGACCGTGGGCGCCACGTAATGGATCAGCGGAATCGCCGGCGCCGCCTTGCGCACGCGCTTGGCGACGCGCACGGTGAAGCCCGGCGAGTCGATGCCGATCACCGCGTCGGGCGTCAGCCGGATGATCTCCGCCACCGTCTGGTCCATGCGGCGCAGCAGGTTCGGCAGGTGCGGCAGCAGTTCGAACACGCCGAACAGCGCCAGTTCCGCCTGCGGCACCAGGGTCTGCAAACCCTCGGCCGCCATGCGCTCGCCGCCGATGCCGGCGAAGCGCACCTTGCCGCCGGTCAGCCGCTTCAGCGCCGCCATCAGCCGTGCGCCCAGCACATCGCCGGACGGTTCGCCGGCGATCAGGAACAGCAGCGGGCCTTGATCCGTCATTCTTCGCTTTCCTGGGCCGGAACCTCGATGCCCACCACGAACAGGCCCAGCCGGTCGGCCAGCGCCCCGACCGCCTCGCGGTCCACGGTCAGGCTGCCGCCGGCCTGCACCGCGATGCCGGCGAGGCCCGCCGCCGCGGCCTTCTCCACGGTGGTGGTGCCGATGGTCGGCAGGTCGAGCCGGCCGTCCTGCTGCGGCTTGCGCACCTTCACCAGCACGCCGCCGCCGCCCGGCCGGCGCAGCGGCCCGGCGCGCTCCAGCATGGCGTCGGTGCCCTCGATGGCCTCCACCGCCAGCACGATGCCCTGCTGCACCACGCAGCCCTGGCCGACGTCCAGCCGTCCCAGGCCCTGCGCCACCTCGACGCCGCGCGCGATGTCGGCCTGCGCCTGCTCGTCCGGCAGCCGCGTTCCGGCCGGGCCGGGCCGGGTCAGCAGTTCGCCGAGGAAGTCGTGCAGGCCGAGGACGCGGAAGCCCTCGTCCTCCAGTTCGCGCGCCACCGCGCGCAGCAGGCCGTCGTCACCGAGCGCGCGGGTGCCGACGCGCATGAAAAAGCGCGTGGTCCGCCAGTCCGGCATCAGCTCGGCGAAGGAGGGACGGCGCACCGGCCCGGCGAACACCAGGTCGCCGACGCCCTCGGCGCGCAGCCGGTCAATGATGCTGCCGGCCGCGCCCAGGCGGCTCCACAGGTGCGGCAGGCCCTGGACGGTCGCGGGGTCGGTCTGCCCCTCGAAGGCGACGACGAACACCCCGCGCCCCGCCCCCTGCACCGCGGCGGCGAGGCGGGCCGGGATCTCCCCGCCGCCGGCGAGGATGCCGAGCTTAGGCGCCATTCTCCATGCGCGGCTGCAGGAGCGGACGCGACGCCTTGTCCTTGATGAAACCGAGAATCTCGCTCACCAGCGCGTCGCCCTCGTACTCCTTGGTGACCTCGTCCAGACGAGCGGCGAAGGTGTCGCCGGCCGACGCGAAGAGCATCTTGTAAGCGGCGCGGAGCGCCCGGACCTGCTCCTTGGTGAAGCCGCGGCGCTCCAGCCCGACCAGGTTGAGCCCGGCCAGCTTCGCCCGTTCGCCCATGACGAGGCCGAAGGGGATGACGTCGTTCTCCACGCCGGACATGCCGCCGATCATGGCGTGGGCACCGATGCGCACGAACTGGTGCACCGCCGACAAGCCGCCGATGATGACGTAGTCGCCGACGTGCACATGCCCGCCCAACGTGGCGTTGTTGGCGAAGATCACGTGGCTGCCGACGACGCAGTCGTGCGCCACGTGCGCGCCGGGCATGAACAGGCCGTGATCACCGACCTGCGTCAGCATCCCGCCACCTTCGGTGCCGGGATTCATCGTGACATGCTCACGGATCTTGTTGAAGCGCCCGATGATCAACTCGGACGGTTCGCCGTGATACTTCAGGTCCTGCGGTGGGTGTCCGATCGACGAGAAGGGATAGATATTCGTCCCCTCGCCGACCTTGGTGCGCCCCTCGATCACGACGTGGGAGTGCAGGTGCACGCGGTCGCCGAGTTCAACGTTGCCGCCGACGACGCAGAAGGGACCGATGGTCACGTCCTCGCCGAGCTCGGCCGCCGGATCGACGACGGCGCTTGGATGAATCGAGACGGTCATTTCTCGTCCAGGATCATGGCGGAATAGATGGCTTCAGCGACCAGCACGCCGTTCACCTTGGCCTCGCCCTGGAACTTCCAGACGTTGCCGCGGTGGCGTTGCTTGGTCACATGGATATGGAGCGTGTCGCCCGGCATCACCGGTTTGCGGAAGCGCGCCTCGTCGATGGTCATGAAGTAGACCAGCTTGCCTTCGGCGTCCGCGCCGAGGGTGGAGACGACCAGCACGGCGGCGGTCTGCGCCATCGCCTCAATGATCAGCACGCCCGGCATCACGGGGCGCGTCGGGAAGTGGCCGGCGAAGAACGGCTCGTTGATCGACACGTTCTTGATGCCGCAGGCCTTCTCGCCCAGCGTGATGTCGACGACCTTCTCGATCATCAGCATCGGGTAGCGGTGCGGGATCATCTGCATGATCCGCATCACGTCGAGATCGGGCACCGTGTTGTTGCTGTCCGCCGTCGCTTCCATCGCCGGTCTTCCGCTTTTCCTTTGCCGCCGCCATGCGGCGGGCCTTCATTCACAACCGCCTTCAGCGGGAGATGGGGCCGTTTGTGCCCCATTTCCCGCGGCGTATCAATCGCAACCCGCCGGTCACCCGGCGGTGCCGCGTCACTTTTTCGGAATGGTCACCGCCACCTGGGGCAGCTGCTTGTTCAGCCGCTCCAGGACGGATTCCGTCACGTCCAGGTTGCTGGCGAACAGGACCAGCAGGTTGCGCGGGATCACCACGTTGGCGCCACGCTCGTCCGCGATGTCCTGGACAATGTCGAGCATCGTCTTCTGCACGTGGGTCATGGCGTCGTTGAACGCCGTGTCCAGCGTGCGCTTGCGCTCCTGCACGGTGCGCTGCACGTCGGCGACCTGCTTCTCGAAGTCGCGACGCTTGGCGGCGAAGGCATCCGGCGCCAGCACGGTCTGCTGCTTGCGCAGCTCGTTCTCGGCGTTCTGGAGCTTGTCCTCCAGGGTCTGGATCTCCTTCTGGTACGAATCGCGCTGCGATTCGATGGCCTTCTGGATGCCCTTGGAGGCGGAGGACTCCTGCATGATGCGCTGGACGTCGACGACGGCCACCACCGGAGCCTTCAGCGGCTCGCCCTTGTTGCCGGCCGGCTGGGCCGGAGCCGCCGGGGCGGGCTGCGCCGCCGGCTTCTGCTGCGCGTTGGCCTGGAGAGGCAGGAGCGCGGCGGCGGTCAGCGCGACGGCGCCGGCGATCGCGCGGATGTTCTGGAAATGCATCGTTAGAACCTGGTTCCGAAGCTGAAGCGGAAGATTTCCTTCCGGTCGTAGCTTTCCTTGAGGATCGGGATGGCAAAGTCAACACGGATCGGGCCGAACGGCGACTTCCACGATACGCCGGTGCCGACCGACAGGCGCAGCGAGCGCTCGTCCGCCACGCCCGGATCGCCGGAGATGCCGCTCTTGGCCAGCGTGCCGACGTCGGTGAAGCCATAACCCTTGATGCCGAAGTCCTCCGGCAGGCCGAGCGGGAAGCTCATCTCGACGCTGCCGCGCGCGTACTCCTTACCGCCCAGCGCGTCGCTGGTGCGCAGGTCGCGCGGGCCGATGCCGGCGGTGCGGAAGCCGCGCAGCGTGTCACCGCCGATGAAGAAGCGGTCGTTCAGCGCCACGTCCTTGCCCAGGCCGACGATGTAGCCGATCTCGGCCGAGGTGCTCAGCACCCAGTCGTTGCTGAACACCGGGATGTAGACGCCGCCGCCGATCTTGGTGCGCAGGTAGCGCGCCGCACCGCCCAGGCCCGCGGCGTCGGTCTGCACGCGCACATAATAGCCCTCGGTCGGGTCGAGGCGGCTGTTGCGGGCGTCGTAGGTGATCTCCTGGCCGACCAGCGAGGTCACGCGGCTGCCGACCTGCTGCTGCACGTAGATCGACGCGGCGGTCGGCACGTTGGAGATCGTCGTTCCCTGCAGCTGGTAGTACAGGCGCTGGCGCAGGCGATCGGACAGCGGATAGCCCATGCGCAGGGCGAAGCCGTTGTTCTTCTCGTTGTACGAGGCTTCGTTCTGGTAGTTGCGCGTCAGGCGGAACAGGTCGAAGCCGGCCGACAGGTCGCGATCCAGGAAATACGGCTCGGTGAAGCTGACGTCGTACTCCTGGCGCCGCTTCGACACGGTGGCGCCGAAACGCAGGTCCTGGCCCTTGCCGAGCAGGTTGCGCTCGCGGATCGAGAAGTCGGCCAGCGGACCGTCGGTGGTCGAGTAACCGGCGCCCACCGCGATTTCGCCCGTGGACTTCTCCTGGATATCGACGGCGACCACCGAGCGGTCGGGCGCCGATCCCTCCTGCGAGGACACCTGCACGCGCTCGAAGAAGTCGAGGTCCTTGATGCGCTGCTCGGAGCGCTTCAGCTTGGTGGCGCTGAACGGGTCGCCTTCGGCCACCAGCATCTCGCGGCGGATCACCTTGTCCAGCGTGCGGACGTTGCCGGTGATGTCGATGCGCTCGACGTACACCCGCGGCCCCTCGGCGATCTCGTAGGTGATGTCGATGGTCTGGGTGTCGCGGTTGCGCGTGATCTGCGGCCGGACGTCGACGAAGGCGTACTGCAGGTCGCCGACCGCGTTGGTCAGCTTGTTGATGGTGTCCTCGACCTCCTGCGCGTTGTACCAGTTGCCCTCCTTGGTGATGAGGGTGCTGCGCAACTGCTCGGGGTCGAGCGCCTTGAGGTTGGACTTGATGTCGACCTTGCCGAACTTGTAGCGCTCGCCTTCCTCGACGGTGAAGGTGATGATGAAGTCTTCCTTCTCCGGCGTCAGTTCGGCCACCGCCGACACGACGCGGAAGTCGGCGTAGCCTTCCTTCAGGTAGAAGCGGCGCAGCAGTTCGCGGTCATAGTTCACGCGGTCGGGATCGTAGCTGTCCTCGGAGGTGAGGAAGCGCCACCACGCGGTCTCGCGCGTCTGGATGTTCTCGCGCAGGCTGCCGGCCGAGAAGCGCTCGTTGCCGACGAAGTTGATGGCGCGCACGCCGGTGCGCGCACCCTCGTTGATCTCGAAGACCAGATCGACGCGGTTCTGGTCGAGCTTGATGACCTTCGGCTCCACCGCCGCGGCGAAGCGGCCCTGGCGGCGGTAGATGTCGAGGATGCGCTGCACGTCCGACTGCACGCGGGTACGCGTGTAGACGACTCGCGCCCGCAGCTGGATCTCCTTTTCCAGCTGTTCGGTCTCGAGGCGGCGGTTGCCCTCGAAGGCGATGCGGTTGATGATCGGGTTTTCCTGGACCGCGACGACCAGCGAGTCGCCCTCGCGCTTCAGCTGGATGTCGGCGAACAGGCCGGTGGCGAACAGCGCCTTCAGCGACTCGTCAATCTTCGCGGGATCGAAGCGGTCGCCGGGCTGCACCGTCAGGTAGGAGCGCACCGTGCTCGGCTCGATGCGCTGCGTGCCCTCGACCCGGATGTCCCGGATGGTTCCGCCCGAGAAGACCTGGGCGACCTGTGTCCCCGCGGGCCCGTTGGCTTGCGCCAAGGCGAGAGACACCGTTGTCATGGCGCAGCCGGCCATCAGGCTGAGCGCCAGAACCTTTGACGACACCCGCAAAATACGCCCCCTGGCTTAACGCTCGATTTAGGAGATCAGTCCCCGGAAGAAATCGACCACGCGGAGCTGAACCAAGTCGTTCCACGTGGCGAAGACCATGAGCGTTAATACCAGAGCAAGTCCGATGCGGAAACCGTATTCTTGCGCGCGCGGACCGAGCGGCTTGCCGCGCAGCCCCTCCAATCCGTAGAAAAGCAGGTGCCCACCGTCCAACAACGGGACGGGAAACAGGTTGATCATGCCCAGGTTGACCGACAGGAAGGCCATGAACCAGATCAGCGCGTAGACGCCGGTCTGCGCGACTTCGCCGGACATTTGGGCGATTCGCAGCGGCCCGCCGAGTTCCTCTGTGCCGCGCGAGCCCTCGATCATCTGGCCGAGCGCGGTGAAGGTGCCGCCGATCATGCCGCCGATCTCACGCGCCGACTGCCACGCCGCCGACAGCGGGTCGTGCCGCTTGTGCTCGGTGCCGGCGCGCATGATTCCGAGCTGTCCGATGCGGTGGACGTTGCCGAATCGATCCGTCACCTCGATGGAGTCGGGGGTCACGCTGACCGGCACGACGCGGCCGTCGCGCTTCACCTCGACCGCCAGGGCGCGGCCGGGATTCATGCTGACGACCTGCCGGATCTCCTCGAAGCGCTGGATGCCGGCGCCGTCGATGGTGAGGATCTCGTCGCCCGGCTTCAGGCCGGCGCGCTCGGCCGCGCTGCCCGGCTGCACGCCGCCGACGTCCGGCGGGGTGAAGGGCTGCCCGGCGGTGGCGAACAGCAGCGTCAGCGCCACGAAGGCGAACAGGAAGTTGGCGAGCGGCCCGGCGGCGACCACGGCGGCGCGCTGGCCCAGGCGCTTGTGGTGGAAGGAGACGGCCTTCTCCTCCTCGGTCATGCGCTGCAGCTCGGCCCCCGGCATGCTGGCGGGGTCGGCATCGCCGAACATCTTGACGTAGCCGCCCAGGGGAATGGCGCTGAACTTCCAGCGCGTGCCGTAGCGGTCCCACCAGCCGAACAGCTCCGGCCCGAAACCGATGGAGAACACCTCGACGCGCACGCCGTTGCGGCGCGCAATCCAGTAGTGGCCGAACTCGTGCACGAAGACGAGAACGGTGAGGACCAGCAGGAAGGCGAAAACCGACGTACCGAAACCACCCAGGAAATTCATCAACCCCATGCCTTCGCTGCGGGGAGGTTCCCTCCCCGTCCGCCCTCAGGCCCGTACGCGCCCGAGATGCTCCGCGGCGACCCGGCGCGCCTCGGCGTCGGTCGCCCTCACCGCCTCCAGGTCGCCCAGGCGCTGGTGCGGCAGGGCGTCCAGCGTCGCCTCGACGACCCGTTCGATGTCGAGGAAGCCGATTCGGCGGTCGAGGAACGCCTCGACCGCGACCTCGTTGGCGGCACTGAGGATAGTAGGAGCGCCACCCCCGCTTTGCAAGGCGGCCCGGCACAAGCGCAGGGCCGGGAAGCGCTCCAGGTCGGGTTCCTCGAAGGTCAGCTCGCGCGCCTTGAAGAGATCGAGTCGTTGCGCCGGCGTCTCCATGCGGTCGGGCCACGCCAGGGTGTAGGCGATGGGAATCCGCATGTCCGGCGTGCCCAGCTGCGCCAGGACCGAGCCGTCCACGTACTCGACCATGGAATGGATGACCGACTGCGGGTGGACCAGCACGTCGATGCGCTCCTCCGGCATGTCGAAGAGGAAGCGCGCCTCGATCAGTTCCAGCCCCTTGTTCATCAGGGTGGCGCTGTCGACCGAGATCTTGGCGCCCATCTCCCAGGTCGGGTGCGCCACCGCCTGCTCGCGCGTCGCGGTCGCCATGAAGGCGCGGTCCTTGGTGCGGAACGGCCCGCCGGACGCCGTGAGGATCAGCCGCCGGACACGGTGCGGGTGCTTGAAGTCGAAGACCTGGTAGATGGCGTTGTGCTCGCTGTCGACGGGCAGCAGCGTGGCGCCGTGCGCCTTCACCTCCTCCATCATCAGCGCGCCGGCGCAGACCAGCACCTCCTTGTTGGCGAAGGCCACCGAAGCGCCACGACGCACCGCGGCGAGCGTCGGCTCCAGCCCGGCCGCGCCGACGATGGCGGCCATCACCCAGTCGGCCTGCCCGCGCGCGGCCGCCTCGACGACCGCCTCCGGCCCTGCCGCCGCCTCGATGCCGGTGCCGGACAGCGCCGCCTTCAACTCGGCGTAGCAGGCCGGGTCGGCGACGACGGCGAGGCGGGCGTTCAGGGTCTTCGCCTGCTCGGCCAGCAGGGCCGCGTTGCGGTTGGCGGTCAGCGCTTCGACGGCGAAGGAGGCCGGATCGCGCGCCACCAGATCGACCGTCTGCGTCCCCACCGACCCGGTGGATCCGAGAATCGTCACCCGCCGCGGTGCACCCGGCGCCCGCTTCACCACCATTGCCAGCTCTTCCCAAGGGTCGCGTGGAACACCGCCAGCACCGGGGCGGCGACCAGCAGCCCGTCGATGCGGTCCAGCAGCCCCCCGTGCCCGGGGATCAGGTTGCTACTGTCCTTCACGTTGAAGCGCCGCTTCACCCAGGACTCGAAAAGGTCGCCGGCCTGCCCGACCACCGCCAGCAGCGGCGCCACCAGCAGCGCCAGCCACGGCTGGGCGGCGCCGGCCGCGAACGCCACGGCGACGCCGAACACCCCGGCCGCCACCATGCCGCCGATCAGGCCGGCCCAGGTCTTCTTGGGGCTGATGCGCGGCGCCAGCTTCGGCCCGCCGATGGCGCGCCCGGCGGCGTAGGCGCCGATGTCCGTAGCCCACACCGCGAACAGGCAGAAGATCACCAGCGGCAGCCCCGGATTCTCGCGCAGCCACGCCAGCCCGGCGACGCCCGCCGTTACGTAGGGGATGCCCAGGCCCAGCAGCCAGGAGCCCGTGCTGCCCCCCGCCGACGCCTGCACGATGAAGCCGAGCGCCACCGCCACGGCCAGCGCCGCCGCCGGCCCGCCGAGCGCGTAGACCACCATCACCACCAGCATCGCCAGCAGGGAGTGCCAGAACGCCTCCGGCGTGCGGTCGGACGCCACCATCAGCACCCATTCGCCGATGGCGACCAGGGCGGAGACGGCGAGCAGCCCGCGGAACACCCAGCCGCCGGCCCACACGGCCAGCAGCACCACCGGCCCCAGCACCAGGGCGGAGAGCACGCGGATCTTGAGGTCGGCGACCTTGCTGGCGGCCTTAGCGGCTGCCGGCTGTGGTGGCGCCGAAGCGTCGCTCCCGGCGGTGAAACTCTTCAATGGCAGCCTCCAGGTCGCGCTTGGTGAAGTCGGGCCACAGCGTGTCGGTGAACACGAACTCGGCGTAGGCCGACTGCCACAAGAGGAAATTGCTCAGCCGCTGCTCGCCGCTGGTGCGGATGATCAGGTCGGGGTCCGGGATGTCGGCGGTGAACAGGCGCCCGGTCAGCGCGTCCTCGTCGATGCTCTCCGGGTCGAGGCGCCCAGCCCGCGCCTCCTCGGCCAGACGGCGCGCCGCCAGCACGATCTCCTGCCGCGAACCGTAGCTGAGCGCCACCACCAGCGTCATGGTGGTGTTGCCGGCGGTCAGCTCCTCGGCGTTCTCGATCAGGCGGACGATGTCGGGCGACAGCCTGGGGCGCTCGCCGATCACCCGCAGGCGGATGCCGGCCTTGTGCAGCTCGGCGATCTCGCTGCGCAGGTAGAAGCGCAGCAGGCCCATGAGGTCGGAGACCTCCTCCTCCGGGCGCCGCCAGTTCTCCGAGGAGAAGCTGAAGATGGTCAGATAGCCGACGCCCAGCTCGCGCGCCGCCTCGACCGTGCGCCGCACCGCTTCCACGCCCTTCTTGTGACCGGCGGTGCGCGGCAGGCCGCGCGCCTTGGCCCAGCGGCCGTTGCCGTCCATGATGATGGCCACGTGGACGGGCGGCTCGGCCGGGCAGCTCTCCTGAGAGTCGCGCATGCCTCAGACCTGCGTGATTTCCTTTTCCTTCTGGGCGAGCGCATCGTCGATCATCTTGATGTGCTGATCGGTGACGGCCTGGACCTTGTCCTGCCAGCCCTTGTGCTCGTCCTGGGTGATGTCGCCGTTCTTCTCGGCCTTCTTCAGCAGGTCCATGCCGTCGCGGCGCACGTTGCGCACGGCGACGCGGGCCCCCTCGGCGTACTTGTGGGCGACCTTGGCCAGTTCGTTGCGCCGCTCCTGCGTCAGGTCGGGGATCGGCACGCGGATGGTCTGGCCCTCGGCCTGCGGGTTGAGGCCCAGGCCGGAATCGCGGATCGCCTTCTCCACCGCCTTCAGCATCCCGCGGTCCCACACCTGCACGGTGATCAGGCGCGGCTCCGGCACGGAGACGGTGCCGACCTCCTTGAGGTGCATCTTGCTGCCGTAGGCCTCGACCGTGACGGGTTCGAGAAGGCTGGCCGAGGCGCGCCCGGTGCGCAGCCCGCTCAGTTCCTTCTTGAAGGACTCGAGGGCCCCGTCCATGCGCCGCTTGATGTCGGAAATGTCGGGTTCGGCCACGGAAGTTACTCCTTCTCTTCGCTGATGATCGTGAACTTGCCCCGCCCGGCCATCACCTCGGCGAAGGCTTCCGGAGTGTGGATCGAGAATACGAGTATGGGGATGCGGTTCTCGCGCGCCAAGGAAATAGCCGACGCGTCCATGACCTGCAGGTCGCGCGCCAGCACGTCCAGATAGGTCAGCCGCTCGTAGCGGGTGGCGTTCGGGTCCTTCTTCGGGTCGGCGGTGTAGACGCCGTCCACCTGCGTGCCCTTCAGCAGCGCGTCGCAGCCCATCTCGGACGCGCGCAACGCTGCCGCGGTGTCGGTGGTGAAGAACGGGTTGCCGGTGCCGGCGGCGAAGATGACGACGCGGCCCTTCTCCATGTGCCGGATGGCGCGGCGCCGGATGTACGGCTCGCAGACCGAGGCCATGGGAATGGCCGACTGCACGCGGGTGTGCACGCCCAGGCGCTCCAAGGCGCTCTGCATGCCCAACGCGTTCATCACGGTGGCCAGCATGCCCATGTAGTCGGCGGTGGCGCGCTCCATGCCGGTGGCGGCACCCCGGATGCCGCGGAAGATGTTGCCGCCGCCGATGACCAGGCAGACCTGCACGCCGAGCGCCACGACCGCCTTCACCTCTTCGGCGACCGTCGTCACCATCTCCGGGTCGAGGCCGTAGTCCCGCTTGCCCATCAGGGCTTCGCCGGACACCTTCAGAAGAACTCGCTTGTACCGGATACCGTCGGCGGGCATCGGGGTCTGACCCATGGAACGCTCCCTGAAGGTGAAGGCCGTGCGCAAGCGACGTCCGGCGCTCCCCTCACATATAGGAAGGGAACGCCGGACGGTACCCTATCAGCCGTTCGAGGTGCCCGCGGCGGCGGCCACCTCGGCGGCGAAGTCCGACGCGGCCTTCTCGATGCCCTCGCCGAGCGCGAAGCGCACGAAGCCGGTCAGCTTGACCGGGGCGCCCACGTCCTTGGCGGCGGCCTCGACGACCTTGCGGATCTTGGTCTCGCCGTCGATCACGTAGGTCTGCTCGAGCAGGCAGACTTCCTCGTAGTACTTGCGCAGGCGGCCCTCGACCATCTTCTCGATGATCGACTCCGGCTTGCCGGACGCACGGGCCTGATCGGCCAGCACGCTCTTCTCGCGCTCCAGGGCAGAGACATCGACGTCGGCGACGTCCAGCGCCTCCGGACGGGCGGCGGCGACGTGCATGGCGATCGACTTGCCCAGCTCGGTCAGCTTGGCGGCGTCGCCGGTCGACTCCAGCGCCACCAGCACGCCGATCTTGCCGAGGCCCGGCGCGATGGCGGTGTGGATGTAGCTGGTCACGACACCGGCCGACACGCTCAGCTTGGCGGCGCGGCGCAGGTTCATGTTCTCGCCGATGGTGGCGATCAGGCTGGTCAGCTCGTCCTGCACGGTGTGGCCGGCGCCGGGGTAGCCGGCGGCCTTCAGCGCCTCGATGTCGTCGCCGGTGGTCAGCGCGACCTTGGCGGCCTCGGCGGCAAAGCCCTGGAACTTGTCGTTGCGGGCGACGAAGTCGGTCTCGGCGTTCACCTCGACCACCGCGCCGGCGGTGCCGGCGGTGGCGACGGCGACCAGGCCCTCGGCGGCGACGCGGCCGGACTTCTTGGCAGCGGCGGCGAGGCCCTTCTTGCGCAGCCAGTCAACGGCGCCCTCGAGGTCGCCATTGGTCTCGCCCAGCGCCTTCTTGCAATCCATCATGCCGGCGCCGGTCTTCTCGCGCAGTTCCTTGACGAGCGCAGCGGTAATCTCGGCCATGGGGGAGCCCTTTCTCCGAAAAGAGTCTAAGTACGTATCAACCGTGAACTCATGAAAAAGGGCAGCCGGACCAGACGAAGCGCGGCCCGGCTGCCCTTTTGCCTGTCTTTAGGCCTGGGCCGGAGCCTGCTCGGCCTCGGCGCCCTCTTCCGGCAGGGCCTCACCGGCCTCTTCCTGGGAGCCGATGTCCACGCCGGCGGCGACCATCTCCGCCTGCAGGCCGTCGAGCACGGCGCCCGAGATCAGCTCGCAGTAGGTGTCGATGGCGCGCAGCGCGTCGTCGTTGCCCGGGATCGGGAAGGCGATGCCGTCCGGGTTCGAGTTGCTGTCGATCACCGCGACCACCGGGATGCCCAGCTTGTTGGCTTCCTGGACCGCGATCGACTCCTTGTTGGTGTCGATGATGAACAGCACGTCGGGCAGGCCGCCCATCTCCTTGATGCCGCCCAGCGCGCGCTCCAGCTTGTCGCGCTCGCGGGTGAGCATCAGGATTTCCTTCTTGGTCAGGCCGGCGGTGTCGCCGGACAGACGCTCCTCCATCTCGCGCAGGCGCTTGATGGACTGGGAGATGGTCTTCCAGTTGGTCAGCATGCCGCCGAGCCAACGGTGGTTGACGTAGTACTGGCCGCAGCGCTTGGACGCCTCGGCGACCTTCTCCTGCGCCTGGCGCTTGGTGCCGACGAACAGGACGCGGCCGCCGCCGGCGACGACGTCGCGCACCGCCTGCATGGCGCGGTGCAGCATCGGCACCGTCTGCTCCAGGTCGATGACGTGCACGCCGTTGCGGACGCCGAAGATGTACTGCCCCATCTTGGGGTTCCAGCGGCGGGTGTGGTGGCCGAAGTGGACGCCGGCTTCCAGCAGCTGGCGCATGGTGAAGGTGGGCATTGCCATGGAAAATCTACCTTTTCCGGTTGTTCCGCCGCGGGCGCTGTCCGCAAAATGCGAACACCGGAGGGGGCCGTCGGCTCGCGCCGAAGGTCCGCCAGCCCGCGTGTGGTTTTGACGACGGCGCTTACATAGCCCGCCGCTCCCCATTTGGCAACAACCATGGAGGGGATGGGCGGTAGAACCGGAACGCTGGACGCAGGCCCCGGGACCGCCCATGTCTTTGCTGACCGGCCGACCGATGGAGGTACCCTGATGCCCGCCCCTCGCTTCGCCCTGCTCGCGCTTCTCGGAACGCTGCTGACCTCCCCTGCCCTGGCGGCGGATGTGAAGGTCTACGAAGTGCCGAAGGGTGCGCACCCGCACGACGTGGCGCCGGCGCCGGACGGCAGCGTCTGGTACACCGCGCAGCACCAGGGGGCACTCGGCATCCTCGACCCGAAGACCGGGCAGGTGCGGCAGGTCAAGCTCGGCGAGGGCTCGGCGCCGCATGGGGTCATCGCCGGGCCGGACGGCGCCGCCTGGATCACCGACAGCGGCCAGAACGCCATCGTCCGCTACCACCCGAGGACGCAGAAGGTCGACGTCTGGAAGCTGCCCAAGGACGCCGGCACCGCCAACCTCAACACCTGCGCGTTCGACGGCAAGGGCGTGCTGTGGTTCACCGGGCAGAACGGCGTCTACGGCAGTCTCGACCCGAAGACTGGGGGTCTGCGGGTCTTCAAGGCGCCGAAGGGCCGCGGCCCCTACGGCATCACCGCGACTCCGGACGGCACCGTCTATTACGTCTCGCTCGCCGGCAGCTATCTGGCGCGCATCGACTCCGCCACCGGCGCCGCGACGGTGATCGAGCCGCCGACCGAGGGCCAGGGGGCGCGCCGCGTCTGGTCGGACTCCAAGGGCAACCTGTGGATCAGCGAGTGGAACACCGGCCAGCTCAGCCGCTACACGCCCTCCAGCGGCACCTGGAAAAGCTGGATGCTGCCCGGCAACGGACCGCGCGCCTACGCGGTGTACGTGGACGAGCGCGACATCGTGTGGGTCAGCGATTTCGCCGCCAACGCGGTGGTCAGCTTCGACCCGCGCAGCGAGACCTTCACCGGCAGCGTCCCCGGCTCCGGCCGCGAGGCGGACGTGCGGCAGATCCTCGGCCGCCCGGGCGAGGTGTGGCTGCCCGAATCCGGCACCGACCGCCTGATGGTGGTCCGCACGGCGCCGGCCGGATAAAGATCGTTACCAAGCGTTCAGACGTTCATGTCAGGATGGGCTGACTTTCCGGGAGGATCACCATCATGACGTCCAAGATCGTCGGCGAATATTCGAAGGGCAAGGTGGACAAGTTACTGACGCCGGAGATCGCCGATATTGCGATGCAGCATCGCGTGCGGCACTTCCTGGAGAACCTGGAGGCGGCGATCCTCGAGGCCAACTGCCAGGTCATGGGACAGGCGATCCCGCACCTGAATCAAGAGGCGTTCCTGAAGGTCGCCGTGCGGGTGGCCGAACTGCGCGCCGACTACATCAAGTTCGGCCTCCAGGTCGCCGAGCACCGCCACCCCGATCCGGATTCGGTCACCAAGCTGGAGGCGTTGCGCAAGGCCTACGAGGAGATGGTGCACGTCTTCGAGGCGGCCGAGCGGGTGATCGAGCGCGGGTACGTGAAGCTGGGGTGAGCGTCCCGTCCGTCACAGCTCCACCACCTCGATCACGCCCTGCACCGCCTTCAGCGCGGCGCGGCTCTGCGCGGTGATGTGGTACATGCCGGGCAGCTGGATCTCGACCTCCTTCAGCGGCTCGATCTCGACCAGCACGTGGATGCGGCCACGCCCCCGCTGCAGGCGTTCCAGCATGCCCTTGAGGTTCGCCACCGGGCGGTCGTCGCGCACCACCACCTTCAAGCCCTCGGAGACCGAGGCCACCGCCTCCTCCAGCGGCTTGATCTCCTGGCAGGTCAGGCGGACCTCCTCGCCGTTGCGCTGGGCATCGACGGTCAGCAGCACCGGCCGCCCCGGCTCCAGCAGGTCGCGGCTGCCGGACAGCACCTCGGAGAACAGCGTCACCTCGTAGCCGCCGGTGGAGTCCGACAGCTCGACGAAGGCGAAGCGGTTGCCGGACTTGGCGGTCTTCTCCTTCTTCGAGACCACGATGCCCGCCATCTTGTAGCGGGTCGAGCCGCCGCGGCTCATCGCCTGGTTCAGTTCCGCCGACTTCACCACCTTCATCCGCCCCAGCGGCCCGGCGAAGGCGTCGAGCGGGTGGGCCGAGAGATAGAAGCCGATCGAGGAGAACTCGTGCTTCAGCTTCTCCAGCGGCTCCCAGTCGGAAACCTTCGGCAGGTCAGGCTCCTTGAGGCCGCCGCCGGCGCCGCCGAACAGGTTGCCGATGCCACTGTCGCGCTCCGCCGCCTCGGCCTGGGCGTAACGGATCAGCGTCTCAAGGGCGGCGTGCACCTGGGCGCGGTTCGGGTTGATGCCGTCGAAGGCGCCGGCGCAGGTCAGGTTCTCCAGCTGGCGCTTGTTGATGGTCTTGAGGTCGAGGCGGCGGGCGAAGTCGAACAGGCTCCTGTACGGGCCGTTCTTCTGCCGCTCCTCCACCACCGCCTTCATGGCCGGCAGGCCGACGCCCTTCACCGCGGCGAGCGCATAGCGCACCGCCTTCTCGCCGCCGCCCACATCCTCCACCGAGAAGATCGCCGAGGACCGGTTGATGTCCGGCGACAGCAGCTTGATCCGCAGCCGCCCCAACTCCTGCCGGAAGACGTTCAGCTTGTCGGTGTTGCCGAGGTCGAGCGTCATCGACGCCGCCATGAACTCGACCGGGTAGTTCGCCTTCAGGTACGCCGTGTGGTAGGCGACCAGCGCGTAGGCCGCCGCGTGGCTCTTGTTGAAGCCGTAGCCGGCGAACTTGGCCACCTGATCGAAGATCATGCTGGCCTGGTCGCCGTCGACGTCGTTCTTGATGGCCCCCTCGACGAACTTGGCGCGCTCCTTGTCCATCTCCTCCTTGATCTTCTTGCCCATGGCGCGGCGCAGAAGATCGGCGCCGCCCAGCGAATAGCCGGACAGCACCTGGGCGATCTGCATGACCTGCTCCTGGTAGATCATGATCCCGAAGGTCTCCTTCAGGATCGGTTCCAGGGCCGGGTTCATGTAGTCGGGCGGCTCCTCCCTGTTCTTGACCTTGATGTATTTCGGGATGTTGTCCATCGGGCCGGGACGGTAGAGCGACACCAGCGCGATGATGTCCTCCAGCCGGTTCGGCTTGAGCCGCCGCAGCACGTCGCGCATGCCCGAGCTTTCGAGCTGGAACACGCCGGTCGATTCCGCCCGGCCGAGGATCTCGTAGCTCCGCAAATCGTCCAACGGAACGGTGGTGAGGTCCGGCTTCTCCGGGATCAGGTCCACCGCGGTCTTCAGCACCGTCAGCGTCTTCAGGCCGAGGAAGTCGAACTTCACCAGGCCGGCCTGCTCGACGTACTTCATGTTGAACTGGGTGACCGGCATGTCCGAGCGCGGGTCTCGGTACAGCGGCACCAGTTCGTCGAGCGGCCGGTCGCCGATCACCACGCCGGCGGCGTGGGTCGAGGCGTGGCGGAACAGGCCCTCCAGCTTCAGCGCCATGTTGATGAGGCGCGCCACCGTCTCGTCGCCGTCGCGCGCGGCGCGCAGCATCTCCTCGGTGTCGAGTGCCTGCTGCAGCGTGACGGGGTTGGCCGGGTTGTTCGGCACCATCTTGCAGATCTTGTCGACCTGCCCGTAGGGCATCTGCAGCACGCGGCCGACGTCGCGCAGCACGGCGCGCGCCTGCAGCTTACCGAAGGTGATGATCTGAGCGACGCGGTCGTAGCCGTACTTGTCCTGGACGTAGCGGATCACCTCTTCGCGGCGGTCCTGGCAGAAGTCCACGTCGAAGTCGGGCATCGACACGCGTTCGGGATTCAGGAAGCGCTCGAACAGCAGGCCGAAGCGCAGCGGGTCGAGGTCGGTGATGGTCAGCGCCCACGCGACCACCGAGCCGGCGCCCGAACCGCGGCCCGGCCCGACCGGAATGTCGTGCTCCTTCGCCCACTTGATGAAGTCCGACACGATCAGGAAGTAGCCGGGGAACTTCATCTTGATGATGACGTCCAGCTCGAATTCCAGGCGCTCGAAGTAGGTCCTGCGGGTCTCCTCGCGCTGCTCCGGCGTCATGTCGGGGGTGTAGACGACCTTCTCCAGCCGCATCTCCAGGCCCTCGCGGGACTGGGCGCGCAGTTCCTCGTCCTCGGTGCGGCTCGCCTCGGTCGGGAAGGCCGGCAGGATGGGCTTGATCGGTTTCAGCAGGAACGAGCAGCGCTTGGCGATGGCGACGGTGTTGTCCACCGCCTCCGGCAGGTCGGCGAACAGCAGCCGCATCTCCTCCGCCGACTTGAAGCGGTGGTCGGGGGTGACGCGGCGGCGGTCGTCCTGGCTGATGTAGGCGCCCTCGGCGATGCACAGCAGCGCGTCGTGCGCCTCGTGCATGTCCGCGGTCGTGAAGTAGCAGTCGTTGGTCGCCACCAGCGGCAGGCCGTGCGCGAAGGCGAGGTCGACGAGCGCCGGCTCGATGGCGTCCTCGACGGCCGTGAAGTGGCCGCCGTGGCGCTGCAGCTCGACGTACAGCCGGCCGGGGAACAGGCCCTTCAGCCGCTCCAGCACCTCCAGCGCAAGCTCCTTCTGCCCCTCGCCGAGCAGCCGGCCGACGCTGCCCTGCGGACCGCCGGTCAGCGCGATCAGGCCCTCCGAGTGGCCCTCCAGAGCCTCCAGCGTCACCTGCGGGCCGGCCATCGGGTCCGACTCCAGGAACGCCTTGGACACCAGCTTCATCAGGTTGCCATAGCCGTCCTGGTTCTGGCACAGCAGCACCAGCTGGTCCGGCTGCGCCGCGCCCTTGCCGGGCAGGCCGGGCTTGGCGTTGGCCGGGCCGACCCGGGTGATGCCGAGCACCGTGCCGATGACCGGCTGCACGCCGACGTCCGACGCGGCCAGCGCGAACTCCAGCGCGCCGAACAGGTTGCCGGTGTCGGTGACCGCCACCGCGGGCATGTGCTGCTTCGCGCAGAGCTTGACCAGCTCCTTGACCTTGATGGCGCCCTCCGACAGCGAGTAGGCGGAGTGGACGCGCAGGTGGACGAAGTCGGCGTGCGGCATGGTGTCCAATACGGGATCGGGGATCGGGCGCGAGCATGTCGCACTTTCGCCGAAATTGCACGGGTGATATCAGGGACCCTGGCCCCGTCGAAGGGGTCGCCCGAGGAGCCCGCATGCGTCGCCCCCGCGTCCATCTCGCCTTCCTGGCCCTTGCCCTGCTGGCCGCCTGCCAGACCTCCGAAAATTCCCGCGTCACCTACGGCGGCGCGGCAGGCCTCGCAGCGCCGACACTGTCCCCCTCCCCCGGCCGCAAGATCGCCGAGCGCCGCGGCTGGGTGGTCGAGGCGGTGTCCGGCACCGTCACCGAGCCCGCGCACTGCCGAGTCTCCCGCCCCGGCGACGGCGGCGCGACGCTGAGCTTCCAGGCGGCGCCCGGCAGCTTCTCGGTGCTGATCGGCACCCCCGACCGGCTGCTGGCGCCCGGCGCCACCTACGACCTGACGCTGGCGTTCGAGGGCGCGGCGCCCGAATCGCACAAGGCGGTGGCGCTGGATTCCGGCACGCTGCTGGTGCGCATCCAGTCCCTCGACTACGAGGACATCACCGATCCCTACGCCCGCTCCAAGGGGCTGGAGGTGTCGAGTTCGCGCCTCGGCGGACGCATAGCAGCGTTTCCTCTTGCCGGATCGAACTGGGCGGTGAACGCTCTAGATGAGTGCCGCCGTCTCAACACACGCAACTGAGAGCCCATGCGCCCGCTCCACATCCTCCTCGCCGTCCTGGTGACCGCCGTCTGGGGCTTCAACTTCGTCGCCATCAAGGTGGGGCTGCGCGACTTCCCGCCGCTCCTGTTCTCCTCGCTGCGCTTCGCGCTGGCGGCGCTGCCGCTGCTGGTGCTGGGCTGGCGCGGCGGTCCGCCGGTGGCGTGGCGCTACGTGCTGGGCATCGGCCTCGTGCTGGGCGTGGTGAAGTTCTCGCTGCTGTTCGTCGGCATGGACGTCGGCATGCCCGCCGGCCTGTCATCGCTGGTGCTGCAGAGCCAAGCCTTCTTCACCGTCCTGTTCGCCGCGCTGGCACTGGGCGACCGGCCGGGCCCGCGGCCGCTGGCCGGCATGGCGGTGGCGTTCGCCGGGATCGGGGTGATCGCGCTGGAGATGCCGGCCGGCGATTCGCTGTTCGGCCTGGCGCTGTGCATCGGCGCCGCGGTGGCCTGGGGCGTGGCCAACATCTTCATGAAGCAGGCCAAGGCGCCCGACCTGTTCCGGCTGATCGTCTGGGTCAGCGTCGTGCCGCCGCTGCCGCTGCTGGCGCTGTCGCTCGCCCTGGAGGGGCCGGAACGGATCGGCCACGCGCTGACCTCCCTGACGCCGCTGGGCGTCGGGGCGCTGGTCTACATCGCCGCCGGCGCCACCCTGTTCGGCTTCGCCAGCTGGGGTTTCCTGCTGCGCCACTACCCGACCAGCCTCGTCGCCCCCTTCTCGCTGCTGGTGCCGATCTTCGGCATGAGTTCCAGCGCCCTGCTGCTCGGCGAGGAGTTCAGCCCGGCCAAGGCGCTGGGCGCCGTGCTGGTGTTCGGCGGGCTGGCGATCACCGTGCTGAAGCTGCCCGGCGGGCAGCCCGCGGCGGCGCAGCCGGTGCCGGTCAGTCGACGTTGATGACGTTCAGGTCGCGCAGCTTGTCGTTGGTCAGCCGCACCGGCTCGGCGTTCGGGGTGTCGGCGAACAGGGTCAGGTAGCGCAGCGACACCGACATCTCGACCAGATAGCGCGCCACCCGCGCGGCGGTGATGGCGGTGTGCTGCTCGGTGCTCTGGATCACCGCCTTGGCGCCCTCGCCGCCCTGCTCCTTGATCACCTTCTGCACCACATCGACCAGGGCGGCGTTGCCGCTGGCGGTGGAGAGGTGGACCTCGAACACGGCGTCGGGATCGACTTGGCGAATCACCCCGCCCATCAGCACGAAGTTGCAGGCGCTGGCGCACTTGGCGCCCGACGGCACCCGCGTCGCCAGCTTGCGGGCGCGCAGCAGCCGGCCGATCTCCATCGCCTCCTCGATGACGCCGCCGCCCGAATCGAGCAGTACGCCATCCACCGGACCGGCCTCCTCCAGCGCGGCCACCGTCGTCCGGTAGTCGCCGGGCGTGATCGGGCCGGCGATCAGCAGGTAGCGGCCGCGGCCCGCCCGCACCACCTGGAACCTCAGCCGCTTGCCGGACAGATCCTCCTTCGACGGCACCGGCCCCAGCCCGATCTGCGCCACCTTGGCGCCGCCGCCGCCCCCGCCGCCGCCGGACGGCAGCGCCCCGCCGCCTCCCGACACGCCGGAGAAGCCGTCGCCCGGATCCACCGAGGCCATCGCCGGCGCGGTGAAGTAGAAGTCGCCGATCAGCGACGAGGCCTCCCACGGCACCTGCTCGTTGCGGGTCGCGTGCGCGACGTTGATGCGCACGCGCTTGAAGACGTCCTCGACCTTGATGCCCGGCACCGCCATCGCGTCCAGCAGCTTGGAGGTGTAGAGGCCGTTGCCGCCGGCCGCGCCGTCGCGCGCCGTCTTGCCCGGCGCGGTGGCGTAGGCGATCAGCGTCCCGGTCGGCGCGTCGATGGCCGCCAGCCCGGCGCCCGCCCCGCTGCGCACGGCGCGTTCGAACGGGTTGTTGCGGCAGGCGTCGAGGATGATCAGGTTGAGCCGGGTGTTGGCGGAGAGCTGCTGCATCACCGAATCCACGTCGACGGATTCGGAGATGGCGGAGCTTTCGCTGGTGATCTCGGCATCGACCGGGATCAGGAAGTTGCGGCCGCGCACCTGCATGCCGTGCCCGGCGTAGTAGAACAGCGCCACGCCGTCGGGGCGCAACCGCTGGCCGAACTGCGAGATCCCCCGGGTCATGGCGCGCAGCCCGACGTTCTCCAGCACCGTCACCTCGAACCCGAGGCTGCGCAGCGACTTGGCCACGGCGCGGGCGTCGTTGACGGGGTTGGCCAGCGTGCCGCCGCTGACGTAGGCGGCGTTGCCGATCACCAGCGCCACCCGCGTTTCGGCACGGGCCGCCATGGGAAGGGCGAGCAGGCAGCACAGGACAAGCAGACGGCGGAGCATGGCGCATCCTCCGCATGGACCGGCGCATGGGCCGGATGCGGGCATCCTAGCAACCGCAAGACCGTCGCAGCACGGCAATGGCGGGGTAGGTCCGCAACCCCGAATGGAGCGCACCAGTCGGTGCGAAGGCCGCTGGGATTACCCCGTTTCCGGATCTCAAGGCGCGCTCCGCCCAAGCCTACACTGCGCCAGTTCCGCTCCAGGCAGGTGCGCCATGAAGATCGTTCCGGCCGTCGTCCTCGCCACCGCCTTGTGCCTGAGCGGCTTCAGCCTGGCCGGCTGCCAGACGAACCAGCAGACGGGCGCCCTGGTGGGGACCGCCGGAGGCAGCGCCGTCGGCGCCCTCCTCGGCAAGTCCCTGGGCCACAGCGGCGGCGCCACGCTGATCGGCGGTCTGGCCGGGGGCGCCGCGGGGTACTTCATCGGCAGTTCCATCGGCCAGTCGCTCGACGAACGCGACCGCATGCGCGCGCAGACGGCGACCGCGGCGGCGCTCAACGCGCCGCTTCCCGTGAAGGCGTCGAGCCCGTCCGCGGCGCCCCGCCCGGTCCCAGCGGCGCAGCGCCCCAGCAAGACCTGGACATCGGACCACAAGACCGGTGCCAAGGGCTCCGCCACCGTCACCGCGGTCGAGGCGGCGTCGGACGGGCGGGAGTGCCGCACCGTCCACGAAGTCGCCTACGTCCAGGGCCGCGAGGTGACACAGGACACCAAGTACTGCCGCAACGCCCAGAACCAGTGGCAGCCCGCCTGATCAGGTCCCGATCAGACGAGATACTGCCGCAGGAACTCCACCGTCCGCCCCCAGGCCAGCCTGGCGACCTGCTCGTTGTAGCGGTCGGCGGAGGTGTCGTTGTTGAAGGCGTGGTTGGCGCCCTCGTAGACGTAGATCTGGTGCGGCACGCCGGCCTTCTTCAGCGCCTCCTCGTAGGCGGGAATGCCGGCGTTGATGCGCTGGTCGAGCCCGCCGTAGTGCAGCAGCATCGGCGCCTTGATCGAGCCGACCTGCGCCGGGTCCGGCGTCGGGCCGTAGTAGGCGACGGCGGCCTTGAGATCGGGCGCCTTGATGGCGAACTGGTTGACCATGCCGCCGCCCCAGCAGAAGCCCACCGCCCCCACCTTGCCGCTGGAATAGCGGTAGGACATCAGGAAGCTCTGCGCCGAGACCAGGTTGTTCACCGTCTTGCCGGCGTCGAGCTGGGCGATCATGTCGCGCGCCCGGTCGGCGTCGGCCGGCGTGCCGCCCAGCGGCGACAGCAGGTCCACCGCCAGCGCCACGAAGCCGTCGGCGGCGAAACGGCGCGCCACGTCCTCGATGTGCGGGTTGAGGCCGCGGTTCTCGTGGATGACGATCACCGCCGGCGCGCGCTCCGCCGTCTTCGGCCGCGCGAGGTAGCCGCGGACGTCGCCGGTGGCGCCCTGGAACGTCACGTTTTCGACGCTGATTCGCGGGTCGCCCGGTTCCACCACCGCCGCGCGGGCGTAGTTCGGCTCGATGGCGGCCAGCACGGCCGGCACCGCGGCGGCGGAGCCGAGCAGCGCCGTCAGCCGCTCCAGGAACACCCGGCGTGGCAGCGGCGCGTGCGTGTACTCGTCGTAGAGGTCGATGATCGTCTGGTCCATGCGGCTCTCTCCCGTCCCCGCGGTTTTGCGGGCAAGTCTGCCGCACGGACCGGCGATCGCCAATTCACCAAACGGTGAGGAGTGCCGTTCAGACGGTTGCGTGTTCGATCAGCACGCCTTCGTGCATTTCGAGCACGCGATCCATCCGTCGCGCCAGTTCCAGGTTGTGGGTGGCGATCAGCGCGCCGACGCGGGCCTGCCGGACGATCCCTGTCAGCGTAGCGAACACGCTTTCCGCCGTGTGCGGGTCGAGGTTGCCGGTGGGCTCGTCGGCGATCAGCAGGCCCGGCGCGTTGGCCAGCGCGCGGGCGATGGCGACGCGCTGCTGCTCGCCGCCCGACAGCCGCCCCGGCCGGTGGCTGCCGCGCTGGTCGAGGCCGACCATGTGCAGCAGCTCCTTGGCCCGCGCCGCCGCCTCCGACCGCTTCAGACCGGCGATCATCTGCGGCAGCACGATGTTCTCCTGCGCCGTGAACTCCGGCAGCAGGTGGTGGAACTGGTAGACGAAGCCGATGGCCTTGCGGCGGAGCTCCGTGCGCTTGCCGTCGTCCAGCGCCGAGGCGTCGGTGCCGCCGATGCGCACCGTGCCCGACGACGGCCGCTCCAGCAGGCCGGCGATGTGCAGCAGCGTCGACTTGCCGGCGCCCGACGGCCCGACCAGCCCGACCAGCTCGCCCGGCCGCACGGTCAGCTGCACGCCGCGCAGCACCTCCAGCTTGGTGCCGCCCTGCTCGAAGGTGCGCACCACGTCCCTAAGCTCAAGCATCGGCTGTTCCAGCATCGGCCCCTCACTCATAGCGCAGGGCCTCCACCGGATCGAGCCGCGCCGCCCGCCAGGACGGGTACACCGTGGCGGCGAAGGACAGGCCGAGCGCCATCGCCGTCACCTGCGCCACCTCGCCCCAGTCGATCTTCGCCGGCAGCTGCGAGAGGAAGTAGATCTCCGGCGAGAACAGCTCGGTGCCCGACAGCATCTGGATGAACTGCCGGATGCTCTCGATGTTCTGGCAGAACACCACGCCGAGGATCAGCCCGCCCACCGTGCCCATCACGCCGACCGAGGCGCCGGACAGCAGGAAGATGCGCATGATCATGCCGCGCGTGGCGCCCATGGTGCGCAGGATGGCGATGTCGCGCCCCTTGTCCTTCACCAGCATGATCAGGCTGGAGATGATGTTGAACGCCGCCACCATGATGATCAGCGACAGGATCAGGAACATCACGTTGCGCTCGACCTGCAAGGCGGTGAAGAAGCTGGCGTTCGACTGCTGCCAGTCGACCACGCGCCCGATGCCGGCCACCGCCGGCTGCAGGGCGGCGCGCTGCGCACGGATCTGCACGGGGTCGGCGACGAACACCTCCAGCGAGGTCACCGCCTCGCCGGTGCGGAAGAACAGCTGCGCCTGCTCCAGCGGCATGAAGATGAAGGAGTTGTCGTACTCGAACATGCCGACGTCGAAGATGGCACCGATGTTGTAGGCGCGCATGCGCGGCACGGTGCCGAAGGCGGTGGCGTTGCCCTGCGGCGCGATCAGTGTGATCTGGTCGCCGACCGACAGGCCCAGGCGCTGCGCCATGCGGATGCCGATGGCGACGTTGTCCTCGCCGAAGGCGTCGGCGGTGCCGCGCAGGATGTGCCTGGACAGGGTCGGCCGCACCCGGAAGTCCTCCGGCCGCACGCCGCGCACCACGGCGCCGGACGCGATGCCGCGCACGGTGACCAGCGCCTGCCCCTCCACCGTCGGCGTCACGTTGGTGACGCCCGGCACCTGCCGCACGCGGTCGGCCAGCGCGTCGAAATCGGTCAGCGGCCCCGGCTGCGCCGAATAGACGTTGAGGTGCCCGTTGAGGCCGAGCACGCGCCCCAGCAGCTCCGCCCGGAAGCCGTTCATCACCGCCATGACGATGATCAGCGTCGCCACCCCCAGCCCGATGCCGAGCAGCGAGAACCACGCGATGACGGAGATGAACCCCTCCTGCCGGCGGGCGCGGAGATAGCGCATCGCGACCATGCGTTCGAACGCGGAGAAGATCATGGGGGGCGGTGTTCCGGAGTTGCGGCCGGCTGCCGGACGGCAGCGCTCAAGCGTAGATACGTGCCGCACGCCGGATGCGCAAGCGCGGCGCGGACCGGGGCCGCCCTGCCCCGGCCCGCCGCGCGATGCTCAGCACCCCTCTTTCAATGGGCCCCGCCGTCAATGCAGGGTGCCGGGCTGCGGAACCATGCGGATATAGGGCTTGGGCGCCGTCCAGCCGCCGGGGAACTTCTGGCGGGCCTGCTCGTCCGACACGCTGGGGACGATGATGACGTCGTCGCCCTCCTTCCAGTTGGCGGGGGTGGCCACCTGGAACTGGGCGGTGAGCTGGCAGGAATCCAGCAGCCGCAGCACCTCGTCGAAGTTGCGGCCGGTGCTCATCGGGTAGGTGAGCATCGCCTTGACCCGTTTGTCCGGGCCGATGACGAACACCGAGCGCACGGTGGCGTTGTCGGCCGGCGTGCGGCCTTCCGAGCTGCTGCCGGCGTCCTCCGGCAGCATGTCGTAGAGCTTCGCCACGGCGAGGTCGCGGTCGCCGACCAGCGGATAGGTCACGGCGTGGCCCTGCGTCTCCTCGATGTCCTTCAGCCACTTGGTGTGGTTGTCGACCGGATCGACGCTGAGGCCGAGGATCTTGCAGTTGCGCTTGTCGAACTCTGGCTTGAGGCCGGCCAGATAGCCCAGCTCGGTGGTGCAGACCGGGGTGAAGTCCTTGGGGTGCGAGAACAGGATGGCCCAGCCGCTGCCCATCCAGTCGTGGAACCTGATCGTGCCCTGCGTCGTCTCGGCGGTGAAATCCGGAGCTTCGGAGTTGATCCTCAGCGACATGGTATCCTCCTACCCGCCACCCCCGTTCGGGGCATGGCGCTCTCAAGGGTGAACCGTTCGCGGGTGATGGGGCGCAGTGTGCGGCGGCGCGCGCTTGAGCGTCAATTCGACCGATGGGGCAACCTCCATCCCGACGGCGTACCTCGTTTTCCACGGGGCGCGGACGGGCCTGCGCTTTGTCCCGATTGCCATTCCCCGCCGCCCGGAGCGAAAGTGGGGTGCTGAAGAAAACCACAGGTGGGAGCGGCCGATGCCCGCGCTCGTCCAGCCTTTCTTCCACGCGCCAACCTCCACGGTGAGCTACGCCGTGTACGACCGGCCGGGCGGCATCGCCGCGGTCATCGATTCCGTCCTCGACTTCGACGCCGCCGCCGGCCGCACCGGCACAGGCTCGGCCGACGCCATCGCCGCCTTCCTGGCGGAGCACGGGCTGACGCTCGACTGGATCCTGGAGACGCACATCCACGCCGACCATCTGTCGGCGGCCCCCTACCTGCAGCGCCGGCTCGGCGGGCGCATCGGCATCGGCGCCGGAGTGACCCAGGTGCAGGAACATTTCGGCAAGATCTTCAACGACCCGCTGTCCTTCCGCCCGCAGGGCCAGCCCTTCGACCGGCTGTTCGCCGACGGCGAAACCTTCGCGGTCGGCACACTGCAGAGCCGCGTGCTGCACACGCCGGGTCACACGCGGGACTCGGTGAGCTACCTCATCGACGACGCGGTGTTCGTCGGCGACACGCTGTTCATGCCGGACGGCGGCACCGCGCGCTGCGACTTCCCCGGCGGCAGCGCCGCCGAGCTGTTCGGCTCGATCCGCCGCCTGCTGGCGCTGCCGGAGGGAACGCGGCTGTTCGTCTGCCACGACTACGCCCCGGGCGGGCGGGTGCACGCCTGGGAGACCACGGTGGCCGAGCAGCGCCGGGCCAACATCCACGTGCGCGACGGCGTCGACGAGGCCGCCTACGTGGCGCTGCGCACCGCCCGCGACCGGACGCTGCCGATGCCGGCGCTGATCATCCCGGCGGTGCAGGTGAACGCCGCGGCCGGGCGCCTGCCACCGCCGGACAGCAACGGGGTGGTGTACCTGAGGGTGCCTGTGAACGTGCTGTAGAGGGCTTCCCCTACCCCGTCAGCGCGCCAGCTTCGCCAGCGCGCTCTCCTCCGACAGCTCCTCGCGCTCGCCGGTGGCGCGGCGCTTCAGCTCGACGACGCCGTTCTTCAGGCCGCGCGGGCCGACCACGAGGTGCCACGGCAGGCCGATCAGGTCCATGTCGGCGAACTTCACGCCCGGCCGCTCGTCGCGGTCGTCGTACAGCACCTCGACGCCCTGGGCGCGCAGCTTGACGTACAGCTCCTCGCAGACGCGGTCGGTCTCGGCGTCGCCGGGCTTCAGGTTGACGAGGCCGACGTTGAAGGGCGCCACCGCGTCCGGCCAGATGATGCCGTTGTCGTCGTGGCTGGCCTCGATGATCGCCGCCACCAGACGCGACACGCCGATGCCGTAGCTGCCCATCTCCACGTGCACCGGCTCGCCGTTCGGGCCGGCGACGGTGGCGTTCATCGGCTTGGAGTACTTTGTGCCGAAGTTGAAGATGTGGCCGACCTCGATGCCGCGCGCGCTCTCCAGCCGCTCCGCCGGCACCGGGCAGGTGGCCGCGTCGTGCTTCTCGTCGGTGGCGGCGTAGATCGAGGTGTACTTGTCGAAGAACGGCTGCAGGTCGTCCTTGTAGTCCGGCGCGTCGGCCAGCACGTCGAGGTCGAGCCAGGCCTTGTCGCAGAACACGCCGCTCTCGCCGGTCTCGGCCAGGATGATGAACTCGTGGCTGAGGTCGCCGCCGATGGGACCGGTGTCGGCGCGCATCGGGATCGCCTTCAGGCCCATGCGGGCGAAGGTGCGCAGGTAGGCCAGGAACATCGCCTGGTACGAGCGGCGCGCGCCCGCCGGGTCGATGTCGAAGGAGTAGGCGTCCTTCATCAGGAACTCGCGGCCGCGCATCACGCCGAAGCGCGGGCGGACCTCGTCGCGGAACTTCCACTGGATGTGGTAGAGGTTCAGCGGCAGCTGGCGGTAGCTGCGCACGAACGTGCGGAAGATGTCGGTGATCATCTCCTCGTTCGTCGGGCCGTAGAGCATCTCGCGCTCGTGCCGGTCGGTGATGCGCAGCATCTCCTTGCCGTAGTCATCGTAGCGCCCGCTCTCCTTCCACAGGTCGGCCGACTGGATGGTCGGCATCAGCAGTTCCTGGGCGCCGGCGGCGTCCTGCTCCTCGCGGACGATCTGCTCGATCTTCTTCAGCACCTTGTGGCCGAGCGGCAGCCACGCGTAGATGCCCGCCGACTGCTGGCGGATCATCCCGGCGCGCAGCATCAGCCGGTGCGAGACGATCTGCGCCTCGGTCGGGGTTTCCTTGAGGGTCGGCAGGAAGAAGGAGGAGAGCCGCATGACGGAATTCCAAGTCGCTCGGGTCTGAGGGTCAGCGACTTTAGGAACCCGCCGCGCGCTTGTCTACCGAACCGTTCTGCACAATGCGACCAGCTCCGCCTCGCTGGCGGCGTTCAGCGGCTGGCCGTTGAAGAACATGCGATTGCCCTGGACGGTCAGCCGGCCGACCTCCGCCGTCCGCGGCAGCGCGCCGGCTCCCGGCGTGGCGAACCCCAGCCGGCGGGCGAAGTCGAGGGTCACCGGAATCTCGAAGCGGTCCACCGGCACCGCGCCGGCCAAGCCCGGCAGGTCCGCCGGGGCGACGCGCTTGCCGCGCGCATCGAGGCCAGGCTTGTACTCGACATCCGCCGAGGGCGCGTGACGCGGCAGGTAGCGGCAGACGGCGATGTCGAACGGCGGCGCCTGCGCCGCTGCGGGCACCGCGGACAGCATAAGGCTCAGCAGAACGGCGGCGTCAGTCCTGCACCGTGACCGCACTGGGCATCGCCTTCCAGTAGATGGAGAGGTAGGGCATGCCCTTCTCCGCCTCCTCCTGGGAGCGGGCCGACTGGCGGATGTACTTGCCGATGTAGGTCTTGTTCACGTGCTCGAGATCGATCGCGCACTTGATGACCAGCATCTCGCCGACGCGGTCGGGCAGGTTGAACTGCCACTTCTGCAGGGCGTCGTTCAGCACGCCGGCCTTGGCCTGCTCCTTGCCCTGCACGACGAACTCCTGGTGGTGGTACTGGCTCAGCTCCTTGATCGCCGAGGCGATCTTGCCGGGCTTGGTGCGCACCAGCGCCTTGAACACCCGGGTGTCGTCGCGAAACAGCGGCAGGTAGCCGCGCTTGTCCGCCAACTGGTTCAGCATGGTGTAGAGGCCGGCCATGACGCCGCCCTCCTCCTCGCCGCCGTCGTTGGGTTTGGACTCGGGCTTGGCGGCGTTCTTGCGGCCGAACAGCGAGGCGAGGAAGCCGCCCTTCTTCTTTTCCGTCTCCTGCGCGGCGGAGGGAGCCGACGCCTTGCGCTCGTCCCACAGCGCGTCCCAGGCGTAGTCCCAGGCGGGGAACACCACGTTGTTGCGGTCGTCCAGCACGGTCTGCAGGTACTCGCGCCCGTCCTTGGCCCAATCCACGTCGCCGACGATGGCCCGCACCGGACGGCGGCTGAGCACGACCGGGAAGATGCCGACCCGCACCACCTCGCTGTAGATGTCGAGGAACGACGGCGTCTGCGCGAACGGCAGAGGCGCGCACGGACGGCGGTCGGGCTGCAGCAGCTCCATGTTTTTCCTGGTGCGCTCCAGCAGCTCGGTCAGCAGGACCGAGGAAAACTGTTCGAACCGTTCGCTTTCGGATACGGCCATGGATGCCTCGATCACTCTCCCTTGCGCACCATAGGCCAGGGCGGCCGTCCGGTGCCAGCGCCTATGGAAGGCGCATCACGCGAACATCATCCGCGGTCGTTCATCTCGCCTCATGGCATTTGATTCTACTACATTAAAAAAATCCTAAAAGACCCTTCACGAACAAATCACTTTTCGGTCCGGAAACGGGACAGGAAATATCAACCGCCAGCGCCGCCGGCAACCGCACAAAGTGAGGGCCGCGGGCGGGTGCCGCGCGGCCCGAGTCTAGGGAGGAATCGCCACCAGGCGTAGGAAAAGGGGATGCGCCCTTTTCTGTGATGAATACTGCGCCAAACCTTGATGAAAGGCAAGACCACGAGCGAGTTAACGCCAGTTGCCAACACATTTTCTTGGGTTTTGCTGATCGACTGTGCGATTGCTCATGCAACGGGCAGCAATTTGCCTGCATCGCGGGCATCATAGCCGGTGAAGCCCTGGCGCATGGCGGCCATCCAGGGCGGGTTGCGCGCCTCCACCACCGCCCAGACCGGACAGCCCGGGTGGTGCGCGCCGGGCAGGTAGCCGAGACTCATCAGGAACTCGCCGACGATCTCCCCGCCGGTGAAGCGGAAGTTGCGCTTGAACAGCTTGACCCACTCGGCCTTGGGCAACGGGTGGTGCGCCGCCAGCCAGCCGGCGAAGGAGCCGTGCTGCGGGCGCAAGGCGACGATGCGCCGGGCGTTCTCGATGGCGGCGTCCACCTTCAGCCGGTTGCGGATGATCCCGGAGTCGGCGAGCAGCCGCGCCCGCTCCGCCTCGCCGTACGCGGCGACGCGGTCGATGTCGAAAGCGTCGTAGGCGGCGCGGAACGCGTCGCGCTTCTTCAGGATGGTCAGCCACGACAGGCCGGCCTGGTTGATCTCCAGCACCAGCCGCTCGAACAGCAGGGAATCGTCGCTGGTGGGGAATCCATACTCGGTGTCGTGGTAGGGGGCGTGGAGCGGATGGCCGGGCGCGGCCTCGCAATAGGTCTGGGCAGCCACCACGTCATCTCCCCCGCTTCGCTGGTTGCAGGGGAGTCTACATCCCCTTGGCCATGTCGCGGAACGAAATCAGGTCGGAGTTGTACAGCAGCACGATGCCCAGCGTGATCACCGCCGACAGCGCGGTGGTGACGGCGAACTTGCGCAGCAGCATGGGCTTCTGCGGCGCGCTGTCGGCCATGCCGGGCTCCGCCCGCTCCGGGGTGCGGACACCCCAGGGCAGGACGGCGAAGAGGACCGTCCACCACACCGTGAAGAAGATCGCGCCGATGGTGACCGGTCCCATGGGATGCCCCTACGCCTGTTCGAGTTCCACCAGGGTGCCGCAGAAGTCCTTCGGGTGCAGGAACAGCACCGGCTTGTCGTGCGCGCCGATCTTCGGCTCGCCGTCCCCGAGCACGCGCGCGCCCTGCGCCTTGAGCTGGTCGCGCGCCGCCAGGATGTCCTCCACCTCGTAGCAGATGTGGTGGATGCCGCCGGACGGGTTCTTCTCCAGGAACGGCGCGACGGGGGACTTGTCGCCCAGGGGGTGCAGCAGCTCGATCTTGGTGTTGGGCAGGGCGACGAAGACGACGGTGACGCCGTGCGGCGGCAGGTCCACCGGCGCCGAGACCTGGGCGCCGAGCGTGTCGCGGTAGAGCGCGGTCGCCGCCGGCAGGTCCGGAACGACGATGGCGACGTGGTTGAGCTTGCCGATCATGTGAGTTCCCCGATGTCTTCTTTTTTATGGAGCGGTCCAACCTACCGCTAAACGCGGACGAGGTGAACGTCCGTCACCGGCTTCTTGCCGTGCGAGGTGTTGAAGGTACGGCGCACCGCGACCCGCGCCGCCTCCTTCACCAGGGCGTCGTCCTGGCGCGCCGGCTTCGGCAGGCCGGCGATGGCCTCGCGCACCGCGTCCACCACGTCGAGCAGCACCTCGTGGTCGGTCTCGCCGCTGTCCAGCAGGCCCATCACCGCCACCTGCGGCGCGGTGACCAGTTCCCCCCTGGCGTTGAGCACCAGCGTCGCCACCGCGGCGCCGTTGTGCACCATGCGGGTGCGCGCCCGCATCAGCCCGGTGTCGAGCGGCACCAGCCGCTTGCCGTCGATGGCCAGCCGGCCGGTGCGCACCTGGGTCACCACCTCCACCGGCCCCGGCGCGAGCCGCACGACGTCGCCGTCGCCGGGCACCAAACCGTGCGGCACCTGGCAGCCCTGGGCAATCCGGGCGTGCGCCAGCTGATGGCGCTGCTCGCCGTGCACCGGCACCGCGACCTTCGGGCGGACCCACTGGTACATCTGCACCAGCTCGTCCTGCGCCGGGTGGCCGGAGACGTGGACGAACGCGTCGTCCGCGGTCACCACCTCGATGCTCTTGTTGACCAGCAGGTTCTGCACGCGGCCGATGGCGCGCTCGTTGCCGGGGATCTCGCGCGAGGAGAAGATCACCGTGTCGCCGGGGTCCAGCGTCACCTGCGGATGGTCGCCGCCGGCGATGCGCGCCAGCGCCGAGCGCGGCTCGCCCTGGCTGCCGGTGCAGATCATCACCAGCTTGTCCTTGGGCAGGTAGGCGGCGTCGTGCTCGCTGAGGAACGGCGGCACGTCCTTGAGGTAGCCGTTGGAACGCGCCGCCTCGTTGATCCGCCACAGCGAGCGGCCGACCAGCGCGACGTTGCGCCCGTTCGCCGCCGCCGCCACGGCGATGCTCTCCAGCCGCGCCACGTTGGTGGCGAAGCAGGTCACCGCGATGCGGTTCGGGTAACGGCCGAGCAGGTCGGTCAGCGTCGCCCGCACCTGCGCCTCGGAACCGGAACGGCCGGGCACCATGGCGTTGGTGCTGTCGCCGATCAGCGCCAGCACGCCCTCGTCGCCGAGCGCACGCAGCCGCGCCTCGTCGGTCACGGAGCCGATCAGCGGCTCCGGGTCGAGCTTCCAGTCGCCGGTGTGCAGCACGAGGCCCGACCCGGTGCGGATCGCCAGCGCGTTCGGCTCCGGGATCGAGTGGGTGAGCGTGACGTACTCCAGCTGGAACGGCCCCAGCTCGAACCGGCCGCCCAGCGGAATCTCGTGGATCGGCACCTTGGTGGCGAGCTGGCGCTCGTACAGCTTGGCGCGCAGCACCGAGGCGGTGAACGGCGTGCAGTAGACCGGGCATTGCAGCTGCGGCCACAGGTACTGCACGGCGCCGAGATGGTCCTCGTGCGCGTGCGTCAGCACCAGCCCGACGAGGTTCTCCCGCTGCTCCTTGATGAAGGCCGGGTCCGGCATGATGACGTCGAGGCCGGGCATGGTGTCGTCGGCGAACGAGATCCCTAAGTCCACCATCAGCCATTTGCCGCGGTGGCCGTACAGGTTCAGGTTCATGCCGATCTCGCCCGACCCGCCGAGCGGCAGGAAATACAGGCCGTCCCCGTCCGGGGTGAACTGGCTGTCCACTAGCTCTTTACCGCTGTCTGGTTGTTTGGCGTGTTGCGTTTGTAGACCGACAACAGGCCGCGCATGGTCAGCTCGTTGTCGACATGGTGGATCATGGAGGTGGCCTCGGCGAACGTCCGGCCAAGCCCCCCGGTGGCGATCACCGTCACGGGCGGGTCGCCCGTCGGCGACAGCTCGGCCGAGATGCGGGTGATCAGCCCTTCGATCATGCTGGTGTAGCCCCAGAACATGCCGGACTGCATGGCCGCCACCGTCCCCTTGCCGACGACGCGCGCCGGGCGGACGATCTCCACCTTCGGCAGCTGCGCCGCCACCTTGTGCAGGGCGTCGAGCGCCAGGCTCGGCCCCGGCGCGATGGCGCCGCCGACGAAGTTGCCGTCCCGGTCCACCACGTCGAAGGTCGTGCCGGTGCCGATATCGACGATGATCAGCGGCGCCGGGTAGGTCTCAGCCGCGGCGATGGAGTTGACCAGCCGGTCGGCGCCGGCCTCCTTCGGGTTGTCCAGCAGCACCTTGATGCCGAGATCCACGCCGGGATCGCCGACCCGCATCGGCTCGCACTGGAAGTGGTTGCTGCACAGCCGGGTGAGATCGAAGGTGGCGGCCGGCACCACGCTGGACAGCACGGCGGCGTGGATGTCCGCGGGCTTCAGCCCCTTGACCGCCATCAGGCTGAACAGCCAGACGGCGTACTCGTCGGCGGTGCGGCGGCTGTCGGTGGAGATGCGCCACTGGCCGCGCTTCTCGTCGCCGTCGAACACGGCGAAGACCACGTTGGTGTTGCCGGCGTCGATGGCGAGCAGCATGCGTCACGATCCCGGAAAGAAGACGTCGCCGGCGGCGATCCGCACCGGCACGCCACCGTCGCCCCTATCGAGCAGCAGAACACCGTCGCTGTCCAGGTCGACGAAGGTGCCGGTCAGTTCGCGGTCGCTCAGGCGCACCACCACCGGTCCGCCGCGGTTGGCCGCCCGCGCCAGCCATGCGGCGCGCACCGGGTCGAAGCCCTCGGCCTGCCAGCGCGCGTACCAGTGCGCCAGCTTCTGGGCATACATCTCCAGCGCCGCCGCCGGTTCGGCGTGCCCCGCCCCCTCCTCGGCCAGCGAGGTGGCGGCGAACTCGGTCCCTTCCGGGAAATACCTGAGGTTGATGCCGACGCCGAGCACCAGCCACGCCAGCCGCCCGTCGGCCGACGCCTCGGACTCCAGCAGGATGCCGGCGACCTTGCGGCCGTTGACCAGCACGTCGTTCGGCCACTTGCAGCGCACCGCGGCCATGGCCGGCAGGAACGCCTCCGCCGTCTCGGCGATGGCGAGCGAGGCGACGAACGACATCTGCGCGGCGACGGCGGGCGTCACGCGCGGGCGCAGGATGGTGGAGGTGTAGAGGTTGCCCTCGGGCGAGGTCCAGGCCCGCCCCCGCCGGCCACGGCCGGTCTGCTGGCTGCGGGCCCAGACGACGGTGCGCTCCGGAGAACCGGAGCGCGCGCGATCCTTGGCTTCGTCGTTGGTGCTGCCGACGGCGCCGAGGGCGATGACCTGGAAGCCCGGGGGCAGGGACAGCTTCCCCGCCCCCGGTAATGCTCCGTCGATCATGCCGTCAGCCGGCGAACAGCGCCGCCGCGGCGGTGGCGGCGTAGTTCAGGATCGGCGCCGGGACGATGAAGAACAGCAGCGTGAACGCGGTGGTGCCGACCAGGATGGCGGACATGCCGTCGTCCGTCACCTTGTCGAAGCCGCCGACCGGCTCGTCGAAGTACATGACCTTGATGATGCGCAGGTAGTAGTACGCGCCCACCACGCTGGTCAGCACGCCGATGATGGCGGTGACGTACAGCCCGGCCTGCACGGCGGCCAGGAAGACGTACAGCTTGCTGAAGAAGCCGGCCATCGGCGGGATGCCCGCCATCGAGAACATGAAGATCGCCATGGCGGCGGCCAGCATCGGGTTGGTGCGGGCGAGGCCGGAGAGGTCCTTGATGTCCTCGACCATGCGGCCCTTCTGCTTCATGCAGAGGATGACCGCAAAGGCGCCGACGTTCATGAACAGGTAGATCGCCATGTAGATCAGTACGCCGCGGACACCTTCCTGCGTGCCGGTGGCGAGGCCGACCAGCGCGTAGCCGATGTGGCCGATCGAGCTGTAGGCCATCAGGCGCTTGATGTTGGTCTGCACGATGGCGGCGAAGGCGCCGAGCGCCATCGACATGATCGACGAGGCGATGATGATCTGCTGCCAGCTGTGCGCCATGTGGCCGAACGGCTCGATCAGAACGCGGGTGAGCAGCGCGATGGCGGCGACCTTCGGGGCGACCGCGAAGAAGGCGGTCACCGGCGTCGGGGCGCCCTGGTAGACGTCCGGCGTCCACATGTGGAACGGCACGGCCGAGATCTTGAAGGCGAGGCCGGCGGCGACGAACACCAGGCCGATGATCAGGCCGACCGACGGGTGCGTGCCGCCGGCCAGCAGCGTGGCGATCTTGTCGAACGCCGTGGTGCCGGCGAAGCCGTACACCAGCGAGGAGCCGTACAGCAGCAGGCACGACGACAGCGCGCCGAGCACGAAGTACTTCAGGCCGGCCTCCGACGAGCCGGTCGAGTCACGCCGGAAGGCGGCGATGACGTACAGCGACAGGCTCTGCGTCTCCAGGCCGACGTACAGCGAGATGAGGTCGTTGGCCGAGATCATCATCAGCATGCCCAGCGTGGCGAAGAGCATGAGGATGGGGAACTCGAACCGGTTCATCTGCTCGCGCTCGATGTAGCCGAGCGACATGACGACGGCGAGCGACGAGGCCACCAGCACCAGCACCTTCATGAAGACGCCGAAGGCGTCCATCACGAACAGGCCGTTGAAGGTGACGACGCGGCCGGAGCCGTAGCCGAGCGAGAGGAATGCCGCGAACAGCAGCGCGCCGACGGTGAGGTAGGCCACCATGCGGGTGGAGCCCTCGCCGCGGAACACGCCAAGCATGAGCAGCGCCATGCCCGCGCACGCCAGGAAGATTTCCGGCAGGGCCGGCCAAAGGTCGGGGAACTGGGCGATCATGGCATACCCTCTAGCGCGCGGCCACGTTGACGCCGCCGGCGGCGGCCAGCTTGGTCTCGTAGGTCTTGATCAGGTTGTCGACCGACGCCGACGTGATCTTCAGGAAGCTGGTCGGGTAGATGCCCATCCACAGCACCACGATGACCAGCGGCACGAACACGGCGATCTCTCGGATGTTCATGTCGTACATCGCCTTCAGGTCGGCCTTGACCAGCTTGCCGAAGACGATGCGGCGCAGCAGCCACAGCGCGTAGGCGGCGCCCAGGACCAGGCCGGTGGCCGCCAGCGCCGCCACCCAGGTGTTGTCCTGGAAGGCGCCCAGCAGCACCAGGAACTCGCCGACGAAGCCCGAGGTGCCGGGCAGGCCGACCGAGGCCATGGTCATGAAGCCGAACACGATGGCGTACTTCGGCATGTTGTGCACGAGACCGCCGTAGCGCGCGATCTCGCGGGTGTGCAGCCGGTCGTACACCACGCCGACGCACAGGAACAGCGCACCCGACACGATGCCGTGCGACAGCATCTGGAAGATCGAGCCTTCCACACCCTGCGCGTTCAGCGTGAACATGCCGATGGTGACGAAGCCCATGTGCGCGACCGACGAGTAGGCGATCAGCTTCTTCATGTCCTCCTGCGCCAGCGCCACCAGCGAGGTGTAGATCACCGCGACGATGGACAGCGTGTAGATCAGCGGCGCGAAGTACTCGGTCGCCTCGGGCAGCATCGGGATGTTGAAGCGCAGGAAGCCGTAGCCGCCCATCTTCAGCAGCACGCCGGCCAGGATGACCGAGCCGGCGGTCGGCGCCTCGACGTGGGCGTCCGGCAGCCAGGTGTGCACCGGCCACATCGGCACCTTCACCGCAAAGGAGGCGAAGCAGGCCAGCCACAGCCAGATCTGCATCTGGCGGTCGAAGTGCGTGGCGGTGATCGTCGGGATGTCCGTGGTGCCGGCGACGAACCACATCGCCAGGATGGCGATCAGCATCAGCACCGAACCGAGCAGCGTGTACAGGAAGAACTTGAACGCCGCGTACACGCGCCGCTGTCCGCCCCACACGCCGATGATCAGGAACATCGGGATCAGCACGCCCTCGAAGAACATGTAGAAGAGGACGAAGTCGAGCGCGCAGAACATGCCGACCATCAGGGTCTCGAGGACCAGGAAGGCCACCATGTACTCCTTGACGCGGGTCTGGATGCTCTCCCACGAGGCGAGGATGCACAGCGGCGTCAGGAAGGTGGAGAGGATGACGAACAGCATCGAGATGCCGTCGACACCCATGTGATAGTTGACCTTGAAGGCCGGGATCCACTCCGCCTTCTCGACCATCTGGTAGCCCGGGTTGGCCGGGTCGAAGTGGAACCAGATGAACAGCGACAGCACGAAGTTGATGAGCGTCGTGATCAGGGCGATCTTGCGCGCCTGATTGGCCACGGCCTCCGGGCTCCCGCGCTGGATCAGGATGAACAGCGCGCCGACGAGCGGCAGGAAGGTGGTGATCGACAGGATCGGCATTTTCTTATTCCCCTTGAGCCGCTCAGCCGAACAGCGAGAGCCACACGACCAGCGTGACGACGCCGATCACCATCGCGAACGCGTAGTGGTAGACGTAGCCGGACTGCATGCGCGAGGCCTTGGCCGCGACGTTCTGCGTGGCCGCCGCCAGCCCGTCCGGGCCGACGCCGTCGATGAGCGCGCCGTCGCCGCCCTTCCACAGGCCGTGGCCGAGCCAGCGCGCCGGACGCACGAAGGCCCAGTCGTACAGCTCGTCGAAGTACCACTTGTTGTACAGGAAGGCGTGGACGCCGCTGAACGTGCTGGCGATCGCACCCGGCAGGCGCGGCAGCAGCAGGTACAGCAGGTAGGCCAGCGCGATGCCGATCAGGCCGACGATGATCGGCAGCGTGCCAACCCAGCCCGGCAGGTAATGGTGCGCCGCCTCGATGCTGTCGTGGGCCGGCAGCACGAAGATCGACTTGCCCCAGAAATCGGCGCGGTGGTGGCCGATGAAGCGGTCGGCGAACAGGATGCCGGAGAGCACCGCGCCGGCGCCCAGCACGAACAGCGGCACCAGCATGACCAGCGGCGACTCATGGGCGTGCTCGAACACCTTCTTCGGCATGCGCGGCGCGCCGTGGAACGACATGATGAGCAGGCGCCAGGAGTAGAATGCAGTCATCAGCGCCGCCGAGATGCCGAGCCAGAAGGCCAGCATGCCGACCGGACTGTTCGCCGCGAACGCCGCCTCGAGGATCATGTCCTTGGAATAGAAGCCGGCGAAGATCGGCAGGCCGGCCAGCGCCAGGTTGCCGATCCACATCAGCGCGTAGGTGACCGGGATCTTCTTCCACACGCCGCCCATGTTGCGCATGTCCTGCTCGTGGTGCAGGGCGTGGATGACCGAGCCGGCGCCGAGGAACAGCAGCGCCTTGAAGAAGGCGTGCGTGAACAGATGGAACATGGCCGCGTCGTAGGCCGAGACGCCGGCGGCGAAGAACATGTAGCCGAGCTGCGACATCGTCGAATAGGCGATGACGCGCTTGATGTCGAACTGGGTGAAGCCGATGGTCGCGGCGACGAACGCGGTGAAGGCGCCGACCACGGTCACCACCTGGAGCGCGGCGGGCGCGTACTCGAACAGCGGCGACAGGCGGCACACCATGAACACGCCGGCGGTCACCATGGTGGCGGCGTGGATGAGCGCTGACACCGGGGTCGGGCCTTCCATCGCGTCCGGCAGCCAGGTGTGCAGGCCGAGCTGCGCCGACTTGCCCATGGCGCCGACGAACAGCAGCAGACAGGCGATGGTCAGCGCGTCGAAGTCCCAGCTCAGGAAGTGCAGGGTCTTGCCGACCAGCTCCGGCGCCTTGGCGAAGGCGACGTCGAACTGCAGCGAGCCCGTCAGCACGAACACCGAGAAGATGCCGAGCGCGAAGCCGAAGTCGCCGACGCGGTTGACCAGGAAGGCCTTCATCGCCGCGTTGTTGGCCGAGGGCTTCTCGTACCAGAAGTTGATCAGCAGGTAGGAGGCGACGCCGACGCCCTCCCAGCCGAAGAACATCTGCACGAAGTTGTCGGCCGTCACCAGCATCAGCATGCAGAAGGTGAAGAACGACAGGTAGGCCTGGAAGCGCGGCTTGTTCGGGTCATCGGCCATGTAGCCGACCGAGTAGACGTGCACGCACGCCGACACGGTGTTGACCACCACCAGCATGACCGCGGTCAGCTGGTCGACGCGCAGCGCCCAGAACACGTCCAGCGTGCCGGACTTCATCCAGCGGAACAGCTCGATGGTGCGCGGCGTGCCGCCGTGGCCGGTGACCTGGAAGAACAGGATCCACGACATGACGGCGGCGAGGACCACGGCGCCGCAGGTGACGACCTGCGCGGTGCGGTCGCGCCAGTCCGCCGGGGCGGCCGGGTGATGGTCGTCGTGCCCGTGGTCATCGTGCCCATGGTCGTCATGGCCATGCGCGTCGTGATGGTGGTCGTGGTGGCCGTGGTCATGCCCGTGGCCGTGTGCGGCGGCGCCCTTCGGCGCGCCGTTGTGGCCGTAGGCGAACAGCGACAGCGAACCGGCGATGAGGAACGCCAGCAGCGGCAGGAATACGACAAGGACTTCCATGGCGCGTCCTCAGCCCCTCATCATGTTGATGTCTTCGACTCGGATCGAGCCGCGGTTGCGGAAGTAGACCACCAGGATGGCGAGGCCGATGGCCGCCTCGGCGGCCGCCACGGTCAGGATGATCATCGAGAACACCTGGCCGACCAGATCGTGCAGGTACACCGAGAAGGCGACGAGGTTCAGGTTCACCGCCAGCAGCATCATCTCGATCGACATCAGGATGATGATGACGTTCTTGCGGTTCAGGAAGATGCCGAAGATCCCGAGGGTGAACAGGATCGCGGCGACCGTCAGGTAATGACCGAGCCCGATTTCCATTTTTAGACGCCTTCTCCGGTCGGGACCTTGCGGATCGCCATCGTCTCTTCGCGGCGGCGGGCCAGCTGGGCCGAGATGTCCTGCTTGCGCACGCCCTCGCGGCGACGCAGCGTCAGCACGATGGCACCCATCATGGCGATCAGCAGCACGATGCCCGACGCCTGGAACAGGTACGCGTAGTGGGTGTAGATGAGCTGCCCGAGCGCCCGGGTGTTGTTCACCTGCTCGATCGCCGGGGTCGGCGCGCCGAGGACCTGGTTGGCCGCCGGAGCCACCACCCAGGCGCCGAACACCACGGCCAGCTCGGCCAGCAGCACGAGACCGAGCAGCGCGCCGAACGGCATGTACTGCGCGGCGCCCTGGCGCAGCTCGCGGAAATTGATGTCGAGCATCATCACGACGAACAGGAACAGCACCGCGACAGCGCCCACGTAGACGATGACCAGGATCATCGCCAGGAACTCCGCCCCCATCAGCACGCACAGGCCGGCGGCCTGGAAGAACGCCAGGATGAGGTAGAGCACCGAGTGAACCGGGTTCCGCGCGGAGATGACCATCACGCCGGAGGCCACCAGGATGGCGGAGAAAAGGTAAAACGCCAGGACTTGAACAATCATTGTATCCCCGCCTCCGCGGTCGAGGTTTTTCCGTTCGTCATCGGGGCCGGGAGCGCAATCCCCCTACCCCGCCAAGGGCGATCGAGTGTTTAGCGGTAGGGCGCTTCGTTCGCAAGGTTGGCGGCGAGCAGGGCTTCCCAGCGGTCGCCGTTCGCCAGCAGCTTTTCCTTGTTGTAGAAGAGCTCCTCGCGCGTCTCCGTCGAGAACTCGAAGTTCGGGCCTTCGACGATGGCGTCCACCGGGCAGGCTTCCTGACAGAAGCCGCAGTAGATGCACTTCGTCATGTCGATGTCGTAGCGCGTGGTGCGGCGGCTGCCGTCCTCGCGCGGTTCGGCCTCGATGGTGATGGCCAGCGCCGGGCACACCGCCTCGCACAGCTTGCACGCGATGCAGCGCTCCTCGCCGTTGGGATAGCGGCGCAGCGCGTGCTCGCCGCGGAAGCGCGGGCTGATCGGGCCCTTCTCGAACGGGTAGTTCAGCGTCACCTTCGGCCTGAACATGTAGCTGAAGGTCAGGCTGAGGCCGCGGACCAGCTCCACCAGGAAGAAGCTGCGCGCCGTGCGGTCGAGGAATGCCATGGCCTCTTGTTCTCCTTTAAGCACGGGGGCAGGCCCTGCCCCCGCGTTTTCTTCCCTTTCGGTCCGATTACTTCGGCAGCCAGCCGAAGGTGACGAGCACGCCGGCAGTCAGCACCACCCAGGCCAGCGACAGCGGCAGGAACACCTTCCAGCCGAGGCGCATGAGCTGGTCGTAGCGGTAGCGCGGCACGGTCGCGCGGACCCAGATGAACGTGAACAGGCAGAAGGCGACCTTCAGGGCCAACCAGACCACGCCGGGGATCCAGTTCAGCGGCGCGATGTCGAACGGCGGCAGCCAGCCGCCGAGGAACAGGATCGAGGTCATGGCGCTGACCAGGAACATGTTCGCGTACTCGCCCAGGAAGAACAGCGCGTACGGAGCCGAGCTGTACTCCACCATGAAGCCGGCCACCAGCTCCGACTCGCCTTCCGGCAGGTCGAAGGGCGCGCGGTTCGTCTCGGCCAGCCCGGAGATGAAGAAGACCACGAACATCGGCAGCATCGGGATGACGAACCACACCGTCTTCTGCGCCATCACGATGTCGGTGAGGTTCAGCGAGCCGACGATCAGCAGCACCGAGATGATGACGAAGCCCATGGAGACTTCGTAGGACACCATCTGCGCCGCCGAGCGCAGGCCGCCGAGGAAGGCGTAGCGCGAGTTCGACGCCCAGCCCGCGACGATGATGCCGTACACGCCGAGCGAGGAGATGGCGAACAGGTACAGGATGCCGACGTTGATGTTGGTGAGCGCCATGCCGTAGTCGAACGGCACCACCGCCCAGCCCAGCAGCGCCAGGAAGAAGGTCATCATCGGCGCCATGTAGAACAGCGCGCGGTTGGCGCCGGCCGGCAGCACCTGCTCCTTGGCGAACAGCTTGACGCCATCGGCGAAGGGCTGCAGCAGGCCGAACGGACCGACGAGGTTCGGACCCTGGCGCATCTGCATGGCGCCCAGAACCTTGCGCTCGGCCAGCGTCATGAAGGCGACGCCCACCAGCAGCGGAACGACGATCGCCAGGATCTTCAGCACGATGATGATCAGCGGCAACAGGAAGCCGCTCCAAATCTCAGCCATGGGTGCCGGTCCTCTCCTGGGCGCTATCCGCGGCGGTGGTCAGGAACGTCTCGGTGCAGCGCGCCATGGTGACCGAGGCGCGGCTGATCGGATCGGTCATGTAGAAGTTCGCGATCGGGCTGACGAACGGCGCCGGGTCGATGGCGCCGGCGGTGCCGAACGCGGTCCACGCGGCCGGAGTCAGGCCACCAATGTTACCGAACACCGGGTTCACTTCAACCAGCCGGCGGCGCAGCTGAGTCAGGCTGTCATACGGCAGCGTGGCACCCAGGTGTTCCGACAGCGCGCGGATGATCTTCCAGTCCTCGCGCGCCTCGCCCGGCGGGAAGGCCGCCAGACGGGCGAGCTGCGGCCGGCCCTCGGTGTTGACGTAGGTGGCGTTCTTCTCGGTGTAGGCGGCGCCCGGCAGGATCACGTCGGCGCGGCTGGCGCCGGCATCGCCGTGGTGGCCCTGGTAGACGACGAAGGCCTTGCCGAGCTTGGCCATGTCGATCTCGTCGGCGCCCAGCAGGTACACCAGCGAGACCTCGCCCTTCTGCGCGCCCTCCAGGATGCCGGCGACGTCGCGGCCGCCCGGCCCCGGCAGGAAGCCGATGTCGAGGCCGCCGACCCGCGAGGCGGCGGTGTGCAGGACGTTGAAGCCGTTCCAGTCCGCCTGGACCACGTTGTAGGTCTCGGCCAGCTGGCGGACGGCGGCGTGCACCGCCGCACCGTCGGCGCGCCGGAACGCGCCCTGGCCGACGATGATCAGCGGCCGCTTGGCGCCCTTCAGCACCTCGGCGAAGTCGCCGTTGCCGGCGACCAGATCCTGCAGCGCCTGCGGGCCATTGCCCAGGTGGGTCGCCGGGTAGGTCAGATCGACCTGCGGGCCGACAACGCCGACCTTCAGGCCGCCCATCAGGTACCGCTTGCGGATGCGGGCGTTGACGATCGGCGCTTCCCAGCGCGGGTTGGTGCCGACCAGCAGGATGACGTCGGCCTTCTCGATCCCGGCGATGCCGGAATTGAAGATGTAGCCGGCGCGCGACGAGGTGTCGTAGCGGGCGCCGTCCTGGCGGCAGTCGATGCTGGACGAGCCCAGGGCCACCATCAGCTCCTTGAGCGCCAGCATGGACTCGGTGTCGGCGAGGTCGCCGGCGATGGCGGCCAGTCCGTTGCCCGGCTTGCCCTTCACCTGCTCGGCGATGGCGGCGAACGCCTCGGCCCAGGTGGCGGGCTGCAGCTTGCCGTTCCGGCGGACGTACGGGCGGTCGAGGCGCTGGCGCTTCAGGCCGTCATAGGCGAAGCGGGTCTTGTCGCTGATCCACTCCTCGTTGACGTCCTCGTTGGTGCGGGGGATGACGCGCATCACCTCCGGGCCGCGGGTGTCGACGCGGATGTTGGAGCCGACGGCGTCCAGCACGTCCACCGTCTCGGTCTTGCGCAGCTCCCACGGGCGCGTGGTGAACGCGTAGGGCTTGGAGGTCAGGGCCCCCACCGGACAGACGTCGGCGAGGTTGCCCGACAGCTCCGAGGCGATCGCCTTCTCGACGAAGGTGGTGATCTCCATGTGCTCGCCGCGGTTGACCGCGCCGATGTCGGCGACGCCGCAGATCTCGTTCACGAAGCGGATGCAGCGGGTGCAGTGGATGCAGCGGGTCATGATCGTCTTGATCAGCGGACCCATGTACTTGTCCTTGACCGCCCGCTTGTTCTCGCCGTAGCGCGAGCGGTCGTAGCCGTAGGCGACGGCCTGGTCCTGCAGGTCGCACTCGCCGCCCTGGTCGCAGATCGGGCAGTCGAGCGGATGGTTGATCAGCAGGAACTCCATCACGCCCTTGCGGGCCTTGTGCACGGTCTCGGTGTCGGTCTTGATCACCATGCCGTCGGCACAGGGCATGGCGCAGGAGGCCACCGGCTTCGGCGCCTTCTCCATCTCCACCAGGCACATGCGGCAGTTGGCCGGCACGCTCAGGCGCTCGTGGTAGCAGAAACGCGGGATTTCGATACCGAGCTGCTCGCAAGCCTGCAGCACGGAGGTGCCCGGCTCGACTTCGATCTCGATCCCGTCGATGGTCAGTTTCGGCATGGCCCCTCGGGCTCCCTTACTCGGCGGCTGCGCGGACGGAGGCGGCGTTGCGGTAGGCGGCGATGCGGGCCTCCATCTCCGGCCGGAAATGCCGGATCAGGCCCTGCACCGGCCACGCCGCGGCGTCGCCCAGCGCGCAGATGGTGTGACCTTCGATCTGCTTGGTCACCTCGAAGAGCATGTCGATCTCCTCGACGGCGGCGTTGCCCTTGACCATGCGATCCATCATGCGCATCAGCCAGCCGGTGCCCTCGCGGCACGGCGTGCACTGGCCGCAGCTCTCGTGCGCGTAGAACTTCGACAGGCGCGCGATGGCCTTCACGATGTCGGTGGACTTGTCCATAACGATGACCGCCGCGGTGCCGAGGCCCGAGCGGACCTCGCGCAGGCTGTCGAAGTCCATCAGCACCGTGTCGCAGATCGACTTCGGCAGCGCCGGCACCGACGAGCCGCCGGGGATGATCGCCAGCAGGTTGTCCCAGCCGCCGCGCACGCCCCCGGCGTGGCGCTCGATCAGCTCCTTCAGCGGGATGCCCATCTCCTCTTCCACATTGCACGGCTTGTTCACGTGGCCGGAGATGCAGAACAGCTTGGTGCCGGTGTTCTTCGGACGGCCCAGGCCGCCGAACCAGCCGGCCCCGCGGCGCAGGATGGTGGGCACCACCGCGATGGATTCGACGTTGTTCACCGTCGTCGGGCAGGAGTACAGGCCGGCCTGCGCCGGGAACGGCGGCTTGTTGCGCGGCTGGCCCTTCTTGCCCTCGATGGACTCGATGAGCGCCGTCTCCTCGCCGCAGATGTAGGCACCCATGCCGCGGTGGATGAAGACGTCGAAGTTGTAGCCGGTGCCGCAGGCGTTCTTGCCGATCAGGCCCGAGGCGTAGGCCTCGTCGATGGCGACCTGGGTGGCCGAGCCCTCGTTGTAGAACTCGCCGCGGATGTAGATGTAGGCGGCGCTGGCGCCGATGGCGAAACCGGCGATCAGGCAGCCCTCGATCAGCTTGTGCGGATCGTGGCGCAGGATGTCGCGGTCCTTGCAGGTGCCCGGCTCGCCCTCGTCGGCGTTGATGACCAGGTAGACCGGCTTGTCGGTGACGTTCTTCGGCATGAAGGACCACTTCATGCCGGTCGAGAAGCCGGCGCCGCCGCGCCCGCGCAGGCCGGATTCCTTGACCTGCTCGATGATCCAGTCCTTGCCCTTGTCCAGGATGGCCTTGGTGCCGTCCCAGTCGCCGCGCTTCTGCGCCGCGGCGAGGCGGAAGTCCTGGAAGCCGTAGAGGTTCGTGAAGATGCGGTCTTCGTCGCGAAGCATGCCCCGGGCCCCCTTAGTCGTCGCCCTGCGCGGGCTCGCCCGCGAAGGCATGCAGCGTGGTGAGGCCGCCCACCGGCTCGGACGAGCGGCGGCCGATCTGCGAACCCGCCTTCGGCGTCTCGCCACGCGACAGCGCGTCGATGATCCGCTCCATATGCTCCGGGCCGAGATCCTCGTAGAAGTCGTCGCCGATCTGCACCATGGGGGCGTTGACACAGGCACCCAGGCACTCGACCTCGCGCAGGGTGAACAGCCCGTCGTCGGTGGTCTCGCCGAGCGCGATGCCCATCTTGGTCTCGCAGGCCTTGACGATGTCGTCCGAGCCGCGCAGCCAGCACGGCGTCGTCGTACACACCTGCACCACGTGCTTACCGACGGGGTTCAGGTTGTACATCGTGTAGAAGGTGGCGACCTCGTACACCCGGATGCGCGGCATCTTCAGCATGTCGGCGACGTAGTCCATCGCGACGCGCGGCAGCCAGCCGGCGTTCTGGCGCTGCGCCAGATCGAGCAGCGGCATCACCGCGCTGGCCTGCCGGCCCTCGGGATACTTGGCGATGATCCTCTGCGCCCGGTCCATATACTCGGGCGTGAAGACGAAGGACGCCGGCTCGGCGGCGTGGGAGCGGGCGGGCGCGCTCATCGGTCGATCTCTCCGAACACGATGTCCATGGAGGCGATGTTGGCCACCGCGTCGGCCAGCATGTGGCCCTTGGACATGAAGTCGAGGCCCTGCAGGTGGGCGAAGCCGGGCGCCTTGATGTGGCACTTGTAGGGCTTGTTGGTGCCGTCCGACACGAGGTAGACGGCGAACTCGCCCTTGGGCGCCTCGATGGCGGTGTAGGTCTCGCCGGCCGGGACGTGGAAACCCTCGGTGAACAGCTTGAAGTGGTGGATCAGCGACTCCATGGAGCGCTTCATCTCGCCGCGCGGCGGCGGCGCCACCTTGCGGTCCTGGTGGCGCACCGGGCCGTCCGGCATCTCCTTCAGGCACTGGCGGATGATGCGCAGCGACTGCGTCATCTCCTCCATACGGATCAGGTAGCGCGCCCAGCAGTCGCCGGTCAGGCCGACCGGCACGTCGAAGTCCATGCGGTCGTAGACCTCGTAGGGCTGCGACTTGCGCAGGTCCCAGGCGACGCCGGAACCGCGCAGCATCGGGCCGGTGAAGCCCCAGTCGAGCGCCTGCTCCTTGGTCACGATGCCGATGTCGACGGTGCGCTGCTTGAAGATCCGGTTCTCGGTCAGCAGCGTCTCGATGTCGTCGATGAACTTCGGGAAGCGCTCGGTGAACGCCCAGATGTCGTCGGCCAGACCGGCCGGCATGTCCCAGGCGACGCCGCCGACGCGGAAGTAGTTGGCATGGAGCCGCGCGCCGGAGACGCGCTCGTAGAACTCCATGAGGATCTCGCGCTCCTCGAACGCCCACAGCGCCGGCGTGATGGCGCCGACGTCGAGCGCACCCGTCGTGATCGACAGCAGGTGGTTGAGGATGCGGGTGATCTCGGAGAACAGCACGCGGATGTACTGGGCGCGCTCCGGCGGCTTGATGCCGAGCAGCTTCTCGATGCCCAGGACGTAGGCATGCTCCATGCACATCGGCGACACGTAGTCGAGCCGGTCGAAGTACGGCGTCGCCTGGATGTAGGTCTTGTACTCGATCAGCTTCTCGGTGCCGCGGTGCAGCAGGCCGATGTGCGGATCGCAGCGCTCGACCACCTCGCCGTTCAGCTCCATCACCAGGCGCAGCACGCCGTGGGCCGCCGGGTGCTGCGGCCCGAAGTTCATGGTGTAGGGCTTGATCTGGACCTTGCCCGACTGCTCGTCGGTCGGGCTGGCCATCGTCTTGATGTCGGAGGTGACGATGCTCACGGCTTGCTCCCTGCTTCAGGGGCCTGAGCCTTCTCGTCGCCGGGCAGCATGACGTTGGTCATGCCTTCCCAGGGGCTCAGGAAGTCGAAGGTGCGGAAATCCTGCGTCAGGCGCACCGGTTCGTAGACGACGCGCTTCTGGTCCTCGTCGTACCGGCACTCGACGTAACCGGTCAGCGGGAAGTCCTTGCGCAGCGGATGCCCCTCGAACCCGTAATCGGTGAGGATGCGGCGCAGGTCGGGGTGGCCGTCGAAGAACACCCCGTACATGTCCCAGGTCTCGCGCTCCATCCAGTTGGCGGCGCTGAACACCGGCACGGCGGAGGGCACGGGCGTATCCTCGTCGGTGCAGGCCTTCACGCGGACGCGCTGGTTGTGCTTGATGCTCAGCAGATTGTAGACGACCTCGAAACGCTCGGCGCGCTCCGGGTAATCCACGGCGGTGACGTCCACCAGCAACTGGAACAGGCAGCGCGGGTCGTCGCGCAGCGTCGTCAGCGCGGGCACGATCTGCTCGCGCTGCACCGTCACCATCAGCTCGCCGAGCTTCAGCTCGACCTTGAGGACCGCCTGCCCCAGCGTGGAGGCGATGTGATCCCCGAGTTCTTTCAGCGCTTGTTCGGACATGGGCTTGTCGCCTGCTTTTTATCGCGCGATGCGGTTGCTGCGCCGGATCTTCTTCTGGAGCTGCAGGATGCCGTACACCAGGGCCTCGGCCGTCGGCGGGCATCCGGGGACGTAGATGTCGACCGGCACGATCCGGTCACACCCGCGCACCACCGAGTAGCTGTAGTGATAGTAGCCGCCGCCGTTGGCGCACGAGCCCATCGAGATCACCCAGCGCGGCTCCGGCATCTGGTCGTAGACCTTGCGCAGAGCGGGGGCCATCTTGTTGGTCAGCGTGCCGGCCACGATCATGCAGTCGGACTGGCGCGGGCTGGGGCGTGGGATGACGCCGAAGCGGTCCAGGTCGTACCGGCTCATGTAGGCGTGGATCATCTCCACCGCGCAGCAGGCCAGACCGAAGGTCATCGGCCACAGCGAGCCGGTGCGGGCCCAGTTCAGCACATCCTCGTACTTGGCGAGGATGAAGCCCTTCTCCTGGATCTCCTCGGAGACCGCGCGGAAATAGGCGTCCTGTTCCGGTCCGGGCGGAATCGGCGCCAGCTTGGCAGCCTCTACTCCCATTCCAGAGCTCCTTTCTTCCACTCGTAGACGAAGCCGATGGTCAGGATGCCGAGGAAGACCATCATCGACCAGAAGCCGAACAGCCCGATGTCGCCCAGGGCGACCGCCCACGGGAACAAGAAGGCGACCTCGAGGTCGAAGATGATGAACAGGATCGAGACCAAGTAGAACCGCACGTCGAACTTGGTGCGGGCATCCTCGAACGGCTCGAAGCCGCATTCGTAGGGGGAGACCTTCTCGGGGTCCGGATTGTTCGGACTGATCACGTACGACGCGATGACCATGACGGCCGACAGCGCGATCGCGATGAACAGGAACACCAGGATCGGAAGGTATTCGTAGATCAGCGGGTTGGCCACCGCATGTCCTCCCAAAAACCCACGCTCCGCAGCCCCGTGCGGCCCCCGGCGGAGGGGCCGACGCGCCACGCGGAGGTGGTATTAGACTGGATTAGCCCGTCAGACGCGGCGCAATATAGGCCGGTTGTCCGCACAGGGAAAGCGCTTTTATACGTCTTTCGGAAGGCGGAAAACACCCGCTCCACGTGGTCTTACCACGTAGATGGCGAGGCGTTTTAAAGTGTTTTTAAAATGAAGGGAAAGTGGCGCGAGTGACGGGACTTGAACCCGCGGCCTCCGGCGTGACAGGCCGGCGCTCTAACCAACTGAGCTACACCCGCGCAAGACCACCTTTGACTGTGCCGTTCTGCGTTGCCGTTCAAGGGCTTCGTTCGCGGCGCCGTCCGTGTGGCGTGGGCCGGTTTCTATCCGCCCCATGCCGCCCTGTCAATCACCAAAACGAAAAAAAGTCAGACCACCGTTTCCCGGCCGCCCAGCGTGGCGTGGCGCAGCCGGTCGAGCCGGTCGAAGGCCGCCAGGAACGGCTCCGGCATCGGCCGGTGCTCCACCGCGTCCTTGCCGCCGAAGCGGGTCAGCGCGGTTTCCAGCGCCTTGCCGAGCAACTCGCAAACATCGAGGTCCTGCTGGTCGAGGGCGAGTTCGAGCGCGTGCAGGATGCGGTCGCCCAGCCGCCGTTCGTCCCCGGTAAACCCTGCGCCCATCGCGCGCTCCTCCCCCGTACCTCGGTCTTTCGGGAACTGTAGCACAGAAGCGCGGCCGGACCCTAAGCAACGCGGAGTCGCAGGGGTGCGGCGAACCGCCCGGGTTTGAAGGGTTCCAGACGAATCGCCGGATGCGGTGCCGACGGGAAGGAATGGTGGGCGATGAGGGGATCGAACCCCCGACCCTCTCCGTGTAAAGGAGACGCTCTACCGCTGAGCTAATCGCCCATCCCAGAAAACACGTCCTGAAAAGACGAAACCGGCCACGCCCGTCGAAGGCGTCGGCCGGTCCCGTATATGACCCGGAAGCCTGGAGCAGCGCAAGCCGCTTAGTTCAGCGCGTCCTTGAGGTTCTTGCCCGGCTTGAACTTCGGCTGCTTGGACGCCGGGATCGAGATCTTCTCGCCCGTGCGCGGGTTGCGGCCCTCGGAGGCGGCGCGCTCGGCGATGGCGAACGTGCCAAAGCCCACGAGACGCACCTCGTCGCCCTTCTTCATCGCGCCGGCGATGCCCTCGAAGACCGCGTCCACGGCCTTGGTCGCATCATTTTTAGACAAACCGGCCGCTTCGGCGACCTGCGCCACGAGATCATTCTTGTTCACTTATTCCCCCTTCCTGAATCTGCAAAGACTTTAAGGTCAAAGCCGCCCCACGACTTTGCGGGCCGAAGTGTAAACACAGCGACGGCCGCCCGTCAATTGCCGACGGGCGGCCGTAGCCGCAAAAAGCGCCGATTCGCAACGGTTTCGGCCGATTTGACGCAGCCTCGACAGGGTTAATGCCGGAGCACCTCGCCCGCCTCGCCGTCGCGCGGCTTGGCGGCCGTCTCGACGGGTTCCACCGGCTCCGACCACTCGATGGGCTCGATCGGGCGGACCAAGGCGTTGCGCAGCACGTCGTCCGCCGAACTGACCGGGATGATCTGCAGGCCCCGTTTCACGTTGTCGGGAATGTCCGCCAGATCCTTCTCGTTGTCCTTGGGGATCAGCACCGTCTTCAGGCCGCCGCGCAGGGCGGCCAGCAGCTTCTCCTTCAGGCCGCCGATCGGCAGCACCCGGCCGCGCAGCGTGATCTCGCCGGTCATCGCCACGTCCTTGCGGACCGCGATGCCGGTCAGCACGGAGACGATCGAGGTGATCATCGCCACGCCGGCCGACGGGCCGTCCTTGGGAGTGGCACCCTCCGGAACGTGGACGTGGATGTCCTTCTTCTCGAAGAGCGTCGGCTTGATGCCGAAGGCGACGGCGCGCGACTTCACGTAGGACTCGGCCGCCTGGACCGATTCCTTCATGACGTCGCCCAGCTTGCCGGTGGTGGTCACGCGGCCCTTGCCCGGCAGCGACACGGCCTCGATGGACAGCAGTTCGCCGCCCACCTCGGTCCAGGCCAACCCCGTGGTGACGCCCACCAGGTCCTCCAACTCGGCCTCGCCGAAGTGGAAGCGGCGCACGCCGGCGTACTTGTCGAGGTTCCGGCGGGTGATGGACACCTTCTCGGTGCCCTTCATCAGGATCTCCTTCACCACCTTGCGGGCCAGGCCGGCGATCTCGCGCTCCAGGTTGCGCACGCCGGCTTCCCGCGTGTAGTAGCGGATCAGGTCCTTCAGCGCGTCGTCGGAGATGGCGAACTCGCCCTTCTTCAGGCCCGAGGCCTTGACCTGCTTGTCCAGCAGGTGGCGCTTGGCGATCTCGACCTTCTCATCCTCGGTGTAGCCGGCGACGCGGATCACCTCCATGCGGTCCAAGAGCGGCTGCGGCAGGCGCAGCGTGTTGGCCGTGCAGACGAACATCACGTCGGACAGGTCGTAATCGACCTCCAGGTAATGGTCGTTGAAGGTGGAGTTCTGCTCCGGATCCAGCACCTCCAGCAGTGCCGAGGACGGGTCGCCGCGCCAGTCGGCGCCGAGCTTGTCGATCTCGTCGAGCAGGAACAGCGGGTTCGACGACTTCGCTTTCTTCATGCCCTGGATGACCTTGCCGGGCATGGAGCCGATGTAGGTGCGCCGGTGGCCGCGGACCTCGGCCTCGTCGCGCACGCCGCCCAGCGACATGCGCACGAAGTTGCGGCCCGTGGAACGCGCGATCGACTTGCCCAGCGAGGTCTTGCCCACGCCCGGCGGCCCGACCAGGCAGAGAATCGGCCCCTTCACCTTGTTCATGCGGTTCTGCACGGCAAGGTATTCCAGGATGCGTTCCTTGACCTTCTCCAGGCCGTAGTGGTCGGCGTCGAGGATCTTCTGCGCCAGCTTGATGTCCTTCTTCACCTTGGTGCGCTTCTTCCAGGGAATGGACAGCATCCAGTCCAGGTAGTTGCGGACCACGGTGGCCTCGGCCGACATCGGGCTCATGGAGCGGAGCTTCTTCAGCTCGGCGAGCGCCTTGTCGCGGGCCTCCTTGGTGAGGCGCGTCTTGTTGATCTTCTCTTCCAGCTCGGCCGCCTCGTCGCGGCCGTCCTCCGATTCGCCCAGCTCCTTCTGGATCGCCTTGAGCTGTTCGTTCAGGTAGTACTCGCGCTGAGTCTTCTCCATCTGCCGCTTGACGCGGTTGCGGATGCGCTTCTCCACCTGCAGCACGCCGATCTCGCCTTCCATGAAGGCATAGACGCGTTCCAGGCGCTCGGAGACGGTGGCCGTCTCCAGCAGCTGCTGCTTCTCGGGGATCTTCAGGGCGAGGTGCGAGGCGACGGTGTCGGCCAGCTTGCCGGAGTCCTCGATCTGGTTGATCGAGACCAGCACCTCGGGCGGGATCTTCTTGTTGAGCTTGATGTACTGCTCGAACTGCGAGACCACCGCGCGCGACAGCGCCTCCAGCTCCTGCTGCTCGCCAACCTTCTCCTCGATCAGGTCGGCGTAGGCCTGGAAGAAGTCCTCGTTCTCGGCGAACTTGGTGATCGTGGCGCGCTGGCCGCCCTCGACCAGAACCTTGACCGTCCCGTCGGGCAGCTTCAGCAGCTGCAGCACGGTGCCCACAGTGCCGACACCGTAGATGTCGGCCGGGGTCGGATCGTCCTGCGCGGCGTTCTTCTGGGTGACGAGCAGGATCTGCTTGTCGTCCTTCATCACGTCCTCGAGCGCGCGCACGGACTTCTCGCGGCCCACGAACAGCGGCACGATCATGTGGGGGAACACCACGATGTCGCGCAGCGGCAGGACCGGATAGAGGGCACCATGGGGAATTTCGAACATTGAACAGGGCCTCTCGGTGGGGACGCCGCCAGCCCGGGATGGGCCTGGGACTTGGCTCCGCCTCGGGATGAGCGCAGGGCCTTGGTTACGGCACTCGACTAACGTGGCACACGCCTCCGGCCCCTTCAAGGGCAGACGGCCGGGATTCCCTTTTGCGGCGCAGCATTCCGCCCCTCCCCCTGGTCCAAAGGCGGAAGAAAGCAGGCGTGTAAACGAAAAAGGGCGCCCGCTGGCGCCCCTTCCCTCGACTCAGTTCGGTTTGGAACGTCACGCCCCCGGCGCCTCGCTGCGGCGATCGGAGTGGACGTAGAGCGGCTTGGCGCGGCCCTCCACCACCTCGCCGTTGACGACGATGCTCTCGACGCCGGAGAGGCCCGGCAGGTCGAACATCGGGTCGAGCAGGATGGCTTCCATGATCGAGCGCAGGCCGCGCGCGCCGGTCTTGCGGGCGATCGCCTTGTTGGCGATGTTGCGCAGCGCGTCGTCGGAGAACTCCAGGTGGACGTCCTCCATCTCGAACAGGCGCTGGTACTGCTTGACGAGCGCGTTCTTCGGCTTGGTCAGGATCTCCACCAGCGCCGCCTCGTCCAGGTCGGACAGGGTGGCGACCACCGGCAGGCGGCCGACGAACTCGGGGATCAGGCCGAACTTCAGCAGATCCTCCGGCTCGACTCCGTGCAGGATGTCGCCGGTCGAGCGCTCCTCGGGGCTGCGCACGTCGGCGCCGAAGCCGATGCTGGTCCCCTTGCCGCGCTGGGCGATGATCTTCTCCAGGCCGGCGAAGGCGCCGCCGCAGATGAACAGGATGTTGGTGGTGTCGACCTGCAGGAACTCCTGCTGCGGGTGCTTGCGCCCGCCCTGCGGCGGCACCGAGGCGACGGTGCCCTCCATGATCTTCAGCAGGGCCTGCTGCACGCCCTCGCCCGACACGTCGCGGGTGATCGACGGGTTGTCGGACTTGCGGGAGATCTTGTCGACCTCGTCGATGTAGACGATGCCGCGCTGCGCCCGCTCGACGTTGTAGTCGGCGGCCTGCAGCAGCTTGAGGATGATGTTCTCGACGTCCTCGCCGACGTAGCCCGCTTCGGTCAGCGTGGTGGCGTCGGCCATGGTGAACGGCACGTCGATGATGCGGGCCAGCGTCTGGGCCAGCAGCGTCTTGCCGCAGCCGGTCGGGCCGATCAGCAGGATGTTCGACTTCGCCAGTTCGACGTCGTTGTGCTTGGTGCCGTGCGCCAGGCGTTTGTAATGGTTGTGCACCGCGACCGACAACACGCGCTTCGCGTGGTCCTGTCCGATCACGTAGTCGTCAAGCACGGCGTGGATGTCGCGCGGCGTCGGCACCCCATCGCGGGACTTCACGAGGGTCGTCTTGTTCTCCTCGCGAATGATGTCCATGCACAGCTCGACGCATTCATCGCAGATGAACACCGTCGGACCGGCGATCAGCTTGCGGACCTCGTGCTGGCTCTTGCCGCAGAACGAGCAGTAGAGCGTATTCTTCGAATCGCCGCTGCTGGACTTGGTCATCTGTACTCCGTCATGCTCTCGGAGGATCCTGGTACGCCCATCCCCCGACGCCGGTCCTTTTTCCTGAGTCTGTCACGAAACCGGCCCGTGACAAGGCTACCGTATCGCGCCGGCCACCCGCAGTCCAGTCAACAACAGGCGAACCGGCGCGATCAACACATTGTTGCGGCGATCAGCGGCTTTCGTCGCCGCCGGGACGCTTTTCGACCACCTCGTCGATGAGGCCGAAGGCCTTGGCCTCCTCGGGCGACATGAACTTGTCGCGCTCCATGTTCTGCTCGATCACGTCCAGCGGCTGGCGGGTGTGCTTGACGTAGATCTCGTTCAGGCGCGAGCGCAGCTTCAGGATCTCCTGCGCCTGGATCTCGATGTCCGAGGCCTGGCCCTGGGCGCCGCCCGAGGGCTGGTGGATCATGATGCGGCTGTTCGGCAGCGAGAAGCGCTTGCCCGGCGCGCCGGCGGCGAGCAGCAGCGAGCCCATGGACGCCGCCTGCCCCATGCACACCGTGGACACCTGCGGGCGGATGTACTGCATGGTGTCGTAAATGGCGAGACCCGCCGACACGTAGCCGCCCGGAGAGTTGATGTAGAGCGCGATGTCCTTGTTCGGGTTCTCCGACTCCAGGAACAGCAGCTGCGAGCAGATCAGGCTGGCAACGGCATCGTTGACCCCGCCGATCAGGAAGATGATTCGCTCCTTCAGCAGGCGCGAATAAATGTCGTAGGCGCGCTCACCCCGGTTGGTCTGCTCGATGACCATCGGGACCAGAGCGTTCATCTTAGGCTCGAAGTCGTACATTGTTGTTACCCTAGCCCCCTGAGCCTCGTGGCGTTCACCCCTATATAGGGGAAGAAAAGGGCGGCCGAAAGGCCGCCCTGTCACGAAACATTCCTCAGGCCGCCTTCGCCGCGTCCTCGTCCGGGTCGCGCAGCAGCTCCTCGACCGGAACCGTGCGCTCGCTGACCTTGGCGAGCTCGAGGATGTAGTCCACGACCTTGTCCTCGAAGATCGGCGCCCGCAGGTTCTCCATGGCGCCCGGGTTCTGCTTGAAGAACTCGAACACCTGGCGCTCCTGGCCGGGGAAACGGCGCGCCTCGCTGATGAGGGCGCGGTTCACCTCGTCCTGGGTGACCTGGATGTTGTTGCGGCGGCCGACCTCCGACAGCAGCAGCCCCAGGCGCACGCGGCGCTCGGCGATGGCGCGGTACTCGGTCTTCAGCTCGTCCTCGGGCTTGCCCGCGTCCTCGCCGGCGTTGCCGGCCTTGATCTCGCGCTGCAGCTGCTCCCAGATCGCGTCGAACTCGATGTCGACCATGCCGGCCGGCACCTCGAAGCTGTGCGCCTCGGCCAGCTTGTCGAGCAGCTGGCGCTTCACCTTCACGCGGGCGGCGTCGGCGTAGTCGCGCTTCAGCTTGTCGCGGATGGCGTCCTTCAGCTTCTCCAGGCTCTCCATGCCGAAGTCCTTGGCGAGGTCCCCATCGACCTTGCCGGGGACCGACTGGCGGATCTCCTTGATGTCCACCTCGAAGACCGTGTCCTGGCCCTTCAGCTTCTCGGCCGGGTAGTCGTCCGGGAACTTCACGTTCACGGTGACGTGGCTGCCGGCCTTGGCGCCGACCAGCTGGTCCTCGAAGCCCGGGACGAAGGAATTGGAGCCCAGTTCCAGGTTGAAGTCCTTGGCGTCCATGCCCGGCAGGGCCTCGCCGCCGACGGTGCCGGCGAAGTCGATGACGACGGTGTCGCCCTTCTGCGTCGGGCGGTCCTCGGTGACCGGCTCGGTCGAGGAGCGCGACTGGGCCAGACGCTCCAGCGCCTCGTCCACGTCCTTGTCGGCCACGTCGGCGACCAGGCGCTCCAGCTCGATGCCGGAGAGGTCGGCGGGCTCGACGTCGGGCAGCAGCTCGACGGCCATCTTGTACTCGAGGTCGCCGTTCTCCTCGAACTTCTCGATGTCGATCTTCGGCTGGAGCGCCGGGCGCAGGCCGCGCTCGGTCAGCGCCTGGCGCGAGCTGTCGGACACGGCGTCCTCAAGGACCTCGTGCATCACGCTGCCGCCGTAGCGCTGCTTGATCACGGCAACCGGCACCTTGCCCGGGCGGAAGCCGGGAAGCTGCACGGTCTTCCGCAGCTCGTCGAGCTTGCCGTCCACCTTGGTGGCGATGTCCTGGGCGGAGATGACGACCTTGAATTCGCGCTTGAGGCCGTCGGCGCTGGTTTCGGTAATCTGCATCGGAGCGAATGCCTGTCTCGTTGTGCGGTTCCGGCGGCGCCCCGGGGTATGGGCGGCCCGGACCCGCGTCTCGAAGGATCGGGTTCAGGGGTTTGCCGTGGTGCGGGCGAAGGGACTCGAACCCCCACGACCGAAGTCACCGGAACCTAAATCCGGCGCGTCTACCAGTTCCGCCACGCCCGCAACGGCAATGGCGGCCGCGGCCAGAGGTTGCCCCCTCGCCCCGTCCGCCGGGCTGGACCGGTCTATAGCACAACGGGTACCGAGCAAACACACAAAATGGTCTTAGGCGATGTCCGTGGGGCGGCGCCCAAGGTTGACGGACGCGCACCTGACGTTAACGTAAGCCCGTTCCGCCACAGGAGTCCGCCATGCCCCGGGTGTTCACCCAGACCTTCACGGTTCCTCCCGACGCCATCGACGAGCTGCGGCACGTCAACAATCTCAAGTATTTGGCCTGGATGCAGGACGTGGCGATCGCCCACTCGACGGCGCGGGGCTGGCCGCTGGAGCGCTACCTGCGGAGCGGCGCCGGATTCGTCGTGCGCTCGCACGCCATCGAGTACCGCCGCCCCGCCTTCCTCGGCGAGGAAATCGCGCTGCACACCTGGGTGGCCGGATTCGGTCAGCGCAGCTCGCCGCGCAAGTACCTGTTCCGCCGCACCCGCGACAACCAGATCCTCGCCACCGCCGAGACCGGCTGGGTGTTCGTCGATTTCCGCAGCGGGCAGCCGCGGGATATCCCCGACGACCTGCGCGCCGCCTTCGAGGTCGTCCCGCCCGAAGAGGAGGAGGCGCTGCTCGCCGCTTGAACGCGCGGGCGGCGCTCAGCCGCCCTTCAGCAGCCCGCGCATCGCCGACGAGGCGTTAACCTTGCCCTCGCCGCTGTAGGCCTCGTGGTTGGCCTCCACCTCGTTCAGGCGGTAGCGGTAGTTGATCATCATGCCGCAGGACTGCTGCAGCCCCTTGTGCGAGCGATCGGCCATCCAGTTCAGCCGCTCCATGCGGGCGCCGTTGGACAGGTGGAAGTGCGCCACCGGGTCACGCGCCCGCGCCGGCCCGCCATCTCTCCCGTCGGTCTTCGCCTCCATCAGGTACTGCGCGCCCAGCCGCATCAGCGGCGCCTTCAGCGCCTTGGCCAGCCCTTCGTGCGCGTACCACGCCTCGCGGGCCAGCGCCATCTCCAGCACGCCGCGGCCGGGAGCCGCCGCCTCAGCCAGGTCCAGCCACTCGGCCAGCTTCTCGCGCTCGCCGGCCGCCAGCAGCGCGTCGCCGCGGCGCGCAAGCTCGACGTCGAGCCAGCGGCGGAAACCGGGAATCGGTGACAGCGTGGCGAAGGTCTTCAGGTTGGAGAACTCCGACGCCAGCCCGTCGGCGACCCGCTTGATCAGGAAGTTGCCGAAGCTGATGCCGGCCAAGCCCTTCTGCGCGTTGGAGATCGAGTAGAAGATGGCGCTGTCCGCCGCCTTCGGGTCGTACACCGGGGCCGAGGGGTCGAGCAGCGCCTGCACGTTGTCCGACATGCCCTCGACCAGCGCCACCTCGACGAAGATCAGCGGCTCGTCGGGCATGCGCGGGTGGAAGAAGGCGAAGCAGCGGCGGTCGGAATCGAGGCGGTCCTTGAGGTCCTGCCAGCCGCGGATCTCGTGCACCGCCTCGTACTTGATCAGCTTCTCCAGCAGCGAGGCCGGGCTGTCCCAGGTGATCCGCCGCATCTCCAGGAAGCCGACGTCGAACCAGCCGCGCAGCAGGTTCTTCAGGTCGTCCTCCAGCGCCTTCAGCTCCGGCACGCCGGCAGCCATCTCCAGCAGCTCGGCGCGCAGGTCGACCAGGAACTTCACGCCCTCGGGCAGCGCGTTGAACTGGGTAAGCAGGGTCAGCCGCGGCGGCTCCAGCGCGCGGCGCAGCGCCCGCTCGGCCCTGCCGCGCGCCGCCGGGTCGGATGCTGCGTGGAAGGCGTCCACCGCCGCGTCCACGGCGGCGCGGTCGACGTCGAAGTCGCGCGCCAGCACGCCCAGGAAGTTGCGCCGCCCGTTCGGATCGAGCGCCAGATAGGTGCGGCCCAGCTGCGCCGCCCGCGCCCGCGCCGACACCTCGCCGCCGCGCGCCTCCAGGCAGGCCTGCATCTGCGCCTTCAGCCGCTCGGCGTCCTCGCGCGGCAGGTGCGGGCGCGGGGCGGCGCCGACCGCCTCGCGGGCGGAGGCGGCGATATCGCGCCAGCGGGCGCGCAGGTTCTCCAGCGCACGGTCGAACAGGCCGGCCGGCTGGGCCGTGCCTGCGGGCTCGATGGTGGTGTCGGTGTCGCTCATGATGACGAATCTGTAGCGGAACGCCCCCCGGCACAAGCGTCCTGCCCGTCCTAGCCCCTCGGGGCGGATCCCGGCCGAAGGGCCGAGCACCCCATGCCCTATGCCGTCCGGAGGTCAGGGAGACGGGTGCCGGGAGTCGGGGTCGGTCCTAGTCCGCATTACAGAATTGTCGCAAAGCCGCCGCTGAGCGACATTACCGGGGCAGATCAGCAGCTACTCCGCTTCCACCGGGCGATACGAACGGGGTAGATGAGGTCAAGCTTCCTTCATACTTCTGAATGGCGCGGCACCGCCTTGACCGGACATCCCCGCGTGAGAATACTTTCGGAGCCAAACCACAGAGCCTATCGCCATCGTTGAGGATTGGAGCCGGACGGCACAATACATCTCAAAATTGCTCCAACAGCCCCGCACGCAGAATGGGGCATGGTGGCAAAGCCGTTCGCGGCCGGAACAACCGAACTCGATCCAGGGAGGTTCGCCATGCCGACTGCCATTCCGTTCAAGAAGTCCCCCGCCGCGCGCAACGGCGCGGTGCAACGGCTTCTCGACGATCCGATCATGGACCTGCTGCTGGCCTGCGACGGCATCACCCGCGCCGACGTCCTGCGCGTTCTCGACGACGCCCGCAGCGGCCTGCGTGCCCGCGCCCTCGGCGCGGCCGCCTGAGCCCCCGCGCATCGGACACAGGACAGGGCATAAGGAGTCCCCCGTGGCTTTGCAGACCGATCCCGCCGCCTTCTCCATCACCGCCCTTCTGGCCGACCAGGTCGCGCTGGTCGCCCGGAACCAGAAGCTGCCGCCGGGCGCGGCGTCGCTTCTGCTGCACGAGTTGATGGAGGGGCCGCTCGGCCGCCGCCGGCTGCTGCGCATGATCGACGCGGAATGGCGGGCCGAGGGCAACGCCACCGAGGCGAAGAAGATCGCCGTCGTGCTGGCGGAGACCGCCGCCTGGATCGCCGAACTGGACAGCCGCGCCGACCCGCTGGCGACGCTGGAGGGCGACGAGGAGCCGGACGCCGACGACCTGCTGGAGCACGGCACCCCGGTGCGCCTCGGCGGTTCCCTGCCGTGCGACCGCCGCACGCCCGGCATCGCCTGGCGCCGGGCGCCGGCGCGGCGGCGGGCGCTGCGGTAGGGGAACCCCTACCCCGCCTTCAGCCGCCGCAGCACCGCCGGCAGCGCGTCCGGCAGGTCCTCGGCGATCAGCCCCGGCCCGACCTGCGCCGCCGCCTCACCATGCAGCCACGCCCCAGCGCAGGCGGCGTCGAAGCCGTCCATTCCTTGCGCCAGCAGGCCGAGGATCAGCCCGGCCAGCACGTCGCCCGCCCCGGCCGTTGCCAGTTCGGGCGGTGCGTTGATGGTGATGGCGGCGCGGCCGTCCGGCGCGGCGATCACCGTGTCCGCCCCCTTCAGCAGCACCACCGCCCCGCAACGCGCCGCCGCGGCGCGGGCGCGGGTGAGCTTGTCGCCGGTCAGGTCGAACAGCCGCGCGAACTCGCCCTCGTGCGGCGTCAGAACGCAGCGCCCGCCCAGCCGGTCCAGCAGGTCGCCCGGCGCCCCGGCGAAGGAGGTCAGCGCGTCGGCGTCCAGCACGCAGGCCCTGCCAGCGTCCAGCGCGGCCAGCACGCGGGCGCGGGTGTGCACGCCCACCCCGGCACCGGGGCCGAGCAGCACCGCGTTCCTCCGCGGGTCGGCGAGCAGCGCCGCGAAGGCCGCGTCGTCCGCCACCGGCTCGACGATCAGGCTGGGCGAGCCGGCGGCGTAGATCGCGAACGCCTCCGGCGGGCAGGCGACGGTGACCAGCCCGGCCCCGGCGCGCAGCGCCCCGCGCGCCGCCAGCCGCCCGGCCCCGGTCATCCGCCCGCCGCCCATCACCACCGCGTGCCCCCGCGCGTACTTGTGCGAGTCGGCCCGCGGCCACGGGTAGTGCGCGCCCCACAGCGCCGGCCCGTTCTCCCGGCAGCGCGGCGCGATGGTGTCGAGCACCGGCTCCGGAATGCCGATGTCGGCCAGCACCGTCTCGCCACACAGGGTCCGGCCGGGCAGCAGCCAGTGCCCCGGCTTTCGGCGGAAGAAGGTGACGGTCAACGCCGCCGCCGGCGCCACTCCCAGCACCGCCCCGGTGTCGCCGTGCACGCCGCTCGGCACGTCCACCGCCACCACGGTCAGCCCGGCCATCGCCTCGACCACCGCGCGCGCCACGCCGTCCAGCGGCCGCGCCAGCCCGGCGCCGAACAGCGCGTCCACCACCAGCGGCGCATCGTCCAGCAGATGCGGCCCCAGCGGTTCGACCGCGCCGGTCCAGCGTTGCGCCGCCTGCGCCGCGTCGCCCGTCAGCGCCGCGCACTCGCCCAACAGGCCGAGACGCACCGGCCAGCCCTCCTCGGCCAGCAGGCGCGCCACCACGAAGCCGTCGCCACCGTTGTTGCCCGGCCCGCACAGCACCGCCACCGGCCGCCGCGGCCAGCGGGCGCGGATCGCCTGCGCAACGGCGGCGCCGGCGTTCTCCATCAGCACCGGCCCCGGCACGCCGCCGGCGATCGCCAGCGAGTCGGCGCGCTGCATCTCGGCGACAGCGAGCAGCTCTCCGGCCACGGTCAGCGCTCCCCGCAGGCGGCGCGGAACGCCTCGACCTGCTGGACGGCGCCGGTGCGGACGAACCCGATGTCGTTGCCGGCCACCACCAGCCGGGCGCCGCGCGCGACCAGGTCGGCCATCGGCCGCCCGATCACCGGAATGGTGCCGTAGACGGACCCCGAGTCCAGGATGGCCCGCTCGGCGCGGTCGAGCAGCGCCGCCACCTCCGGATCCTCGAACCGCCCGAGCCTGCCGATGCTGCCGGACAGGTCGTAGGGGCCGACGAACAGCGAGTCCACGCCCGGCACCGCGGCGATCTCCGGGATGGAGTCGACCGCCGCCGCGGTCTCGATCTGGCAGATCACCAGCAGCTCGTCGCCCGCCGTTTCGCGGTAGCGCTCGCCGCGCAGGCCGTAGTCGGCACCGCGCACCATGCCGTAGGCCGCCCCGCGCGTGCCGCGCGGCGGGTAGTGGCAGGCGCCCACCGCGGCGCGCGCCTCCTCGGCGGAATTCACGTTGGGGAACATCAGCCCCTCGACGCCGAGGTCGAGCGCCCGCTTGACGTAGACCGGATCGTTGGCCGGCACGCGCATGATCGCGGTGGCCGGCGTGCCGGACAGTGCCTGCAAAAGCGCCAGCCCGTCGGCCAGCGTGCCCGGCCCGTGCTCGTGGTCGATGACGACGAAATCGTAGCCGGCCAGCCCGACGATCTCGGCGGCCATCGGGCTCGCCATGTCGAGCCAGCAGCCGAGCGCCGGCCGGCCGGCGGCCAGCCGCGTCTTCAAAGCGTTCTCGCGGAACACGCCACATCCCTCCCTGACGTCCTAGGACGCCAGGATAGGCACGCTTCTCATGTCGAAGGAAGGGGGACTGGGGCGATGGATGGGACTCGAACCCACGACCACTCGGACCACAACCGAGGGCTCTACCAACTGAGCTACCATCGCCGCCGCAGTGGGCGTGTCATATGCCCCAATCCCCGGGGGCGGTCAAGCGGAGTTTTTCACCGGACGCCGGTTTTTTCGCGGGAGCGGAAAGCGGTGCCCGGGCGGCTCCCCGCAGCCCCGGCTTGCGCATTATGCCCAAATATTGTTCACTTCGCCCGATTTCGCGGCAGCCCTGTGCCGTCCGCTTCGGCACACCCACCCCGGCGACCGGTGCCGGAGCCGTTCCCGGCAATTCCGCCGCTCTGGCACGATCCGTGCTAACCAGGGAGCGTCGGCAGAGCCTGGGACGGTGCCTGCCGGCGTTGGCACCTCATACGAGAGACCCATGAAAAAGATCGAAGCCATCATCAAGCCGTTCAAGCTCGACGAGGTGAAGGAAGCGCTTCACGAGGTCGGCATCAAGGGCATCACCGTCACCGAGGCCAAGGGCTTCGGCCGCCAGAAGGGCCACACCGAGCTGTACCGCGGCGCGGAATACGTCGTCGACTTCCTGCCGAAGGTGAAGATCGAGGTGGTGATGGAGGATTCCCTGGTCGAACGCGCGGTCGAGGCGATCCAGCAGGCGGCCCACACCGGCCGGATCGGCGATGGCAAGATCTTCGTCACTCCCGTCGAGGAGGTGATCCGGATCCGCACCGGCGAAAAGGGTGCCGACGCCATTTGAGGCGGCGCCCACCAACCATCCCGTCCATTCAGCCTGCGTCCCATCCGCACCCCGCAACGCGACACGGCCCCGGCCCCGGGGCGTTCCGTTGTATCCGCGGGCAAGACGTGACATAACCTCCGCCGCACGCGCCGTCACCAGCGGCCCCGAGAGCCGGAAGCGACGCTGCGGGCCCCAAACCTCTATAAGCGTGGAATGACAAACATGTCCGACATCAGCAAGGTCTTCGACCTGATCAAGGAACACGACGTCAAGTACGTGGACCTCCGCTTCACCGATCCGCGCGGCAAGCTGCACCACACGGCGCAGCACGTGTCGACGATCGATGAGGACGTCTTCGAGGACGGCATCATGTTCGACGGGTCGTCGATCGCCGGCTGGAAGGCGATCAACGAGTCGGACATGATCCTGAAGCTGGACCCGACCACCGCCGTCATGGATCCGTTCGCCGCGCAGCCGACGCTGAACATCCTGTGCGACGTGTACGAGCCGTCGACCGGCCAGCCCTACGGCCGCTGCCCGCGCTCGATCGCCAAGGCCGCCGAGCGCTACACCGCGTCGGCCGGCATCGGCGACACCGTCTACTTCGGCCCGGAGGCCGAGTTCTTCGTCTTCGACGACGTGAAGTTCACGGTCGAGATGAACAAGGTGTCGTACCAGATCGACTCCGAGGAAGGCCACTACAACGCCGACCGTTCCTATGAGGACGGCAACCTGGGTCACCGCCCGGGCGTCAAGGGCGGCTACTTCCCGGTTGCCCCGGTCGACAGCGGCTCGGACCTGCGCGCCGAGATGCTGAGCGTCCTGGCCGAGATGGGCGTGCCCGTCGAGAAGCACCACCACGAGGTGGCTGCCGCGCAGCACGAGCTGGGCATCAAGTTCGACACGCTGGTCCGCACCGGCGACAACATGCAGTACTACAAGTACGTCGTGCACAACGTCGCGCACGCGTACGGCAAGTCGGCCACCTTCATGCCGAAGCCGGTGTTCGGCGACAACGGCTCGGGCATGCACTGCCACCAGTCGATCTGGAAGGAAGGCCAGCCGCTGTTCGCGGGTTCGGGCTACGCCGACCTGTCCGAGCTGGCGCTCTACTACATCGGCGGCATCATCAAGCACGCCAAGGCGCTGAACGCCTTCACCAACCCGTCGACCAACAGCTACAAGCGTCTGGTCCCGGGCTATGAGGCGCCGGTGCTGCTGGCCTACTCGGCCCGCAACCGTTCGGCCTCCTGCCGCATCCCGTACGTGGCGTCGCCGAAGGGCAAGCGCGTCGAGGTCCGCTTCCCGGATCCGTCGGCCAACCCGTACCTGGCCTTCGCCGCCATGCTGATGGCCGGCCTCGACGGCATCCAGAACAAGATCCATCCGGGCGACGCGATGGACAAGAACCTCTACGACCTGCCGGCCGAGGAGCTCGCCAAGGTCCCGACCGTCTGCGGCTCGCTGCGCGAGGCGCTGGACAGCCTGCGCGCCGACGCCGGCTTCCTGATGAAGGGCGACGTGTTCACCAAGGACATGATCGAGTCCTACATCGAGCTGCGCACGGAAGAGATGATGGCCTTCGAGACCATGCCGCACCCGATCGAGTACAAGATGTACTACTCGGTCTGATGATGAAGGCGTTCGATGGTTCGCCATCGAACGCCTTCGGCAGCACCCGACAGCGCAGTGCGCAGCACTGCGCGAAAGGGCTGATCGGCCGGTTCCGGTTCGTCACGGCAAGGGCCGCCCTTCGGGGCGGCCCTTTTCGTTTGCGCGGAAACACTTCGAAATTCGAAACAATCCAGCGGGCAAACGGTACATTTGCACAGCCATCATTATCGGATCACAGTGAGGATCGGCGGCCGGTTTCCAATCTGGGTCACGCGGACCGGCCGCCGAACTTGTACGTCGCGATATCCTGGCGGATCGCACTTCACCCTGGCGGCGCGGCCATCCGGAAACGGTCCGGCCCATCGCCCGCAAGGCTCCCCCACCCCGCGGGGAGCCTTTTTCTTAGCCGGCGGGATAGATGCCGACGATGATGGTGTCCACTTGGCGGTCGCGTCCGCAGGGCAGCATCAGCCGGTTGAGCGCCATGGTGGTGCCGTTGAACGCCAGCGCCGGCACATTGGCGCTGTATGGTGCCGCCTGGCGCGCGCACTCGCGGTACGATTCGACGACCCAGCCGAAGCCCTCGACCGACATCTCGTCGTCCAGGCAGCGCCCGGTCAGGTCGCGGCCGTAGTAGCGCACCACCTCCAGCCCCGCCAGCGTGACGCGGAAGCGCGCCGCCGGCTCCTCCACCCGGACGATGCACAGGTGGCCGAACCAGGGCCGGAACTCCTCCGCCAGGAAGTCCCGGCGCTCCGGCAGCGCGCGGTCGCGCCTCCGCTCCTCCCACAGTGCGCGCAGCGCGCTCAGCCGGTCGCTCATGGCCGCGTGTCGGTTCGTGTGACCACTCATCGGCTTCACAATGCCGTGGCCCATGCCCGGGTTCAAGCCAGCGCGAGGTCATACCCGGCAACGGCTGGCACGGCGGCGGTTGGCCGGCACCGGCCGGCCATGGCATACTGCAGGGACCATGCACCGCGCCCCTGCCCTCGCCGTCCTTCTGCTGCCCCTGGCCGCCGCCCCGGCCGGTGCCGTCACCGTGTCCGCCGGACAGGCCGAAGCGAAGGAGGCGGCGCGCGCCGGCGGCTGCACCCCAGCCAAGGTGGAGGTGCTGCGCCACCTCCTCGGCCGCGAGGCCTCCACGGTGTTCAAGGTGGGCTGCTCGGAGGACAAGGAGGCCTTCGTGCTGGTCGAATGCCGGGCGCGGATCTGCACGCTGCTGCGTTGAATTCACACGTTGTTAACAGGGTGGGCGTGCAATGCCCGCTGGGGATCCACAGGAGTCGCAACCGCGCCATGCCGACGCTTCGCCGCACCGCCGTCCTGACGCTGGCCGCCGCGCTGCTCGCCGGCTGCTGGTCGCCGAAGCCGGGCCCGCTCGCCGCGATCACCGCGTCCGCCGACGTTGTGGCGGTGACCACGACCAAGAAGACGATCGCAAACCACATCGAGTCCGGCATCACCGGGCGCGACTGTTCGGTGGTGAGCTACGAGCAGACCGGCGAGCTGTGCCCGGAGCCGAAGGTCGTCGACCGCTCCAACATCTATTGCTACCGCACGCTGGCCGACGTGAACTGCCACTACCTGCCCGACCCGTACAAGAACGGGCAGACCGCGCTGGCCAGCCCGCCGCCGGTCTACAAGACGATCCCGCCGAAGCCCGGCTGGTTCGACGGGCTGTTCGACTAAGCGGAGCTAGCGCACCTTCTTCGCCGCGAACGCCTTGGCCAGCGTCAGCATCGACTTCTCGTGGCTGACGCCCGACGGCGCCTGCCGGATCGGAGCCGGCGCCGCCGCGGCACGGGCCGCCGGCTGCGGCACGACGTCGCCGTCGTCCGCCTCGCCCATGCGGCTCAGCACCCGCTCCAGCGCCTCGCGCGACAGGGCGCCACCGGCCGCCTTGGGGGCGGCGGCGCGCCGTCCGGCGCGCGCCACCGCCGCGCCGGCGATGGCCTTCAGGAACGGCTGCGCCATGCCCAGCAGCAGGTCGGGGTCCTGGACCGCCCAGTTGATCAGCAGCTTCTGCGCCACCGACGGGCTGCCCTTCGCGGCCTGCAGCGCCTCGCGCACCTTGCCGTTGACATAGGAATCGCTCACGACCGCCTCCGTCCGTTCGAGCGTCACGACTGTTGGGCTGCATGGGTTAACAAAGGGTTGCGTCATTGCCGGGCGGCGGCGATTTGGTGGATAGTAGGGACCATGCTCATCGAGACCTTCGCCGACCTGACCTGCCCCTGGTGCTACATCGGCCGCCACCGCCTGCTGCGCGCCCTGGCCGAGCGCCCCCGGGTGCGGCCGGAGGTGCGCTGGCAGCCGTTCCAGCTCAACCCCGACCTGCCGCGCGGCGGCATGGAGCGCGACGCCTACATGGCCGCCAAGTTCGGCGGGCCGGAGCGGGCGCGGCAGATCCACTCGGTGATCGAGGACACGGCGGACCGGGACGGGCTGGAACTGCACCTCGGCCGCATCAAGCGCATGCCCGGCACCTTCGACGCGCACCGGCTGATCCGCATGGCCGGCCGCCGCGGCGTGTCCGGAGCGATGGTGGACGCGCTGTTCCACGCCTATTTCGTGGAAGGGCTGGACATCGGCGACATCGACACGCTGGCCGCCACCGCCGGCCGCGCCGGGCTCGACGACGCCGAGATCAAGGCGCAGCTGCTGAGCGACGCCGAGGTGTCGAACGTCCGTTCCGCCGACACGCTGGCCCGCCAGCTCACCCTGCAGGCGGTGCCCTGCTTCGTCTTCAACCGCCGCTACGCGCTGTCCGGCGCGCAGGAGCCGGGCAGCTTCCTCCCCCTGCTCGACCTCGCGGTCGATGAGGACGAGGATCTGGCGACCGCCGTCACTCCCTAGCCGCTATTGCCCGTTGGCGAGGGGCTCCCGCCCGCGCTACAACCCGCGCATGACCCGCTTCGCCGCCATCGATTTCGAGACCGCCGACAACGGCCGGGACAGCGCCTGCTCGGTCGCCGTGGTGCTGGTGGAGGACGGGCGCATCGCCGACCAGCTCACCGCGCTGATCCGCCCGCCGCGCCCGTACTTCCGCTTCACCCACATCCACGGCCTGACCTGGGACGACTGCCGCGGCGCGCCCGACTTCGCCGGCCTGTGGCCGCGCATGGCGCCGCTGCTGGAGCGCGCCGACCTGCTGGTGGCGCACAACGCGCCGTTCGACAAGGGCGTGCTGAACGCCTGCTGCGCGGCGTACGGCCTGCGCAACCCGCTGAAGCCCTTCGCCTGCACGGTGCGCATCGCCCGGCACGTCTGGAACGTCTACCCGACCAAGCTGCCCGACGTCTGCCGCCACCTGAACATCGCGCTCAAGCACCACGACGCGCTGTCCGACGCGCAGGCCTGCGCCGGGATCGCCCTGGCGGCGCTGCGGCAGGGGGTCGCGCTGGAACCGTTCGCGCGGTAATCAGCCCACCCGCTTCGCCAGGAACACCAGCTGCGACTCCCCGTACGGCCGGCGGTCGAACTCCTCGTACCCGAGCCGGTCGTAGAACCGCAGGTCGTCGGCGAACCGCTCGTTGGTGAACAGCCGCACCTCGCCGACGCCGAGCCGCCTCGCCTCCGCCTCGGCGTAGGCCATCAGCCGGCGGCCGATCCCGCGGCCCTGCACGGCCGGCTCGACCGCCACGTTCTCGACCAGCATGTGGTCGTGCGCCGGGATCATCTCCAGCACGGCGATCACTCCGCGCTCGCCGTCCAGCACCCACACCTCGTGGTCGAGCACGGCACGCTGGTAGTCGGCCTTCATCGGCTTGGGCTCGCGGCCGATCACCGGGATCCATTTGGAATAGGCGCGGTGCACCAGCCGTGCAATGGAGCCCGCGTCGTCCGGCCCGGCGCGCCGCAGCGCCGTCAACGCCGCACCGCCGCGACCGCGCCCAGCGCGTCCGCCGCGCGCTCCGCGTCCGCGGCGCGCACCAGCACATAATCGGTGTCGTAGGTGGACAGCGCGAACAGCGGGATGTTGGCGTCGGCCAGCGCGCCCGACAGCCGCGCCATGATGCCGGTCAGCGCGAAGTCCAGTGGCCCTTCCACCCTGAAGGCGCGCCAGCCGCGCTCGGCCTTCGCATCCTCCGGCACGCGCGCATCGGCGCAGACCACCGACAGCTCGTCCGCCGTGCGGGTCACGCTGACCAGCGGGGCGCTCCAGTCCACCCACCCCGGCACGCCCTCCCCCGGGTCCAGCCGCGCCACCGCCAGCGTGCCGTCCACCAGGGTCAGGGTCAGCGGCGGCGGTTCGGGTGCTGCGGTCACCGCGGCCAGCATCGCCTCGTCCACCTGCAGCGGGTTGAGGATGCGCCGCGCCCGCGCCGCCAGCGACGGCACGCCGGAGCGCAGCGCCGAGCGCATCATCTCCGCCGCCAGCTCGCGCAGGCCCGCGTCGTTCTCCGCCAGGTCCACCATGGCCTGCAGCGCCGAGGTGCGGACGATGCGGCTCTCAGCATGCCCGAACCACTGCGCCATCAGCGCCGCGGCGCGCCAGCGCTGGATGTCGTCGAGCGCCAGGCGCGGCAGGATCTGCGCCACGTGCCAGCGCACCTCCGCCTGATCGATGGCGGCGACCTCGGTCAGCAGGCGGTCGGTGTAGGTGTCGAGGTCGCGCGGCCGCACCCGCGACACCCGCTCCAGCGCGTCGGCGGCGCGCATGCGGATGCCGGGGCTCGGCACGAACAGGCACTCGACCAGCTCCGGCAGCAGCGCCGGGTCGGCGCTCACCTCGTCGGCGACGCTCGGCGCGTCGCCGGTGGTGCGGCGGTCTCCCCGGGCGAGGCGTTCGGCGAGGCCTTCCACCTCAACGCCGCCCGAAGCGCCCGGGCGGCACGCGGCCGAACTTCGAGCCGGCCTTCAGCGCGGTCGGTCGCGGCGGCGGGGGTGGAGGCGGCGGGGGCGGCGGCTCGCCCTTCACGTCCAGACCGGCCGCCATGTCGGCGAGGTCCTTCATCAGCCGCTTCACGCCGGTGACGCGCAGCGCCTCGTCGTCCCAGACGCGGGTGTAGACCAGCTTGTGGTCGGGCCGCAGCTTCATCAGCCCGCCGCGCCCGGCGATGTAGCCGATCAGCTTGTCCGGCCGGGCGAAGGTGTTCCCGCGGAAAGTCAGCACCGCGCCCTTCGGCCCGGCGTCCACCCGCTCGATCCCCGCCTGCCGGCAGAGCTGCTTGATGGTCACCACGTCCAGCAGGTTCTCGACCTCGGACGGCAGCTTGCCGAAGCGGTCGATGAGTTCCGCCGCGAAGGCCTCGATCTCCGGCCGGTCGACCAGCTCGGAGATGCGGCGGTACAGCGACAGCCGCACGGTGAGGTCGGCGACGTACTCCTCCGGGATCAGCACCGGGGTGCCGAGGTTGATGGTCGGCGTCCACTCCTCGGTCGCCGCCTGTTCCTGTCCAATCCCCGCCTTCGCGTTGGCGACGGCCTCCTCCAGCATGTGCTGGTACAGCTCGACGCCGACCTCCTTGACGTGGCCCGACTGCTCCTCGCCCAGCAGGTTGCCCGCACCGCGGATGTCCATGTCGTGGCTGGCCAGCTGGAAGCCCGCACCCAGCGAATCCAGCGTCTCGATGACGTGCAGCCGCTGCTGCGCGGTGCCCGACAGCGGCTTGCCCGGCGCGTATGTGAGGTAGGCGTAGCCGCGCACCTTCGAGCGTCCGACCCGCCCGCGGATCTGGTACAGCTGCGCCAGCCCGAACATGTCCGCCCGGTGCACGATCAGCGTGTTGGCCGAGGGGATGTCGATGCCGCTCTCGATGATGTTGGTAGCGAGCAGCACCTCGAACTTGCCCTCGTCGAAGGCGGTCATCACGTCTTCCAGCTCCGACGCCGCCATCTGGCCGTGCGCGGTGACGACCTTGACCTCCGGCACCAGTTCGCGCACCCGCTCCGCCACCTTCGCCAGATCCTCGACGCGCGGACAGACGTAGAAGGTCTGGCCGCCGCGGTAGTGCTCGCGCAGGATCGCCTCGCGGATCACGACGGGATCGTAGGGCAGCACAAAGGTGCGCACCGCCAGCCGATCGACGGGAGGTGTGGCGATCAGCGTCAGCTCGCGCACGCCCGACAGCGCCATCTGCAAGGTGCGCGGGATCGGCGTGGCGGTCAGCGTCAGCACGTGCACGTCGGTGCGCAGCTCCTTCAGCCGCTCCTTCTGCTTGACGCCGAAGTGCTGCTCCTCGTCGACGATGACCATGCCGAGCCGCTTGAACTCCAGCCCCTTGCCGAGCAGCGCGTGCGTGCCGATGACGATGTCCACCGTGCCCTCGGCCAGCTCCTGCTTGACCTTGCCCTGCTCCTTGGCGGTGACCATGCGCGACAGCTGCTGGATGCGCACCGGCAGCCCGGCGAAGCGCGTCGTGAAGGTCTTGAAGTGCTGGCGGGCCAGCAGCGTGGTCGGCACCACCACGGCGACCTGCTGGCCGCTCATGGCGACCAGGAAGGCGGCGCGCAACGCCACCTCGGTCTTGCCGAAGCCGACGTCGCCGCACACCAGCCGGTCCATCGGCTTGCCCGAGCCGAGGTCGGTGAACACGTCCTCGATGGCCTTCAGCTGGTCGTCGGTCTCCGGGTAGGGGAAGCGGGCGGCGAACTCCTGGTAGATGCCCTCCGGCGGGGCCAGCGCGTCGGCGCGCTTCAGCTCGCGCTCGGCGGCGATCTTCAGCAGCGCCTCGGCCATGTCCTTCAGGCGCTTCTTGACCCGCGCCTTGCGCCCCTGCCAGCCCACCCCGCCGAGCTTGTCGAGCTGCGCCCCGGCGTCCTCGGAGCCGTAGCGGGTCAGCACCTCGATGTTCTCGACCGGCACGAACAGCTTGTCGTCACCCAGGTAGATGATGCGCAGGCAATCGTGCGGCGCCCCCGACACCTCCAGCGTCGCCAGCCCATCGTAGCGCCCGATGCCGTGGTCGGTGTGCACCACGAGGTCGCCGACGGTGAGCGCTGAATACTCGGCGATGAAGTTGGCGTGCTTCCGCTTCTTCTTGGCCGGCCGCACCATGCGGTCGCCGAGGATGTCCTGCTCGGTGATGACCGCGAGGTCGGGCGCCGCGAAGCCGTGCTCGATCCCCAGCACCACCATGGCGGTGACGTGGCGGTCGAAGCGTTGGACGTCGGCGATGCTCTCCGCCGGTTCCAGCCCGTGGATGCCGTGGTCGGCCAGCACGCTCATCAGCCGGTCGCGCGAACCGGCCGAGTAGCCGGCCACCAGCACCTTGCGCCCGTCGGCGCGCAGCCGTTCGATGAACTGCCGCACCGCGTCGAAGACGTTGACGTCCGGCCGCGCCCGCTCCTCGGCGAAGTCGTGGCCGAGGCGCCCGCCGGCGTCCTGCGTGCCCTTGATGCCCGGCGGCGTGGCGAAGGGCTGCAACTGCACCACCGCCGTGCTGCCGAGCGCCGCGTCCCAGCCGCCCTTGTCGAGGAACAGCGTCCCCGGCGGCACCGGCTTGTAGACCGGCTGCCCGGCCTTCTTGTCGACGCCCATCATGGTGGCGCGCGACTGGTAGAAGTCCTGCACCTGGGCGAGGCGCGAGTCCCGCGCCTCCTCCGCCTGATGGTCCAGCGAGACGATGGCGCGCGGCAGGTAGTCCAGCAGCGTGTCCATGCCCTCGTGGAACAGCGGCAGCCAGTGCTCCATGCCCGCCATCTTGCGCCCGGCCGACACCGCCTCGTACAGCGGGTCATCGTCGGTGACGGCGCCGAACAGCTCCCGGTAGCCGGAGCGGAAGCGGGCGATGCCCGCCTCGTCGAGGAACACCTCCGACACCGGCTTCAGCGCCACGCCGTCGCACTTCTCGGTGGTGCGCTGCGACATCGGGTCGAAGGCGCGCACGCCCTCCAGTTCGTCGCCGAACAGGTCGAGGCGCAGCGGCTCCGCCGTGCCCGGCGGGAACAGGTCGACGATGCCGCCGCGGATGGCGAACTCGCCCGGCTCGCGCACCGTCTGCGCGCGGGTGTAGCCGTTCTGCGCCAGATAGGTCTGCAGCTTCTCCAGGTCGATGCGCTGGCCGATCTTCGCCGACCACGTGGCGTTGCGGAACGCCGCGCGCGGCGGCACCTTCTGCACCAGCCCGTTGACCGTGGTCAGCACCACCAGGGGAGCCGACCGCTCGCCGCGCTCCATCAGCCGGGTCAGCGCGTCGATGCGCGCCGCGACGATCTCGCCGTTCGGCGACACGCGGTCATAGGGCAGGCAGTCCCACGCCGGCAGGTGCAGGACCTCTAGGTCCGGCGCGAAGAACGCCAGCGCCTCGGCCAGCCGCGCGGTGCGGGCGTCGTCGAGCGCCACATGCAGCACGCCGGCGGCACCGGCGCGCTCGGCCAGGGCGGCGAGGATGCGGGCGTCGTGCCCTTCCGGCGCGCCGCCGACCAGCAGGCGGGCGGGCCGGCCGGGCTGCAAGTCGAACTTGATCACGGCTGACCTTGAACTGGCGTCAGGGAATGGGCGTCAGGAGCCCTGACGGGGGGTGTAGCGGAACGCGACCAGCCGGCGCATGACCTCGGTGTCGTGCTCGGCCGGGACCGGCTCCTTGCCGGTGATCCAATTGTAGAGATCGGGATCCGACAATTCCAGGAGCGCCTCGTACTGGTCGAGCAGCGTGGCGTCGAACGCCGGCGTGGCGGCGTCGGCGAAGGAGCCCATGATCAGGTCCATCTCCCGCGTGCCGCGGTGCCAGGACCGGAACCGCAGACGCTTGCGGCGGGCTTCCAGGGGATCGAGGGGGGATTCGGTCGTCATGGAGGTGAGAGGTAGCCCAACGGCGAGATGGCGGCAAGGCCCCTGCTCTGCGGCAGGCAGCGGCACGGCGGCGATGCGCGCCGGAACGAGCGCGGGCTCCCGGACGCGTGACGTGCCGATAACGCGTCCGCCGGTCCGCTGAGTATCCCCCCGCCTCACAAGCGGCAATTACCAGCCGAGCGGTTTTGTTCTTGAAATGTTCGAGTCCCAGGGGTATAGGATGATTGTCCGCAGCAGAGCCGTGACCACCCCACCGAACTGAACACGCCGCGCACACTGTTCCATAGTGTTCCACAGCGTTCCATTCGCCGCCTCACCGCCGCGGATCGTTCAAATCGTCCAGGCTGATCGGCACCGCCACCGGGTGCCTTCTCGGCGGCGGCTTCGCCGGGATAAGGTTGCCTAGGCTCGCATAGGCGTCCTCGCGGAAGCGGTGCAGCACGCGCTCGACGTCGTAGGCGTCCTGTCCCAGGCCGCGCAGCACGGTGCCGCCCAGTTCCAGGCTGGCCTCCACCGCCTCGGGCACCACGAAGGTGGCGCCGGCACGCTCCAGGGCATCGGCGTGGCCTCCGTCGTGGCCGCGCACCACGATGGTCATCGCCGGGTTGCCTCCACGCAAGGCGCGCACCGCCCGTTCGGCCAGCGCCGGGTGGTCCAGCGTCACCACCGCGGCGCGGGCGTGCCCGGCGCCGGCGGCGGCCAGCACGTCGGGGCGGCATGCGTCGCCGAAATAGACCGGCAGGCCGCGCGCCCGGCCCTCGCCCACCCGCCTCGGCTCCAGGTCCACCGCCACCCACGGCACCTCGTTGGCCTCCAGCACGCGCGCCAGCGTCTGGCCGACGCGGCCGAAGCCGGCGATCAGCACATGGCCGCGCAGCTCGCCCGTCGCCCCGGCCATCTGGCGCAACGCCTCGCTCGGCGGCTGGGCGAGGCGGCCGGCGAGGCGGCGGCCGGCGGCCATCAGGAACGGTGTCGCCGCCATCGACAGCGCGATCACCGCCAGCATCAGCTGCGCCTCCTCCGGCGCCAGGACGCCGTGGCCGCGGGCGAGGTCGTAGAGGACGAAGGCGAACTCGCCACCCTGGCTCAGCGTCAGGCCGACCTGCACCGCGGTGGCGGCGGAGATGCCGAACAGCCGCGCCAGCCCGCCCAGCAGCAGCGCCTTGCCCGCCACCAGCGCCACCGCCAGGACGAGCACCACCGGGAACGCCTTGGCCACGAGCCCCAGGTCCACCGTCATGCCGACGGTCATGAAGAACAGCGCCAGCAGCACGCCGCGGAACGGCTCGATGTCGGCCTCGACCTGATGGCAATACTCGGTCTCGGCGATGACCAGACCGGCCAGGAACGCGCCCAGCGCCATGGACAGCCCGGCCAGATCGGTCAGCCAGCCCACCCCCAGCACGATCAGCAGGGTCACCCCGGTGAACAGCTCCGGCGAGCGGGCCGCCGCCACCATGCGCAGCACCGGACGCAGCACCACCTGCCCGACCACGACGATGCCGACCAGCGCCGCCACCGCCTTCACCGCCGCCAGCCCCAACGCCCAGGCGACGTCCGACTGGTAGGAGCCCAGCAGCGGCACCAGCGTCAGCAGCGGCACCACCGCCAGATCCTGCATCAGCAGCACGGCGAAGGCGACGCGGCCGTGCTTGGCGCCCAACTCGTCGCGCTCCTTGAGGATCTGCATGACGATGGCGGTGGAGGACAGCGCCAAACCGCCCGCAGCCACCAGCGCCGCCGCGTTCGACAGGCCCAGCGCCTTGGCGCCCAGCCAGCCCACCGCGGTGGTCGCCGCCACCTGCAGCGTGCCGAGCCCGAACACCCACGTGCGCATCACGCGCAGGCGTTCCAGCGACAGCTCCAGCCCGATGGCGAACAGCAGGAACACCACGCCGAAGTGCGCCAGCATGGCGGCGCCGTCCGGATCGCCGATGATTGCCAGCCCGTGCGGCCCGATCAGCATGCCGGCGGCGAGGTAACCCAGCACCGGGCTGGCCTTCAGCCGCTCGAACAGCGGCACCACCAGAACCGCCGACAGCAGGATGACCAGGACGTCGGCCAGAGCCGGCGCGTGCGGCATCTACAGCGCCCCCCGCACGTCCTCGACGATCTCCTCCAGGCGGTCGAGGTCGCGGATGACCAGGGCGTTGCCGCGCTTGGCCAGCAGCCCGTCGCGGGTCAGGTCGCCCAGCACGCGGGCCACCGTCTCGCGCGTGGTGCTGACCCGCGCGGCGATGTCGGCGTGCAGCGGGATCGGCTCCAGCACCGCGGTGTTGTCCGGCTTGGCGTGCAAGCGGGCGAGGCGCAGCAGCTCGGCGTGCACGCGGTTGTTGGCGCCCAGCGTGCTCAGCTCCATGATGCGGTCGGTGGAGCGCCGGGCGATGCCGGACAGCCGCCGCATCACCGCCAGCGCCAGCCCCGGATGGCCGGTGGCCAGTTCCAGAAACGGCTTGGGCGCGAGGAAGGCGATCAGCGTGCCGTCGTCCAGCGCCACCACCGAGGCCGAGCGCGGGCCGCCGTCCACCGCCGCCATCTCGCCCACCGTGCCGCCGGCCGGGATGTCGTCGAAGCTGATCTCGCGCCCGCTGGCAGAGTGGTTCACCACCCGCACCCGCCCGCGCACCACGAAGCAGACGTCCTGCGTGCCGCCCTGCTGGTCGAGGATCTGTTCGCCGGAATCGAAGCGGCGCCAGCGGCAGCGCCGGGCCGTCGCCGCGCGGACTTGCGCGTCCAGCGGCTTGAGAATCTCGACGGTGTCGAGGGAGGGATTGGCGATCTCGGTCACGCCACCGACGATAGCCCAGCTCCAGCCCCGCCGCCACCCTTGGTCTGCGCGAATCGTAACTTTGGTAACTGGCCGTTAACCAGAATGCCGGACAAAGGGCATACGAAGCATCGCAGAAGCCAGTTGCCCGGAGCCGACCGATGACCATCCCGACCGCCGCCCGCATCGACACCCAGCGCCTGCTGTCCGTGGTCGCGATCCCCTTGGCGGCGGCGATCGCCATGGCCTCGGCCGTGGCGGCCACCGGCGGTGCCGTGGACCGCATCGCCGAGGCCGGCGGCACGCTCGCCTTCCTGTTGAGCTTCGTGAAGTTCTGCTATCTCGCGGTGGGCATGGCGCACCTGTCCGGCGCGCTGGCCGAGAAGGCCAACGGCGGCCTACCCGCCGGCCTGTGGCTGGACGAGGGCGCGGAGCCGGAGCCCCTGCCCCGCGGCGCCGACCCGTTCTGGCACGCCTTCCCGAATCACGTGGACGGCGCCGCCATCGCCATCGGCGTGACCATGCTCACCTTCATCGCGGCGGAGTTGCTGGGCTGACGCGGGGCGCCAGCGCCCCCTCCTCCACCCGGATGCGGTGCCAGGTCAGCGGCAGGTTGAGCAGGCTGAACAGCACCGCCAGCGCGGCCTCGCCGAAGGCGAGCGGCAGCACCGCCAGCTCCCCGGCCACCACCAGATAGTTCGGGTGCCGCACCCAGCGGTACGGCCCGCGCCGCACCAGCGGCGCGCCGGCCAAGGTGACGATCCGCGTCGTCCAGTACCGCCCCAGCGACGCGATCACCCACACCCGCCCGGCCTGCAGCAGCACGAACAGCGCCAGCAGCCACGGGTTCACCGGCGCGTCCGCCGGGGTCAGCGCGAACAGCGCCGCCAGCCAGCCGCCGTGCAGCAGGACGAACAGCGGGTAGTGCCCCGCCCCCTCCTCCCGCGCCCCCTCGGCCAGCAGCCGCTGGGTGTTGCGCTGCGCCAGCACCAGCTCTCCCAGGCGCTGGACGGCGACCAGCAGCACGATGGCCTGCGGCCAGCCCACCTCAGACCTCCACCAGCATCAGCCCGGCGGTGAAGCCGGGGCCGAGCGCCGTCATCAGCTGCAAGCCCGTGGCCCCGCCGGCCAGCCGCCGCTCCAGCACGAACATCACGCTGGCCGCCGACATGTTGCCGCAGTCGCGCAGCACCGCCCAGGCGTCGCCCAGCCCGTCGCCGAGCGGCGCCATGACCTCCTCGACGGCGAGCAGCACCTTGGTGCCGCCCGGGTGGCAGACCAAGCCGGCCACTTGCGCGAGCGCCAGCCCCTCGCGCGTCAGGAAGGCGTCGGTCACGCCGCGAAAGCGGCTGCGGATGATGTCCGGGATGTCCTGCCGGAAGATGACGCCCAGCCCATCGTCCTCGACCCGCCAGCCCATCACCTCGCGGGTGCCGGGCCACGTGTGCTCGGCGCTGCCCAGCAGGCGCGGGCCATCTCCGTCGTCGTCGAGGCACACCAGCGCCGCCGCCGCGCCGTCGGCGAACAGGGCGCTGGCGACCACGTTGGTCGGCGTCGCCTCGCCGGGGCGGAAGGCCAGCGTGCACAGCTCGACGACCAGGAACAGCACGGTCCTGCCCGGCATCGCCCGCGCCGCCATCGCCGCCCGCGCCAGCCCCAGCACGCCGCCGGCGCAGCCCAGCCCGAACACCGGCAGCCGCACGGTGTCCGGCCGGAATCCCATGCGCTCCAGCAGCAGCGCCTCCAGGCTCGGCGTCGATATCCCGGTGGTGCAGGCGCAGACGATGGCGTCGACGTCCCCCGGCCGCAGCCTCGCCCGCTCCAGCGCCGCCGCGGCGGCCTGCTCCAGCAGTTCCAGCGCGCGGTCCTGGAAGGCGGCCATGCGCTCCGGCCAGCCGCGCGGCTGCAGGTACCACTCCAGCGGCATGCAGATGTGGCGGGTCTCAATGGCGGTGTTGGGGAACACCGGGGCGAGGCGGTCGAAGTCGCGCATGCGAGGGGCGAAGACGGCACGGGCGGTCGCCAGCGTCTCGGCCTGGGTCACGCGGTGCGGCGGCAGCGCGGTGGCGAGCGCCAGCAGTCGGGGAGTCGCGGTCATGCCCAGCAAAGTTGTGGCTGGCGGAGGGCACCGCAAGCGCTGGACCGCCGCCGCGTCCTGTATCACTATGGTGCGTCGCGATAATTCCGGGGTCGGGCGTGGACGGCAGCGAGCAGCACGAGGAGACGGCGCCCCCCCGCGCCCGGCGCGAGGGCATCGGGTTCATGGGCCGGTTGAGGGCCTATTTCCTGGCCGGCATCCTGGTGACGGCGCCGATTGCCATCACCGTCTATCTGGCCTCCTGGTTCATCGAGCTGATCGACAGCCGCATCCGTCCGCTGATCCCCTCCGCCTACAACCCGGAGAATTACCTCCCCTTCTCCATCCCGGGCATCGGGGTGGTGGTGATGATCCTGTTCCTGACGCTGATCGGCGCCTTCGCCGCCGGCTACGTCGGAAGGCTGGTGCTGCGCGCCGGCGAGGGGCTGGTCGGCCGCACGCCGGTGGTGCGCGGCGTCTACAGCGCGGTGAAGCAGATCGTCGAGACGGTGCTCGCCAACAAGTCCAAGGCGTTCCGCGAGGTCGTGCTGGTCGAGTACCCGCGCAAGGGCCTGTGGTCGCTGGGCTTCATCAGCGGCACCGCGCACCCGGAGATCCAGAAGGTGTCCGGCGAGGCGATGGTGAACGTCTTCATCCCCTGCGCCCCGCCGACCGCCGGCTACCTGGTGTTCGTGCCGCGCCGCGAGGTGACGGTGCTCGACATGACGGTCGAGGAGGGGCTAAAGATGGTGCTCTCCGCCGGCATTGTTACGCCACCGGAGAAGCCCATGGAAGAGCCGGAGCGGATCAGCGCGTAACGCTCCAAGTCCCTCCCCCGCCCCCGGCGGGGGAGGTTAGGTGGGGGCTGGTTGCTTCCGCGAAGCCGTAGCCCCCACCCTTCCCACTTCGTGGGTCCCCTCCCTCCCCCGCCGGGGGCGAGGGAGGGACTGTGTGCTCACCCCGACCGCAGCGTCTTCGCCGCAGCATCCCGCTCGAACAGGTAGAGCAGCGTGCGCAGCGCCTGCCCGCGCGGGCTGGCGAGGTCCGGGTCGCGCTCGACGATCAGGCGGGCGTCGTCGCGCGCGGCGGACAGCAGCTCGCCGTGCTCGGCAAGGTCGGCGAGGCGGAACTCCGGGAGGCCGGACTGCCGGGTGCCCAGCACCTCGCCGGCACCGCGCAGCTTCAGATCCTCCTCGGCGATGACGAAGCCGTCCTCGGTGTCGCGCAGGGTCTTCAGGCGGGCGCGGGCGGTCTCGGTCAGGTGCGGATCGAACAGCAGCAGGCAGCTCGACGGCTTGTCGCCGCGCCCGACCCGGCCGCGCAGCTGGTGCAGCTGGGCGAGGCCGAAGCGCTCAGCGTGCTCGACCACCATCACCGTCGCCTCGGGCACGTTCACGCCGACCTCGATCACCGTGGTGGCGACCAGCACGTCCAGCCGCCCCTCGGCGAAGGCGGCCATCACCGCGTCCTTGTCCGGGCCGCGCATCTTGCCGTGCACCAGCCCGACCCGGTCGCCGAAGGTGGCGCGCAGGAAGGCGTGCCGCTCGGTCGCCGCGGCGAGGTCGAGCTGTTCGGACTCCTCGACCAGCGGGCAGACCCAGTAGACCCGTGCGCCCTCCGCCACCTTGCGGCGGATGCCGGCGGCCACCTCCTCCAGCCGGTCGAGGGCGATGGTGGCGGTCTGCACCGGCTTGCGCCCGGCCGGCTTCTCCAGCAGGCGCGAGACATCCATGTCGCCGTAGGCGGTCAGCGTCAGCGTGCGCGGGATCGGCGTCGCCGTCATCACCAGCACGTCCACCCCGCGCCCTTTGGCCGACAGTTGCAGGCGCTGGTGCACGCCGAAGCGGTGCTGCTCGTCGATCACCGCGACGGCAAGGTCCTTGAACGCCACATCCTCCTGGAACAGCGCGTGGGTGCCGATGAGGATCGGCAGCTCGCCGGACGCCAGCCGTTCCAGCACCGCGGTGCGCGCCTTGCCCTTGTCGCGGCCGGTCAGCAGCGCGATGTCCACGCCCGCCGCCTTGCACAGCGGCGCCAGCGTCTCGGCGTGCTGGCGCGCCAGGATCTCGGTCGGCGCCATCAGAGCCGCCTGGGCGCCCGCCTCCACCGCGTTCAGCATCGCGAGCAGCGCCACCACCGTCTTGCCGCTGCCGACGTCGCCCTGGAGCAGGCGCAGCATGCGCCGCTCCGCCGCCATGTCGGCGTCGATGTCGGCCAGCGCCTGCACCTGCGATGAGGTCAGCGCGAACGGCAGAACCTCCAGCACCTTCGCGCGCAGCCGGCCGTCCCCCTTGGTGGCGCGGCCGACCAGGCGGCGCTGCTGCAACCGCACCAGCGTCAGCGCCAGCTGGTTCGACAGCAGCTCGTCGAAGGCGAGGCGCTGGCGGAACGGCGCGGAGAGCCGCAGGTCGGCCTCGTCCTCCGGATGGTGGGCGCGGCGGATGGCGTCGTGCCACGTCGGCCAGCCGCGCCGCTTCAGCCACGCGGCGTCCTGCCATTCGGGCAGTTCCGGCACCTCGCCCACCACGGCGCGGATCGCCTTGCGCAGCGTCTTGGCCGGCAGACCGGCGGTCATCGGGTAGACCGGCTCCACCGCCTCGATCTCGTCGCGGGACTCGATGGTCGCCACGGCGTCGGGGTGCGGCATCTGGAGCGTGGTGTTGAACCACTCCACCTTGCCGCTGACGACGACGGTCGTGCCGACGGGGATCTGCTTCTCCAGCCACGGACCGCGCGCGTGGAAGTAGATCAGCTCCAGCACGCCGGTCTCGTCGGTGCAGCGCACCTTGTAGGGATGGCGCGGGTTGATCGGCGCGACGTGCGAATCGACCCGCACCGTCAGCGTGCACACCCGCCCGCCCGGCGCGTCGGCGATCTTCGGGGCGAATCGGCGGTCGATGATGCCGCAGGGCAGGTGCCACAGCAGGTCGACGGCGCACGGGCCCGCCAGCTTCTCGGCCAGCTTCGCGAGCTTGGGGCCGAGACCGGGCAGGCTGGACAGCGGCTTGAACAGGGGGAACAGGACGGCGGGGCGCATGCCCCATCAATCCAGCGGGAGCGTGGGGGCGTCAAGGGGGTACCCGCGGCCTACTTCCCCGACCCGCTCCCGCCCCGCGCGTCCTTCCCCGACGCCCCGGCGCCGATCCGCTCCGCCTTGTCCTCCAGCTTCTCCTTCACCTCGGGGTCCGGCTGCGCGGAGGGCTTGGCCTCGACGCGCACTGGGGCCACGCCGTCCTCCTTGTCCAGGCCGATGTCCTTGGCGGCTTTCTCCGACAGGTCGATCACCCGGCCGGGCACGTGCGGGCCGCGGTCGTTGATGGTGACGTCGGTGCTCTTACCGGTGTCCTCGTTGGTCACCGTGGCCTTGGAGCCCAGCGGCAGCTCCTTCGACGCCGCCGTCGGCTTGTTCTTGTCGAAGCGCTCGCCGGTCGCGGTCTTCTTGCCGTGGAAGCCGTCGCCGTAGAAGGACCCCTTGCCCTGCTGAACGATGACCGGCTCGCCGCCACCGTCCTCAACCTGAAGCTTGGGTTTGTTTCCCTCGGCGAGCGCCGGCGTCGCCGCCAGAGCAAACGCAGCAGCCGCAACAAAAACCCGTATTCTCATCGTATTGACCCTCCATTGGCGCCAACAACCGCTTGGAGGGCGAAGGGTTCCACAAAAGAAAAAGGGGCGCCCAGCAGAGCACCCCTTTCCATTGCGGAACGACTATAGTCTTACACCACGCGGAAGTTCTTGAACTGCCACGGGCAATCGGTGTCCACATCCTCCGGGAACAGGCGGCCGCGGTCCTCCAGCGGGGTCCAGTCGCCGTAAGCGCCGACCACCTCGCCGAGGTACGGGCGGCAGACCTCCAGCACGCGCTGGAAGTCCAGCTCCTCCGGCTCGACCACGCCGGCGGTCGGGTTCTCCAGCGCCCAGACGATGCCGGCCAGCACCGCCACAGTCACCTGCAGCGAGGTGGCGTTGTTGTGCGGGATGATCTCGCGGGCCTCGCCGATGGACAGGCGCGAGCCGTACCAGTAGGCGCCCTTCTTGTGGCCCATCAGCAGCACGCCCAGTTCGTCGATGCCGCTGACGATCTCGTCCATCATCAGGCGCTTCGAGGGCTGGAGATTCCAGTTCTTGCCGGCGAACTCGTGCACCGACTTCACCGCGTCGTCGCAGGGGTGATAGGCGTAGTGCACGGTCGGCCGGTAGGTGACCGTGCCGCCCTCCTTCACCGTGTAGTAGTCGGCGGTGGAGATCGCCTCGCTGTGGGTGATCAGGAAGCCGTGGAACGGGCCTTCCAGCGGCGTCCAGGTGCGCACGCGGGTGCTCGCACCCGGGCGCAGCAGGTAGATGGCGGCGTCGGAACCGAACTCGTGGCGGCGGCCGTCGGGCGGGAGGGCCTTCTCGTGGCTGCCCCAGCCCAGCTCGGCCGGCTGGCAGCCCTCGGACACGAAACCGTCGATCGACCAGGTGTTGACGAACTCGCCGACCTTCTTCGGCTGATTGGCGACCTGGGTGTCGCGCTCGGCGACGTGGATGACCTTGACGTCCAGCGCCTTGGCCAGCGCGGCCCAGCCGGCGCGGTCCGTCGGCACGTCGGTCTTGACGCCGGTGTCGCGCGCGATGTCGAGCAGCGCCTGCTTGATGAAGTGCGACACCAGACCCGGGTTGGCGCCGTGCGTCAGCACCGCGGTCGGGCCGCCGGCGTACGTCTCCTTGTGGCCGAGCGCCGACTCGCGCAGCGCGTAGTTGGAGCGCAGCGAGGGGCTCAGGCTCGGGTCGGTGTAGCCGCCGGGCCAGGGCTCGATGCAGGTGTCGATGTAGAGTGCACCCACCTCGTTGCAGAACTCGACCAGCGCGATCGACGACACGTCCACCGACAGGTTCACCAGGAAATCGCCCTTGCCCAGCATCGGGCGCAGGACGTCCAGGTAGTTGTCCCGGGTCAGCGCGTTGTTGATGAAGCGGACGCCGTACTCGTTCGCCTCCTCATGGCCGCGCTCCTCGGCGGTCACGATGGTGATCTGCTCCTTCGTGATGCCGATGTGGCGGAAGATCAGCGGCAGCACGCCCTGGCCGATCGAGCCAAAGCCGACGATGACCATGCGACCGGCGAAGTCGCAGTGCTTGGTGTTCAGGGTCATGGGTGGGTCCCCCAGGGTAAAAAGATCCACGAATGGCCACGTCGGCCGGTTGGCCCCACGGAGAGTGGGGTCGCGCGAGCGGTTCTATACTCGATATTTCCGCCGTTGCAAAAAGACTCAGGCCGCCTGCGTAGAAATACGGTGGCCCGGCGTCTCGAGGAGCGGACGGTCGGCGACCTCGACGAGGCGCGCCTGATCGAAGCCGTTGAACGCCGTGCGCAGGCACGCACCGTAGGCGCCGAGCTGGCCGATCTCGATCCAGTCGCCCTCGCGCACGTCGGCGGGCAGCAGGAACGGGCCGTTCATGCGGTCGGCGCTGTCGCAGGTCGGGCCATAGAAGGCGAACGGCACGGCCTCCGCCTCGATGCCGCCGCCGAACATGCCGTCGAACGGCCGCAGCAGCCGCACCGGGAAGCGGAAGCCCGGCACGCCGGCGTCGGACAGGCTGCCGTAGACGCCGTCGTTGATGAACAGCTCGTCGCCGCGGCGCTTCATCACCTGCACGACCAGCGACACGCCGGCCGCCACCAGGGCGCGCCCCGGCTCGCACCAGATCCGGCAGTGCGCCGGCAGGTCGAGCGCGGCGACGCCCCGCGCGATGGCCGCCATGAAGTCGTCGAGCGGCGGCGGGGTGACGTCCGGGTAGGACACCGGGAAGCCGCCGCCGACGTCCAGCACGTCCACCGCCACACCGGACTCTGCGATGACGCGGCCGGCCAGGGCGATGGCGCGCTCGTACGCCGCCGGCTCAAGCATCTGCGAGCCGACGTGGAAGCTCACCCCCACCTTGGGCGCCACCACGCGCACGGCGCGCAGCAGCCTCACCGCCTCGTCCGGCTGGGCACCGAACTTGCCGGACAGGTCGTACACCGCGTTGCCCTTCGGCAGCGCGAGGCGCACGATCAGGCCGAGGTCGGCCGCCTCGTCGGTCTCCTCCATCAGCTTCCGCAGCTCGTCCATCGAATCGAGGACGAAGTCGCGCACGCCGTACTGCTGGTAGGCCTGCCGGATCGCCTGCCGGCCCTTGACCGGGTGCATGTAGTGCAGCTCGGCCTCCGGGAACATCTGGCGGACCAGACGCACCTCGCCCAGCGACGCCACGTCGAAGTGGCGCACCCCGCCGTCCCACAGCGCGCGCAGCACCGCCGGTTCCGGGTTGCACTTCACGGCGTACAGCACGTCACCTCCCCGGGCGCCGCCGGTCGCGTCGCCGAAGGCGCCCACGAAACGGCGCGCCGTCTCGGCCAGGACGCCGGGGCGGATGCAATGCATGGGGTCCTCCGGCCGGTGCAGGGCGACGGCCTGCATCACCGACGGGCGGTGTCCGACGGCGGCGGTGGAGGTGTTGGCGGCGCGGCGCAGCGGGGTGACCGCGGAACGGGGACGGATGAAGCCCATGGCGCACTCCATTCCGGGCCCGGTGCGCGGGCCCGTGAGCAAAAGCGGTCCTGAGCGGCCATTGCTGTGCCGCAGACCAGGGTCGGGTTTGTCGGATGGTGACGGGTGCAGCCGGAGTCGTACGCGGACCCGGGCTCAACAGCTCCGGGTCTTCACGGCGTCGATGTCCGGCTGGGGCTTACCGTCTCTGGGCCCTGCCGTGGTGACTGGACAACATACTGTGCTCCCTCTCGGGACCGGCCCACTGATGACCGGCTCTGCCAAAAAGGACGCGGTACGTCGTTGCATAACCACTGTGGGCCATAGGCACGTGCGATGTGCGTCGTCCGCTACGAAATACGCCGATTGGCCGCGGATTCAAGTGATATTTTCATGGCACGCCCATACGTCGGCGTATTCCAGAAAAATTGCCAATACATCAATGGCTTATACCACGGCCTCGGGCGGCCGGACCAGCCCCATCACCAGGAAGTGCGGACGGTCGCAGACCAGGATGTGGTCCATCAGCCAGAAGCGCAGGAAGTCGCGCACCGCCACCTCCAGCGGGACCACGCCGGACGCCACCTGCCCGCACATGGCGTCGAACTGGCCGAGCATCTGCGTGTGGCTGGCCGCGTGGCTGACGCAGCGGGCCGGCGAGGCGGCGCGCATCACGCGCTCCTCGGCGTCGAAGTGCGCCCGCACGTGGTGGCCGACCCGCTCCAGCAGCACCATAGCCTCGGCGCGGTCGTGCACACCGGCCGCCAGCCGGTGCAACTCGTTGACCAGGCCGGCCAGTTCGCGGTGCTGCGCGTCGATGGGTTCGACGCCGGTCTCGAAGCCAGGGGTCCAGGCGATCAGGTCGGCGCCCTGCTCCGGCGCCGGAGATGCCCGCAGCAGGGCGGCGTAGGCGCCGTCGTGCTTGATCTCGTGCTGCGAGAGCGCGTGGTCGAGCGTGCCGGCCACCGTACACAGGAACTCGCGCGACACGTCGCATTCGCGCAGATAGTCCACCAGCCGGCCGACCTGCCGGCCCAGCGTCTGGTGCTGCTCGGCGTGTTCCTCCCAGCCGGCGAAGCCGGAGGCGCGCAGGATCAGTTCCTCATGGCCGAAATGTACGGTCATCTCGCCAACGAAGGCGTCGAAGCAGGGGATCACCGCCGCGCGCGGGGAGCCATCGACGCACTGCTCGCGGATGTCGTGGACGTGGCGCAACAGGGCGCTGTGCGTGCCGTCGATGAACCCGTTGCCGGTCTCGTTGACCGCGTGACCACTCGGCGCCATGCGCACCTCGGCGTTCGGCGCGCCACTACCTGCGGAGGCAGCGGCGCGAACGTTTCTCCCTCCGACAATTTCTAACCTTTGTCATAGGGGGCGGCAACAACCCACACCGCTTCCGTACAGCACAAATCGACGCACCCGGTTTCACAGCGGGGGTACGGGGAACCGTTCGGCGATGGCGTCGCCGGTGTAGGCCGCCACCCAGCCGTCCGGCCGGGTGAAGAAGCGGATGGCGGTGAAGGTCGGCCGCGCGCCCATGTCGAACCAGTGGCGGGCGCCCCCCCGGACGCTGATCAAGTCGCCGCGCTCGCAG
>NZ_LGQZ01000030.1 GCF_003116015.1 Azospirillum sp. TSO22-1
CCCGCAAGTCGGGCGACCGCGCTCCGCCTACGATCGCCTTCGGCGCTCGTTGCCTTCGGCACCGGCTCCACGCCCCCGCCGGAGGCAGGGGAGGGGTGTGAAGATGCTCGCCGAAACCCCGCTCCAAAGCTTGACATCCCGGCGGATCTGCGTATCTTCGCGCTCTCAGTCGCCGTCCTGCCGGGCCGGCGGGTCACGGGATTTTTGTCAGGATTTGCGATCATGGCCAAGCAGAACACGGTCCTCATCAAGCTGGTGAGCACGGCCGACACCGGCTTCTTCTACGTCAAGAAGAAGAACCCGAAGAAGACCACCGAGAAGCTGTCGTTCAACAAGTACGACCCGGTGGCCCGCAAGCACGTCCAGTTCAAGGAAAGCAAGATCAAGTAAGGCTTTCCGCGACCATCCGCCGGTCGCCGAACGGAACAAAGGCCGCGCAACCGTGCGGCCTTTTGTGTTTTTGCGCTTTGTGTTGTGATTTCCGTGAGACATCGCGAGTTATGGTGGAGTAAGCCCTCCGCCCAGGCTTTACAACCTTTTAGCGCTGCCCCTTCAACGACCTCCCGTTGCTAGACTTGCTGAACGCCGCCACCAACGCGGCATCACAACACACGGGAGAGTCTGTCATGGCCATCCTGCGCGGCAACAACGCCAACAACACCATCTGGGCGCCGGCCGGCAACAACACGATCTACGGGTACGACGGCAACGACGTCCTGGGCGGCAACAACAATTCCGACGTGATCTACGGCGGCAACGGCAACGACACGCTCTATCCCGGCGACGACTCCGCGCCGGACACGATGTACGGCGGCTGGGGCAATGACATCTATTACGCCAACGGGCCGGAGGACACGATCATCGAGTTCGCCGGCCAGGGCCACGACACGGTGGTCGCCAAGTACTCGTGGACGCTGGGCGACAACATCGAGAACGTGACTCTGCAGGAGAAGGGGGCGTCAGCCAACGGCTCCATCACCGGCAACGCGCTGAACAACACGCTGATCGGCAACAGCGGCAACAACGTCATCAACGGCGGGGCCGGCAACGATGTGCTGGTCGGCGGCGCCGGCAACGACCACCTGGACGGCGGCACCGGCAACGACCGGCTGCTGGGCGGCGCCGGCGACGACCTGCTGATGTACTACAGCGGCAACGACACCATGGTCGGCGGTGGCGGCCGCGACATCTTCATGGTCAACGGCATCACCACGCCCGGCTGCACCATCACGGTGGACGATTTCCAGCTCGGCGAGGACCGGCTGTACCGCACCGACTACCTGAGCATCAACAGCGTCACCGCGGTGAACGGCGGGCGCGACACGCGCTTCGTCTACGAGGATTTCCTGCACGACCCGGGCGGTGCGCCGCCGGTGTCGGTGGTGCTGAGCGGCGTGACCATGGGAGAGATCCAGGACTATCTGGCGCCGATCAACGGCGGCACCAGCTACGCCCCGCTGTTCATCGACCGCCGCGACGTGCCCTGGTGAGGCACTGAGGCGCCGTCCCTGGGGAGGGGGGCCTCACGGCAGCGTGCGGTCCCCTTCGCCCAGCGGGCGCTGCATCAGCACGCTGTCCACCCAGCGGCCGTGCTTGAAGCCGACCGCCGGCAGCACTCCGGTGCGCGCGAAGCCCAGCGCGGCGTGCAGGCCGATGGAGCCGGCGTTGCCGCTATCGCCGATCACCGCCACCAGCTGCCGGGCGCCCCAGCGCTCGCACTCCGCCACCAGCCGGGTCAGCAGCGCCCGGCCGACGCCCAGCCCGCGGCAGCCGTCGTCCACGTACACCGAGTCCTCCAGCGTGTGGCGGTAGGCGGAGCGCGTCCGGTACAGGCTGGCGTAGGCGTAGCCGGCGAGCCGCCCGTCGATCTCCGCCACGAGGTACGGCAGGCCCTGCGCCAGGATCGCCTCGCGGCGCTTCGCCAGCTCGGCGGCGTCGGGCGGCACCTCCTCGAACGAGGCGAGGCCGTGCAGCACATGATGCGCGTAGATGGCCTGGATGGCGTCGATGTCCTCGGCGCGCGAGGGGCGTACGACGACGGCGGGCATTCGGGTCTCCCTACTGGTCCGGGGGCATTGTGGCGGGGGATGACGCGCAGGGCAACCCGCGCTCACGCCCCCCAGGCAGCGCGATCCAGAAGGTCGAGCCAACGCCCTCGGCGCTGGAGACGCCCACCTCGCCGTCCATCGCCTCGATCATCCGCTTGGTGATCGCCAGCCCGATGCCGGTGCCCTCGATGGCGCTGCGCTCGGCGTTCAGGCGGTTGAACGGCTCGAACAGCTCGCCCAGGCGGTCTTCCGGGATGCCGCGGCCGGTGTCGCTGACCAGCACGCGCGGCCGTGCCGGGTCGGAGACGTCCACCGCCACCGTCGCCCGGCCACCGGCCCGGTTGTACTTCACGGCGTTGGACAGCAGGTTGACCAGCGCCTGGCAGACCCGCCGCCGGTCGCCCAGCACCGTCGGGGCTTCGGCGCCGGCCTCGTCGACCAGGGTCACGCCGACGGAGTCAGCGGTCGGCCCGACGATGCCCATCGCCTCCTCGATCACGTCGGCGAGCGCCACCGGCTCGACCGCCAGCTCGATCCGCCCGGCCTCGATCTTGGCGAGGTCGAGCACGTCCTCGATCAGCGACAGCAGGTGGCGGCCGGCGCGCAGGATGAACTGCACGTACTCCGCCCGCTTGGGCGAGGCCGCGCGGCCCACGTCCATCTCCAGCAGCTGCGCGAAGCCCAGGATGGCGTTGAGCGGCGTGCGCAGCTCGTGACTCATGCTGCTGAGGAACTCGGTCTTGGCGCGGTTCGCCTGCTCGGCGCCGTCGCGGGCGGCGATCAGCTGGCGCTCGATCGCCTTGCGGCTGCTGATGTCGCGCAGCGCGCCGATGAACAGCCGGCCCTCGCCGGTGACCAGTTCGGCCACCGCGATCTCCAACGGGAAGGCGGTGCCGTCCGGCCGGCGCCCGACCACCTCGCGCGAGCGGCCGATCACCTGCGACTGGCCGTCGTGGGCATAGCGCTCCAGCGCGTTGCGGTGCGCGGCGGCGTCCTCCGGCCCCATCAGGATGGCCAGCTCGCGGCCGATCGCCTGCGCCGCCGTCATGCCGAAGGTCCGCTCGGCGGCCGGGTTGAAGGCGCAGATGACGCCGCGCTCGTCGGTGACGACGATGCCCTCCAGCACCGTGTCCATGATGGCGCGCAGCCGGCTTTCGCTGGCCGCCAGCTCGGCCGTGCGGCGCACGACGCGGGCCTCCAGTTCCTCGTTGAGGCGGCGCTGCTCGTCGATCAGGGCGCGCAGGCGGGCGGTCATCTCGTTGAAGGCGCGGGCGAGGTCGCCGATCTCGTCGTTGCGCCGGGCCTCGGCGGTGCGGGTCAGGTCGCCGGCGGTGATCGCCTGCACCGTCTCGACCAGCGCGCGCAACGGCCGGGTGATGCCGCGCCGCGCCCGGCGCACCAGCAGCGCGGCCACCGCCACGCCGCCCAGCAGCAGCACCAGGAGGACGACCAGCAGCCGCAGCGTCGGTTCCAGCGCCTCCGCCGCCGGCACCTCGACCACGGTGGTCAGTGGCTCGCCGCCCAACGTGCGCACCACCGACGCGCGCGCCACCAGACCGCCGTCCAGGCCACGCGTCAGGCCGTCGGGCAACGGCAGCGTGACGTGCCGGCCGCCCAGCACCACCGACGGGTTGCGGTGCGCGATCACCCGGCCGGCAGAATCGACGACGTAGGCATCCAGCCCCTGCGCCGCCCAGGCCTGCCCCACCACGTGCCAGATCGGCTTGAGGCGCAGGCGGCCGACCAGCGCCCCCTCGATGCCGCGGCGGTCCGGGCTGGGCGCCGGCAGCGCGACGAGCATGGTCGGTTCGCCGGTCTCCGCATCGAATTCGGCCGGGCCGTAGGCGGTGGCGCCGGTCTTCAGCGCCCGCGCCACCGGCTCCAGATCATTGAGGTCGCGGCGGTCGCCAGGGGCGACCACGACGTCGTACTCGACCCGCGCGGTCTCCACACCCAGCCCGTCCACCAGCGACACCGCGGCGAAGCGGTGCCCCTCGGCCATCAGCGCGTCCAGACGCAGCAGCAACGGCAGGTCGCGCAGCCGGTAGGTCTGCACCTCGCCCAACGCGGCGCGCAGGGCGCTTTCCGCCTCGCTGAACAGCACGGCAACGTCCTGGGTGACGCGGCGCGCCGCCTCGTCCTGGCGCAGCAGCGAGGCGTCGATGCGGGTGTAGACGCTGTAGGGCAGCAGGACCAGCGCGAGCAGCAGCAGCGGCCCGAGCGCCAACCCGAAGAAGGCGGCGATCAGCCGGGTGCGGATGCTGCGCCGCGGCCCGGCGGGCAGGACCGGCACCGCCCCGCTCACGGCGCCACCACATGGGCCTGGCGCAGCATCAGCGGCGAGATGTCCAGGCCCAGGCGGTGCGCCGCCTCCAGGTTGAGGGACAGCGAGAACTCCGCCAGTTCCACCGGAATCTCGGCCGGCGGCACGCCGGACAGCACCAGCAGCGCCTGCCGCGCCGCCTGCCGCCCGAGGCCGTACAGGGTGAAGCCATAGGACATCAGCGCCCCCTGCTCCACCCCCTCGCGGTGCGGCATCGACAGCGCGATGCCGTGCTCCGTGGCGAAGGCGGCGATCTCGCGGGAATGCGAGGCGATGCCCGGGTCGGCCGGCACCAGCATGGCGCGCGTGCTCGCCGGCAGCCGCGCCAGCGCCGCCCGCAGGCCGTCCCAGCCGTCCACCGCCTCCTCCGTCAGCGACACGCCGAGGGTCTTCGCCGCCTCCCGCAGCACCGGCAGGCTGGCGAGCGGGCTGGGGTCGCCGCGCGTGTAGGGGACGTAGACGGACTCGGTACCCGGCACCAGCCGCAGCAGCCATTCCAGGCGCCGCGCCTCCTGCCGTCCGAAGGTCACCCCGGTGGCGTTGCCGCCGGGGCGCCGCAGCGATTGCGTCAGCCCGGTCCGCAGCGGGTTGCTGGCCGGTGCGAAGACCACCGGCACGCCGCGCTCCCGCCCGGCCTCCAGCGCCGCCAGCGCCGCCCGGGTGGTCAGCGTCAGGATCAGGTCGGCGCCGCCGGCCACCAGCCGGCGCGCCTCGGCGGCCAGGGCGGCATCGTCGGGGATGACGCCGCCGAACAGGAAGGACACCGGCGGCCCGCCCAGCTCCGCCAGGCCGGCACGGAAGCCCTCGTAGGCGGGCAGCGCCACCGCCGCGTTGGTCAGCACGCCGACCACCCGCGGCCGCCCGGCCGCCTCCGGTTCGCCGCGCAGAAGCAGAACCGGCGCCGCCAGGGCGAGCAGGACCACGCACGCCGGAATCCAGCGCGTCAGAGAGCGCATCCAGTCCAAGCCGTCAGAAACCTTCGATGCGCGGGCTTGCCGCCCGGATAGTGGGGAATACCGATGATATGTGGCAAAACCGAGCTGGGCAATCGGTTATACGCCAAGCCCGCGGGATGCCACGGCCTTGCCGGCCGCAGGCGATACGATCCGCCGGCACGAACCACCAAAGCGTTCATGCGTTACGACGGCGCTCGCCTGGAGCGTGAGCGCACGTAGCCGACGACGGTGAAGACCAACCAGGCGGACTGCGTGATGAACGACGGAAGATTGAAATCGAAGATCAGCGAGTAAAGAATGGCCAGGGCACCGGCGCCGTTCAGCGCCGCATAGCGGCCGTCCTCGACCTTCAGCTTTCCGAGCTGCAGCAGACCGTAGGCCGACAGGTAGGCCGCAACCCCGATCAACCCCACGAAATCAGCCACGCCCATAAACATCGTCCGCAAGCGTTCTTGTTGAATTCAGCATCGCATGCCCACCCCGTCGAAGGAATCCGGCGTACCCGGCTACCGCACGCCTTCCGGCTCCGGGTGCACCGGCGTCGGCGCGACGCGGGGCAGGCGGAGGGTGAAGGTGGTGCCGCGGCCCAGGGCGCTGTCCACGGCGATGCTGCCGCCCAGCGTCAGCGTCACCCGGTTGAAGGCGACGTGCAGGCCGAGACCGCTGCCGCCGGCGCTGCGCCGCGTGGTGACGAACGGGTCGAAGATCCGCGGCAGCAGGTCGGGCGCGATGCCGCAGCCGTCGTCGGAGATCCTCAGCTCCACCATCTCCGGCTCGTCCCTGCGTGCAGCGAGGACGATGCGGCCGCGGCTGCCGTCGGGGAAGGCGTGCAGCAGCGCGTTCAGCAACAGGTTGGTCAGCACCTGCGCCAGCGCGCCGGGGTAGCTGTCGAGGTCGAGGTCGCGCGGGATGGCGATCTCGACGGCGATCGGCGTGCGGCTGAGTCGGGGGCCGAGCGTCGCCAGCACGTCGCGCACATAGTCGTCGAGCAGGAAGGTGCGGCGCTCCTCGCTGGCCTCGTCCACGGCGACGCGCTTGAAGCTCTGCACCAGCTGCGCGGCGCGGCGGCCGTTGGACAGCACGATGCTGCCCGCCTCGGTCACCGCGTTGAGGAAGGCGTCGAGGTCGGCACGGCGCAGGTTGCCCTCGCGGGCGCGCAGCTCCATGCGGCGCGCCTCGTCGATCAGGTGCGAGGAGGCGGTGACCACGATGCCGACCGGCGTGTTGATCTCGTGCGCCACGCCGGCCACCAGGGTGGCGAGCGAAGCCATCTTCTCCGCCTGCACAAGGTGCACCTGCGTCTCGCCCAGTTCGGCCAGCGCGCGTTCGGCGGCGCGGCGGGCGGCATCGGCCTCCTCGGTGCGGCGGCGCACCTCCGCCTCCAGCCCGGCCTCCAGCCAGTTGCGCGCCTCGGTCTCGGCGCGCAGGCGGCGCACCAGGTCGGCGAAGGCCTGCGCCAGTTCGGTCAGCTCGTCCTTGCGGTCGGGCGGCGGGACGACCAGCGGGCCGTGGCCGGTGCGCGGGTCCATCTGCTCCACCGCCTCGGTCAGGCGGGCCAGCGGCTGCACCAGCAGGCGGCGGGCGACGAAGACGAAGATCAGCCACAGCGCCACCGTCTTCACCACGGCACCACCGAGCACGAAGGCGATCGGCACCCAGACGCGATCGAACACCGCGTGGGAGTTGCTGTAGATGGTGACGTAGCCGACCAGCGCGGTGCCCATGGCGTGGGTGTGCTGAACGGCGTGCTCCTGCCCGAACAGGCCGGTGAACGCGCGCGAATCCGGCGGCGGCGCCGGCTGGCCGTCACGACCGTACCAGAGCGTGCCGCTGCCATCCTGCACGGCGCCGGACACCGCGAAGGTGCGGGCGCGACGGTGGTCCACCACCTTGACGCCGGCGATCCCGGGAATGCGCGTCATGCCGGCGACGATGGACTGCAACTCCTCAGTGTCGAGCGCCCACAGCGCGCTGCCCAGCCCGTTCTCGAAGCCGCCGGCGTAGACGGTCAGCTCGCGCTGCATCTCCCGCACCGTGCCCAGGTACTCTTCGGCGATCTGGGCGCCGGCAATCAGCGCCGCCACCAGCACATACAGGCCGAAGGTGACGCGGATCAGCCGGATGGCGATGGGCGAGCGCAGCGCGGGCGCGATGCGCCTGGGCTTGTGGGGTTCGGGGCTGGCGAGAGGGGCGTCCACGCGGCATCAGTCCGCATAGCGGCGGACGATCGCCGCGAAGTCTTCGGAGGCGTTGACCTCCGCGATGGCGTCCCAGATCCGCTCCGCCACGTCGCGGTGCTCGCTGTAGAAGCTGCGGGAGAACACCAAGTAATAGGGCTTGGAGACCAGCGGCGGCATCACCTTCACCAGCCGGCCGTACTTGTCCGGGTGGGCGGCGATCTGGGCGTCGGTCATCGCCTCCATCCCGGCGTAGGCGGCGATGCGCCCGCCGACGAGCTTGTCGAGGTTGTGCTCCTGCGTCTTGGCCTCATCCACGGGAATGCCGAGGCGGGTGAGCTCGTCCACCACGGAATAGCTGGAGATGGCGCCGACCGGCGCGTCGGCGCCGGTCAGCCGGGCGCCGTCCCACGCCACCGCGGCCCCGGGACGCTTGTAGAGGACGTAGCGCTGCTCCATGAGCGAGCGGGCCGGATCCGGCCGCCCGGCCTTCATGGGGTAGGCCATGGTGCCCGTGCGGTCGGGCAGATAGCTGGCCTGGAACAGCCCATCGGCCTCGTTGGTCTCGATCAGGAAGAGCCCGCGCTTCCAGGGGACGCGCTGGAAGGTGAACTCGACGCCGGCGCGGACGGCGGCGAGGCGCAGCAGCTCCGGCGTCAGGCCCGGCTTCTCCCAGTCGATGGCGGTGCCTTCGCCCATGATGCGCGGCGGGTTGGCATCGGTGGCGAAGACCAGCCGCACCCGCGGCGCCGGGTCGGCCAGCGCCGGAAGCGCCGCCGGCAGGACGAGCAGACACGTCAGGCCCAGCCACCAGACTCTGCGAACCATGCGGGGCCCCGTGGCCAATGTGGTCTTGCTCTAGAGCAGCTCGCTCTCATCGGAGCGGATGACGTCGGTCCACTTGCGCTCCAGGCGGCGCAGGGTCTTGTAGGTGACCTCGAAGTCCTGCATGTCGCCATCGGCGCGGATCAGCGCGTCGGCGTGCAGCGCCGACATGCGGCGCAGCTGCTCGCACAGCTCGGTCCCGCGCGCCGACAGCTTGAGCCGGGCGGCCCGCTTGTCGCGCGGCGAGGCGGCGCGGTCGACATAGCCCTGGTCGACCAGCTGCTTCAGGTTGTACGAGGCGTTGGAGCCGAGATAGTAGCCGCGCTCGATCAGGTCGCGCACGCTGATCTCGCCGGACGAGATGTTCAACAGCATCATGACCTGGACCGGGCTGATGTCGTCGATTCCGATGCGGCCCAGCTCGATGCGCAACACGTCCAGATACCGGCGGTGCATCCGTTCGATGATCCGCGCGATCTCATGGTACATCTGGCTCGGCGAGACCCTGTCCTTGCGGGCGGCATCGTCGGGTTGGGAATGAACGAGCGTCGTTGTCATGGGACGGGGATGCAGTCTGTGAGGCCGCCGGAGGCATCGAACACGTTAGAGAGCGATCCTTTAAGATATCTTAACCGTGACCGACGAAGCTGCGCCGGCAAACACCTTGGGAATTTCTGGAACCGTGCGCCCGACCACACGTCTTGTACACGCTTTGGTGGCGATGCTGGCGCTGATGCTTGCCGGTTGCCAGACGACGAAGGACAGCACCGGCACCGGGGCCGCCAACAGCGCCAGCTACGAGGCGCTGATGCGGCTGGCCGACACCACGCGTGGTCAGGGTGACCTCTACACCGCCGCCACGCTCTACCGCCGCGCCCACGCCGCCAACGGCGCGCGGGTCGAGCCGCTGCTGGGCCTGGGCGACGTGCTGATCGACCAGGGCACCCCGCGCGAGGCGCTGGACATCTGGCGGCAGGCGCTGGCCCTGGACTCCGGCAGCGCCGCGGCGCTGCGCGGCTACGGCCGGGCGCTGCTGGCGCTCGACCAGCCGGAGGAGGCGGCGCGCCAGTACGCCGCCGTGCTGGCCTCCGACCCCAAGGACCGCCGCGCGCTCAACGGCCTGGGCGTGTCCAAGGATATGATGGGCGACCACAACGGCGCGCAGGAGCGGTTCCGCGCCGCCCTGGCGCTGGCGCCGGACGACCGCACGACGCTGAACAACCTGGGCTTCTCGCACCTGCTGGCCGGCAACGCGGCGGAGGCGATCCGCATCCTGGAGCCGCTGGGGCGCGCGCCGACCGCCAGCGCGCTGCAGCGGCAGAACCTCGCGCTGGCCTACGGTCTGGCCGGCCGCGACGAGGACGCCGCCCGCATGGGCCGCCTCGACCTGGGCGAGGCGGAGGTGCAGCGCAACCTGCTGTACTACCGGCAGGCCCGCGAGGGCGCCGGCGATACGCCCGCCGCGGCGCCGCGGCCGCAAGTGCTGGTGGCGCCGGCGAAGAAGTAAAGCCAAGCCCCTCCCCCAGCCCCGCTGGGGGAGGGAGGGGCCCAAGCGCGGCTTGGGAGGGTGGGGGCTACGGTGTCGGTGGCAGGCGTTGATTCTCGTGTGCGCCGCTGCCCCCACCCAACCCTCCCCCGCCGGAGGCGGGGGAGGGTTTCGCAAACGCCCGCCCCTACCCCACCACCTTCGGGAAGGTGATCGTGAACGCAGCGCCGCGCCTCGGCGCGCTGTCCAGGGTGATGCGGCCCTTCAGGGTCCGCGTGACGATGGTGTAGACGATGTTGAGCCCCAACCCGCTGCCGCCGTTGCCGCGGCTGGTGGTGAAGAAGGGCTCGAAGACGCGGGCGTGCAAGTCGTCCGGGATGCCGCGGCCGTCGTCGCTGTAGACCAGTTCCACCCGCTCCGCGTCCAGGCTGCGCACGGCGATCCGCAGGTGGCCATGCTCGCCGGGGCCGTAGGCGTGGGCCAGCGAGTTCATCACCAAGTTGGTCAGCAGCTGGCTCAGCGCCCCCGGGTAGCTGTCCAGCACCAGATCGTCCGGGCATGTCACCTCGACGCGGTGCGCGGCGCGCTTCAGACGGACGCCGAGGCTGCGCAGCACCTCGTGGATGTAGTCGCGCAGGTTGAAGGCGCGGCGCTCCTCGCTGGCCTGGTCGACGGCCATCTGCTTGAAGCTTTGGATCAGCTGCGCGGCGCGGTCGACGTTCAGCATCATCAGCTGGCTGGCTTCGGCCGCGGTGTCCAGGTACTCGACGAGGTCGGCCTTTCGCAGCCGGCCGGCGTCCAGCGCGGCGCGGACCTCGCCGGTGCGCTCGGCCAGCAGCGAGGCGCCGGTCAGCGCGATGCCGACGGGGGTGTTGATCTCGTGCGCCACGCCCGCCACCAGCGAGCCGAGCGCCGCCATCTTCTCCGACTGGATCAGGTGGGCCTGCGCCTGCTTCAGCTCGTCGAGCGCGCGTTCGGCCTGCTCCTTGGCGGTGCGCACCGCCTCCTCCGCCCGGATGCGCCCGGTGATGTCGGTGTGCGAGCCGACGAGGCGCAGCGGCGTGCCGTCGGCGTTGGTCACCTTCACCGCGCGGGTGTAGAAGAAGACGACATGCCCGTCCTTGTGGCGGAAGCGCTGCACCAGCTGGCACTCGTCGGTGACGCCGGCGATGAAATCCTGCGCCATGCGCAGCGACGGCTCGTGGTCCTCGGGCAGGATCAGCTCGCTCCAGCGCTCCAGCGTGTTGACCGCCTCGTCCTCGCGGTAGCCGAGCAGCGCCCACCATTGCGGCGAGAACCACAGCTCGCCGGTGGCGAGATCCCAGCGCGAGATCCCGTCGCGGGCCGCGCGGATCGCCAACTCGAACAGCTCACGGCTGTCGTCCAGTTCGCGCTCCGTCCGCTTGCGGCCGGAGATGTCGCTGACGCAGGCGAGCAGCGCGTCCTCGCCGTGGAAGCGGAAGCTGCGGATCGACAGCAGCACCCACGCCACGCGCCGGCCGGCGGCGTGCACGCGCGTCTCGAACGCCTGCAGGCAGCCGCCGCTGTCGCGCAGCGCCTCCAGGATGCGCTGGCGCTCCGACGGGTCGAGGTAGAAGCCGGCGGCGTGCAGGCCGCTCTCCGACTCCCGGCGCGAGACGCCGAAGAACTCCAGCGCCGGCTCGTTGGCCAGCATCACCGAGCCGTCGGCCGCCCGCGTCACCACCAGCGGCACCGCCATCGCCTCCAGCACGGCGCGCTGCGCCTCCTCGGCGCGGGCATCGTCGGTGATGTCGACGTAGCGCCGCAGGAAGCCGCCGTCCGGCAGCGGCAGGTGCCGCATGTCGAAGACGGTGCTTCCCCAGAGAGTGAAGCGGATGTGGAACGGCTCGTTGCGCCGCGCCGCCGCCACCCGTTCGGCGACGAAGGACTCGACGTCCACCGGGCCGAAGTCGCCGCGCTCCGCCATGGCGCGCACGATGTCCTCGAAGCGCGCGCCGACGCGGATCATGCCCGGCAGGCGCGACAGGTCGTCGTAGTGGCGGTTCCACAGCACCAGCCGCAGGTCGGCGTCGAAGCCGGAGATCGCGTCCACCAAGGTGTCGAACGCGGTCTCCAGCAGCGCCTGACGGTCCTGCGCCGTGAAGTCGGCCGTTCCGGCGCCCGTCATTGCAGCGGCCTCTCCTCGTCGCACCCGCCGGACCAGCCCGGCGGAAACCAGGATATCCGAGGCGACCGCCAAGACAGAAGCCGAATTCCCGCAGCGCACACCCGCCGGTCCGCCCGGTCATTGGGAGTACGGTCGGCGCCGCGCGCTTGCCCGGGGGGCTTTCCGCCCCACATCGCTGCCAAGGGCTTCTGCACGATCCGACCCGGCGCCACGCGCGGTACCGACCGTGCTTCGTTGCGCCGGCACAGCTATTCGGAAGGCCTCCCGATGCCCGAAGCCCTCTCGCAGCACGCGCTCGACCACATCCTGGCCGCGCACCGGCGCTGGCTGATCAGCGCCGGCACCGAGGGGGAACCAGCCGACCTGCGCGGCCTGGACCTGCATGGCCGCGCGCTGTGGCGCGCCGATCTGCGCCACGCCCGGCTGGACGGCTGCATCCTGCGCGGGGCCGACCTCGACCACGCCGACCTGTCCGAGGCGTCGCTGACCGGCGCCTGTCTGGAGCGCGCCTCGCTGTGGTCGGCGCGGCTGCAGCGGACACGGCTGACGGGGGCCGATCTCGGCGGCGCCAACCTCGACCACGCCGACCTGTGCGAGGCCGACCTGACCGGCGCCATGCTGGCCGGGGCGTCGCTGTGGGGGGCGCTCCTGTACGGCGCCACGCTGCGCGACGCGCAGGGGCTGACCGCGGCGCAGCTCGCCACGGTCTGCCAGGGCGGCGGCACCCGTGTCGCCGCGGCCGGCGCCTGAAAGACAACCGCAAGAGCCCGCCTTCAAAGGAGAGACACATGTCGCGCGCCCACTACGTGGTCGTTGAACGGGAAGACGGCTGGTACGTCTCCTTCGAGCACAACGTCTACGGCCCCTGCCCCGGCGGCCGGGCCGGCGCGCTGATCACCGCCGTGCAGGCGGCCCAGCAGGCCGGCAAGGACGGCCACGACGCCCGCGTGCTGGTGCGCAACGCCGCCGGCGCTCTGGCGCGCGCCTGGACCTTCGGCACCGACCCGTACCCCTGCCCGTGGGCCGAGGAGGCACGGGAGGGAGCGTTCCCGGCACGCAGGGGGGCGGTGGCGAAGACGGCGCTCTGATCCCCGCGTTGTCGATCATCGGGGCGGCGGCGCCCGTACGGGTCCGCAGGCGCAACAGACCGCCCGGATGACGGTCGCCCGCTTCGCCACTGGACAGGAAGCCCAGGTTTGGACTACCGCGTTGCGTCATGAGCGACGCGACCGCCTATGGAGGGCTGTTCCTGGCCGCGCTGGTCGCGGCGACGCTGCTGCCGGCGCAGTCGGAGCTGCTGCTGGCGGGCCTGAGCGCGTCCGGATCCTACGACGTGGGCCTGCTGCTGCTGGTGGCGACGGCGGGCAACGTGCTGGGCTCGGCGATCAACTGGGCGCTGGGGCGCTATCTGATGCACTTCCGGGACCGGAGGTGGTTCCCGGTGACACCGCGGCAGGTGGAAAAGGCGACGGCGTGGTTCCGGCGCTTCGGCGTGTGGAGCCTGCTGTTCGCCTGGCTGCCGCTGGTCGGCGACCCGCTGACGCTGGTCGCCGGGATCCTGCGGGTGGACTGGCGGGTGTTCCTGGTGCTGGTGACGGCGGGGAAGGCGGGGCGGTACGCCGCGGTGGTGGCGGGGATAGGGGGATAGGAGCCCGGCCTCACGCCGCGTGCAGCCCCTCGAACACCCCGGCCAGCCGCGTGTCCTCGTCCGGGCCGACCAGCGCCGCCACGGCGGCCAGCAGGCCCATCTCCTCCTTCTGGATGTGGAACAGCTCGCGCTCGCAGAACTCCAGGCCGGCGTCGCGGAACTCGGCCCAGTCCTCCGGCGTGAAGGCCCCGGCCGCCAGCGCCGCCCCGGCCAACGCGCCGGCCACCTCGGCCACCGGCAGGATGGCGCGGTGCTCGGAGATCAGCAGCATCGTCATGCCGGTCTGCCCGGCGTCGGCCAGCACCGGGAACAGGTGGTTCTCCTCGAAGCCGAAGTGGCGGCTCACCTCGCCCTTCACCACCGCGACCAGCGTCTCCAGCGCGGCGCGCACGGTCGCCTTCGTCAGGTCGGGGGGCGTGGCGCCCTGGCCGACCAGCAATTCCTCAAGCTCCTGCAAGGTGCCGAGGGTGGTCAGGTGGTCGGCGTGGAGAAGCTGGCCGATGCGGGAATTCATGTGGAGCATGCAACGTTTCCTGGTGTGCGGGAACGGGGAGCCGGCGGGTCGGCGTGCAGCGCCTTCAGCGCGCGGGCACGGACCTGCAGGGCGAAGACGATGATGGCGACGGCGGCGCCGGTGCCGGCCACGGCGCCGGCCCGCGCGATCCACTCGACATCGGCGAGGTTGCCGAGCACCAGCAGCGCGATGGCCGCCAGATGCAGCGCGGCGTGGACCTTGGTGGGGCCTTCCGGCGCCAGCGACGAGACCAGCGGCGGCCGGCGGCCGGGCACGGTGACGTGCACCGAGGCAAGAAACGGCGCGATGCGCTGCAGGACGCCGAACAGGAAGGTCATCAGCCAGCCGCCCACCGCCAGGATGACGAAGACGGTCGGCGCGTTCAGCCGGTCGAGTCCGGCGGCCAGCGACAGCGCGACGATCAGGCTGAGCGGCAGCATCGCCCAGCCGGCGCGGATCATCATGAAGGGAATGCCCAGGCGCTTGCGCATCCGCCCGCGCATGACGCCCTCCATGGCCTGGAGGTGCAGCGCCGCGGCGACCAGCCCGGCCAGCGCCGCGCCGACGGTGAGCATCCGTCCCTCGGTGAAGGCTCCCGCCACCAGCAGCGTCAGCCCGACGCCGGCCGCCGCCGCGGTGGCCAGCCCGTTGCGCACCGGCGGCGCCTGCCCCAGCGTCAGCATCGGGATCAGGATCGTCGAGAAGCCGGCGACCAGCATCCCCATGAAGCCGAACAGCGCCAGCCCCAGGTGCACGCCGGTCAGCGCCCGGTGGTCGGGCAGGAAGCCGAAGCGCAGGTCGGCCAGCAGCGTCAGCCCGAGGGTCGCCATCGCCGCCAGACAGCCCAGCGCCGCCCAGGCGCTGGCCCGCACCGCCGGCATCTGGCTGGCGCCGCGCAGGTTGCCGGCCATCAGCGCGGCGAACACCGCCAGCGCCGCCGCCGCCATCCCGCCACCGACCGACGCCAGCGGGTGGCTCAGCGTCGCCAGCCCGGCCGCCATCAGCGCAACACCCGGCACCATCAGCCAGAAGCTCGCCCGCGCCCAGCCGACCGAGCCGACCGGCCGGATCGTCGCCATGGGCAGCAGCTGGTACGACGCGCCCATGGCGGTGGTCGCCAGCGTGCCCAGCGTGAACAGGTGCAGCGCCGCCATCGCCGTGCCGGGGCCGCCGCGCGACCCGGCCAGCGAGTCGTCGCCCAGCGTCAGCAACAGCCACCCGGCGAGATGGAACACCAGCGCCGCCGCGAAGAAGCGGAACGGCACGGACGCCGGCAGCAGCCGATCCCGCGACCCGAAGGCCATGTCAGGGGACAGCATACACCCCCCTAGCGTTGACGAAAGTCAATCCCAGCACGCAAATCCGGCGGAAAATCAGAATAGTCGGATATAGCGGAGCACCGGTTGCCGGCACGATAGGGGGGCGCGGCGAAATGCCTCTTGACCGCGGTCAAGGATGGACAGACCTCGCGCGGCCGAGTATTCCCCACGACTGGTGATAGGCTGCCGAAGACTGCCTTTGGCCGGTCGCGAAGGGGAAAGCGCCAAGCATGTTGGAACGGAATTCAGGAGCGTCGGCGGACGACGGTGTCCGCCGGATGGAAGCCATGCTGGCCGGCGTCGCGCTGCGCGCCGCGGCCCGGCTGGGCGACGGCGTCACCGCGCCGGTGCTGGACCGCGTCCTGCGCACGCTGGCGTCCCGCCACCGCCGCGCCTTCGAGGCGATGGCGGAGATGCGCGAAGCCGCCGTGCTGATCGACCCCGTCGACCAGCCCGTCGCCTTCCTGCTGTCGGTCGGCCCGCAGCCCAGGCTGCGCGTCGCCGCCAAGGACGCGCCGGCCGACGCCGGCATCCGCGGCCCGCTGGTCAACCTGATGGACCTGCTGGAGGGCCGCATCGACGGCGACGCGCTGTTCTTCCGCCGCACCCTGTCGATCGAGGGCGACACCGCCCTGGTGGTCGGCCTGCGCAACGCGCTGGACGGCGAGGACATCGACCTCGTCGCCGACCTCGCCGGCCTCGCCGGGCCGTTCCGCCTCGCCGTGCCGCGCCTGCGCCGCGAGGCCGCCCGCCTGACCGGGATGCTGGAGGGCGCGCGCGCCCTGCTGCTCGCTCCGGTGATGGGCCGGCTCGACGCGCTGGAGCGCCGCATCGCCACCCCCGCCCCTGCCCCCCGTTCCTCCCGTCCTGGCCGAGAGATCTGACTAAAATGGCCTTCGAGCTGATCTGCCCGGCGGGCACCCCCGCCGCGCTGCGCGCCGCCGTGGACGCCGGCGCCGACGCGGTCTATTGCGGCTTCCGCGACGAGACCAACGCGCGCAACTTCCCCGGCCTCAACTTCTCCCGCGAGGAGCTGGGCGAGGCGGTGCGCTACGCGCACGCCCGCGACCGCAAGGTGTTCGTCGCCATCAACACCTACCCCACCGCCGGCAACCTCGCCCCCTGGCACAAGGCGGTGGACGACGCCGCGCGCCTGGGCGCCGACGCGGTGATCCTGGCCGACCTCGGCCTGCTCGACTACGCGGCGCGCAAGCATCCGAGTCTGCGCCTCCACCTGTCCGTGCAGGCGTCGGCGGCCAACGCCGAGGCGGTGACGCTGTTCCGCGACGCCTTCGGCGTGCAGCGCGTGGTGCTGCCGCGCGTACTCACCGTCGCCGACATCAAGGGCCTGACCGCCGAGACCGGCGTCGAGGTCGAGGTGTTCGTCTTCGGCGGCCTCTGCCCGATGGCGGAGGGGCGCTGCTCGCTGTCCAGCTACGCCACGGGGTTGTCGCCCAACAAGCAGGGTGTGTGCTCGCCGGCCAGCCACGTGCGCTACGAGCCGCGCGGCAACGAGCTGATCTCGCGCCTCGGCGACTTCACCATCAACGTGTTCGGCGCCGACGAGCCGGCCGGCTACCCCACCCTGTGCAAGGGTCGCTTCGCGGCGCAGGGCGCCGACGCCGGCTACCTGTTCGAGGAGCCGACCAGCCTGAACGCTCTGCAACTGCTGCCGGAGCTGAAGAAGGCCGGCGTGCACGCCCTGAAGATCGAGGGGCGCCAGCGCGGCAAGGCCTACATCGCCTCGGTCGTGCAGACCTACCGCAAGGCGCTGGACGCCTTCGAGCGCAACGGCAAGGTGCCGAACGTCGACCTGGACGCCGTGGTGGAGGGCGCCCGCGAGACGGCCGGCGCCTACCAGAAGTCCTGGCGCTGAGGAGAGCCCCGATCATGGCAACCCGTTCCCTGCTCACCCTCGGCCCGGTGCTGTTCAACTGGCCGGTGGACCAGTGGCGCGACTTCTACGCCCGCATGGCCGACGAGGCGCCGCTCGACGTCGTGTACCTCGGCGAGGTCGTCTGCTCGAAGCGCGCGCCGTTCTTCGAGGACGCCATCCCCGACGTGATCGAGCGGCTGACCGCCGCCGGCAAGCGCGTCGTGCTGGCCAGCCCGATCCTGGTCACCACCGACCGCGAGCGCAAGGCGGTCCGCGACCTCGTCGAGGCCGGCGAGCTGGAGGTGGAGGCCAACGACCTCGGCGCCGTCGCGCAGCTGGCCGGCAAGCCGCACGCCGTCGGCCCGTTCGTCAACGTCTACAACGAGGCGACGCTGGGCTGGCTGGCCTCGCGCGGCGCCACATCGGTGTCGCTGGGCGCCGAGATGCCGGCGGCCTCGGTCGCCTCGCTGACGCAGGAGGCCACGCGGCTGGGCGTGGAGACCGAAGTGCAGGTGTTCGGCCGGGTGCCGCTCGCCATCTCGGCGCGCTGCTACCACGCGCGGGTGCACGGGCTGCACAAGGACGGCTGCCAGTTCGTCTGCGGGCAGGACCTCGACGGCCTCGGCGTCGAGACGCTGGACGACCAGCCGTTCCTGGCGGTCAACGGGCTGCAGACCATGTCGCACACCTACCTCTGCCTCGCCGCCGAGATCGCCGAGCTGCAGCGCCTGGGCGTCGGCCGCTTCCGCCTGTCGCCGCACACGGTGGACATGGTGCGCGTGGCGAAGGGCTTCCGCGCCGTGCTGGACGGCGAGCGCGCGGGCGGCGATCTCGCCGCCGAGCTGGCCGGGCTTGTGACCGATGCGCCGTTGGCAAACGGGTTCTTCCATGATGCCGCGGGTGCGGCGTACATTGGCTCGCACGAGCGTATGACGGCATAATCGATCCGGCGGGAGGACAGGCGATGGCAGGAGTGTCGGACAAGCCCCCCGACTCGCCGCGCCCGCTATCCGCTCCCCGCCGCTCGTCCGCGACCTTCGGCGAGCTGGAGCAGATGCGCCGGCTGCTGGACACGGCCGAGATGCGGGTGGCGCTGGTCGGGCCGGACCGCCGCTACCGCTACGCCAACCGCGCCTACTGCGACTTCGTCGGCATCACGCCGGACGCCATCGTCGGCATGGCGGCACCGGAGGTGCTGGGGGAGCGGCTGTACCGCGAGCTGCGGTCGGCGGTCGAGGCGGCGCTGGCCGGCAACACCTCGCAGGTCGAGCAGTGGGTCGACTACCCGCTGCGCGGCCGCCGCTTCGTGCGGCGCGTCCACACGCCCAACGTCATGCCGGACGGGCGGCTGGACGGCTACGCCGTGTTCGTCCACGACATCACCGAGCACCACCGCGCCGAGGACGAGCTGCGCGCCAGCGAGGCGCTGAAGGCGGCGGTGGTCAACGGCGCGCTGGACGGCGTCGTCGCCATCGACGGCGAGCACCGCATCGTCGAGTTCAACCCGGCCGCCGAGCGCATCTTCGGCCGCCGCCGCGCCGACGTGCTGGGCCTGGACGTCGCCGACATCCTCATCCCGCCGGAACTGGTGGCGGCGCACCAGGCGGGCCTGCGCCGCTACCTGGAGACCGGCGAGCGGCGCGTGCTCGGCCACCGCTTCGAGGTGGAGGCGATGCGCTCCGACGGCTGGCGCATCCCGGTGGAGTTGACCGTCAGCGAGACCAGCGCGTCCGGCGGCCGCCTGTTCGTCGCCAGCATCCGCGACATCAGCGACCGCAAGCGCATGGAGCGCGAGCTGATGGACCTCGCCTACCGCGACCAGGAGACGGGGCTGGCCAACCGCCAGGGCATGCTGCGCACCCTGGCCGACACGCTGGCGGCGGGCAGGCCGGCGACGCTGCTGTGCATCGACCTCGACCGCTTCTCCAAGCTGCGCCACAGCTTCGGACACGAGTTCGCGCACGCCATGCTGGCCGGGCTGGCGGCGCGGCTGATGGGCAGCTTCATCGGCAAGGCGCGGTTGGCCCGCGTCACCGACGACGCGCTGGGCCTGCTGCTGGAGGGTGCCCCGGACGACGCGACGCTGGCCGCGCACGTGGAGAGCATCGCAGCACTTCTGCGCCGCACCCGCGGCATCGCCGGCGGCCCGGTGCACCTGACCGCCAGCATCGGCGCGGTGGCCGTCGGCGGCCCGGACCACACGCCCGAGGACCTGCTGCGCGACGCCGAGATCGCCGCCTTCCACGCCCGCGAGCTGGGCGGCGCGCGCTGGGTGCGCTTCGAGCCGGGCCTGCGCGACCGCCTGGTCAGCCAGACCCGCGTCGAGCACGACCTGCGCGAGGCGCTGGAGCAGCACACCGGGCTGTGGCTCGCCTACCAGCCCATCGTGGACCTGTGCGGTTGCCGGCTGCGCGGATTCGAGGCGCTGCTGCGCTGGACCCATCCGGAGCTGGGCAACGTCCCGCCCGCCGAATTCATCCCGGTGGCCGAGAGCACCGGCCTGATCGTCGCGCTCGGCCGCTGGGTGCTGGCCGAGGCGTGCCGGCAGCTGACGGCGTGGACGGCGCTCGACCACGGAAGCGATGCGCCGCCCTTCATGAGCGTCAACCTGTCGCCGGTGCAGCTGGGCGAGGCGGGATTCGTGGATGAGGTGGCGCGCGTCCTCGAAGAGACCGGGGCCGATGCGAAACTGCTCAAGCTGGAGATCACCGAGGGCGCGGTGATCGCCCACGGCGAGCGCAGCCTGGAGGCGCTCGACGCGCTGAAGCGCATGGGCGTGCGGCTGGCCATCGACGATTTCGGAACGGGTTATTCGTCCTTGAGCTACCTGACACGGCTGCCGGTGGATTCGCTGAAGGTGGACCGGTCGTTCCTGCAGGATCTCCAGCACTCGACGCAGGGCGACGCCATCCTGCGCGCCATCATCGACGTCGCCCACACCTGCGGCTTCGACGTGGTGGCGGAGGGCGTGGAGACCGCCGCGGTGGCCGAGCACCTGAAGGCACTGTCCTGCGACTACGCCCAGGGCTACTACTTCGCCCGTCCCCTGACGCCGGAGGCGGCGGACGCGATGGTCAGGAATCGGAGCGGGGTGGTTGCCTGACCCTCTCCCGCCCCGGGAGAGGAAAATTCAATCCAGCACCACCTTCAAATCCCGCTCCACGTCGTCGATCAGCGTGTCGGGGTTGCAGTACGCGCGCAGGCGTTCGATGCTGCCCACCGTCACGGTGCGCCCCTTGATCTGGATGTCCTGCTCGGCCAACGTGGCGAAGGCGCGCGACAGGTTCTCCGGCGTCATGCCCAGCCGGCTCGCCAGCACCTGCTTGTTGACCGGCAGTTCCACCCTCACCCCATCCTCCGCCGGCACGGCGAGGCGCATCAGGTAGGCGGCCAGCCGCTGCGTCGAGGTGCGCAGCTTCAGGTCCTTGATCTGCCGCACCATGCGGCGGAACTGCGACGCCAGCGACGCCATCATGGAGAGCGCCAGCTTCGGCTGCGCCGCCACCTGCTCGCGCAGGTTGCGGGCGGGAAGCATCAGGATGGTCGAGGGCTCCAGCGCCTTCGCCGACATCAGGTAGGGCGTGTCGGTCAGCGCCGCGGCGAGGATGAAGGTGTCCACCGGCGTGAGGATCTCGATCACCGTCTCGCGCCCCTCGGCCGTGCCGCCGTAAAGCATCACCGAGCCCTCGACAAGCACGTGCAGGAAGTCCGGCCGCTCGCCCTGCTCGAACAGCACCGTCTCGCGCGGGAAGCGCTGCAACAGGCTACCGGTGGCGACGGCGGTCAATTGCTCATCGTCAAGTTCCTCGAAACACGAAAGGGCACGGATGGTCTCTAGATCCCTGGGCCGCATAACTTTTGACTTTCTCCGACCTTCACTCCCCAGGCCATCATATCGCCGGGATACGCTTGTTAACAGTCCACCCAACCGGCGTAGCACGCTCGGCGAATGTGCATAGATGCAAACGAAAAAAGCCCCACGTCGCAGGACGCGGGGCTTCAGTGTTTCCCTGGAAGCCAGGCCACGGTTGTGGCCAAGCACAACGACACGCTTTGAGCGGTGACTATAGCGCGCCGCGCCGCCGCTTCCTTGACGGTTGTCAAGGATTCCGCCGGACCGGCGCTTTTTTCGCCAGCACGGCGTGGGCGGTCACCGCGATGAACAGCGCCAGCGCCGCCGCGTTGGCCAGCCCGCCCCACTGCCGCACCGCCAGTTCGCCCGACAGCACGCCCGCGGTGCGCAGCGCAACCCCAAGGTGCAGCGCGGCGAGCGGCAGGTACAGCCGCGGAGCAAACGGCACGGCAAGGCGCAGCACCGCCGGCAGGATGATCGGCGCGTGGCCGAACACCATGGCGAAGACGAAGCCGAGGAACAGCGCGTGCAGCACGGCGTCATACTGCCCGCCCGTCGGGTCGGCGCCGGCCAGCGCCACCGCCCCGGCCACCGCCAGCCACGCGTAGCCCGACAGCAGGCACGCCGCCACGTAGCGCGGCAGGCCGCTGCCGCGCACCGTCCGCCGCGCCACGTCGAATCGCGCCAGCCAGCCGGCCAGCGCCAGCATCCCCAATCCGGCGACGCGGAACCCCGCCTCCGGCGCCGCCACGGCGACCGCGGCGCCCAGCACCAGGATCGCCACGGCCGCCGCGAAGGCCGGCCCGGCCCAGCGGTTCGGTGGCTGGAAGCGGCTCAGTTCCAGCCGCTCGCCGGCGATGGTCAGCACCAGGAACAGCGCCCACCAGAGCACCGCCGCGCTCACCGGCGCGCCCAGCAGCCACAGCGCGTTGCCGACCAGCCAGCACGCCGCCCCGCCGGCCATGGTGGCGGTGAAGCCTTCCTTCTGCCGCGTCCACACCCAGACGCTTGCCGCCAGCAGCACACCAGACGCGACGGTCATCAGCAGCGCCGCGGCCAGCGGCGGCGCCCCCGCCACCAGCAGCGCGCCCGACAGCCCGGCCGCCAGCGGCCCGGCGAAAATCCAGCGCCTGCCCAGCGCCGCCGCGCGCTCCAGCGCGATCACCGTGCCGAAGAAGCCGGAGACCATCAGCGGCCCGTGCAGCAGCGCAAGGTCCAGGTGCGGCAGCGGCACGCCGAGTCCCAGCCGCGCCAGCCCGGCCAGCACGCCGCCCAGCAGCGACACGAAGCCCAGCGCCAGCAGCGGCAGCCGCCGCGCCCGCAACGTGGCGGCGGAGGCCGGGACCGTGGCGGCGGCGGCCACGCTACGCCTCCGGCCAGCCGAGCTGGCGGCGCGCGGTTTCGGAGATGCGGTCGGAGGTCCAGGGCGGCTCGAACACCAGGGCGACGTCCACCGCCGGGGCTTCCGGCACGGCGTCGCGAATGGCGCACTCGGCGCTCTCGCGCAGGAACTCGCCCAGCGGGCAGGCCGGCGAGGTCATGGTCATGCGCACGGCGACCGCGTTGTCCGGCGCCACCTCGATGCCGTAGACGAGGCCGAGTTCCACCACGTCGATGCCCATCTCCGGGTCGATGACCGTGCGCAGCGCGTCGCGCACCTTTTCCTGCAGCATGGGAAACCTCACGGAGAACGGTTGCGGCGGAAACCCTAGATCCGGAGTCTCGCGGCCGTCTTGATCCTCGTCAAGCTGCACCTGAGCCCTCCCCGTCAAGTGGAGAGACCAATTTCATCAAGAAATCGGAGTCGGCGAGCGCTTTTGGGCCGCGCGCCAGGACTTTCAAGGGCTCTGCGATGCGGGTGGGGAATGGGTGCCGCGCCCGCCCGTGCATCGCACTTGACCGGAAGTTTGATCCCGGTCAAACACACGCGCGCGCGCTTCGACTAGGGTGCGCCGCAAAATAAACATCCTATGGACGAAGGCCAACCCCATGCCCGATGGCAGCGCACCCCCGCCAGCCTCAGCGACGAGCCTGTACGAGAGCCATAAGACGATCCATCCCAAGGCGGTGTCGGGCCGGTTCCGCTCGCTGAAGTGGACCGCCGTGGCCGTGCTGCTGGGCATCTTCTTCGTCCTGCCGTGGATCCGCTGGGATCGCGGCGCCGACGCGCCGGGCCAGGCCGTGCTGTTCGACCTGGAGCAGGGCCGCTTCTTCATCTTCAACATCGAGATCTGGCCGCAGGAGATCTACTACCTGACCGGCGTGCTGATCATCGCCGCCGTCGGCCTGTTCCTGGCGACCGCGCTGGCGGGCCGCATCTGGTGCGGCTTCGGCTGCCCGCACACGGTGTGGACCGACCTGTTCGTCCGCGTCGAAGCGTACTTCGAGGGCGACCGGGCCGAGCGCATCCGCATGGACAAGGCGCGCTGGAGCGCGAAGAAGGTCGGCCGCAAGACGGCCAAGCACGCGGTGTGGCAGCTGATCTCCGTCGTTTCGGCGTTCGGCATGTGCGCCTTCTTCACCGACGCTCCGACGCTGGCGATGGACGCGGCGACGCTGAACCTGTCCAGCAACGCCCTGACCTTCCTGGGGCTGTTCGCCGCCTCGACCTACGTCATGGCCGGCTGGACGCGCGAGCAGATGTGCATGTACATGTGCCCGTGGCCGCGCATCCAGACCGCCATGCTCGACGAGCACTCGCTGGTCGTCACCTACCAGGACTGGCGCGGCGACCGGCGCGGGCCGAAGCGCAAGTCGGAGAACTGGGAGCAGCGCCAGGAGCGCGGCTTCGGCGACTGCATCGACTGCACCCAGTGCGTCCAGGTCTGCCCGATGGGCATCGACGTGCGCACCGGCGCCCAGGCCGACTGTATCAACTGCGGTCTGTGCGTGGACGCCTGCGACCGCATCATGGACCAGATGGGCCGCCCGCGCGGCCTGATCCAGTTCGCCTCGATGGCGCAGACCAGCGCGCAGGCGACCAAGGCGCCGTACAAGCTGCCGGTGATCCGCACCCGCACGATCATCTACACGGCGGTGATGGGCGTGGTGGCGACGGCCATGCTGTTCGTCTTCGGCAACCGCTCGCACCTCGACGTGACGGTGCTGCGCGACCGCGCGCCGCTGTTCGTGACGCTGAAGGACGGCAGCATCCGCAACGCCTACACCTTCAAGATCACCAACAAGACCCGCGACAACCGCCACTACGATCTGGCGCTGTCCGGCATCCCCGGCACCGCGCTGAGCGTCGCCGGCGAGAAGGAGGAAGCCGCGCAGGCGCTGACCCTGGAGGCCGCGCCCGACAGCGTCGCCACCTACCGCGTCTACGTGACGGTGCCGACGGGCACGCTGACCGCCGCCTCGACGCCGCTGGTCTTCCAGCTGTCCGACACCGGCAGCCGCGAGAAGGGCACTTACAAGTCCGTCTTCCTCGGGCCGAACTGACGTCGAATCAAGCCCCTCTCCCTTGACGGGAGAGGGGTTGGGGAGAGGGTGGCGCCGCGAAGCGGCCAAGTCGCTTTCCCCCTCTCCCCAACCCCTCCCCCGCAAGGGGGGAGGGGCTTCTCATAAGGATCACCCCATGACCACGCCCGGCCGCCAGCGCCCCCTGAAGATCGGCATCGTCACCGTGTCGGACCGCGCCAGCCGCGGGATCTACGAGGACAAGGGCGGCCCGGCGATCCACGCGGAGCTGTCCGCCATCGTCACCTCCCCCTGGGAGCCGGTGGCCCGCGTCATCCCCGACGACCTGGAGGGGATCGTCGCCACCCTGACCGAACTGGCCGACGCCGAGGGCTGCGACCTGATCGTCACCACCGGCGGCACCGGCCCGGCGCCGCGCGACGTGACGCCGGAGGCGACCGAGCGCGTCTGCCAGAAGATGATGCCCGGCTTCGGCGAGCTGATGCGCACGGTCAGCCTGACGGTGGTGCCGACCGCCATCCTGTCGCGGCAGACCGCCGGCATCCGCGGCACCAGCCTGATCGTCAACCTGCCGGGCAAGCCCTCGGCGATCCACGACTGCCTGATGGCGGTGTTCCCGGCGATCCCCTACTGCCTGGACCTGATCGGCGGCGCCTGGATCGACACCGACGCGGCGGTGTGCAAGGCGTTCCGGCCGAAGTCCTGAGCGGCGCCGGTGCTCGCGCTGCCGCCCGACACCGTCCACGTCTGGATCCGCCCGGTCCCGCCGGGGCCGGAGGATGAGGGACTCGGCCTGCTCGACCAGAGCGAGACCGCGCGCTGGCACCGCTTCCACCGGGCGGAGACGCGCCGGCTGTTCGCCGCCGCGCACGCGCTGCTGCGCACCGCGCTGTCGCGGTACGCCGCGGTGGACCCGCGCGACTGGCGCTTCGCCGCCGAGGAGCATGGGCGGCCGTACCTCACCGGGCCGGAGACCGGGCTGAGCTTCAACCTGACGCACGCCGATGGGCTGGCCGCCTGCGCCGTCGCCCGCGGTCTGCCGGTGGGCATCGACGCCGAGCGGATGGACCGCCGCCTCGACCTCGACGGCATAGCGCGCGTCGCCTTCGCCGAGTCCGAACGCGCGCAGGTGACCGCCGCCCCGACGGAGCGGCAGAACGCGGTGTTCTTCGGCGTGTGGACGCTGAAGGAGGCCTACATCAAGGCGCGCGGCCTCGGCTTGGCGCTGCCGCTGAAGAGCTTCTCGGTGACGGTGGAGCCACCGTCGATCACCCCCTCCCCCGACGACCCGCAGGCCTGGGGCGCCACGCTGGCGCGCCCGACGGCCGAGCATCTGCTGGCGCTGGCGGTGCCGCGAGGCGCGCGGGTGGAGTGGCGGGGCGAGGGCTAGACCGCCCCGGTCAAACTCGCGTAGTTCAGCGAGTCCGTGGTGTTGCGGTGCTTGAACACGTCGGCGGTCTGGTTGCGGTCGTGCTTCTGGTAGCCGCCGGTCTTGATCAGCGTGCTCTCGTCCAGCTCGCAGTTCAGCACCTCGTTCAGGTGGCTGAGGCCGTTCTTTACTTCGCCCTGGAACTGATCGTCCGACATGGTGGTCATGTTCATCACCAGGTCCTGGCGCTCGGTGACGTCCGTCAGGAACTGATGCGGATCGGTGATGTGGCCGTGCTCCAGCGCGTGCTTCCACATGCCGGTGGCCGGCAGCGGCAGCAGGTAGCCGACGCTGGGGTAGACCCGCGTCTCCTCGCACATGCGGATGGTGTCGGCCAGCGTCTCCGGCGTCTCCTGTGGGTAGCCGACCACCACGCTGGTCGAGCACACCACCCCCGCCTCGCGCAGCACGCGGACCTGCTCGCGGAAGAAGTCGGCGCGCACCCGCTTGTTCATGGCGGTGAGGATCTCGTCGTTGCCGGACTCCAGCGAGAAGCCCAGCGAGGTGCAGCCGGTGTCGGCGAACTTCTTCGCCACGCGCAGGCGGTCCTCGTACGGCACGTCGTCGCGACCCAGCAGGTCGGAGCGCACCGCTGCCGTCCAGTGGATGTCGAGGCCCGACGCCGCCAGCGCGTCGAGGAACTTCTCGGCCGGGCCGATCTTGTGGAAGGACAGCTCGTCCCAGAAGTTGATGTAGTTGGCGCCGTACTTCTTGTTCAGGTGCCGGATCTCGCCAAGGATCGAGTCCACCGACCGGTGCCGGTACGGGTCGTGCCAGAAGACGTAGTGGCAGAACGTGCACTTGAAGACGCAGCCGCGCGCCGTGTTCACCGGGAACACCACCGCCTCTTCCATCGGATAGCGCCACACCGAGGAATGCGCCGTCTCGCGCCCGCGCTCGATATAGGTCTGCACGTCGAACAGGTCCCAGTCGGGCCAGGGCAGCTCGTCCACCAGCTTGGTCGCCGGGCGACGGTCGTTCTGCACGATGCGCCCCTTCGCATCGCGGAAGACGATGCCCAGCACGCCGACGCCCTTGACGGTCGCCGGGTACGGGCCGTTGTCGTGCGGAATCTCCACCAGCGGTTCGATGGCGTGGCCGAGCGGCCTGCCGTCGCGCAGCGTCTCCAGCACCTCGACGATGGTGATGTCGGCCTCGCCCAGCACCACGATGTCAACGGGGGTGGTGTGGAACAGGATCTCCGGGATCGAGCCACCGACCGAGTTGCCGACGATGGTGACGCAGCCCGGGTTGACCCGCTTCGCCGTCTGCACCAGCCAGCGCACCCAGCGGTAATGCGTGACGATGGAGCCCACCGCCACCACGTCGTACTTGCCCTTGGCAAGGAACGCCTCGACCTGATCGTCGGTATAGTCGGTGGCATCGACGTCCAGGATGTCGAACGCGAAGCCCGCCACCTTCGCCGCCGTGACGACGTAGCCCAGACCGACCGGCAGGTAGCGGTGCGAGGCGTTGGGACGCAGGCTGGGGTTGACGAACAGGATCTTCATGGTGTGTCGCTCCATCGCGGCCGCTTTTGCGGCGGCGCCGGCCGGACCCGGCGCATGCTTTGCCAGTCAAACTGGTAAAGGATCTTCGTTAATGGAACGTGTATTCCGGGCGCGGCGCTAGGGTACTGCCGATTCATGCGCCGTCGCATATGCGCGCAGGTCGGTGGCAAGACGCGCGATGGCGCCGGTCCAGTCCAGCGGCCGATCCTGGCGGTAGAGGCGCATGGTCGGGTACCACGGGCTGTCGTCGCGCCCCAGCAGCCAGCGCCAGCAGCCGTCGAAGCGCGAGAGCACCCACACCGGCTTGGCCAGCGCCCCGGCCAGATGGATCACCGAGGTGTCGACGCCCACCACCAGGTCAAGGTTGGCGACCAGCGCCGCGGTGTCGGCGAAGTCCCCCACCCCGTCCATGAGGTCGATCACGTCGAGCCCCGCTGGCGGATCACGCAGCTGTTCGGCCGGCGCCCCCTTCTGCAGGCTGACGAAGCGCACGCCCGGGATGCCGGCCAGCGGCGCCAGCTGCGCCAGCGCCAGCGAGCGCTGGCGGTCGATGCGGTTGGCGTGCGGCACGCCCTTGCGCGCCTCGCCGGCCCACACCAGCCCGACGCGCAGCCCATCCGCCGGCAGCCGCGCCCGCCACGCCCCGGCCTCCGCGGAATCGGCGCGCAGGTAGGGCACGTCGCCGGGAATGCTGTCCAGCCGCGTCGCGAAGGCCCGCGGCAGGCCGAGCAGCGGCGCGTGCAGATCGAACTCCGGCAGGGGATCACCCTGGGCGACCACCCGCTCGATGCCGGGCACGCCCCGCATCAGGCGCAGCAGCGGCTTCTGCACCTCCAGCAGCACGCGCCCGCCGCGCGCCGCCACCAGGGGCCCGTAGCGGACGAAGTGCAACGTGTCGCCCATGCCCTGCTCGGCGTGCAGCAGGATGGTGCGGCCCTCCAGCGGTTCGCCGGCCCATTGGGGTTGGGTGAAGCCGCGCGGCCGGACCATGCCGGTTTGCCAGCGCGCCTCGTACGCCTCCCACCCCTCCTCGAAGCGGGCAAGCGTCAGCAGCGCCAGCGCGTGGTTGAGACGGACCAGCGGGTCCTGCGGCGCGCGCGCCACGGCGGCGGCGAACGCCTGCTCCGCCTCCTCCACGCGGCCCAGCGCCTTCAGCACGTTGCCCACATTGTTGTGCGGCGCGGCCGGCGCGGGGTCGAGCATCACCGCAGCGCGGCACACGGCCAGCGACTCCTCCGCCGGCTCGAGCGCCAGCAGCGCGCTGCCGAGCTGCACGTAGGCCTGCAGGAACCCCGGCGACAGCGCGACGGCGCGGCGGTAGGCGGCCACCGCTTCCTCCATTCGCTCCACCCCCTGCAGCGCGTCGCCCAGCGTGGCATGCGCCACCGCGCCCCCGGGCCGCAGCCGGATCGCCACGGCGCAGGCCTCCACGGCGTCGGCGTACCGTTCCAGCCGGCGGAGCGCGCTGCCCAGCCCGCCGAAGGCGTCGGCCGACGCGGGGTCGAGCCGCGCCGCGCGGGCGAAGCTCACAACAGCGTCCGCCGGCCGCCCCTGCTCCAGGAGCGCCTTGCCCAGCGCAAAGTGCGCCGCCGACGCCTCGGGGCGGAACAGCAGGGCGGCCCGGTAGGCCGCCGTCGCCTCGGCAAGCCGGCCGGACGCCGCCCGCGCGTACCCCAGCTGCTCGTACGCCACGCCCAGCGCGAAGGACGGCTCGGCGGCGGCCGGCGCCAGCCCGGCGGCGGCGCGGTAGGCCGCGACCGCCTCGTCCCAGCGGCCACAGCGCGCCAGCGTGTTGCCCAGGTTGAAGTGCGCCTCGGCGAAGGCCGGATCGGCCTCGACCGCGTCGCGGAAGGCGGTGGCGGCGTCCTCGAGCCGGCCCTGCCCATGCAGGCCGATGCCGGCGTTGTAGAGGACGGTCGCCCGCATCCGGGCCAGATCGGGCGAAGACAAGGGGGCCTCCCTCAGACGGTGCAGAGGTCGACGAAGCCGGCGGCGAAGGCCGCCCAGGTGCGCTCCGCCCGCATGACGTCGAGCCCCCGCCCGGCCATGGCCTGCGCCGCCGCGCGGTCGGTGTAGAGCGTCTCCAGATGCTCGACCAGTTCCTCCACCGAGGACTCCATCCAGCCGGTGCGGGCGCCTTGCGGGTCGGGCAGCGGCGTCTGTCGGGTCAGCGGCAGCGCTGCACCGGGGCGGATCACGTCCAGGTGGCCGGTGTTGGCCGAGAGGATCGCCGGCACGCCGCAGGCCATCGCCTCCATGGCGACGAGGTTGGTGGCGCCTTCGCAGCGGTTGGGGAACACCGCGGCGTGGCAGTCGGCCAGCACCGCCGCCACGGCGCGCCGGCCGAGGAATCCCAGGTCGATGAAGGCGTCCGCCGGCACGCCGTTGGCCACCGCCCAGGCGTGGATGTTCAGCCGCCCGTCGGCGTCCGGCTCCGGCGCGCCCTCGATCAGCGGCGATTCGGCGATGGTGCGGGCGGAGGCGGGCCAGAGGTTGTGCCACGCGGTGACCAGCAGCGCGTCCGGGTGCCGGGCATGGAAGGCGCGGAAGGCGGCGAGCACCACGTCCTGCGCCTTGCGGAACTCCAGTTTGCCGCCGGAGAACACCACGAAGCGGTCGCCGAAGGCGCCGGACGGCGGCAGCGGCGTCATCTCCGACGGGTCGATGCCCTGGAAGACGAGGCCGACGTCGGTCAGGCCGCGGTCCAGCAGCAGGTCGCGGTTGTAGCTGGAGTGCACGACGACCCGGTCGTAGCCGCGCGCCCGCGCCAGCGCCGCGTCGTCGAGCCGCGTGTCCTCGAAGGCGATGACGCCGACGTTGCGGCGGCCCTGGAAGGGGATCGCCGCGCCGCCGCTCTTCAGGAAGCCGTTGCCCAGCGCGTGCAGCATGTCGACATCGCCGGTGCGGATCACCTGCCCGCCGACCTGCGCGCTGATGGCGGCGAGCTGGTCGTGCTCCTGCTCCAGCGCGCGCAGGCGCAGGCGGTTCTCGGGGCGCAGCGTCTCCAGGGCCGGCTTGGCCAGCAGCAGCGGCGGCCGGCCGCGCTCCACCAGGTGCAGCGCCGTGTGCACGCCCACGAGGCCCCAGCCGTGCGCCTCGGAAAGCTGCCAAGTGAAAGCCAGTCTGTTCGCCACTGCGCCGGATCCCCGCGTCGGGTGCGGCGTCAGTCTCGGTCAGAATTGTTAACCAACATTTACGAAAGCCTGCCTAAGGTGGCGGCACGCCACTCCGGAAATCCGCCATGACCAGCGACGCCGAGGTCCTGCCCCGCCTGTCCCTCGCGGTCCGCCTGCACCAGGGCGGGCAGCTGGAGACGGCGGCCGGCCTCTACCGCATGGTGCTGGCGCTGAACCCCGCCGAGGCCGACGCGCTGCACCTCTCCGGCCTGATCGCCTACCAGGGGGGCGACGCGGCGCGCGGGGCGGCGCTGATCGGACGGGCGGTGCGGCTGCGCCGCTCGCCGGAGTTCCTGTGCAACCACGCCCTCGCACTGGAGGGGGCCGGGCGGCCGGCCGAGGCCGCGGCGGCGGCGCGTGGCGCGGCGGAACTCGCCCCCGACTTGGCCGAAGCGCACCTCAACCTCGGCAACGCGCTCAATGGGATGGAACGCTGGGCCGACGCGGCGCCGGCGCTCGGCCGCGCGGTGGCGCTGCGCCCGGCGTACGCCAACGCGTGGTGCAGCCTCGGCTTCGCGCTGGAGACGCTGGGCGACGAGACCCAGGCGGAGGCCGCCTACCGCGCCGCCGCCGGGCTCAACCCGGCGCTCGGCGAGGCGTGGGGCAACCTCGGCCGCGTGCTCACCGCGCAGGGCCGCTGCGCCGAGGCGCTGGAGGCCTTCGCCCAGGCGGTGCGGGCGCGGCCGGACAACCCGAAGGACCACTGGAATCTCGCGCTGGCGCTGCTGCTCAACGGCCACCTCGCCGAGGGCTTCGCCGAGTACGAGTGGCGCTGGCTGTACAAGGACTTCCCCTCGCTGCGCCGGACCTTCGCGCCGCCGCTGTGGACCGGCGAGCCGCTGGCGGGCCGCACCATCCTGCTGCACGCCGAGCAGGGCCTGGGCGACGCCATCCAGTTCGCCCGCTACGCGCGGGAGGTGGCACGGATGGGCGCCCGGGTGGTGCTGGAGGCGCACCCGCCGCTGCGCCGGCTGTTCGCCGGGCTGGACGGAGCGAGCGCGCAGGCCGACCTGGGCGGGCCGCTGCCGGACTTCGATTTGCACGCCCCGCTGCTCAGCCTGCCGCGGCTGGTCGGCCGCATCGCGACGGAGGTGCCGTATCTGGCCGCCGAGCCGGATCTGGCGGAGGCGTGGCGACACCGGCTGGGCGGCGGCGTGAAGATCGGCCTCGTCTGGGCCGGCAACCCCGGCCACGCCAACGACGCCAACCGCTCGCTGCCGCTGGCGGCGCTGGAGCCGCTTCTGCGCACGGCCGGCGTGCGCTTCTTCAGCGTGCAAAAGGAGCCGCGCCCCGGCGACCACGCGATCCTGGCCGCGCACGGCGTCACCGACCTCGGCCCCGACCTGCACGACTTCGCCGACACCGCGGCGGCGCTGGAAGCGCTGGACCTGCTGGTCACCGTGGACACCGCGGTGGCGCACCTCGCCGGGGCGCTGGCGCGGCCGGTGTGGCTGCTGCTGCCGCTGGTCCCGGACTGGCGCTGGATGCTGGAGCGCGCCGACAGCCCGTGGTACCCGACCATGCGCCTGTTCCGCCAGGACCGCCGCGGCGACTGGCCGGGCGTGGTGGAGCGGGTCCGTGCCTCCCTTCAGGACGCCCTGTCATGACCCTGCGCCTCGGCGCCATCGGCTGGCGCAACCACGCCGCCCGCATCATCGACCTCGCGGACGCCTCCGGCCTCGGCCGGGTCGAGGTGACCTATCACCCGGATTACGTCCCCGGCCGCCCCGCCGGCACCACGCGGTTCGAGGACCTGCTGGGCTGCGACGCGGTGCTGATCCTGTCACCGAACGACACGCACGGCGGCTATCTGCGCCGGCTCGCCGGCTATGGCGGCTACGTGTTCTGCGAGAAGCCGCCGGTCACCACCCGCGCCGACTGGGAGATGCTGCGCACCCTGGATACGGGACGCACCTATTTCGGCTTCAACCTGCGCTTCAGCCGCTGGGCCGAGCGGGCACGCGAGGCGGTGGCCGACGGCCGGCTCGGCCGCGTCCTGCACGCCGAGGTGCAGTCGACGCACGGGCTGGCCTTCAAGGACATCTTCCCCGGCTCCTGGCGCGCCGACGGGGCGCGGCACCGGCACAGCGTGCTGGAGACGGTGGCGGTGCACTTCGTCGACCTGCTGGGCCACCTGCTGGGGCCGGTGGAGCGCTGGGACTACGCGCCGTCCAACGTGGCGGGGCGCGGCACCGCGTACGACACCTGCCACCTCGCCACCCGGCACGCCGGGGGAGCCACGTCCAGCGTGCTCGCCTCCTACGCCGCGCCCTTCGCGCTGCGGCTGTCGCTGCTGGGCAGCAACGGCGTGCTGACCTGCGACCCGCAGGGCATCACGTTGCACGGCCCCCGCGACACCTTCGACCCCCACGGAAACTTCGCCGCCCCGCCCGAGCGCTTCCGCGAGGCCGCGGATTTCGGCACGGTGTTCCGCGAGTCCCTGGCGCGCTCGCTGGCCTTTTTCCTGGAGCACGCGCGCGACCGCCGGCCGCTGCCGCCGGATCTGTTCGACCTCAGCGTGCGCACGACCGGGATGGTGCTGGACGTGACGGGCGGCACCCGATCCGATGTGGTATAACGTTCGCCCTATGCCGACGAGGAGAGGAACGCCGTGACCGCACGCTGGATTCACTGGGCCACCGTCGCGGCCGCGGCCATCGGACTGGGCGGAGCGGCGCACGCCGCGGAGAAGGTGCGCGTCGGCGGCACCGGCATCGGGCTGGCCACCGCGCAGGCGCTCGGCGCCGCGCTGCAGAAAGCCGATCCGGGGATCTCGGTCGAGGTGGCGCGCAGCCTCGGCACACCGGCCGGGCTGCGCGCCCTGGCGCAGGGTGCCATCGAGGTCGCCGTCGCCGCCCGCTCGCTGCTGCCGGAGGAACGCGCCCAGGGCCTGCGCGAGGCGAGCTGCCTGAAGACGGCGCTGATCTTCGTCACCTCGCACCCCACGGCGACGGGAGTCGAGCGGAAGCAGCTGCCGGCGATCTACAACGGCACCCTCGGCAACTGGCCGGACGGCGCGCCGCTGCGCCCGATCCTGCGGCTGCGCGCCGGCATGGAGATGCCGTACCTCGCCCAGGCCATCCCCGGCATGGAACGGGCGGTCGACGCGGCCTTCGCCCGGCGCGGCATACCCGTCGGGACCACCGACCAGGAGAACGTCACGCTGGCACAGGAAATCCCCGGCTCGTTCGCGGTGTCGACGCTGCTGCAGGTCCGCAGCGAGCGGCCCCAGCTGCGGGTGCTCGATCTCGACGGGGTGGCGCCGACGGCGGCGTCCGTCGCCGACAGCTCATACCCGCTACTGATGCGCGTCTGCTTCACGCTGCCGGCCGCCCCTTCGCCGGGGGCGCAGCGCTTCGTCGATTTCGTCAATTCGCAGGAAGGCCGCGCCATCCTGCACGGCTTCGAGGCGGCGCCGGACCCGGTGCCTTAAAGCTTCAACCCCGCCACGCCGTCGAGGATCACGCCTTCCAACGCCTTGCGCTCCAGCTTGGCGCCGAACAGCTTGGCGTGGCTGAAGTCGGCCTTGGCCATGTCGCAGCCGATCAGGTTGGCGAAGGACAGGTCCGCCCCGGCGAAGCTCACGCCGCGCAGGCAGGCGCCGCGGAAGTCCACGTAGCGCAGCTTCGCCCCGGCCAGCTCGGAGCGCATGGAGCGCTTCTCGTCGAACACCAGCGGGCGCAGGTTGGCGTTGCGCAGATCGGCGTTGTTGAGCTTGGCGCCCTTCAGACTGATGCCGCGCAGGTCGGCGCCGTGCAGCTTGCACACGCGCATGTCGGCGCCATCCAGCACCGCCGCCTGCAGCTGCACGCTGGTCATGTCGAGGCCGTAGAAGGTGGCGCGCGGCGCCCGCAGCATGGTCAGGCAGCCGTGCGCGAAGCTCGGCGCGTCGTGGCGCAGATCGAACTCGGCAAGGTCGAGCGACGCGCCCTGGGCGCCGCCGGTGCCGACCCAGATGATGTGGTCGCGCAGCAGGTCTTCCAGCGGCCGGTCGAACTCGGCCAGCGTGCGGCCGACCGGAGCGTCGGTGAGGGTGTCCTCGATGTCGGCGTCGGTGAGGTCGGTCATCGTCATCGACGCGCCGGTCAGGATGGCGCCGCGCAGGCAGGCCCCCCGCATGTCGGCGCCCGAGAGGTCCGCCCCCTCCAGGTTGGAGCCGCTGAAGTTGGCGCCGCGCATGGTGGCGCGCACCAGCTTGCAGCCCTTCATCACCGCATCGGTGAAGTCGGTGTGGATGGCCATGGCGCCGCTGAGGCGCGCGTTGGTCAGGTTGGCGCCGGAGAGGTCGGCGCCCGACGCCTCGGTCGGCTGGTTGTCCACCTGCACGGTGCGCAGGTTGCCCTGGCGGTCCTTCTCGGCCAGCGAGCCATCGCGCAGATCGGCCTCGAACAGGTTGGCGCCGATCAGCACCGCACCGCGCAGGCAGGCGCCGCGCAGGTCGGTCTTGATCAGGCTGGCGTTCTCCAGGTTGGCCTGCCGCAGGTCGCAGGCGAACATCGCCGCGCAGTCCAGCCGGGCGTCCGACAGGTTGGCGCCCTTCAGCGACGCGCCCACCAGGTCCGCGTGCGCCAGGTCGCGCCCGGCGAGGTTGAGCCCCGACAGGTCGCAGAAGGACAGCGTGGCGCGGGCACCGCCCATGCGGGCGTTGCGGAACATCTCGTGCCGCCGGATGACGGCATCCAGCTGCGCCTGGTCGAGCCGTGTGAGCGAACGTGGCTGGTTCATACGCGGAGACTCCGATCCGAGTCGAACCCTACGTTGCGCAACTTAAGAACTTATTAATTATGAACATTTGTCACGCCGCCGCCGTCGCCGCGCGCTGGGCGCCGCGGGTGGCGGGGGCCGGCTCGACGGCGGCCAGCGCGTCGCACAGCAGTTCCGGCGAGAACGGCTTGTGCAGCAGACGGCAGCCGGTCGCCACCGCCTCGCGGATGCGCTCGGGCGCGGTGTCGCCGGTCAGGATGATGCCCGGCACCGGGTGGCCGACCGCCTCGCCGACGCGGGTCACCACCTGCACGCCGGTCATGGGACCCGGCAGGCGGAAGTCGGTGACCACCACGTCCGGCGCCCGCTGGGCTCCGCGCACGCGCTCCAGCGCCGAGAAGCCGTCGGCCGCCGTGACCACCCGGTGCCCCCAGCCCTCCAGCAGCAGCTGCACGCCGGAGCGCTGCACCGGATCGTCCTCGACCACCAGGATCAGCCGCTCGGCCGGCGGCGCCGTCTCCGGCCCGGCCGGGGCGGGGGCGGCGTCGGCCACCGTCTCGGGTGCCGCCACCGGCATCATCACCGCGAACACCGAGCCGCGGCCGGGACGCGAGCGCACCTCCACCGCGTGGCCGAGCAGCGCCGCCTTGCGCCGCACCTTGGCCAGCCCGAGGCCGAGTCCCTGGGAGCGGTCGCGCTCCGGATTGCCGAGCTGGACGAAGTCTTCGAAGATGCTGTCCAGATGCTCGGCGGCGATGCCGGCGCCGGTGTCCCACACCTCGATGCGCAGCCACTGCCCGCGCCGCCGGCAGCCGATCAGGATGCCGCCCTCCTTGGTGTAGGACACGGCGTTGCCGACGAGGTCGTGCAGCATGCGGGTCAGCAGCACCGGGTCGCTGCGCACCGCGCAGCCGCAGGCGTGCACGCGCAGCTCCAGCCCCTTGGCCGCGGCGGCCGGGCGGAACTCCGCCATCACCTCCTCCAGCACGCCGGCGACGGAGACCACGCCGATGTTCGGCCGCACCACGCCGGCGTCCAGCGTCGCCACCTCCAGCAGCGCGTGCAGCAGCTTCTCGCCGCTGTCCAGCGCGTCGCCCATCTTGTCGGCGATGCCCTTGTCGCGCGGATCCTTCAGCCGCTCGTTCAGCAGGTGGTGGAACAGCCGCAGCGCCTGGAAGGGCTGGCGCAGGTCGTGGTTGGCGGCGGACAGGAAGCGCGCCTTGGCCTGGTGCGCCCGCTCCTTCTCGGCGAGCGCGGCGACCAGCTTCTGGTTCAGCGAGCGCAGGTCGGACGTGCGCTCCTCGACGCGCTGTTCCAGCCGGGCGTTGGCCTCGGCCAGCGCCCTCATCGCCAGTTCCTCGCGGCGCAGGCTGCCCCATCCGAGCCCGGCGAGGCCGAGCAGCGCCAGCAGGCTCGCTCCGGTGACCAGCACGCCGCGCTCCAGGCGCGAGCGCCAGGGCGCCAGCACCGCGTCGCGCGGCACCGCCACCGCCGCCAGCATCGGCAGCGGGCCGACGCGGCGCCACGCCAGCACGTGCTCGCGCCCGCCGGCCGGCCAGGACTCGACGACCTGCGTCGCCGCGCCCTCCGCCGCGCGCAACGGGCCGAGCGCGGCAGCACCGCTTCCGGCGATCAGCCCGCCATCCGGCCGATACAGCCCGGCGTGGTGCTGCGGCCCGTCCAGCGCGTTGAGCACCGCCGACAGCGCCGACGCCGGCAGCGCCACCAGCACCGCGCCGTCGTACCTGCCGTCCGGCCCGCGCACCCGGCGGCCGAGCACCAGCGCCGGCACTCCGTCCACGCTGCCCGCCCCGGCCAGCAGGCCGCTGCCGTCGTCGACGCGGTCCAGCGTGCCGGCCGGCGGGCCGCCCGGGGAACCATCGAACAGGATGGTGGGGCCGAAGGCGCCGCTGCCGTCGGAACCGACGATCGCCAGAGTGCCGGGCGGCGCCGACAGCGCCTCGTCCAGCGCACGCTCGGCCAGCGCGCCCATCCCGCGCCCCTGCAAACGGCCGGCGACGCGGTCGAGCAGCGCGAGGTGCGGCTCCACCATCGAGCGGGCGTGGCCTTCGAGCAGCTGCGCCGTCGCGCGCGTATCCTGCACGGCACGACCGAGCGTGTCGATGTAGTCGAGCGCGGTGACGGCACACCACGACAGGCCGCCCAGCACGTTCACCGTCAGCACGATGCCGAGCAGGACCGCCCGCGGGTCGAGGGTCAGAAGGCTGCGGATGGGTTTCCGAGGCATGATGCCATGGGGTGCTGCGCGGCACGGCGCAGAACGCGGTGCCGCCGTATGGGTGGGCGGAGCCGGCCCCGGCCGCTGCCTGGGGCGTGCTCCGCGTGCGCTCGCGCGGTTGTCAGACGTCTCCGCGCGATGACGCGTGCGGCACCCTTCGGGATAAAGTCCAGGATTTCATGTCGGTCACCCTCGCCTCGAACGCCAGGACCAGCGGTTCCATGGATCAGGGAACTGTTGGGACAGACACCCTCAGCAACCCTGCGGTAGAACCGGCCAATCAGTATTTAGTCTTTATTTGCTTGCCCCGATCATAGCATGCGGGGCCAGCAGGAGCGACCTGCCTTGACGACTATGCCGATTCTCATAACGGCACCTGCACGGAAGTGGATTGGTAACGACACGAACTCCGTGCATCGTGGATCAACCCGGCGTTTTGCGTGTTGTCCGTTCGCCGCCGGTTTCCCCCAATCCTGCGTCGAGGTTCCTCCGTGAAGAAGCCGCTCGCTCCGCAGATCCAGCGCCACTCCCGTATCCGCGAAGGCCTGCCCTACCCGCTGGGCGCCACCTGGGACGGGCTCGGCGTCAACTTCGCGCTGTTCTCCGCCAACGCCACCAAGGTGGAGCTGTGCCTGTTCGACCGCGAAGGCCGGCGCGAGCTGGAACGCATCGAGCTGCCGGAATACACCGACGAGGTCTGGCACGGCTACGTGCCCGAGGCGCGGCCGGGCACCGTCTACGGCTACCGCGTGCACGGGCCGTACGAGCCGCGCGCCGGCCACCGCTTCAACCCCAGCAAGCTGTTGATCGACCCCTACGCCAAGCACCTGATCGGGCCGCTGCGCTGGTCGGACGCGCATTTCGGCTACCGCATCGGGTCGAGCAAGAACGACCTCTCCTTCGACCGGCGCGATTCCGCGCCGGGCATGCCGAAGTGCGTGGTGGTCGACCCGGCGTTCACCTGGGGCAAGGACCGCCCGCCGGCCATCCCCTGGGAGAACACCATCGTCTACGAGGCGCACGTGCGCGGCTACACCATGCGCCATCCGGCGGTGCCGCCGCAGTACCGCGGCACCTTCGCCGGCATGGCGCAGCAGGAGGTGGTGGACTACATCAAGGCGCTCGGCGTCACCGCGGTGGAGCTGCTGCCGGTGCACGCCTTCGTCGACGACCGCTATCTGCTGGAAAAGGGGCTGCGGAATTACTGGGGCTACAACTCCATCGGCTTCTTTGCGCCGGACCCGCGCTGCCTCGCCTCCGGCGCCATCTACGAGTTCAAGGAGATGGTCGCCCGGTTCCACGAGGCGGGGATCGAGGTGATCCTCGACGTCGTCTACAACCACACCGCCGAAGGCAACGAGATGGGGCCGACCCTCTCGTTCAAGGGCATCGACAACGCCAGCTACTACCGGCTGGCGCCGGATCCGCGCTACTACATCAACGACACCGGCACCGGCAACACGCTGAACCTCAGCCACCCGCGCGTGCTGCAGATGGTCAATGACTCGCTGCGCTACTGGGTGACCGAGATGCACGTGGACGGGTTCCGCTTCGATCTGGCAACCATCCTCGGGCGGGAGCCGCACGGCTTCGACCAGGGCGGCGGCTTCCTCGACAGCTGCCGGCAGGACCCGGTGCTGAGCCGCGTCAAGCTGATCGCCGAGCCGTGGGACTGCGGCCCCGGCGGCTATCAGGTCGGCGGCTTCCCGCCGGGTTGGGCGGAGTGGAACGACAAGTACCGCGACACCGTGCGCTCCTTCTGGAAGGGCGACGAGGGCAAGCTGCCCGACCTCGCCTCGCGCATGACCGCGTCGGGCGACCTGTTCAACCGGCGCGGGCGCAAGCCGTGGGCCTCGGTGAACTTCATCACGGCGCACGACGGCTTCACGCTGCGCGACCTCGTCTCCTACAACGACAAGCACAACGAGGCGAACGGCGAGGGCAACACCGACGGCCACTCCAACAACCTGTCGTGGAACCACGGCGCCGAGGGACCGACCGACGACCCGGAGATCCGCGAACTGCGCCTGCGCCAGATGCGCAATCTGCTGGCGACGCTGCTGCTCTCCCAGGGCACGCCGATGATCCTGGCCGGCGACGAGTTCGGCCGCACCCAGCACGGCAACAACAACGCCTATTGCCAGGACAACGACCTCTCCTGGATCGACTGGGAGGGCATCGACGACGAGGGACTGGACCTGCTGGACTTCACCCGCCGCCTGATCGCGTTGCGGCAGAGCCACCCGCTGCTGCGCCGCCAGCGCTTCCTGACCGGCGCGTTCAATCCCGACCTTGAGGTCAAGGACGCCACCTGGCTGACCCCGGCCGGCGTGGAGAAGACCAGCGAGCAGTGGCAGGACCCGATGGCCCGGTGCCTGGGCCTGCTGCTCGACGGGCGGGCGCAGGCGACCGGCGTCAAGAAGGCGTCGTCGGACGCCACGATGCTGCTGATCGTCAACAGCCACCACGACGTGGTGCCGTTCACCATGCCCGAGGTGGTCGGCGGCAGCCAGTGGCTGAAGCTGCTGGACACCGGCGAGCCCGACCGCATCGATGTCGCCACCGCGCGCAACGGCGACGAGGTGCCGGTCACCGGCCGTTCGCTGCTGCTGTTCGAACTGATGCCCGACCGGCACTCCGAATCCGCGCTGCGCGCCGCCGCACGGGCGATGCGGGAAGCCGGCCGCCTGGCCGAGGCCCGCACCGGCGAACCGGTGAAATGACTGGACGGTAACGCAGGGGGTGCCCCGGCGCCCCCTGCGGCAACACGCCGCAGGGTGAAAGATCCAATTTTATATAAATGACATCAAATCACCACGGGGCTGCGTTATCGTGCGGCCATGGGCCAGATCGAATACCTGCGATTCCTCGTCGCCGCCGAGAGCGACCCTGACCTGAAGGCGAACCTGCGCCGCGCTTCGGCGGCGTTGCGCACACTCGATGATCTGGTGGACTTCGGCGAGCGGCACGGATTCCGGTTCGGTGCGGCGGACATTCCAGTGCGCCGCCCTCCGTCGCGAACCGAGGCGTAACGAACCTTTACGCGCTCACGCCGGCGGCGAAACCGTGCGCGTCTTACCGGAGATGGTCAGGCTGATGGAATCGCCCTGCGCGGCGATGTCCTTGTCGGCCTCGCGCGGAATCGGGATGCGCTGCTTGCGGCAGAAATACAGCAGCACCGCCAGCGTCTTGCTGGCGTTGAACGACACCTCGCGGTTGCGCGACGCGCCGCTCTGCTGCACCAGCACGTACACGCCGCCGCCCGGTTTCGGGGTCACCGTGGTGATGGCCCCGAGCGGGAGGTCGGTCTGGTTCTGTACCGCGGCGTACCAGGCGAACGCCTTCTTCAACGCCGAATTGGTAAAAAGAAGCTCACGAGTCTCGATGATCATCCAACCGCCAGGCTACGCCGCGCGGCAGCCCAGTTCCGGATTGAGACGGAACGTGATCGCCCGGCCCAGCTTGGACTCACGCAGAAGGATCTGCTTGGTCTCCAGCAGCTTGATCGCGCGGTTCACGTTCGGGCGCTGCATGCCCAAGGCGTCGGCGAGTTCGGACTGCAGAACCGGGATGGAGCGATCGAAGTGCAGGCGCCGGCTGAGATAAGTGAAGACACGAAGGGCCTCCAGGGTGATTTCACGGTCGGTGGAAACAGCCTTGGAGATGTAATCATGATGGTGCATGGCCGCCTCGATGCGCAAGGGATTAAAGGTTGAATCGGAGTGGCGCACGGGTGCCGTCGCCGCGCTGGTCATGGCGCACGCTCCCGCCCGGCAAAAACGCCGGTGCCACGCTTGTTGAAGCCCGTTTCGTGCTGAGTCCGCCCGGCGGACCACCCGTCCGCCCCCACCCGGTACACGCGCATTTCCGCTCCCCCAGACCGTCGGTGAAATCCGATCTCGATTTCCGCTGGAGGCAACTGTAGAAGGCGATTGTTATCCGGATATGTCTTATGAATTACGCGGTTGAAACAGAACGGGGGAACGCCGCCTACCCGCCCAGCAGGTCGTGCGCCGCAGCGGCGACCTCGGTGGGATCGACGGCGAAGTCGTAGTCGAACTCCGACGGGCCGCGGTTGCCGCGCATCGGCCCGATGATCTGGCGGTAGCGCTGGCCGAGCAGGGCGGTGAGGAGGCCGTACTGCCGCAACGCGATGCGGCGATGCGCCAGCTCCACATACGCCGCCCCCGGCGGCGCGAAGGCGACGGCGGCCGAGCCGCCGCCGATCGGCCCGACGATCAGCTCGGCCGAGGCGAACAGCGCGATCTGCTCGGCCATCGGGAAGTCGTCCGGCACCACCGGCTCGACGCCCAGCGGCGCCAGCGCGGCCAGCACCTCCGCCTCGTTGACCAGCGTGCGGTAGCCGGCCTGCCGGCGCGACAGGAAGATGCGGCGGCGCGGCCGTGCCATGCCCTCGGCGATCAGCGGCGCCAGCCGGCGGCGCAGGAAGTCGGTGTGGGTCGGCGAGGTGAACTGGTAGCTGTGCGTCAGCGACGGCACCCACAGCCGGCGCGCCCGTACCGGCTGCCCCGCCGGCAACGGGCGCATCCGCGCGCGCGGCACGCCCAGCAGTTCGAACAGGTCGCGGATCGAGCCGGGCAGGTTCGGCGCCACCAGGACGGGAAGCGCCGCCAGTTCCGGAAAGCGTTCCAGCACCGCCAGCTTGGACGACCAGTCGAGCACCCCGTGCGACCAGTTCGGCCCGCCGCCGAGCAGGATCGCCTCCTCCTCCACCGTCTCCGTCGCTTCCGGCAGGTCGAGCAGCACGCGCTCATCCGCCGCGTGCGCCACGAAATGCGGCAGCAGCGTCGCGCTGACCCGCGAGTTGGTGTTGAGGCCGTCGAACAGCAGCGCCTCGCCGGCGACGACTGCGCAGCTCGACGGCACCACCTCGGCCCCGTCGATGCGGGCGAGGAAGACCTCCGGCACCGCGAAGCTGCGCTCGCCGTCCGCCAGGGTGGCGTAGCAAAGGCGCGGCGCCTCAACCTGATGGTAGGTCCAGCCGTGCTCCCGGCACACCTCGCCGGCCGGGCGGACGGTCAGGCGGCGCAGCGTGGCGTTGGGAAAGCGCCGGCGGTCGTCGGTCAGCGCGGCGAAGCGGCGGTAGACGGCCTCCGCCGCGTCGGCGTCGCCCAGGTCGAACAGCCGCCGCACGAGACGCAGCAGGTCTTCGGGCGGCCACGCGCCCTCCGCCGCGGCGACGGCCAGCCGCGCCGCCGCCTCGTCCTTGCGCCCCAGCGCTTCCAGCGCCGCGGCGAGACCCAGGTGCAGGTCCAGGTCCAGCGCGTCGCCGCCCGAACGCAGCGCCGCCTCGTACGCCGGCAGCGCCTCGGCCGGACGGCCGCGCGTGGTCATCATGGCGCCGAGCGCCGCGAGCGTCGCCGGGGTGCCGCCGTCCGCCGCCAGCGAGGCGCGCAGCCAGCGCTCGGCCGCATCCGCCTCGCCGTTTTCCATCAGCGCGCCGGACAGCTGGTGCATCAGCCCGGGATCGCCGGGCCGGGCCGCCAGCGCCCGGTGGAACAGCGCCGCCGCCTCGATCAGTTTGCCGTCCCAGCGCATCAGGCGGGCGAACTGGCGCAGCGTCTCGGCATCGGCCGGCTCCAGCGCCAGCGCGTTGCGGAAGTGGGCGGCGGCGGCGGCCACGTCGAATTGCGCCGACGCGGCGTTCGCCGCCGCCATATGGACGCGCGCCTCCGTTGGGACCACCGCCAGCGCCACGCGCAGATGCTGCGTCGCGTCGGCCGGCCGGCCCTGCTCGTAGCGGAGGAGGCCCAGCAGGTAAAGCGCGTCGGCGTGGCACGGATCCTCGCGCAGCACCGCGGCGTAGGACTCCGCGGCCTTGTCGAGCCAGCCCGCCTCGTGCAGCGCCAGGGCCAGCGTGAAGGTCTTGCCGGTCGCGGAATCGGTCATGGGGCAACGCCGTCGGTGGATCCGCGCCCATCATGCCCCGGCGCACCGCCGCCGCACAATCGCGCCGGCCTTTTGTCGCGGAGCGGCGGGCGGTAAGGTGGAGTCCGCATGCCGAACCTCCCGCCCCTCGCGCTGGCGCAGGCCGCGCTGACCCAGGACGCCGCCCGCCTGCTGCCGGCGGCGCGCGACGCCGTGAACGCCGGCGACACCGAGACCGGCACATGGCTCGCCCGCCGCGCCGCCGCCCTGGCGCCGGGGGAGGCGTGGCCGTACCTGTCGATGGCGTTGTTGGGCGTGGACGCCCCCGCGCAGGCGCGCCGCGCCGTGACCGCCGCGCCGGAGGTGGCGGACACCGTCCTCGGGCTCGGCCGCACCGCCGCCCGCGACGGCGACCTCGCCGGCGCCGCCGGGCTGTTCGCCGCCCTGCCCCGGAACGGGGGATCGCCGGGCGAGGGCCCGCGGGGCCGCCCCGACCTCGCTGCGGCGCTGCGCGGCGGCGCCTCGCTGGCCACGGTGATGAGCCCCGACCCGTTCCTGCCGAGCAACTGGCCGGAGTACCTGGAGGGCTACGTCTTCGACCACGTGGTGGTGAGCGGCGAGCATTTCTGGGCGCTGCCGCAGCCGATCGCGGTGGACCCGGCCGGGCCGACCGCCACCGCCTTCGCGTATTGCAGCGACGAGCGGCTGTTCGTCCGCTACACCACCGCACCGGGCCTGCGCGCCGGGGCGATGGCGACGCTCGACTGGTATCCGGGCGACGCCTACAAGGACTTCCGCTTCACCACCCGCCACGACCACACGATGGCCTATGACAGCGCGCGGCCGGACGACACCGCCGGGCTGGAGGCCGCCATCCGCTCCGGCGCGCCGATGCGGCTGGTGCTCGACACCGGCGACGGGCTGGTGCACGTGCTGCCGGTGCATCTGGCGTTCCTCTACAAGGACTCGGGCCGGGTGCGCGTGCTGACCGAGATGCGCTTCGCGCCGGAGCTGTGCCTGACGCCGCCGGAGACGCTGTGGCCCTACCTGGAGGGGGTGATCGGGTCGTTCAGCCGGCCGCACCGCTACGTCCTCGCCTCGCGCAAGGAGGACGGCAGCGACGGGATCGAGTACCGGATCATCACCCTGCCGGACGGCGTGGCGCCGCAAGACTTCCCGCTCGGCTGCCTGGCGCGCAAGCTGGACGACGTCGCCGGCCGCTCGCGCCTGCTGCTGCGCAAGCTGACGGTGCACTCCGAGGGACACTGCGAGTCGTTCGGCCCGGACGGCGCCGCGGTGACGCACCCGTTCGCGGGGTTCAGGGTGTACGTGCGGGGGTGATCTGCGCGGCCGGGTCCTTCAACGCCTCCCAGATGCGCGCGAACTCCTCGTGGCGCTCGGCGAACAGGGCGAGCAGGGCCGGGTCGAAGTGGGTGGCCGGGGTCAGGCGGTCGTCGCCGCGGGTCATGATCTCCACCGTGCGGGCGTGGCTGAAGCCCGGCTTGTAGGGCCGCTCGCTGCGCAGCGCGTCGTAGCAGTCGGCGACCGCCACGATGCGCGCCGCCAGCGGGATATCCTCGCCCCTGAGGCCGCGCGGGTAGCCGGTGCCGGCCCACTGCTCGTGGTGGCACCAGGCGATCTCCGCGGCCATCTTCAGGCGGTCGGACGCGCTGAGGATCTCGTAGCCATATTGCGGGTGGCGGCGCATCTCCGCCATCTCGCGCTCGTCGAGGCGGCCGCGCTTGTGCAGCACCGCCTGGTCGACGCTCATCTTGCCGACGTCGTGCAGCGCCGCCGAATAGCGGATCTCCTCGCAAAACGCCGGAGAGCAGCCGGCGGCGCGGGCCAGGGCGTGGGCGTACTCGTTGACGCGCAGGATGTGGTTGCCGGTGTCCTCGTCGTGGATCTCCGCGGCGCGGGCGAGCAGGCGCACCGACACCATCAGCGCCCGCTCCGTCTCCGCCTGCAGCTCGGCGATGCGGCGGCGCTGCTGCTGCAGGGCGCGGTTGCGCTCGGCCAGCCGCTCCAGGCCGGCGGCGCGCTCCAGCGCGCGGCCGACGATGTGGTTGACCGGGGCGATCATCCGCTCGTGCTCGGCCAGGAAGGGCGCCACGCCGTCGTCGCCGACGCGGTTGATCAGCTGCACCACGCCGACCGGCCGGTCCTTGAACCCCTTCAGCGCGAAGGCGAGGATCGAGCGGGTGCGGAACCCGGTCTTCTCGTCGAAGCCGGGGTTGAAGCGGAAGGGCCGGTCCCCGGGGATGGCGTAGGCGTCCTCGACGAACACCGTCTCGCCGGTGGCGGCGACGTAGCCGGCGATGGAGGTGAGGTCCACCGGGATCCGGAAGGCGGTGCTGCGCGTCCGCACCCGGTCGTTGTGCAGCGCCACCGCCTCCAGCGTGCGGCTCCGCCCGCGGCCGTGCAGGAAGAACACCGAGCCCGCCTCCGCCCCGGTCAGGTCGCGGCACTTGCCGAGCACCCGGCCGCTGAGCGCGCGCAGCGACTGGTTCGGCGCCTGCTCGATGAACTCCAGGAACTGTTCGACGAGGCTCACCGGTGCGTCCTTCTGCGACAAGTTCGCACACGATACATCAATCAGGCGATGCGCATCCACCCGCCAAGCCACAGCCAGACGACCGCGAACGCCATCGACAGCAGCGTCATCGGCACCCCGCAGCGCGCGTGCTCGCGGAAGCCGAGCGTCACGCCGGCCAGCGCCGCCCGTTCGGCGACGATGATGTTGCACAGGCTGCCCGGCAGGGCCAGGTTGCCGGCCAGCGTCGACAGCAGCGCCAGCCCGTACAGCGCGCCTTCCGGCGGCGCCTCCCAGGCGGAGAGCAGCAGCACCACCGCCGGCACGTTGCCGATCGAGTTGCTCGACGCCAGCGCCAGCGGCGTCAGAACCGCCAGCCGGTCCGGCCACCAGCCGGCGGCGGACAGCGCCTGCACCATCTCCCCCGGGATGCCGGTGAGGCCGAGCGCCCGGTTCACCGCGAACAGCCCGGCGAACAGCACCAGCAGGTGCCAGTCCACCATGCCCAGCATGTCGCGCGATGCGAGGCGCCGGCTGACCAGGATGAAGCCGGCCACCAGCAGCACCCCCGTCTCCTCCGGCAGTGGGGCGGCGAACAGCGCCAGCAGCGCCACGGTCGCCGCCACCGCCTTGCCCAACTGCCAGCGGTCGAGCGGCGCCGGCGCGATCTCCTCTCCCTCGGGCCCGCGCAGATGCAGCCGGTCGCGCCACACCCACCAGACGACGCCGTGAACGCAGGCCATGGCGACCAGCGCCGGCACGCCGCAGGCGCCGAGGAAGCGCCAGAAGTCCAGGTGGCCGATCTGGGCGATCAGGATGTTCTGCGGGTTGCCGATCACCGTCGCCGCCGAGCCGGCGTTCGCCGCCCCGGCCAGCGCGATCAGGTACGGCCGCGGGTCGAGGCCGCGCGCCTTCAGCCCCAGGCACAGCATCGGCGTCATGGCGAAGGCGACCACGTCGTTGGCCAGCACCGCCGACAGCCCGCCGGCCACCGCCACCGTCGCCGCCAGCAGCCGCGCCGGCGAGCGCGCCGAGGTGGAGATGCGCAGCGCGCACCAGTCGTAGAATCCGCTGGCGGCGTACTGCGCCGACAGGATCATCAGGCCGAACAGGATGAACAGCGTGGGGAAGTCGATCGCCTCCACCACCTGCCGCGAGGTCAGCGCGCCGGAGCCCAGCAGCAGCACGGTGGCGACCACGGCGATTCCCGTGCGGTCGATCCGCAGCCCCGGAAAGCGCCCCAGCGCCATACCAAAATAGGTGAGCGCGAACAGCGCGACGACGGTCGTGGTCATGCTTGCGCTTATAGAGGCTTCCGGCGCTCCATGGAACGCATAGCTGCCATGCGTCACGCCGGGCGTCGGCGATCCGTCCTGGGGGCGTACCTCACGCAACGGGAAAGGGACACACCATGGACTTCCGCTTCGACCTCAGCGCCGACGCGCCGGATCTTTACGGCGCGCTGTTCAACGTCACCAAGGCGCTGGGCGCGTCCGGCCTGCCGACCGGCCTGAAGCACCTGATCGACCTGCGGGTGTCGCAGATCAACGGCTGCACCTACTGCATCGGCCTGCACACCGAGTGGGCGCAGCGCGACGGCGAGAGCCGCGAGCGCATCGGCGCCGTGGCGGACTGGGCCGCGTCGCCCCTGTTCACCCCCGACGAGGGCGCCGCCTTCGCCTGGGCCGAGGCGCTGACCCGGCGGGAGAAGGACCGCCTGGACGACCTGCACGCCGACCTCGGCCGCCACTTCGACCGCGCGCAGGTGGCGGCGCTGACCATGGCGGTGGCGGCCATCAACGCCTGGAACCGCGTCGGCATCGCGACCCACCGCGAGGCGCCGGTGGAGCGGGCCGCCGCATGACGCTCGCCGCCGACGACCGTTCGCTCGACCTGTTCGTCGCCGAGCGGCCGCGGCTGCGCGCGCTCGCCTACCGCATGCTGGGCTCGCTCAGCGACGCGGACGACGTGGTGCAGGACGCCTGGCTGCGCTGGGCCGCCGCCGACACCGGCGCGGTGGACAGCCCGCGGGCGTTCCTCACCACGCTCACCGCGCGTCTGGCGCTCGACCGCCTGCGCGCGGCGAAGGCGAGCCGCGAGACCTACGTCGGCCAGTGGCTGCCGGAGCCGGCGGTGACTCCCGAGGGCGACGCCCCAGGGAACGCCGACGAACCGGAAGGCAGCGTGCCGCTGGCGCTGCTGGTGCTGCTGGAGCGGCTGGGCCCGGAGCAGCGCGCCGTCTACGTGCTGCGCGAGGCGATGGACCTGGACTACGCCGAGATCGCCGGGATCCTCGGCCGCTCGGCCGAGGGCTGCCGGCAGATCATGAGGCGGGCGCGCGCCGCGCTGGAAGGGCCGGTGCGCTTCCCCGCGGACGGTGCCGGCACCCGCGCGCTGGCCGACGCCTTCGCCCAGGCCTGCGCGTCGCTCGACTACGGGCGGATCGTCGCGCTGTTCAGCCAGGACGCGGTGCTGCTGGCGGACGGCGGCGGCGTGGCGCGCAGCGCGTTCAACCCGATCCGCGGGCCGGACCGCATCGCCCGCTTCTTCCTGGGCGTGCAGCGCAAGCGCGCCCTGCTGCTCGACCTCGTGCCGGTGCGGGTCAACGGCGGGCCGGGCTTCGCGTTGCGCCGGGACGGCGATCTCATCGGGGTGATGGGGGTCGATGCGGCGGACGGGCTGATCCGCCGGCTCTACCTGATCGTCAACCCGCGGAAGCTTCGGACAGAAGGTCTATGGTGACGCCCTCGCGCGCCGCGAAGACGCGGCCGGGCCACGCCGCCTGCGCCTCGGCCTCCAGCGCCGCCATGCCGGCGTCGTCGCGGTCGGGGTCGTGGTGGAACAGCACCAGCCGCCCGACGCCCGCCGCCTGCGCCAGCCGCATCCCCTCGGTCCAGGTCGAGTGGCCCCAGCCGACGCGCTGCCGGTACTCCTCGTCGGTATAGGTGGAGTCGTACAGCACCAGGTCGCAGCCGGCGATCAGGCCGAGGATGTTCCGGTCGATCTGGCCCGGCACGTGCTCGGTGTCGGTGACGTAGGCGACCGAGCGGCCGGCGTAGTCGACGCGATAGCCGGTGGCGCCGTCCGGGTGGTTGAGCGGCGCGGTGCGCACGCTCAGCCCGTCGCCAAGGTCGAGGGTCGAGCCCGGCTCGACGTCGGTGACGCTCAGCGAGGCGGCCAGCGCGCGGTAGGGCACCGGGAACAGCGGGCCGCGCATCTGCCCCTCCAGCACCGCCTCCGCCCCGCCGGCGGCGCACAGGTGGCCGGAGACGATCTCCAGCGCGAAGCCCGGCGTGTAGACCGGCGCGAAGAACGGGAAGCCGCTGATGTGGTCGAGGTGGGTGTGGCTGAGCAGCAGCGTCGCCCGGCTGACACCGCGGTCCAGCAGGCGGCGGCCGAGCAGGCGGATGCCGGTGCCGGCGTCTAAGATCAGCGTGCGGTCGCCGGCCGTCAGCTCCACGCAGCTGGTGTTGCCGCCGAACCCCATGTGCGAGGCCATCGGGCACGGCACCGTGCCGCGGACGCCCCAGAAGGTGAGAGTGAAGCCCATGCCGTGCGCACCCAGAGAAACGGGTCATTCTAGCACAGCCGCGCCGGCGTGCAGTGACCACGATCACAGGTGGCGCGTTTACGCCGTCCCCGCCATGATGTCGACCACCCGCGTCTCGCACATGGGCTTCAGGCGGCAGGATTCGCACGCGCGCGGCGCGCAGCCGAGCGTCTGCTTCATGGCGGCGAGCTGCCCCAGCATCTCCCGCTTCTGCGGGCGGGAGACGATGTCGCTGTACAGAACATAGACAAACGCCGCCTCGACGACGTCGGCCTCGGCCACGGACAGGTTGATCCGCATATACGCCCTCCCTTGACGGCAGGATAGGCACACGAATGTTTCCCATGGATTGCCATGTTGAAATATTCCAACGCGGAGTTCGATGTTTCGTGCGCCCATCCACCTTGTGCGGTGCGGTGGCGGGGACCAGGCTGCGGGCGGCTACGAACGCAAACTGGTCGAGGCGCTGCGGGCCGCCGGGCAGCGCGTGCTGGTGCTGCAGCCGCGCGATGTGCGACTGTTCGCCCAGATGCGGCACAAACACGCCAAGAACGACCGCCTGGACGCCCGCGTCATCGCCGAGTTCGCCGCGCTGTTCGGCGAGGAGCGGCTGGTGGCATACCTGCCCTACTACGAGCAGCTCAGCGCCGCGGTGGCGCAGGCCAAGACGCAGCTCGAAACGTTCTCGGATGATGAGGTGTGCGCCTTGTGCGCCGAGCAGGTGGCGCGGCTGACCGCCGACAAGCGCGCGCTGGTCGCAGCCTCGGCTTCTTGAATGCGGTGACGCCGGTGGTGCGTCTGCCCGAGTTGGGGCGGCTCTCACGCCACGCGATCGCCTGCCTGATCGGGGTGGCACCGTTCGATGACGAGAGCGGACAGCACACGGGGCGCCGTGCCTGCCGTGGCGGACGACGGCGTGTGCGCACCATGCTCCACACGGGCGCGCTGGCCGCGGCGCACTGCAATCCGATGACCCAGGCGTTCTGCCGGCGCCTGAAAGCCGCCGGCAAGGCGCACCGCGTCGTCATCGTCGCCGCCATGCGCAAGATCATCGTCATCCTCAATGCCATGGTCCGCGATGGCAAGCCATGGGAGCATGCCGCCGCGTAACACCAGCAACATGGTTGCTTCCCAGGCTCCGCTTGGGCCCCTTCACCGGTCGCCCGCAAGTCGGGCGACCGCGCTCCGCCTATGATCGCCTTCGGCGCTCGTTGCCTGCGGCATCGGCTCCACGCCCCCCAGCGGAGCGTGGGGAGGGCGAAATTTCCTATCCCAGCAAATCCTCGAACCGCATCACCCGCTCCGCCGGCAGGTGCACGGTCACCGTGGTGCCTTCACCCGGCGCGCTGTCGATGCGCAGGCTGCCGCCGTGCAGTTCCACCAGCCGCTTGGTCAGCGGCAGGCCGAGACCCGTGCCCTCGTGGCGGCGGGCCATCGACTGGTCGACCTGGCTGAAGCGCTCCATCGCCTTCGGGATGTCCTCCGGCGCCATGCCGACGCCCTCGTCGCACACCACGAACTCGAACCCGCCACCGTCCGCCCGGCGCGCACTCACCGTCACCTGGCCGCCGGTGTCCGAGAACTTGACCGCGTTGGACAGCAGGTTGACCAGGATCTGCCGCAGCCGCAGCTCGTCCACCCGGAGCGGCGGCAGGTCGCGCTCCAGGTCCAGCGTCACCGCCACGCCGCGCTTGCCGGCCTGCATGGCGATCAGGTTGAGCGACTGGCCGAGCACGTCGGTGACGTCCACCGGCGCCTCGCCCAGTTGCAGGCTTCCCGCCTCGATCTTCGAGATGTCGAGGATGTCGTCGATGATCCCCAGCAGGTGCTCGCCCGACTGGCGGATCGACGTGGCGTATTCCGTATAGCGGTCCAGCGCGTCGGGGCCGAGCAGCCGCATCTCGATCACCTGAGAGAAGCCGATCACCGCGTTCAGCGGCGTGCGCAGCTCGTGGCTCATGGTAGCGAGGAAGGCCGACTTGGCGAGGTCGGCGGCCTCCGCCGCGTCGCGGGCGCGGATCAGCTCCGCCTCGATGCGCTTGCGCTCGGTGACGTCGCGGACGATGGCGGTGAACAGCCGGCGCCCCTGCACCTCCAGCGCGGCCACCGACAGCTCGATGGGGAACAGCGTGCCGTCGGCGCGGCGCGCCTGGATGTCGCCGATACAGCCGGCCGGCGGCTTGACCCGCAAATCAGGCCGGCGCAGGTAGGCCTTGTGCCGCTCCACCACGTCGCCTGGGATCAGCCGGTCGAGCCGGTGCCAGACGATCTCCGCCGCACCCAGGCCGAACATCGCCTCGGCGGCGGGGTTGAAGCTGTGGACGATGCCCTCCTCGTCCACGGTCAGGATGGCGTCGGCGGCCGCCTCGACCACAGAGCGGTTGCGCGCCTCCGCCACCAGCAGCGCCTCGGCGGTGCGCACGTACTCGCTCATGTCGGTCAGCGAACCGATGCAGCCCTGCAGCCGGCCGTCGGCGTCGCGCACCGGCGTGGTCTGCAGGAACACCGCCGCCGTGGTGCCCTCCGCCCCCAACAGGCGCGCGTTGGTCATCAGCGGCAGGCCGGCGGCCAGACTGCGCGCCCACTCCTCCTCCAGGCGCGGGCGGTCGTCGGGGTGGACGGCGGCGAACCAGCCCTCGGCCATGATGCGCTCGGCGTTCAGGCCGGTCAGCACCGCCATGCGGTGGTTGACGAACAGCATCCGCCCGTGCGCGCCGACGCGGAACATGCCGACCGGCGCCGCCTCGGCCAGGGTGTGGTACAGCGCTTCGCTCTCGCGCCGCCGCCGCTCGGCCTCGACCCGTTCGGTGACGTCGCGGATGTTGCCGACCATCCCCTGCACCTCGGGGTCGTCCAGCAGGTTGCAGCCGGTGGCCTCGACGTGCCGCCAGCCGCCGCCCGAATCGCGCATGCGGAAGGTGCTGGTGCCGGCGCTACCCAGCGGCGACGCGGCGCGGAAGGCCAGCCGCTCGGCCAGCGCGGCGCGGTCGGCGGGGTGCGCGAAGTCGGTCAGCGGCCGGCCCACCATCTCCTCCGGCGCGTGGCCGAACACCTTGCGCACGTTGTCGCCGACGAAGACGAAGCGCCCGTCGCGCGACAGAACCCCCATCACGTCGGTGGAGTTCGCCAGCAGGGCGTTGAAGTATCGCTGACTGAGCTGCACGCCAGGTCCCATCCGGGGGAGAACGCGGGCGGCAGGCCCGCCGCGCACGTATGGTCAATCCTCAGTATGGTTTAAACACTAATTATTACCCACCGATGAGCAAGCCGTAACAGAGGTCACTTATTCAAGCAAGGCGAGCGTATCGGTGGTGGCGTCCGGCGCCTCGACCATCACCATGTGGCCGATGTTCGGCAGCACGGTGGCCTTGCCGCCGCGCACCAGCGCCGCCAGCGCCTTGCCCGCCTTGGCCGGCGTCATGCGGTCGAGCGCGCCCAGCAGGAACAGCGCCGGGCACGCCACCCTGGCCGCCGCCTCGGCACCCTGGGCGTAGGCGTTGCAGGCGGCGAGGTCGATGCCCAGCACGCCCGGCGCCTGCCGCCCCATCAGCCGCCGGCCGGCCGGCAGCAGCGCCAGCCCCGGCGCCGGGTTGCCGCCGACGTGGCCGCGCGGCCCGAAGCCCCAGCCGGTGACCAGGTCGATGGCGAGCGGGTCGTTGTCGGCCGCCGCCTTCAGCAGGTCGGGGTGCACCGGCATGCGCTCGGCGATGCCCAGCAGCGCCAGCCCGGACACCCGCTCCGGGTGCCGCGCCGCGGCGTCCAGCGCCACCAGCGCGCCCATGGAGTGCCCGACCAGCAGCGCCTTCGCCGCCCCCGCGGCGTCCAGCAGCGCCGTCACCCAGTCGGCCATGTCCGCGATGGTGCCGAGCGGCGCGCCGCCGGAGCGGCCGTGCCCGGGCAGGTCGACCGCCAGCACCGACCGGCCGTGGTGGGCGAGGTAGCGGCTTTGCAGGCTCCACACCGTGTGGTCCATGCCGGCGCCGTGGATCAGCACCACCGCCGGCAGGTCCGGGTCGAAGGGGCGACCGCCGGTGTGGGCGAAGACGGTGGCGCCGTTGACGGTCAGTTCCATGAGCCCTTACCCCTTCACGGCGGCGCGCAGCGCCTGGCGCAGGTCGTCGATCAGGTCGTCGCAGTCCTCCAGCCCGATGGACAGGCGGATCATCTCCTCGCCGACGCCCGCGGCCTTCAGCGCCTCGGCGTCGAGCTGGGCGTGCGTGGTGCTGGCCGGGTGGATGACCAGCGACTTGGCGTCGCCGACGTTGGCGAGGTGCGAGAAGATCTTCAGCGCCTCGATGAAGCGCTTGCCGGCGGCGCGCCCGCCCTTGATGCCGAACGACACGATGGACCCCGCGCCCTTGGGCAGCAGCGTCGACACCAGCGCGTGGTCGGGGTGGTCGGCCAGCTCCGGATAGCTGATCCAGTCCACCGCGCCCTTCTCGTTGTACAGCTCCGACTCCAGGAAGCCGACGACGCGGCGGGTGTTGTGGATGTGCCCCTTCATGCGCAGCGGCAGCGTCTCGACGCCCTGCAGGATGTGGAAGGCGTTGGTCGGGCTCATGCAGGCGCCGAAGTCGCGCAGCCCCTCGGCGCGGGCGCGCATGACGAAGGCGGAGGGCCCGAACTCCTCGACGAAGTCGATGCCGTGGTAGCCGGCGTAGGGCTCGGTCATGGTCGGGAACTTGCCCGACGCTTCCCAGTCAAAGGTGCCGCCGTCCACCAGCACGCCGCCGATGGCCACGCCGTGCCCGCCCATCCACTTGGTGGCCGAGTGCATGACGAGGTCCGCCCCGTGCTCCAGCGGCCGGCACAGGTAGGGCGTGCAGAAGGTCGAGTCGATCAACAGCGGCACGCCGGCCGCGTGGGCGATCCGCGCCACCTCGGGCAGGTTCAGCACCTCCAGCCCCGGATTGCCCAGCACTTCGCCGAACAGCAGCCGCGTCTCCGGCCGGATGGCGGCGCGCCACGCGTCGAGGTCGCGCGGGTTGACGAAGGTGGTCTCGATGCCGAAGCGCGGCAGCGTGTAGGCCAGCAGGTTGCGGCTGCCGCCGTAGATCGAGGCGGACGCGACGATGTGCCCGCCCTGCCCCATCAGCGTGGTGATCGCCAGGGTCAGCGCCGCCTGCCCGCTGGCGGTGCACACCGCGCCGACACCGCCCTCCAGCGCCGCGATGCGCTCCTCCAGCACCGCCACCGTGGGGTTGGAGATGCGCGAGTAGATGTGCCCCGGCCGCTCCAGGTTGAACAGGGCGGCGGCGTGGTCGGTGTCGCGGAAGACGTAGGAGGTGGTCTGGTAGATCGGCACGGCGCGCGCCCCGGTCGCCGGATCGGGCTGCTGCCCCGCGTGCAGGCTGAGCGTGTCGAACTTCAGGAACTTCGCCTCGGCCATCGCCCGGCCTCCACCTTGTTGTGGGCGGGGAGCGTAGGTGGGGTGCGGAGGGGCGTCAAGTAACCTGCCCTCCCACTTACGCCGCCGAGCGGATCGCGCTCAGCGCCTCGTCGACCGAGCGGCGCAGCGCCTCGGCCTGTTCGGACAGTCGCTTGCCGGAGGCCAGCACGTCGTCCGCCGCCGCCCCGGTCTCCTGCACCGCCATCGACACGGTGGCGATGTTCTGCGAGACGTCGCGCGTGCCGTCCGCCGCCTGGCCGACGTTGCGGGCGATCTCCTGCGTCGCCGCCCCCTGCTCCTCGATGGCCGAGGCGATGGCGGTGGTGACGTCGTTCATGGTGCCGATGGTGCGGCCGATGCCGGAGATCGCCGCCACCGCCTGCTGCGTCGCCGCCTGCACCGCGTCGATCTGCTGGGTGATGTCGTCGGTCGCCTGCGCCGTCTGGTTGGCGAGGTTCTTCACTTCGCCGGCCACCACGGCGAAGCCGCGTCCGGCCTCGCCGGCCCGCGCCGCCTCGATGGTGGCGTTGAGCGCCAGCAGGTTGGTCTGGCTGGCGATGGAGTTGATGAGCCCGACGATCTCGCCGATCTTCTGCACCGCGCGCACCAGCGCCTGGATGCGCTCGTTCGCCCCGTCGGCCTCGGCCACCGCGGCGCCGGCGATGGCGGCGGACTGCGTCACCTGCCGGCCGATCTCGCCGATCGAGGACGACAGCTCGGTGGTTGCCGCCGACACCGTCTGCACGTTGCCCGACGCCTGCTCGGCCGCCGCGGCGACGGCGCCGGCGCCGTCGGTGGCGCGCTCGACCATGCGGGCCATCGACTCGGCGGTGGCCAGCATCTCGGTGGAGGCCGACGCCACCGCGCCGACCACGTGGCCGACGCTGTCCTGCAGCTGGTCGGCGATGCGGCGGACGGTGGCCGCGCGCTCCGCCTCGGCCTTGTGCTGGAGGGCCTCCTGCTCGTCGTGCAGGCTGCGGTTCTCCAGCGCCTGCGTCTTGAACACGGCGACGGCGCGGGCCATCTCGCCCACCTCGTCGCGCCGCTCAGTGGCCGGCACCGCGACGCCGAGCTGGCCGCCGGCCAGCGCGTGCATCACCCGCGTCACGATCAGCAGCGGCCCGCTGATCGAGCGCGCCATCAGCCACGCCAGCCCCAGCCCGGCCAGCAGCACGCCGGCGGCAATGGCCAGCGCGGTGGTGCGCGCCTGCGCGTAGCCGGCGGCGAACTCGCTGGCGTCCATGACGATCTCGACCACCGCGGCCGGCGTGCCGGAATAGTCGGGCACCGCCGCCACCAGCGCGGTCTGCGGCACGCCCTGCCTCTCCGCCCGGCGCAGCACCGGCGCGCCGGCCAGCGCCGCCCGGCGCGCCGCGTCGTCGGCGACCAGCTGCCCGTCCGTGGTGGCCAGCCGCTTGAAGCCCGTGCCGTCCTCGATGAACACCGCGGCGTCGACACCGAAGCGCGCCTTGAACTCGTCCACGAAGGCCTTGGAGAACTCCATGCCGAACTCGACCGTGCCGAGGTGCGCGCCGCCCCGCGCCACCGGCACCACCGCGCGCACGCCGAGCCCCGCCACGCCCTTCTCCAGCCCGACCACCGCCTTCCTCGCGGCGTTCGATTCGACCACCGTGCGGCGGAACGAGGACAGGTCGTCGCCGGACTTGGCCGGCATGTGCAGGCGCAGGAACGAGGTGGCCGGCGGCTTGTGGAACTGGAACTGCTCCACCCCGTAGCCGGTCTTCACCGCCTTGAACGGCTCGGCGAACTGCGCGGCCAGCGCGTCGCGCTCGCCCGCGGCGAAGCGCGCCTGCACCTCCGGCATCGCCGCGACGAAGGCCGACAGCACGGCGCCGGCGTTGGCCCGCATCGCCGTCACCGCCTTGAAGGCGTCGAGGTAGCCCTTGAGCTCGCGCTCCTCCGCGCGTTCGGTCGCGCGCGACAGGCTGCCGAGCATCACCGGCACCAGGGTGCCCACCGCCAGCGTCAGCAGCGTGGCGAAGGCGAGCGCCACCCGGATCTTGATGGAAAGCGAGCCGAACATGGGATCCCCTCCCGCACGGCGGCGCCGCGCCCGACAACAACAAGAAGAAGAAACAGTTACACCTTCAAAATTGCTAATCTCTAATTAAGAGATAATGAATGTACTGGCGCGCGCGAGCAATTGCACCCTCGAATCGTGCGCCTTCGGGCCGACTGCGGGGACTGTCGAATTGGAATGGCTGGGACGGAGGCGACGCCTGCGGCGGAAGGTCGCCGTCAGGGCGACGCCACCGGCTCCACGCCCAGCACCGTCTCCTCGGCCAGCCAGTCGACGACCCTGTGGAGCGCTTCCCAGCCGGTGGCGCCGGCCTCCAGGGCGTCGTTGTAGATGGCGACTTGGCGGTGCGCGCTGGTGCCGCGGCGGACGATGTCGCGGGCGTTCTCCAGCTCCGCCTGGCAGCCGAAATGCTCGGCGTCCTCGCGGACCAGCTCCAGCAGCTCCTCGAGCAGGTCGGGGTAGGCGACGATCTCGCCTCGGCCGAAATCGACCAGCCCGTCGTCGAGGCCGTAGCGCTGGGCGCGCCAGCGGTTCTCCTCGATGAACAGGTTCTTGTAGGGGCGCCACGCCACGTTGCGCAGCTTCAGCCGCCACAGCATGCGCAGCAGGCACTGGTACAGCGCCGCGACGGTGATGGCGTCGTCGAGGCGGGTGCAGATGTCGGTGATGCGCATCTCCAGCGTCGGGAAGCGCGTCGACGGGCGGATGTCCCACCACAGCTTGCTGGCGTCCTCGATCACCCCGGTCTTCACCAGCACGTTCACGTGGTGCAGGTATTCGCCGTAGCTGTCGAAGGCGTCGGGCATGCCGGTGCGCGGCAGCTCGTGCCACACCGACAGGCGGTAGCTCTTGCGCTCCATCACCCGCCCCCGCCAGAACGGCGAGGAGGTGCTGAGCGCCAGCAGGTGCGGCAGGAAATAGCGGACCTGGTTCATCAGGTCGATGCGCAGGTCGTCGTCCTCGACGCCGGCGTGCACGTGCATGCCGCAGATCATCAGCCGCCGCGCCGGCGCGCCGAGGTCGCGCGCCAGCATGTTGTAGCGGTCGCGGTTGGTGTGCTTCTGCGGCTCCCACGCCGCGAAGGGGTGCGTCGAGGCGGCGATCGGCGCGAGGCCGTAGGCGTCCGCCACCCCGGCCACCGTGCCGCGCAGCCGCGCCAGCTCGGTCCGCGCCTCCTGGACGTTGCGGCAGACCGGCGTGCCGACCTCGATCTGGCAGCGCAGGAACTCCGGGTGGATCTGACCGGGCGCCCGGTCCTGGCAGGCGGCCAGCATCTCCTCGGGCGGCGAGGGGACGATGTCGCGGGACGCGCGGTCGACCAGCAGGTATTCCTCTTCGAGACCCAGGGTGAAGGCGGGTTCCTGCATGCGTCAATCGTCCCGTCGCGGATGGTGTTCGATGCGGTAGAGGCCGGGGTTGGCGAGGATCGGCGCCAGCGCGTCGCCCAGCACCTCCGCCCATTCCGCCACGCCGGCGCTGTCGGTGATCAGGTCCTGGCGCACCTCGATCAGCACGTTGGGCAGGCCGGCGGGGGTGGCGTGCTGCTCGACCGTGCCGCCCAGCGTGTTGCGGCCGGAATAGGGCTCGTTGTCGCCCACCACCCAGCGCCCCTGCGCGCGCAGCCGTTCTATCAGCGGCAGGGGAATGCGCGGGTCGCGGTCCCACAGCACGCCGACGTGCCACGGCCGCTCGAACCCGCGCATCACCGGCGTGAAGGAGTGGATGGAGACCATCGCCGGCACCACCCAGCCGCGCTCGTCCTTATCGTGCATGGACGCGACCATGGTGGCGACGGTGTCGTGGTAGGGCCGGAACAGCGCGTCCACCCGCTGCCGGATCTGCTCCGGCCGCAGGCCGCGGTTGCCGGGCACCACCACGTCGTCGCTGATCGCCGGGACCAGCGTCGGGTCCGAAAGATCGCGGTTCGGGTCGATGACGAGACGCGAGTAGCCGGAGAGCACCGCCGGCGCGTCGAAGCGCGCGGAGAGCAACTGCGTCAGCTCGGCGACGCCGATGTCCCAGGCGATGTGGCGGACCAGTTGCTCCGGCGGCAGGCCGAGCGTACCGAGCGCCTTCGGGACGGCGCACGACGCGTGGTCGCAGACCAGCAGGAAGGGCGCCGTGCCGTCGCCGTTGAGGACGCGCACCGCCGGCGGGTCGCCGTCGCCCAGCAGCGGCGGCAGGCTGTGCCCGGACGGCGCGGCGTCGGCCGGGGCGTCGTCGCTGGCGGGCTCGCAGGGGGAGGAACGCAGGGTCATGGCACCAACTGTATCGCGGACGAACGAAAGGGCAAGCCGAAGCCGGCTTGCCGGAGAACCGGCGGGCCGCCAGCTTTATTCCGTCCTGTCACTCCGGGAAGCCCGCGCCATGCGAACGCGGCCGGCCGCCCTGCTGTTGCTGCTCGCCGGTTGCGCCCCGGTGATGGAAACCGCCCTGCACTTCGCCCCGCCCGCCGGCGAGGAGGGCCGGCAGTGCGTCGCCCGCTGCCAGGCGGACCGCGCCCCCTGCGTGCAGTCCTGCGACCGCCGCGAGCGGCTGTGCCGGAGCGATGCCGAATCGCGGGCGATGCGCGACTACAACCTGGAAGCCGACCGCTACAACGACGCCCGCCGCAGCGGGTCGAGCCGGACCTATTTCGATTACGCGGACCGGTACCGGAGGCTGTGCTCTTTCCAGGGGTGCCGTGACACCTGCGTGGCGACGTACCGCGGCTGCTTCGAGGCGTGCGGCGGGACGGTGACGGAGACGCAGGTGTGCGTGGCGAATTGCGGGTGAGGGGCCGCACCCGCCATCAGCCCGCCTCCACCCACATCTTCAACGCCACCGCGTTGTTCCGCGCCTCGTCGCGCGCCGCGTACAGCAGCGTCACCGGCCCGTCGCGCAGCCGCTCGTGCAGGTCCGCCACCGCCGCCTGCGCCGCATCGCCCTGCAGTTCCACCGCGTAGGCCGCGCGGAACTCCTCCCAATCCTCCGGATGGCCGTGGAACCGCTTGCGCAGCGCATCGCTGGGCGCGATGTCCTTGAGCCACAGGTCGATGCCCGCCTTGTCCTTGGAGATCCCGCGCGGCCACAGCCGGTCCACAAGAATACGCACGCCGTCGCCCGCCCCGGGCGCGTCGTACACGCGCTTGATCGCCAACACGCTCATCGGAACATCCTCACCATCATCTCCGCGTCGTGGTCGACGCCGTCCACCCGCAGCGAGCGCCGCATCACGCCGTACGGCTCGAATCCAAGATTGCGGTAGAAGCGGCTGGCGCGGTCGTTGCCGACGGCGACGTACAGCTCCACCTGATCGACCTCCCGCTCGGCGTGCGCCAGCACCGAGCACAGGATGGCGCCGGCCAATCCGGAGCCGCGCTGCGCCTCGCGCACGTACATGCCCCAGATCATCGCCACGTGCCGGCGCTTGAGCTGCGGAAACCGCTGCAGGGTGGCGATCCCCGCCAACTCACCGTCCACGAAGCCGCCGAACACCGCCAGCTGCTCCAGCCGCGCCGCGAAGGCCGGGGTGGGCAGGTCGCATTCTTCCTCGTAGGACGCGGCGAACGCCGCGGGGTGGGTGCGCAGCGCCTCCAGGTGCAGCGCCCGGTACGCCTCGGCGTCGGCGGCCTCCAGCCGCCTGACCGACGTTTCCCTGCTCATCGCCTGCACCTCCCGTCTTTATTTGTATCTGCAAATGATGTAGATACATACATCCATGACGACCCGCACGCAACACCGCCATACTTCGCTCCGGAAGACCCTCCGCACCGACGCGGCGGCGCTGGGCGCGGCGTGCGCCGGCTGGAGCAGCCGCCTCGCCGCCCGCCGCATCAGCCAGTTCCTCGACCGCGAACTGGCGGAGAGCGGGTTCAGCACCGCGCAGCTCGGCCTGATGGCGCAGATCGCCGCCGCGTCCGACGACACGCTGGGCGCACTGGCGCGGCGCAGCGGGCTGGACCAATCGACGCTGTCGCGCAATCTGCGCACGCTGGAGACCGCCGGCCTGATCGAGATCGCGGTGGTGGAGAGCGACCTCCGCCGCCGCGCCGTCTGGCTGACCGAGACCGGCGCCCGCAGGCTGGAGGCGGCACTGCCGCTGTGGCGGGCCGCGAACGACAAGCTGGCCGCGCGCCTCTCCCCCGACCTCGCCCACCGGCTGGCGGCGGAGAGCGAACGCCTGATCGACGGGTGAGCCCCCGCAAGGAACCGCCCCGTCGTTGCGCCGCCGGGGACAAGATGATAGGATAACAGTCCTTGTCCGCGTTATCCGGCGCCTCCGCGATGAAACACACCACCGCAGTTCGTTTCATGGCGTCTCATTCCGTTTCATGCCGATCCCTCAGCACCCGAACCATGCGCTGCGCGGCCGTACACGGACGGTCCCGCGCAACCCGTTGCGGCGATAGGAAAGTTCACCCATGGCCACCGTTGTGCGTCCGCCGCCGCCTGCACAACGGTGCATCACGGCACGCACAGTGCGTCGCGCAAACGAGCCATGCCGTCGCCCCGTCTGGCGTCCGCTCGGTTGCCCGATTATAAGGCCCCCATGCCCGACGCCAGCCATGCCGCCACCGCGCACAGCCACGCCGACCGCACCGCCCGAATCGCCCTTGCGGCGCTGCTGGCCGGCGCGCTGGGCATCGCCTTCTCACCGATCTTCGTCCGCCTGTCGGAGCTGGGGCCGACCGCCACCGCCTTCTGGCGCGTCGCCTTCGCCGTGCCGGCGCTGGCCCTGTGGATGCGGCTGGAGCCGGACTCCGGGCTGCGCTCCCGCCGGCCCTCCACCATGGCCGACTACCTGCGGCTGACCGCGGTCGGGCTGTTCTTCGCCGGCGACCTCGCCAGCTGGCACTGGTCGATCAAGTACACCTCGGTCGCCAACGCCACGTTGCTCGCCAACTTCGCGCCGATCTTCGTGGCGCCGGTGTCCTGGCTGCTGTTCAAGGAGCGTTTCACCCGCACCTTCGTGGCCGGCCTCGTGCTCGCCATCGCCGGTGCCGTCGTGCTGATGGGGCAGAGTTTCAAGCTGTCCACGGACGCGCTGTTCGGCGACGCGCTGGGCCTCGTCACCGCCATGTTCTACGGCGGCTACATCCTGGCCGTCGGCCGCCTGCGCTCCGAGTTCTCGACCGCCACCATCATGACCTGGAGCGGCGGCGTCACCGCTGTGGCGCTGCTGCCCCTCGCGCTGTACTCGGGCGAGAGTCTGGTCGTCGGCACCGCGTACGGCTGGGCGATCCTGCTGGGCCTCGCCCTGTTCAGCCACGCCGGCGGGCAGAGCCTGATCGCCTACGCGCTGGCACACCTGCCGGCGTCCTTCTCCTCGGTCAGCCTGCTGGTGCAGCCGGCCGCCGCGGCGGTGCTCGCCTGGGCGCTGCTGGACGAACCGCTGGGGCCGTGGCAGGCGGCGGGGGCGGTGATCGTTCTGCTGGGAATCCTGTTGGCACGACGGGGGTCCCGATGAAAACGCGCAAGGCTGTCAGTAATCCTCACGGGTTGACGCACCACCTTCGCACGGGTACGGAATCCGGAGTGAGTTCGATGACGGGAGTTTCCAGCGTGTCCGATGACTGTCCCGCCACGGGTTCCGACAGCACGCAGCGCATCTCCGACTGGGTGGCGGAGCGCATCCTCGACCGTATCGGCAAGGGCGATCTCGAGCCCGGCCAGCGCCTGCCCGGCGAGCGTCAGCTGGCCGAGCAGCTGAACGTCTCCCGCGTGTCCGTCCGCGCCGCGCTGCAGAAGCTGAAGACGCAGGGCTTCCTCACCGCCGTGCAGGGCGGCGGAACCCGGGTGGTGTCCTCGGCCGGCGGCATGGACGGCGCGCTGACCGAGATGGTGCGCGTCCAGCTGGGCAACCTCTACGACCTGGTCGAGATCCGCATCCAGCTGGAGACCTGGGCCGCCCGCCGCGCCGCCGAGCGCGGCAGCGAGGAGCAGATCGCCGCCATCGGCCACATCGTCGCCACCATGTCGAAGCCCGGCGGCAACCGCAGCGCCGACGACATGGACTTCCACCTCGCCATCGGCCGCGCGGCGTCGAGCCCGGTGTACCTGCACCTGCTCTCGACCATCCGCGAGACGCTGGGCCAGATGGTGGAGTTCCACCACTCCCCCGCCTTCGCGGTGGACGAGGAGCGGATGTACCGCCACCACGTCGCCATCCACGCCGCCATCGCCGCCCACCGCCCCGACGACGCCGCCGAGGCGATGCGCGAGCACCTCGCCTGGGTGCTGCGCCGGTATCAGGAGATGGGCTCCGACGGCCCGACGCCGCTGTCGGGGGGAACGGGAACCGGCACCCCCGGTTGACATCCGCGACCATACGCTTCAGGTGATTGGCCGACCGGCTCCCGTCACCGCCCCTCCCCGCGCCGCCGACCAGGAAGACCACCATGACCCGCACAGGCAGCCCGACCCGCCGCTTCCGCCTGACCAAGATCGTTGCGACGCTCGGGCCGGCGTCGTCCTCGCCGGAGATGATCCGCCGGCTGTTCGAGGCCGGCGTCGACATGTTCCGCCTGAACTTCAGCCACGGCAGCCACGCCGACCACGGCGAGCGCGTCAAGGCGATCCGCGCCCTGGAGCGCGAGACCGGCCGCCCCATCGCCATCCTCGCCGACCTGCAGGGGCCGAAGCTGCGGCTAGGCACCTTCGCCGGCGGCCCGATCGAGCTGGCGCCGGGGCAGAGCTTCCGCCTGGACCTCTCCAAGGAGCCCGGCGGCGCCGCGCGCGTCGGCATGCCGCATCCGGAGATCTTCGCGGCGCTGGAGCCCGAGGCCGAGCTGCTGCTCGACGACGGCAAGGTCCGGCTGCGCGTCGTCTCCTGCGGGCCCGACCACGCCGACACCGTGGTGGTCAGCGGCACCCGGCTGTCCGACCGCAAGGGCGTCAACGTGCCCGGCGTCGTGCTGCCGCTGTCGCCGCTCACCGCAAAGGACCGCACCGATCTCGCCTTCGCCCTCGACCAGGGGGTGGACTGGGTGGCGCTCAGCTTCGTGCAGCGCCCCGAGGACGTCGCCGAGGGCCGCCGGCTGGTCGCCGGGCGCGCCGCGCTGATGTGCAAGATGGAGAAGCCGCAGGCGATCCAGCACCTCGACGAGATCATCGAGCTGTCGGACGGCCTGATGGTCGCCCGCGGCGACCTGGGCGTCGAGCTGCCGGCCGAGGACGTGCCGTCGATCCAGAAGCGCATCGTCCGCGACTCGCGGCGCGCCGGCAAGCCGGTGATCGTGGCGACGCAGATGCTGGAATCGATGATCTCCGCCCCCGCCCCGACCCGCGCCGAGGCCTCGGACGTGGCAACCGCGGTGTTCGACGGCGCCGACGCGGTGATGCTCTCGGCCGAGACGGCGTCCGGCTCCTACCCCATCGAGGCGGTGTCGATGATGGAGCGCATCGCGCGCCGGGTCGAGCAGGACCCGATCTACCGCACCATCATGGACGCCCAGCACCCCGACCCGCAGCACACCGCCGCCGACGCCATCACCGCGGCGGCCCGGCAGGTGGCGCACACCATCGAGGCGGCGGCCATCGTTACCTACACCACCAGCGGCTCGACCACGCTGCGCGCGGCGCGCGAGCGCCCCGAGGTGCCGATCCTCTGCCTGACCTCCAGCATCGAGACGGCGCGCCGGCTGGCGCTGGCCTACGGCGTGCACAGCGTGCAGACCGAGGACGTCGAGAACTTCTCCGAGATGGTTCAGAAGGCCACCCGCATCGCCTTCGCCGACGGGCTGGCGAGCGAGGGCCAGCGCCTGGTCATCACCGCCGGCGTGCCCTTCGGCACGCCGGGCAACACCAACATCCTCAGGATCGCGTGGGTGGAGGGTTAACGCCCCCGCGCCAGCACCCCCGGCGTGTACCCGTAGCTCCGCTTGAACAGCCGCGTCAGGTGCGCCTGGTCGGCGAAGCCGGTGTCCACCGCGGCGTCGGCGATGGCCGCGCCTGCGGCGATCAGCGCGTGGGCGCGGGCCAGCCGGGCCTGCATCTGCCAAGCGTGCGGCGGAAGGCCGTAAGCGCGGCGGAAGGCCCGCAGCAGGCGGAACCGCCCCACCCCGGTCGCCGCCTCCAGGTCGGCCAGCGTGACCGCCTCGGCCAGCCGGTCCGCGAGCTGCTCGCGCACCCGCGACGCCACCCCCTCGTCGGGGCCGCCGGGCAACGGTCGCGGACTCTGCGCCGAATGCACGCGGATCAGGTGGCCGAGCGCCGCCACCGCCCGGCTCTCGCGCTCCAGCGGCCCGGCGGCGCCCGGCGTGCGGAAGAAGCCGGCGACCAGCCGCACCGCCCGCGCGTCGCCGATGACGCCGGAGGCGAAGTCCGGCGGGCCGGATGCCCGGTCGTCCAGCTCGGCGCGCAGGCCGGCCAGGGCGGCAGGGGCGATGTGCATGGTCCAGTAGGACCAGCCGCGTTCGTCGGCCTCGCCGGTGTGGACCTCTCCAGGGTCGGCGAGGCACAGCGTGCCGGCCGGCGCCACCAGCCGGTCGCGGCGGTAGGCGAAGCGGTTGGCGCCGCGCGTCACCAGCCCGACCGTGTAGTCGTCGTGGAAATGCTTGGGGAACGAGCGGCGCACGTCGGCGCGCAGCACCTCGACGCCGCCCAGCACGTCGGCCAGCCGCCAGAACCGCACCCGGTCGCCGTCCACCGCCGCCTCCCTCACGGCACCCGCGCCGTGGCCTTGAAGCCTCACGGCACGCGTGCCGTGGCCTTGAAGAAGGTATAGCAGAACGCGCCCTGCCCGTCCGCGTCGGTCGCCAGCAGGTCGGCGATGCCGCGTTCCCACGCCTCCGGACCGAAGCCATGGTCGAGCGCTTGGGCGCGCACGCCCTCCAGCATCGGCACGATGATCCGCCGCACGAAGCCCTCGCGCAGCGCCGGATTGCCGGCGTCGGCATAGACCATCCGCGGCGACACCCGCACGTCGGCAAAGCCGGCGCCGGCCAGCAATCCATACAGCCGCCGCCCGATCATCGGGTCGCCGCCGAGCCGGCGCTGCGCCGCCACCAGTTCGTCCCACGCCGCGAGCGCCTCCGGCGTCTCCGGGTGGAAGCGGCAGGACCCGTGGTCGCCTTCGACCACCATGACGGTACCGCCCGGCCGCACCATGCGCCGCAAGGCGGCGAGGGCCGGCCCGGGCTGCGCCAGATGCTCCAGCAGGAAGCAGACGAAGGCGTGGTCGAAGGAGGCGTCCGGGAACGGCCCGGCCAGCAGATCGCCCTGCCGCCACGTCACCTCCACAGCCCGCTTGCCGAGTCGGGCGCGGGCGCGGTCCAGTTGCCCGGCGTCGATGTCCATGCAGGTCGGGCGGATGCCGGGCGTGCCGTCCAGCAGGACGGCCGTCTGGCCGCCGGTGCCGCAGCCGGCCTCCAGCACACGGCTGCCGGGCGGAAACGCGGTGTCGTGGTGCAGCAGCGGGCGCAGGATCGCCGCCTGATCCGACAGCCGCTCCGCCTCGCGCGTCGAATAGCCGTGCACGTAACCGCCCATGCCCTCCCCCATCGCCGTGACGGGAGAAGGCTAGCGGGACGGGCGGTGGGACGTCTTGAACGTTCTTGCAGGGGCTATAACGCCGCTCCGGCCAGCTGCTTGCGCAGCTTGTCGACCTGGTCGCGGACGCCGGTCATGTGCGGGTTGATGGCGAGCGCCGCCTCGAAGGCCTTGAGCGCGCCGGCCGGCTCGTCGATCGCGAGGTAGACCAGCCCCAGCCCGGCCAGCGCCGCGAAGTGGCGCGGCTCCAGCGCCAGCGTCTTGCCGATGTCGGCCACCGCCGCCGGGTAGTTGCCGAGCAGGTAGTGCGCGTTGGCCCGCTTGTTCCAGCCCTCGGCGTAGTCCGGCGCCATCGTGGTGATGCGCCCGAACAGCGCGACCGCCTCCGTGTAGTCGTCCTTGTGCAGCAGTTGCACGCCGGCGTGCATCAGCGTCAGCACCTCGCGGCCGGGATAGTCCAGCCAGATCGTCCAGATCTGGTCCTCGATGGCGTCGGCCGCGGAGTCCGTGGGCGCGGTGCGCAGCTGGTTGAAGAGATCGCCCAGCCGCGTGTCGTCCTGCCGGGCGGCCGCGGGCGTGGCGAAGGCGAGGGAGCCGGCCAGGACGAACGCGGCCATGGCGGCCCGAAGAAAGGTGCGAGCGAGCGTCATGCATCAAGGGTGGGAGGTGCGCGCACCCGCAACCAGGGACGCTTTTGTGGCTCACCCGTTGGGGGTGGCCTCCAGCGCCGCAGCCAGCGCGCTGCGCACCGCGGCGAAGGCGCCGGCCAGCCGCGGCAGCACCGCCGGCACCTCGGCCAGCCGCCCGCTCCGCGCCATCGCCTCCACTCCGGCGAAGGACTCCGCCAGCGCCCGCGCGCCGACCTGCCCGCAGGCCCCCTTGACGTAGTGCGCGGTGGTCTGCACCAGCGCGGCGTCGCCGGCCTCGGCGGCAGCGGCAAGTTCCGCCAGCTTGACCTCGATGTCGTGCAGGAAGACCGCGGCCGTGCGGCCCTGCAGGTCGACGCGGGCGTGCCGGCCGGCCTCGCGCAGCTCCGCCAGGACCTCGGGATCCAGCAGCGGCGGAGTCACGGATGGCGACGGGGGAACCAGGGCGGATGGCTCGGCTCCGGCGGTCCAGCGGTCGATCATCGCGCGCAGCTGCCGCTGCGAGTAGGGCTTGCCGAGCCAGTCGTCCATGCCGACGGCGCGGCAGCGCTTCAGGTCCTCCTCCATCACGCTGGCGGTCACCGCGACGATGGGGACGTGCCGGCCACCGGCCTCGTGCTCCAGCGCGCGCAACGCGCGCGTCGCCTCGAAGCCGTCCATCACCGGCATGTGGCAATCCATCAGCACGATGTCGTAGCGCGCGTGCCAGAACGCCTCCACCGCCTGCTGGCCGTCGTTGACCATGTCGGCCTGGTGGCCGAGCGAGCGCAGCAGGTGCCCCAGCAGCGTGCGGTTCACCTCATTGTCCTCCGCCGCCAGGATGCGCAGCGCGCGTGGCTCGGCCGGCTCGACCGGGGCAGCGGGGAAGACGGCCTCACGCCGGTCGGCCGTGGGCTCGGCCAGAGCGCCGGCCAAAGCGTCGGCCAAGTCCGACACGCGGACCGGCCCGCCGATCCAGCCGGCGACGGAGTGGTCGTCCTGGAACGCCGCATCGACGGTCGAGTTCGGACGGCCGACCAGGATCAGCGGCATCCGCCCGCGCAGCAGCGCCCGCGCCAGCACCGCCAGCGGGTCGGACGCCGGCCGGTCGTCGGGACCGAGGTAGACGACAGCGGGGACGGGCGTCTCCGCCCCGCGCGCCTGCGCCCGCACCACCTCGACCAGCGTGCTCTGCTCACCAACCGCCAGCGCGCTCACGCCGAGGACGGCGAGCGCGCGCTCCAGCCGCTCGCGCACCGCGGGGTCGCCGGCGACCGCCAGCACGGTCAGGCCGGTCGGCGGCGGCTCGGCGGCGGGTGCGGCCGTCTCGAGCTGCGCGGTGAACCAGAAGGTGGAGCCGACGCCCAGCGCGCTCTCCACGCCGATGGCGCCGCCCATCAGCGTCGCCAGCTGCTTGCTGATGACGAGGCCGAGGCCGCTGCCGCCGTAGCGGCGGGTGACGGAATCGTCGGCCTGGACGAAGGCGGCGAAGATGCGCGCCTGGGTGTCGCGGTCGATGCCGATGCCGGTGTCCGCCACCTCGAAGCGGATCAGCCGCTCACCGCCCTCCGCCACCGCCGGGACCGCGCGCACTGTCACCTGGCCGTCCTCGGTGAACTTGACGGCGTTGGACAGCAGGTTGCCGATCACCTGGCGCAGCCGCACCGGATCGCCGCGCACCCAGCGCGGCAGGCCCGGCGCGAAGTCGCAGGACAGCGTCACCCGCCGCTTGCGCGCCGCGCCGGAGAACAGCTCCACCGCATCCTCGACCAGACGCCAGAGGTCGAAGTCGCTGACGGTCAGGGTCAGGCGGCCGGCCTCGATCTTCGAGAAGTCGAGGACGTCGTTGATGATGCCCATGAGCGTCACCGCGGAGCCGCGGGCGATGGAGGCGAGCTGGCGCTGCTCGTCCGTCAGGTCGCCTTCCTGCAGCAGTTCCAGCATGCCCATCACGCCGTTCATCGGCGTGCGGATCTCGTGGCTCATGTTGGCGACGAAGCGCGACTTGGCACGGTTGGCGACGTCGGCCGCCTCCTTGGCCTGACGCAGCTCAGCCATGGCGGATTCCAGCCGCTCGTTGGCGGCGGTGAGGGCGCGGGTGCGTTCCCACACGGCGTCGCCGATGAAGTGGAAGACCAGGATGCGCAGGGTGAGGAACAGCGCCAGCGCGATGGCGGCGCCGACCACGAAGGCGATCACCGCGTTGACCAGCACCGGCCACAGGCTGACCGTCAGCTCGACCCGGCCAACCGGTCGCAGCCCGTCCACCACCGCCGCCTCGCGCGTCAGCGTCGGCCAGGACGGCGCCCCGGGCACCCGCGCCACCACCCGGCCGGCACCGTCGTACAGCAGCTCGGCGTAGGTGTTTTCGGCCAGTGGCTGGTTGGCGAGGATGTCGCGCAGCCGCTCGACCATGAAGGACCAGTGCTGCGGATAGGTGCCGACGAGGCGCGACGCGCCGTCGGCGGAGAACTCCACGTGCGCCTGGGCGCGCGTCGCCGTCTCGACGTAGCCGGCGACGAAGACGCCGAGCGGCAGGGCCACCGCCACCACCGCCGACACCGCCATCAGCACCCACATCAGCACACGGCGCAGCCAGCGCGCGCGCCGCACGAAGGGTTCCGACAGCAGCTGGAGGGGCAGCCTATCCATCGGCGCCATCGGCCGGCAGCACGCCGTGGCGAAGCATGATCTCCCGTCCCTCGGCCGGGCGGACGAAGGCGGGATCGAAGGTGCCGCCCAGGACGGCGCGGATACCCCCGGCGCTGCCGACACTGGCGGAAATGGTGATGGAAACGTCCGGATGCCGGCGGCTGTAGGCCGCGGCCAGCTCGCGCATGATGCCGAGCGGCCAGCCGCTGCCGCCCATGGTCAGGCTCTCGGCCCGAACGGCGGCCGGACCGCCGAAAACGGCGGCGAGCAGCAACGCGGCAACCCAGCGTGCCCGTGACCGCGCGCCGACCATGGCCTTTCCCCCCAAAAACCTTAGTTGGGTAAAGGTTTAGTCCAGCGGGGCGGCCAAGCGCAAGGATTGCGCCGAATACGGGTGATTACCACCGGCGCAGCGGGCCGACGTCGACGTGGACGAAGTTGCTGCTGGGATAGTAGCCGACACCGCCGGCGCGCAGGCTCAGCGCCGCCTTGTGCAGGGTGCGCAGCGGCAGGCCGGGCAGGCGGATGTCCACCGCCTTGCCGTCCATGTGGTAGCTGTGCGTGGCGACACCGTCGGGGTCGCTCTCGTGCAGCAGGGCGTTGGTCTGCGGCGAACGGTAGCCGGACACCACCTGGATCGGGCCGCGCGCACCGACGCGGTGCTGCAGATGGAACAGCACGTCCATCAGCCGCGGGTCGATGGGATGCACGGCGCCGTTGCGGTGGTCGCGCATCAGGCGGTTGATCTCGCGCATGCCCTCGCGCAGGTAGCGGCCCTGCGACCAGTAGGCGGCGCGGACCTGTTCGCCGGTGTGCAGGTTGACGAAGGAGAGCTGCCGCGGCGGCACCTTCATCAGGGCGTGGGATTCTTCGGGGTGGAGCACCGTAGCCGCGGCGGCCGCGGCAAACCCGAAACGCAAAAGCTCCCGACGACCGATGGTCATTGCCGGATTGGAGAGGGTGCCCTCATCCGCCATATGGCCTCCTTCACACACTAGCCCGCCCGTCTAGGACGGGCCTCTACTCCGAACGAACGGGCTCTTTAGGCGGGTGCTACCTCCTTCTTGTCAAGCGACCAAAGGTTAACGGCCACGTTAACGCTCCCATTTCCGCCCCTTTTCGTGTTTCGTTCCTGTAACGAAAAGGGCACAAAAAGTCTGCGTCGTGCGCAAAATGCGTCGACTCGGGGGCGAATCGGAGATTAAGAATGAATCGCAATTGCGACGGCAGCGGCTAACGCATCTCCGCAACGCGTTGCGGGGCGGTGCTGCGGCGGGCGAAGGTCTCGAGCATCTCGGCGTCACGGCCGTAGACGTCTTCGCGGAACTGCACGGTGCCGGCCGCGTCCACCCAGGCGGTCTGGTAGACGATGTGCACCGCCACCGGGCGCTTTACGGCCACCGTCTTCGTCTCGCGCGTGTCGATCTGGCGCTGCCGGCGCTCGGGCGGCCACTCGGTGGTGCCGGCCAGCACGAAGTCCGCCAGTTCCATCGGCTTGCCGACGCGCACGCAGCCGGATGACAGGGCGCGCATGCTCTTCTCGAACTTCCAGCGCTCCGGTGTGTCGTGCAGGTAGACGTCGAAGTCGTTGGCGATGTTGAACTTCACCCGGCCGAGCGCGTTCCCCGGGCCGGCGTCCTGGCGCAGGCGCAGCTTGCCGATGCCGCCGCCGAGGCTCTGCCAGTCGATCTCGCGCGTGTCGACCCGTGGCGCGTCGGCGGACCAGCTGGCGAAGACGGAGATCCCATGGCTCTCCAGATAGCCCGGGTCCTTCAGCAGCTTCGGCAGATAGTCCTCCTTGGCCAGCTTGACCGGCATCGTCCAGGTCGGATTCAGGATGATCGAGCCGATCGAACTGGACAGCACCGGCGTGCGGCGCGCCTTGGTGCCGACGATGACGCGCATCTCCTGCACCGGCGCGCCGTCCTCGACCGCCTTCAGCGAATAGTCGGGGATGTTCACCACTAGGTGGCGCAGCCCGAAGTCGTCGGGCATCCAGCGCAGCCGCTCCAGGCTGGCGACGATCTGGCCGATGCGCTCGCCCACCGGCACGTTGAGCGCCGCCAGCGTGCCGGCGCCGATCACGCCGTCGGCCAGCAGCCCGTGCCGGGCCTGGAAGCGCTCCACCGCCGCGCGCAGCGCGGGGTCGTAGAGGTCGGCCGTCGCGTTGGCGTCGCCCTCGAACTCGCCGGTGACGGCAAGGCGGCGGCGCAGCGCCGGCACCGCCGGATTGCGCATGCCCGGCTCCAGCTTCGCCACGCGGAAGGCCGGCACCGCGGGCCAGCCGCCGGACGCCTCCAGCGCGCGGAAACGGGCCAGCGCGGCGCGCAACGGGGCGTATTCGGGGCGTACCGGCATCGCCTCGGCCAGCACGGCGCGCGGGTCCGCGGTCTCGGCGGCGCGCACCGCGAGCGCGGCGGCGTCGATGGACGGCGGCTTGACGTCGGCGTAATCGGGGCTGATCGCCTTGGGCGGGACGCGCCCGGCGCGCAGGTGCGCAGCGTACTTCATCACCGCGTCGGTCAGCAGCAGGTCGAGGGCCACGCGCTCCGCGTCGGTGTCGGCGTCGGGCAGCGCCGCGGCGAGGGCGTCGGCATGGTAGTCGGCGGCGTTCAATCCCTCCGCGCCGGCGGCGCGCAGCAGTTCCAGCACCGGTGCTACCGAGGGCTTCGGCGCGCCGTCCGCGGCCAGCCACAGCGGACGGGACCCGCGCTCGGCGTAGACGCGGCGGACGGCGGCGAGGTCGAGCGGCCGGCCCGAGACGGCGCGGTCATCGGAGCCGAGGCGCGCGGCGATGGCGGCGGACAGCCGTTCGGACTCCTGCGCCGATGCGCCGGCTGGCGCCAGGACGAAAAGGACGAGCAGCAGTCGCGCGAGACGGGTCATCGGAGCCTCTGGGTAGGCCGGTTGCTTAGGCCAAGCAATTGACGCCTGTCCAGAAGGTGTTTCCCATACGCCGCACACCGTGACATGCACGCAACACTGCGCAGCATCCCCCCCCCCTTTCGCGCGATCGATTTCGTTTAGGCTTCGGTAAGGAATGTGCGTGCATAGTTACAGCAGCGAAACCGTGCGTTGCGGTGTGCCTCCGTGTCGACGCAGACCGTAGTAATCCCCCCCCCGGGTTCCTCCCTTCGGCCGGAGCGCCTCGCCGAGGTGCTGGACCGGCACATGCGCTGGGTGACCGGGCAGCCGGGCGGCGTGCGCGCCAACCTGGCGCTGGCCGACCTGGAAGGCGCCGACCTGACGAACCGCGACCTGCGCGCGGCACGGCTGGTCGGAGCGCGGCTCGTCAAGTGCCGGCTGCACGCCACCAACCTCGCCGGCGCCGACCTCTTCTGCGTCGATCTGTACGAGGCCGACATCACGCGGGCCAACCTGTCGCAGACCGACCTGCGCGGCGCCCGGCTGCGCGCCGCCGACTTCACCGAGGCGAACCTGCGCGGCGCCGACCTCTCCGCCGGCAGCACCGCGGCCAGCAAAGCCGCGCTTCGCCCCGACCGCGACGGCGTGCACGCCGAGCTGCGCACCATGGTGCTGGAGCGTGTCGCCCCCGCCACCGCACGCAACGAGCGCGGCGTGTGCACCGACATGACCGGCGCGGTGCTGCGCAAGGCGGTGCTGACCGAGGCGGACCTGAGCGACAGCATCCTGCAGAACGCCGACCTCAGCGGCGCCGTGCTGCTGAACGCCAACCTGAGCAACGCGCGCCTCAACGGCGCCAACCTGTCGGGGGCGACGCTGACGGGGGCGGTGTTCCGCAACGCGGATCTCGTCGGCACGCGGCTGGCCGACGTCGACCTGGCGCAGGCCGATCTGGCCGGGGCTCGGATGACCCGGCCGATCGACGCCATGGGCTCGGAGATCCAGCGCGCCATCTTCGACCACGAGCGCTGGATCGAGAGCGGTGGCCAGCGTGGAGAGCGGGCGGAGCTGGATGGCGCCGACCTCAGCCGCGCCGATCTGCGCGGGGTGAACCTCAGCGCCGCCGCGCTGCGCGGCGCCAACCTGGCCGGCGCGGCGCTGGGCGGGGCGCGGCTGATGATGGCCGACCTCTCCGGCGCCAACCTGGAGGGCGCCAATCTGATCGGCGCCGACCTTGCCGGCGCCAACCTCAGCTACGCGCGGCTGGAGGGCTGCGACCTCACCGCCGTGCACCTCGGCCCGGCGGAGATCCGCGACCCCAGCGGCAAGTCCACGGGCCGCTCCTGGGCCGCCAACCTGATGGGCGCCAACTTGGCGCGGGCCTTCCTGACCGGCACCTGCCTGGTGCAGGCGAACCTCAGCGACGCCAACCTGGAAGGCGCCGACCTGGAGGGCGCCGATCTCGCCGGCGCGAAGCTGCTGCGCACGCAGCTGTCGGGCACCGGAGTGCGGCGGCGGTAACCCCCCCTCTCCCGCCCCGGGAGAGGCATTCTTTTTCCGGTTGCATTCATACGCATGTTTCGTGAAGCGTGGAAGATCGCTCCACCACTTTCACGACCACAGCGTGAATCGCCTCGCCACGACCATCGCCTTTGCCCTCCTCACCGCCCCGCTGCACGCTGAAGGGTTGGCGCCATCGCTGTCGGACTGGGGCGGGGCCGGGCTGATGCTCAACCCGACGGCGCGGATGATGCCGGAGGGCACGGCGACCGGCGGCGTCACGCTGGTCGGCAGCCTGCACCGCCACCTGTTCGCCGGGGCGCAGCTGCTGCCCTGGCTGGAGGTTACCGCGCGCGACACGATGTATCCCAACTGGTGGGGCCTCAGCGATCCCGGCCTCGACGTCAAGGTGCGGCTGCTGCGCGAGGGTCCGTGGTGGCCGGCGGTCGCGGTCGGCGGGCGGGACGTCACCGGCTCCGGTTACGACCTGCCGGGCAAGGGGCGCTTCGCCGGGGAGTACGTGGTGCTGTCGCGCCGCTTCTGGAACCTGGACGCCAGCCTCGGGCTCGGCTGGGGGCGCTTCGCTGGCGGCGGCGGGGTCGTCAACCCGCTGGGCGGCCGCTTCGCGCACGACCGCGACCCGAACGACCCACGCAGCCGCGGCCCGCGCGCGTGGTTCACCGGACGCGAGATCGCGCCCTTCGGCGGCGTTGAGTGGCACACGCCGCTGCGCGGGCTGTCGCTGAAGCTCGAATACTCCGGCGACGGCATGCGGGCCGAGCGGCAGGACGACCCGACCTTCGTTCGCGGCCTGCCGGTGAACGTCGGCCTCGCCTACCGGCCCTGGCCATGGCTGGACATCGGCGCCGGCGTCGAGCAGGGCAAGCGCGCCGTGCTGCGCCTCGCCGTGGCGCTGGCGCTCAAGGACGTTCCGGCCGCCAGGCCGCTGCCGCCGCCCGGCGTCGGCCCGCGCCCGGAAGGCCGTCCGGCCACGTCCGAGGAAGTCCTGGGCGATGCCCGCGCCGCAGGGCTGCCGGCGCGCGGCGCCGTGGTGACGCGCGAGCGCGCCGTGCTGTGGCTCGACACCGACGACGAGGACACGGGGGATTTCGTCCCGGCCCGCATCCTCGGCCGCGCCGCGCGCGTGCTGGCCGACGGCGCCCCGGCGGAGATCGAGGCTCTCACCGTGGTCACCGGCGCGCAGGGCCTGGACGGCATCGCCGTCACCCTGCAGCGCCGCGAACTGGAACGGGCCTTGCGCCGCCGCGGCAGCGCCGAGGAGATCCTGCGCACCGCCCGCGTCGAACCGGCCTCGGCCGAGGGCCCGCCGCCGCCCGGCCGGGCGGTCTGGCGCTTCACCCTGCGCCCGACGCTGGAGCAGAGTCTGTTCGAGCAGGGCGTTCCCTACGCCTCGCGCACCTACACCGACGCCGCCCTGTCGGTGGCGCCGTGGCGCGGGCTGGTGATCGGCGGCGGGGTGCGGATCAACCTGGCCAGCAGCGTCGCCCTGCTCGACACCCAGGCGCTGCCGGCGGAGCAGCCGGTGCGCAGCGACCTCGCACTCTACACCGCGCGCGTCGCCGGGATCGAGCACCTGCACGCCTCCTGGCTGGCCAGCCCGGCGCCGGGCCTGCACACGCGGCTGTCGGTTGGGCATTTCGAGGAGATGTTCGGCGGCTTCGGCGCCGAGGCGCTGTACCAGCCGCCGACGGCGCGCTGGGCGGCCGGGCTCGACCTCAACCGGGTGTGGAAGCGGCCGGCGTGGGACGCTTGGCGGGTCGACGGGCTGGACGGGCACACCACGGGGCATCTCAGCCTGTACTGGGAGTCGGATGGTGCGGCGCGGACGGCGGTGCTACGCCTCGGCCGCTATCTCGGCGGCGATTGGGGCGGCACGGCGGAACTGGCGCACCGCTTCGACAACGGCGTGCGATTGAGCGCGCAGATGACCTGGACGGAAGGGCCGGACGGCGGCCAGAGCCGGATCGGCGGCCGGCTGGACCAGGGCATCGCGCTGGTGGTGCCGATCGGCGAGCGCCCCTGGCTGCCCGACGGCGGGGCGCTGGAGGTGGCGACGCGCACGCTGGGCCGCGACGCCGGGCAACGGCTGCGCACGCCGCTGCCGCTCTACGAGACGCTGGTGCCGGCCGGCTACGGGCGGCTGGCCGGCACCTGGTCGCGGTTGCTGGATTAGCGCAACCCGATCACCGCACCCCGATCACCGCACCGGCGAGATGGCGCGGGTGCGCGGGTCGATCTCGACGGTCATCCATTGACCCTGCTGGTCCTGGACGTTGGCCATGTAGTTCTGGCCGTTCTTGCGGAAGTCGCGGACGGCCGTGTAGCCCTGGGCGCTGAACTCGTTCAGCAACGAAGTCTGCTTCAGCTCCAGGTCGTTCTGACCGCGGCCGCGCCGCGAGGTGATGTCGTCGCGGCTCACCGCCGAGCCGCTGCCCGTGCCGGACGTGCTGTAGCCGGTGCTGCCGCTGGAGGTCGTCGGCTGGCTGCGCGACCAGCCGGCGGTGCCGCCGGGCTGACCGCTCTGCGTCGTCACCCGGCCGGCCGGGGCGGTGGTGGTCGAACTGCCGCTGGCGGCGCGGTTGCCCACGCCGGTGCCATAGGTGTTGTCGTTGTGGATGCTCTCGACCTGCGGGCTCTCGGTCGGCAGGCCCGACGCGCTGCTGCGGTGCGGCGTGCTCCAGGACGTGCCGGCGTCGCTGCCGGTGGTCTGCGCCTGCACCGGCGCGGCGATCAGCGCCGCTGCGGCGGTGGCGAGCAGAAGGGTGCGTGTCATCGTTCTCCATCCTCCCTTGAACGGGATCGGGCCGCACCGGGGTCGGCGCGCCCTCGCGCCCCTTAACACCGGGAAAGGCCGGCGCGTTGCGCACGCGCCCTCGGTAAGCCGAAAGCCGTCCCGCGGACGCGCCGCGGCAACTCCGGCGGGCGCCCACGACAGACTTCGTGCACCGCACGGGAACCTTGGCCCGCCCTTTGTGTTGTTGACATCACACGCCGCCGACGGGGAGTTCCGGAACGCGGCGCGTACGGCACAAGGAGGACGAGATGCTGTACTGGGCTCTGGTGTTCTTCGTCATCGCTCTGGTGGCCGGCGCTTTGGGGTTCGGCGGTATCGCGTCGGCCTCGTCGGGCGTCGCGCAGATTCTGTTCTTCCTGTTCATCGTGTTGTTTGCGGCGAGCTTGATTTTGGGTCTGGTTCGGCGCCGCTAGACCCGGCCGGCCGCCCGTTCGCGGGCGGCTTGGTTTTCCGCTGCGGGCGCCCGCGCCCGGCCTCCCCGGCCGGACGCGTGTGTGAGTACCCCTAAGCCTCTCGATGTTAGCCTCGCACCTCGGCAACGCCCCGCAAGGGCGTTGCCGATTTTGTTTGTGTGGGGGCAACGCCCCATAAGGGCGTCGCCGATTTTGTCTGTGCGCCGAGGCTAATCCTCCTCGTCCTCGCCGGGTATGTGGCCTTCCATGAGCAGGCGCAGCGCACGCCGGCCGCGCGACAGCCGGGACTTCACGGTGCCGATGGAGATCCCCAGGATGTCGGCGGCCTCGCCGTAGGAGATCCCCTCCAGGCCGATCAGCAGCACCACCTCGCGCTGCTCGTTGGGCAGCATGCCGAGCGCCCGGCGCAGATCGCGCAGTTCCAGGCGTACGATCTGCGCGCCGCTGGCCGCGCCGATGGCCGCCTGCCCCTCGCCGTCGATGTCCACCACCGCCTGGCGGCGGCGGATGCCGTTGATGTGCAGGTTGCGCAGGATGGTGAAGAGCCAGGCGCGCAGGTTGCTGCCGGGCCGCCACAGGTGCAGGCGGCTCAGCGCCCGCTCCAGGCATTCCTGCACGAGATCGTCAGCCAGCGTGGCGTCGCGCACCATGGCGCGGGCGAAGCGGCGCAGGCGCGGGATCTCGGCCTCGATCTGCGCGATCACCGCCGGGTCCGGCGGGCCGGAGGGTGCGGGCGGCGCATCGACGCCCTCGGGGGCACCCTCCTCGGTGCTCTCGTCGCCGGTCTGCGCATCCTCGGCCAGCGGCGCCAGCGACGGATCGGTGACGCCGTCCTCGGCCTCCAGCGCCGCCGGAGCAGCGGGCACGGGGTCGAGCGCCGAGGTGCGCGGAGTGCGCGCAACTGTGTTCCCCATCGGTAAGACGTTGCCTCCCGGTCTGCGGACAAATCGTCCGAATTCGGACGATTGGAGCAATCATTTCGGCGTTCCCGATGCACCACACCGGAGGTATCGCCAGATGCTCCCAAGACAATTTCTGCTCTGTCAGTACGTAATGGCCGCGCCGGATCCCTGCCAGTTGGGAAAAAGGCTAGGGATAGGTCCAATTTTGTGAGATTGCCGGTTACCTCTACCCCCTTTTGGGGTTGCCGCCGGAACTTTTACTGAGTAGCTGCGTATTCGCCCGCACATCGGCGCGGCTGAGACCGCATCTTCAAAAAGAAAAAGACCGGATGGGCGCGCCCATCCGGTCCTTGTAAGAGAGTGCGGGATGACGAAGCGAAATACGATTGATCGCGTGAGCTGCCTAACCCTCCCTGTCGCAGCCATCAGCGGTTCGATGCCGCCAATTATGCCGCGTTTCCTCCCTTGTGTTGATTCTTTGGTTGGCTTTTTTCTTCTTTCGTCGCTGCGAGCCCGCCCGAAAGGGACCATACAGAATGTCCGGTGTCCCGACCATCCGGACATTGGAACTACGCACAACGCCTTCCTTCATACCTCCCTCGTCCGCCCGGATTGCCCCGTTCGCGCGAGGGCGCGGCGCGGCATCCGGGCCGGCCAAAACCACGGGTTTTCCCTGATGAAAAGCACCCTCGCCGGACTGCTGCTCGCCGGAGTGGCCGTGGCCGTCTCCGCGCCCGCGCAGGCCGCCATGATCGACCGCACCATCCGCGCGCTGGAGGCGCTGGCCGCCAAGGGCAGCGCCCGCGCGCAGTTCGAGCTGGCCGAGCATTTCGAGGACGCCAAGGGCGTGGCGCGCGACGGCCGCCGCGCGCTCTACCTCTACTGCAAGGCGGCCCGGCAGGGCCACGCCGACGCGGCGCGCCGGGCCGGGCGCCTGATCCTCAAGGGCGGCGCCGGCTTCCGCGACGAGGAGCTGGGCAACGCCTGGATCCACAAGGCCTCCACCGGCGGCGCCAAGGCACCCGACCGCTGCGAGCCGCCGCAGATCCGCTACTACGCGGTGCCGACGCCGCCGCCGGCGCACATCAAGGCACTGGTGCAGAAGATGGCGCCGACCTACGGCCTGGACCCGGAGCTGGTGCTGGCGGTGATCTCGGCGGAATCGGCGTTCCGCAACGACGTGGTGTCGAACAAGAACGCCATGGGCCTGATGCAGCTGATCCCGGAGACGGCGGAGCGCTTCGGCGTGCGCAACGTCTTCCAGCCGGAGGAGAACATCCGCGGCGGCATGAAGTACCTGCGCTGGCTGCTCGCCTTCTTCCAGGGCGACGTGACGCTGGCGCTGGCCGGCTACAACGCCGGCGAGGGCGCGGTGGTGCAGTACAAGGGCGTGCCGCCCTACCGCGAGACGCAGGACTACGTGGCGAAGATCCGCACGGTCTACGCCATCCGCCGGCACCCGTACGACAAGGGCGTGGTCGATCCGTCGGGCGTCCCCGGCTCGCGGGAGCTGGTGGCGGAGCTGAGCTATTCGGCGCCGAAGACGGCGGTGCAGGCGGTGGGCAAGCGCAAGGAGAGGGCGCCGGTCACCGTGGCGGAGAAGGCCGAGCAGACAGTGGCGGAATGAGGCCCTACCCGAACATCGCGTCGATCGAGTTCTGGTCCAGCGGCGCCGGCACGGCGTCGTTCAGCAGGCGGTCCACCTCGTCTTGGTCGACGCCGTCCGACGACGGGCCGTTCAGCAGGTGGGCGTCCGGGCGGACGTCCACCGGACCGGACGGCAGGTCGGCGGCGGCGACGCCGTCGGTGCCCCAGATCTCCATCAGCTTCAGGATGCGCTGCTCGATGTAGCGCAGCGCGTTGACCACCTTGGTGGTGCGCTGGCCGGTCAGGTCCTGGAACGAGCAGGCGGTGAAGATGCCCATCACCTCGTGCTCGATCTGGTCGCAGGCGGCCGCCGCGCCGGGCAGCGCGCGCAGATCCGGCAGCGCCGCCATGATGTGCTCGGCCGCACCGAGGATCTCGATGGAGGCGCGCTCGGTGGACATCACGATGGCGTCCAGCTCGTTGGCGGCGGTGGCGATGCGGTCGTCGCCGTCGTCCTTCGGGCGGATCGCCGCGATCTCGCGCCGCGCCTGGACGATGGACGCGCTCATGTCCTGCAACTCGTGGCGCAGCACGGTGATGTGGCGCGTCGCGTGGCTCGCCGCCTCGTGCCGCGTCCAGGCGGCGCGCAGGTCGCCGAGCAGCGTCTGCACCTCATCGATCCCCATGGAGCGTGATCGCCGCGCGTGCTCGTCGAGGAAGGCGCGTCCCTGCGGCGTGCCGCCGATGAACGCCTCGAGCTGGCGGTAGTCCTCCTCGCGCATCCCCCACGCCCCCTGCCGTCCCGCGGAAATTCCAGGCCTGGAGTATTTGCCAAAAATCACCGGCGGTACAACATGGCTGTATGCAAAAAAGGGAGAGGAAGAGGCGATGCGGGATTTCCAGCGGCCCGGCCGGTCGGCCGCAGTGGGCGAGCGCGGCATGGTGGCGACCTCGCACCCGCTGGCCACGCTCGCCGGCCTCGACGCGCTGCGCGCCGGCGGCAATGCGGTGGACGCGGCGCTGGCCGCGGTGGCCGTGCTGTGCGTGGCCGAGCCGCACATGACCGGCGTCGGCGGTGATGGATTCGTGCTGTACGCGCCGGCCGGCGGCAGGGTGCTGGCGCTGAACGGCTCCGGCCGGGCGCCGGGGGCGGCGACGCCCGAGCGCTTCGCCGCGCTGGGCGTCACCGGCATCGGCATGGACAGCGTGCACTCCGTCACCATCCCCGGCGCGGTGGACGCATGGTGCCGGCTGCACGCCGACCACGGCCGCACCCCGCTCGACGCGCTGTTCCGCCCCGCCGTCGAGCTGGCCGAGGAGGGCTGCCCCGTCCACCCGCGGGTGGCGCGCGACTGGGGGGTGCACGCCCATCGGCTGAGCCACCACCCGGCCACCCGCGCGCTGTTCCTGTCCGAGGGGCGGCCGTTCCAGGTCGGCGAGCGGTTCCGCAACCCGGCGCTGGCCGACACGCTGCGCCGCATCGCCCGGTCCGGACGCGCCGGATTCTACGAAGGGCCGGTGCGCGACGGTCTGCTGCGCACGCTGAGCGCGCTGGGCGGCCTGCACGCGGCCGAGGACTTCGACGCCCAGCGTTGCGAGTACGTCGAGCCCATCTCCACCGACTACCACGGCTTCACCGTGCACGAGTGCCCGCCGAACGGTCAGGGCATCGCCGCGCTGATGATGCTGAACGCGCTGAACGGCACCCCCGCCGAGACCGCGGAGGATGAGGCGGAGCGCGTGCACTGGCTGGCCGAGGCGACCAAGCTCGCCTACGCCTGCCGCGACGCCACCGTCGGCGACCCGCGCCACGTCGACGTGCCGGTGGCGGAGCTGCTGTCCGACCGTTACGCCACCAAGCTTCGCGCCGGGATCCGGCCGGACGCCGCCCTGCCCTTCCCGCCGCCGGTGGTGCCGCACCGCGACACGGTGTACCTGTGCGCCGTCGACCGCGATCTCAACGCGGTGTCGTTCATCGCCTCGCTGTTCGATTCCTTCGGCAGCGGCATCACCGACGCGGAGAGCGGCGTGCTGCTGCAATGCCGCGGCCGCGCCTTCCGGCTGCAGCCCGGCCACCCGAACAGCGTGGCGCCGGGCAAGCGTCCGCTGCACACCATCATTCCCGGCATGGTGACGCAGGGCGGCGCCGCGGTGATGCCGTTCGGCGTCATGGGCGGCCAGTACCAGGCGACCGGCCACGCCCAGTTCCTGGTCGACGTGCTGGGCCGCGGGCTGGACGCGCAGCAGGCGCTGGAGCTGCCGCGCAGCTTCGCCGGGGACGGCGTGCTGTCGATCGAGACCACCTATCCTCCCGCGGTATACGAGGATCTGGCGCGCCGCGGCCACCGCATGGAATGGTCGCCGCGCCCGATCGGCGGCGGGCAGGCGATCCGCATCGACCGGCGGCGCGGCGTGCTGATCGGCGGCTCCGACCCGCGCAAGGACGGCTGCGCGCTGGGCTGGTGAACGCGGCGTCCGGCCCCGGACATGCCGCGGCGACTCGGGCGAATGGTCAAGCTGATGGTTAATGCTTTGGTTACGAAAACCGGATTAGCCTCGTGGCGGTTACAGCCCCACCGCCCGGTTTCGAAGGACCTGCCTGATGCCCATGGCCGCCGACGTCGATACCATCGAACGCACCTCCATCGTCGCCTACACGCTCCTGAAGGAACTGCACGAGGTGCTCGCCCTCCCGAAGCAGCCCGACGACGTGACGCTGGGCATCCTGATGGGCCTGTCCATGTTCCTGGACGACAAGGTCGGCCCGATGCGCGCCAAGCGCCTGATGAGCGAGGCGCCGACCATCGTGCTGAAGACCGACGCCCACGTCACCCCCGACCAGACGCAGCGCATCATGCCGGTGGTCCGCGCCTTCGCCGACCACCTCAAGGAGATGAAGGTCGCCGTCGAGCCGCGCACCGCCGACGGCATCCTCTGATCCATCGTCCGGGCTCCACCACCGCGCGGATCAGGGCATCAAAGCCCCGGTCCGCGCGTTTTCGTTGTTCGGACGTGTTGACCCGCCCGCTGAATCGGCCGATGCTTGCCGCTTGATCCGTTGTACCGGATGAACGGCAAAGGCCATGAACTGGGTCACCGGGCTCGCCATCGTCTCCATCGTCGCCGGCGTGACCATCAGCGTCGTCGTGCTGGTGGCCGTCGGCTCGATCCGCCGCAGCCTCAACGAGGGCACGGTACGGCAGGCGCAGCAGGTGAAGCGCCTGGCCGAGAACGTCGCCGCGCTCACTGCCGACCAGCAGGCCGCCCAGTTGCGCATCCAGTCGCTGACGGACTCCAACCGCCGCCTGTCGGAAGAACTGGCGGCCCTGGGCGAGCGTCTCGCCGACGGCGACGCGCTGCGCGGCCCCGGCGGATCCGCCCGCCTGCTGCATTGACGATGCCCCCTTGACGATCCAGCCATGACCCTTCCGAACGCCGACGCCGAAAAGGCGCGCTGGACCGCCAGCGCCGACCTGTGGGACCGCTGGGCCGACCCGATGGCCGAACTGGCCGACAAGCTGAACCAGCCGTTGCTGGACGCCGCGGGGGTGCGGCCGGGCGCCGTGGTGCTCGACCTCGCCTCGGGCGCCGGGGAACCGGCGCTGAGCGCCGCCAGGCGCGCGGGGGCGGAGGGGTTCGTGCTCGGCACCGATCTGGTGCCCGCCATGCTGGCCGGAGCGGTGCGTCGCGCCGCCGCGGCCGAGCCGCGCCCGGCTTTCGCCGCGGCGGACATGACGGCCCTGCCCTTCGGTGCGGGCGCGTTCGACGCCGTCACCTGCCGCTTCGGCATCATGTTCGTGCCCGACGCGGTGGGCGCGCTGACCGAGGTGCGGCGGGTGCTGAAGCCCGGCGGGCGCGCCGCCTTCATGGTGTGGGGGCCGCGCGCGGAGAACGCGCTGTTCGCAGCGGTCGGCGGCGCGGTGGAGGACCGTCTGGGCCCCGACCCGGTGCACGGCATCGGCCCGCTGTTCCGCTACGCCGAGCCCGGCAGCCTCGCCGCCGACCTCGCCAGGGCGGGATTCGCCGAAGCGGCGGAGACCGCGCTCACCCCGACGCGCAAGGCGCCACGCGGCCAGCCCTTCTGGCGCGCCACGCTGGATATGCTGTTCGGCGCCCGCATCGCCGATCTGGATGCACGCGAACGGGCCGCGCTGGAGGCCGACATCGCCGCCCGTTTCGACGCGCTGGCCCAGGACGACACGGTGCCCCTGCCGGCGCACGTCCGCATCGGCGTGGGCGTGGCGTGAGTTCCCGTCAGTAATCCCACTCGAACTTCAGGCCGAGGCGCGTGTCGTTGTTGGTGCCGGTGCCGACACCGGCCTCCGCCTTGAGGTTCTTGGTGATGTCGACCTCGACCTTGGCGCGGCTCTGGGCGTTGCCGGCGCCCACCCCCTGCTCGACACCGACGTAGACGCGGTCGTTGACGTAGCGGCCGGCCTGCACGGCGCCGCCCTTGCCGTCCTCGCCACCGGTGAACTCCAGCCGGTCGACGCCGAGGCCCTTGCGCACCTTGTCGAGCAGGCCGGAGCCGCCACCGATGCCGGCCAGCGCCGCCGCGCTCTGCGCCAGCTGCACCGCCTCCACCGCGCTCAGCGAGCCGGCCGACTTGCCGAACAGCACGCGGGCCAGCACCTCGTCCTGCGGCAGGCCCTGCGGCGAGGTCAGTTCCAGCTTGGGCTGCTTGGCGGTGCCACTGATCTGCACCTGCGCGGTTACTTGGTTGGCGGTGGCCTCGGCCAACAGGTCGAGGCGCGGATCCACCGGCCAGTTGCCGTCGAAGTCGAGGAAACCGCGCTTGAAGGTGAAGGTCTTGGCCAGCAGGTCCAACGTACCCTTCAGCATGCTGAAGCGCCCGGTGACCGACGGCCGGTCGGCGGTGCCGGTGACCTTGAGCCGGCCGCCGAACTCTGCGCTCAGGCCGCGGCCGCGCACGAAGATCCGGTTGTCGGCGGCGACCGTCACGTCCAGGCCGATCTCCGGCCCGGCCGGCGCGGCGGCGGGCGGCGGTTCGGCCGGCACGGAGGCCGGGGTGGCGCGCGCGCCGGGTTTGCGTTTCGGCGGCGCCGTGCGCGAGCTGCCGGCCATCACCGCGTAGTCCTTGGGCGCCGGGGCGCCGCGCCCGATCTCCACGACCTTGAGGTCCACCACGTTGGGCGGCAGGCGGTCGGGAAGCTGCACCTCCGCCTCGTCGATGGTGACGGTGCCGGCGAGCGCGGACTTGGCGAAGGTGCCGGTGAGGGTCAGGTCGGCGCCGACGCTGGCGGTGACCATGTCGATCTGCGCCAGCCGCGCGCCGCGCGTCCGCACCTTGAGGTCGAGCTGCCGTGGCTCACGCGGGGCCGGGCGGATGACGCCCTCGGCCGACAGCGTGCCGCCGCCCGGCGTGCGGCCGGAGAAGGACTGCACGGTGAAGACGTCGCCGCTGCCGACCACGCGCGCCGCGATGTCGGTGATGACGGCGCCCGACGCCCGATTCTCGTAACGGCCGTTGGCGATGGTGACGGTGCCGCCGAGCTGCGGCGCCCCCACCGTGCCGCCGGCCCGTACGTCGAGCGCCAGCGTGCCCGTCGTCCGGTCGCCCGACGCCGCCAGCAGGTCGTTGGCGAGGCTGAGCTGCAGGGTGCCGGTGGCGGTGGCGTCGAGCTTGCCGCGCTCCGGCACCGCCGGCACCAGCGTCTGCGGGTCGAGCACCAGCGGCAGCGTCGCCGTCAGGTTCAGCCGCCCGTCGCCACCGCGCGAGACCATCGCGCCGGTGGCGTTCAGCCGCTCGCCGCGCCAGCGCGCGTCGACGGTGACGTCCAGGCCCGGCACGCCGGCCTGCTGCGTCGCCGCGGCGCGCAGCCCCGCCACCCGCACCGAGACGTCGGCCGAAGGCGCCTTCGGCGTGCCCGACAGGTCGGCGGTGGCGTTGAGCACGCCGTCGAGTTGCAAGGTGGGGTCGAACAGCCGGGCCAGCGCCAGCGGCAGTTGGTCCACCCGCACCGTGCCCTTCATCCGGCTGCCGGTCAGCGCCGCGTCGGCGGTGAGGCGTGCGTTGCCGCTGAGCAGTTGCAGGCCGCTGACCTCGTAGCGGTTCTCGGCCACGTCGACGGACGCCGGCTGCCCAAGGCGCAGTGCCTGACCCGCGGCGCGGGCCTCCAACCGCTCCAATCGGATGCGGTTGACGCCGCGCTCCTGGGCAAAGGTGCCGGCGAGGTCGAGCGTGCCGGGCTCGCGCCCGCCGCCGCCGCTGCCCTGGACCTGGAAGCGCGCCTTGGCGAGCGAGCCGTCGACGGACGCGGTGAGGCCGCTCACCGGCATGCCGGCCAGGGTACTGTCCCGCAGCTCGACACGCGCCTTGCCGGCGGCGGCACCCAGAGCGTCGGCCACGTCACCGGACACGGCGAGGCTCTGCGCCGCCAGCAGTGGCCCGTCGGCGCCCTCGACACGCAGGCCGCTGGCGTCGGCGGTGAGCGTCGCCGCCTGCCTGCCGCCCTTGCCGTCGAGTGCCAGCGCGAAACCCGCCGCACCGTCCAGCCCCATGCCCGCGAGTTCCGACAGGGCGCGCAGTGCCGGCAGGGTGCCCTCCAGCCGGCCGGTGGCGGTCACGGCGTCGAGCGCCACGGCGACGGAGCCCCCCACCCGGTTCGGTCCGCTGACCAGCGCCAGATCCGAGAGCTTCAGCGTGTTGTCGTCCAGCGCGTAGCCGCCGTCGAGCGCCAGCCCGGTCCCGGCGAAGTGTACACGCGCCCGCACCGTGCCGCGCGGCGCCGCGGGCAGGCCGGCGGCGGTGACGGTCAGCTCGGCGTCGCCGAGGCGGCGGCCGTCGAACACCAGCCCGCGGCCGGTGAGGTGCGCCCGGGCTTCCAGCGCGTCGAGCGGACCGCGCGCCGAAAGGTCCAGTGTGGCGCCGCCCTGCACTTGCTTCTCGATCACGGCGCCGACCGGCTCCAGTCGCGGCAGGGCGAGCGTCGCGTCGGCCTCCAGCCGGCCGTCAGCCAGCGCCGCGGTGCCGGTCAGCGTGGTGTCGGCGCCCTCGACGTGCAGGTCGCTGACGGTGACGCGGCCGTCCGGCGCGGTGGCGGCCTTCAGGGTCAGCTGCGCCTCGTCGCCCAGCAGCGCGTCGGCCGGCGTGCCGGTGGAGAAGTTCGCCACCCGGCCGCCGAGGTCGGCGCTCACCGCGCCGTCGCGCACCGCAACCGGGCCTTCGATCACCGCCGCTCCGCCCAGAGGGCGGCCGGCGAGGGCGGAGAGCCTGGACAGGTCGTGCAACGCCACGCGCAGCGCCGCATCGGCCGTCTGCCCCCAGCCGGCGGCGGAGCCGCTCGCCGTTACCGTGCCGGCAGCCGTCGCCAGCGTCAGGCCGTCGAGCCGCAGCCGCCCGCCGTCTGTCTGCACGAGGCCCTTGGCGTCCAAGGCCACCTCGGGTCCCGTGACGGAGGCCAACTTGGGGTCGTCGGCGGCGACGTCGGTGACGCGCACGGCGACGGTGAACGGCAGGTCGGCGGTGGTGCCGTCGGCGGTCAGCGTCACCCGCGCGTCGCGCCAGCGTACCGGTGCCAGGGCGTGCAGGGCGGAGTCCGGCCCGGCCTCGACCTCGGCCCTGAGATTCAGCCGCGGGGACTCCGGGTTGACCGTGCCACTCAGGCGCACGGTGCCGGCGGCAGCAGCGGCGGTGACCGGACGCAGGCTCAGCGTGCGGTCGGGGGCAACCAGCACCTCGGCGGTCAGCGTCGGCGCCGGGCCGACGAGGTCGGCGACGGGGGACGGCAGCAGCCGCGCCACGTCGCCGCGCGCGTCCAGCGTCACCACGTGGCCACCGGGATCGGCCTTCACCGCGGCGTCGGCGGTGAGGTTGACCACGTCGCCCCCGGTGGCGGTCAGGCGCCCCTTCCAGTCGGCCAGCGTGCCCTCGCCGTCCAGCGTCGCCTCGACCGGCGGCAGGCCGGGGATGTTCAACAGGCGGGCGATGACGCCGCCGGCCGGCTCCGACGCCTTGAGGTCGAGGCCGAGGCGCTGGTCGTCCGGCGCGAAGCGGAGCGTCAGCGCGGCGCGGCCGGGGCGGTCGTCGATGCGCGCCACGGCCAGCCGGGCGTCCAGCCCGCCGCCTCCGCCGGCGAGCCGGGCGTCGCCGTCGATGCTCAGCACCGCCGCCTCGCCGAGCAGCGCCTCGCCCAGCCGCAGTTCGCCGACCGACAGGCGGTCCACCGCGACCGACACCGGCAGCCGCGGCAGGCTAGGCTGGGAGGAGCTGGTGGGCTGCGGCTCGCTGGAGGGGGCCGGAGGACGCTCGACGGCGACTTGGGCGGCGGTCAGCGCGGTGACCTCGACGCGACGGTGCAGCAGCGCCCAGGGGTTCAAGGCGACGTGGGCGTCGCGCAACGTCAGCCAGACGCCGTCGCGGTCGGCCATGCGCACCTCGGACAGCGTCAGGTCGAACGGCACGCCGCCGGTGAGGGTACCGAGCCGCAACGAGGAGTCGGGGCCGGAGGCGGCACCCTCGATGGAGGCGACCAGCCAACGCCGGCCGGAGTCCGACTGCAGCCACGCCGCCCCCGCAGCGATAGCGACGACGACCAGCAGCAGCAGGCCGGCAAGCCCGAAAAGCGCGTAACGCAGAACCTTCAAGACCGCATCTTTCCTCTTCCGCCCTAACCCCTCCCCTGCCTCCGGCGGGGGAGGGAGGGACCCGCGGCCCCGCCGCGGGAGGGTGGGGGCAGCGGCGCGCGAGAATCAACGCCTGCCACCCGCGTCGTCGCCCCCACCTTCCCACGCCTGCGGCGCGGGTCCCATCCTCCCCCGCCGGAGGCGGGGGAGGATGTTGCAGGGTGAACACGGGAACGGTCGCCCGGATTCCCGCCGATCCGGAAATGACAAAATTATTCCCGTCAGAACGCCTGCCCCAGGCTGAGGTACAGCTGCCAGCGGGAATCACCGGGCTCCGGGTTCAGCGGCACGCCGACATCCACCCGCAGCGGGCCGAAGTCGGTGTAGTAGCGCAGCCCCAGCCCGGTGCCGACGCGCAGCGGCCCTTGCAGGCCGGGGACGCTGCGGTCGCTGACCGTGCCGGCGTCGAGGAACGGCACGAGGCCGATGGTGTCGGTGATCTTGACGCGCATCTCGACGCCCAGTTCCACCAGCGAGCGCCCGCCGGTCGGGTCGTTGGCGATGTTCCGTGGCCCGGCCTTCTGGAAGCCGTAGCCGCGCACCGAGCCGCCGCCGCCGGCGTAGAAGCGGCGGTCCGGCGGGATGTCGGCCAGCGGCGCGCCGACGATGCTGCCCAGCCCGACCCGCGCCGCCGCCACATAGCGCCCGTCGCCGACGACGTCGTAATAGGCCGAGCCGGTGACGGTGCCCGCCAGGAAGCGACGGGTGGATTCGTTGCCGCCCACCGGAAACCACGGCGTCAGCGTACCGGCGAGGCGATAGCCCCTGGTCGGGTTCAGCAGGTTGTCGGTGCCGTCGTAGGTGGCGCCCAGCGGCACGCCGAGCAGCGACACCTGGTAGGTGCGCTCGGCCGTGCGCACCCGGCCGCGCTCCGACGTCAGGCCGGCGGAGACCTTGAGGGCGTCGCTGATCTCGCGCTCGATCACGGCGGTGAGCAGGCCGGCGACGCGCTCGTAGGCCGGCGGGTTGTCGGTGACCACCGAGAAGTCCAGCACCAGCGACTGCTTCGGCGCCAGGAAGTCCGGCTTGCGGAAGTTCACGCCGAAGCGCAGGTCCGGCAGGTCCAGCTTGCTGGTGCTGCTGCTGTCGCCGGTCAGGCGGCCGACCTCCAGACTGAGGCGCAGCTGCTCCGCCCCGCCGAACAGGTTGCGATGCCCCCAGTAGACGTTGCCGCCCAGCCCGTCGGTGGTCGAGTAGACGACGCCGGCGCCCAGCACGTGCCGCTTGCGCTCGGCGACGCTGACGGTGACCGGCGTCGTGCCGTCGGGGCCCGGCTGGTCGGCCAGCTGCACCCGCACCGTGTCGAAGACGCCGAGCTTGGCGATGTCGGTGCGCGCCCGCTCGATCAGGGCCGGCCGGTAGGGCTCGCCGGGAGTCCAGGGCAGGCGGCCGCGGACCAGGCTCTCATCGACCTGCTCCAATCCCTCGATGCGGGTGCTGCCGAAGTGGGCGAGCGGGCCGGGCTCGACCACGAAGGTGACGTCCATCGTCCGGTCGGAATGGTCGACCACGGCACGGCGGTCGGTCACCTTGGCAAAGGCGTAGCCGCGGCCGGCCAGCGTTTGCACCAGCTTGTTCTGCGCATCCACCACCTGCGGCGCGCGGGCCGGCTCGCCGGGCTTCAGGCTCAACTCGTCGGCGGTGATCGCCGGGCCGGGCAGCGGGGCGCCGCTCCCGGTGCGCACCGTGACCGCCTTGAAGCGGTAGGCGGGGCCGGGCTCGACGGCGATGGACACCCTGGCCGGCTGCACCGACGGATCGACGCGGATCTCCAGCCGCGCGTCGTAGTGCCCGGCGGAGCGCAGCGCCGTCTCCAGCCGGTCGCGGTCGGCGTCGGCGCGCCGCTCCAGCCCGATGACCGAGGGCGGCGGGTCCTCCTTCAGCTCGAACAGCGAGGAGGACTCGCGCAGCAGCGTGCTCAGCGTGTCGTCCCCCTCCAGGCCGGTCAGCTCGACCTCGTAGGGGACCTTGGACACCTCGTCCTGCGCGCGGGCGGCGGATGGCAGCAGCGCGAGGGCGAGAAGCAGGGCGGCGGGGAAGCGGGCGCGGGTCATTCGTCCGGGCTTGAGCGTGGCAGGTTGAACATCCGCAGCCGCGGCCCCGGTTTCAACCCCTTCCCACCTTTGATCTAGGCCCTGTCACCGCACCGTCATGCATCCGCCCTTGCCCCGCGCGTCCGAATCATTATATTGCGGCGCACAGACACACCACCCGGCGGCGCCCACCAGGACAACTTGGCGGGCCGTTTTGTTATGGGCATACCGCCCGCAACGAAGGGCGCCGGCCGACCGAGACCGAACAGACTCATGAATCTCCGCAACGTCGCCATCATCGCCCACGTCGACCACGGCAAGACCACGCTGGTGGATCAGCTGCTCAAGCAGTCGGGCACCTTCCGCGAGAACCAGCAGGTGGCCGAGCGCGCCATGGACTCCAACGACCTGGAGCGCGAGCGCGGCATCACCATCCTGGCCAAGTGCACGTCGGTGCTGTGGAACGACCTGCGCATCAACATCGTCGACACCCCGGGCCACGCCGACTTCGGCGGCGAGGTGGAGCGCATCCTCTCCATGGTGGACGGCGTGGTGCTGCTGTGCGACGCGGCCGAGGGCCCGCTGCCGCAGACCAAGTTCGTGCTGGGCAAGGCGCTGCGCCTCGGCCTGCGCCCGATGGTCGTCGTCAACAAGGTGGACCGCCCCGACGCCCGCGCCCACGAGGTGCACGACGAGGTGTTCGACCTGTTCGCCTCGCTGGACGCCTCCAACGAGCAGCTGGACTTCCCGACGCTGTTCGCCTCGGGCCGCAACGGCTGGGCGACCACGGACCTGGAGAACGGCGCCCGCGACAGCCTGAACCCGCTGTTCGAGCTGATCCGCGACCACGTCCCGCCGCCGCACCACGTCGAGAGCGCGGACGCGCCCTTCTCCATGCTGGCGACCACGCTGGAGGCCAACCCGTACCTGGGCCGCATCCTCACCGGCCGCATCCAGTCGGGCAAGGCGAAGCCGAACATGGCGGTCAAGGCGCTGAGCCGCGACGGCACGCTGATCGAGCAGGGCCGCATCTCCAAGGTGCTGGCCTTCCGCGGCCTGGAGCGCGTGCCGGTCGATGAGGCGGTCGCCGGCGACATCGTCGCCATCGCCGGCCTGTCGGAGGCCAGCGTCGCCGACACCATCTGCGACCCCGCCGTCACCGAGGCGCTGGAGGCCCAGCCCATCGACCCGCCGACCCTGGCGATGACCTTCTCGGTCAACGACAGCCCGCTGGCCGGCCGCGAGGGCGATAAGGTCACCAGCCGCATGATCCGCGACCGCCTGTACCGCGAGGCCGAGGGCAACGTCGCCCTGCACGTCCGCGACACCGAGGGCGGCGACGCCTTCGAGGTGGCCGGCCGCGGCGAGCTGCAGCTGGGCATCCTGATCGAGACCATGCGCCGCGAGGGCTACGAGCTGTCGATCAGCCGGCCGCGCGTGCTGTTCCAGAACGACCCGCTGAACGGCCAGCGCCTGGAGCCGATCGAGGAGGTCGTCGTCGATGTGGACGAGGAGTTCTCGGGCGCCGTCGTCAACAAGCTGGCCGAGCGCAAGGCCGACCTGATCGAGATGCGGCCCAGCGGCGGCGGCAAGACCCGCCTGGTGTTCCACGCGCCGTCGCGCGGCCTGATCGGCTACATCAGCGAGTTCCTGACCGACACCCGCGGCACCGGCATCATGAACCGCCTGTTCCACGGCTACGCCCCCTACAAGGGGACGATCGCGGCGCGGCGCACCGGCGTGCTGATCTCCAACTCCGACGGCACCGCGGTGGCCTACGCGCTGTGGAACCTGGAGGACCGCGGTCCGATGCTGATCGACCCGGGCGTTCCGGTCTATCAGGGCATGATCGTCGGCGAGCACACCCGCGGCAACGACCTCGAGGTCAACGTCATCAAGGGCAAGCAGCTGACCAACATCCGCACGACCAGCAAGGACGAGGCGGTGCGCCTCACCCCGCCGATCCAGATGACGCTGGAGCGCGCGCTGTCCTACATCGCCGACGACGAACTGGTCGAGGTGACGCCGAAGTCGATCCGCCTGCGCAAGCGCTACCTGGACCCGAACGAGCGCAAGCGCCACCAGCGCGCGGCGGCCGAGGGCTGAGCAACGCATCGCAAAGCGCCCTCCCCTCGCGGGGAGGGCGCTTTTTTATTGCTCCAGCACCGGCCCCAGCGTCTCGTCCTCGCGCTTCATCCGTTCCTCCAGCCGCGCCAGAACCGCCCGCGTCTCGGCGCGGAAGGTGGGGAAGCGCGCGGCGATGCTCGTCACGTTCGACCAGGCCTTGAAGTAGTGGTCGCACACCGTGTGCAGGCCGTTCAACTCGTCCTGCAACTCGGCGGCCGCGGCGCGGACGCGCTCGTCCCGGTGCTCGCGCAGCTTCGGGTAGAGGACCCGGTCCTCCAGGATCAGGTGGTCGCTCACCTTCGACGACAGGTCGTTCAGCGCGACCCGGATGTCGAAGGTGCGGCTGGCGGCGTCCTGGGCGCGCAGCAGGGTGGTCAGCGCGCCGATGGCCGCCTGGATCTCGCCGTGCTGGCGGCGATAGGCGTGGTGCGTGGTCATGATACCGCCTCCTCCCGGATTGGTATTGTCGTATGGGCGGACCATCAGCGTATCAGCACCGGCAATCCGCCGAACAGGCGGCAGATCCGCGCACCTCTTTTGGGTAGGGGGCGGCTACGCCCGCCCCCCCGACCGCTTCACCGCGTCCCGCTCGCCCAGGTCGTCGAACTTCTCCTGCACCGGCTTGTCGGCGTCGCCGGCGGCGCGGCCGGTCTTGTCGACCAGTTCGTCCTCGATGCGCTGGGCGGTGCGCGACGGGGCGTCGTCCTTCCGCTTGTCCTCCATGACCTCCTCCTGGGTTTGATGGTCGCTGCCCCATAAACAGCGGCGGTTTGATTTCGGTCAGGGCACAGAAAGCGGTTTCGCGCGTTGATGCGGCGAACGCGCCCGGGATGGAATAGGAGCCCTGCGGCAAGCGTTCATGAGCGGCCATGGTTGCACCGCACCGAAAAGTGTATAAAATGTACGACCGTTTCCCACAGAACCGGTCGACATGACGCAAGCCTTTGGGTTTGCGGCGGATTTCAGCAACCAATGGCGTGCCGGGTTCGGTCCGAGGTCGAAGCGGGTGCGGTCCTGATTTTGTCCGTATCGTCGCGATGGCTTCGGATGGCACTGGACTGCGACCGGAACAACCGAGCTGTGCCGGGCAATTAGGTGCGGGGAACGTCGATACCGATGCGCAAGAGAGCGATTGCGGTCCTGATCCTGGTGATCCTCGGCAACGTCGGGGCCTGGGCGCTGTGGAACCGGCCGGTGGCCGAGCGGTCGTGGGGCGGCGCCATCAATGGCGTCTCCTACACGCCGTTCCACGACCCCAACAAGAGCCCGACCCGCGGCGACCGCGGCAACGCCGACGACATCGACAAGGACATGGCGACCCTCGAGGGCTCGGTGAAGGGGGTGCGCACCTACTCCACCACCGATGGCTCCGAGCAGGTGGCGCCAGTCGCCCGCAAGTACGGCCTGCCCGTCACCGCCGGCGCCTGGATCGCCGGCAAGCCGGAGATCGACGAGCCGGAGATCAACGGCCTGATCAAGCTGGCGCGCGAGAACAACAACGTGCGCCGCGTGCTGGTCGGCAACGAGGCGATCCTGCGCACCGACATCTCGGTCCCGCAGGCGATCGAGCTGGTCAAGCGCGTCAAGAAGAAGGTCGCCGTCCCGGTCTCCATCGCCGAGCCGTGGCACGTCTGGCTGCAGCACCCCGAGTTGGCCGAGGCGGTGGACTTCCTGGCCATCCACCTGCTGCCGTACTGGGAAGGCGTGCCGATCGACGACGCCGTCAACTACGCCATGTTCCGGTACAACGAGCTGAAGACCAAGTACCCGAACAAGCACATCCTGATCTCGGAAATCGGCTGGCCGGCCGACGGCCCGTGGCGCCGTGGCGCCGAGGCGAGCCAGGTCAACCAGGCCAAGTTCATCCGCACATTCCTGAACGTCGCGGCGCAGAACCGGCTCGACTACTTCATCATGGAAGCGTTCGACCAGCCCTGGAAGCGCGAGATCGAAGGCACCGCCGGCACCTCCTGGGGCCTGTGGGACGCGTGGCGCGCGCCGAAGTTCCCGATGGCCGGCGAGGTGCTGGAGGTCAAGAACTGGCCGTACATGTGCGCCACCTCGATCGCCGTGTCGTTCCTGCCGCTGGTGTTCTTCCTCGGCCGCCGGCGCGACCTGAAGGTGGGCGGCCTGCTGTTCTACGGCGCGCTGATCCAGGCGGTCGGCTCGGTCCTGGTGTTCACGGTGACCGCGGCGTCCGCCGCCGGCCTCGCCACCACCACCGAGATCGCCTGGGGCTTCCTGATCTTCTGCCAGCTGGTGCTGCTCTGCGTCATGCTGATCGACGGGCTGGAGCTGACCGAGGTGGTGTGGCAGGAGAGCTTCCGCCGCAAGTTCCAGCCCTGCTCCGCCGCCCCGCTGCCGACCGCGCCCAAGGTCTCGATCCACGTGCCGTGCTACAACGAGCCGCCGCACATGGTGATCGAGACGCTGGACGCCCTGGCCCGCCTCGACTACCCGAATTTCGAGGTGCTGCTGCTCGACAACAACACCAAGGATCCCGAGGTGTGGAAGCCGGTCGAGCAGTACTGCCGGCAGCTCGGCCCGCGCTTCCGCTTCTTCCACCTGGACAACTGGCCGGGCTTCAAGGCCGGCGCCCTGAACTTCGGCCTGACCGTGACGGCGGAGGACGCGCAGCACATCGCCGTTATCGACAGCGACTATCAGGTGCACCCGGACTGGTTGAAGGCGACGATCCCGCACTTCGACCGGCCGGAGGTCGGCTTCGTGCAGTCGCCGCAGGACTACCGGGAGTGGGACGAGGACCTGTTCCAGCGGATGATCAACTGGGAATACGCCGGCTTCTTCCACATCGGCATGATCCAGCGCAACGAGCGCAACGCGATCATCCAGCACGGCACCATGACCATCATCCGCAAGACCGCGCTGGAGGAAACCGGCCGCTGGGGCGAGTGGTGCATCACCGAGGACGCCGACCTCGGCCTGCGCCTGTTCGAGCACGGTTACGAGGCGGTCTACATGCCGGAGAGCTTCGGCAAGGGTCTGGTGCCGGACAGCTTCTCGGCCTACAAGACGCAACGCTTCCGCTGGGCCTACGGCGCCGTGCAGATCCTCAAGCACCACTGGCGCGAGCTGGCGCCGCGCGGCAAGCGTTTGAACGGCGGGCAGAAGTACCACTTCATCACCGGCTGGCTGCCGTGGTTCGCCGATGCCGCGCATATGATCTTCGGCATCGCCGGCATCATCTGGTCGCTGGGTCTGCTGCTGTTCCCCAAGTACTTCGAATTCCCGCCCAACGCCTTCATGATCCCGACGCTGAGCGTCTTCGCCTTCAAGGTGGCGGCCTCGCTGTGGCTCTACGAGGCGCGGGTGAAGTGCGGCTTCTGGGACAAGGTGGGGGCGGCGGTCGCCGGCATGGCACTGACGCACACCGTGGGCCGCGCCATGTGGCTGGGCATGTTCACCTCCGGCCGGCCGTTCGTCCGCACGCCGAAGTGCGAGGACAAGCCGGCGCTGATGGCCGTCTTCCTGATGGCGCAGGAGGAGATCGCGCTGCTGGTCGCGCTGTGGGGCGCGGCGCTGGCCATCGTGCTGGTGTTCGGCCACGAGAACCGCGACGCCTTCATGTGGTCCGGCCTGCTGGTGGTGCAGTCGCTGCCCTATCTGGCGGCGCTGATCACCTCGCTGATCAACGTCTTCCGGGAGTTCCACTTCGGCCACCGCCGGCCGCAGCCGGTCCCGGTCGAGGCGGCGCACTGAGGGCAGCGCGATCTTGCTTTGGAAACGGGCTCCGCGGTGCGGGGCCCGTTTTTTTTGGGGGGAGTATATGACGAGAAGCGGCGCTCACCCACCCCCCGCCGATCTTGACTCCGCCACCTAAGAGCGTAGCCTTTACGTGTGCGGTCGAATCGACCGCCGCTGAAGGACGTGCCCACAATGGGCGATGGATCGGTCGGCTCGTCGAACCACTTCGTGCGCCCCACCGGCGTGGTGGAGCGGGCGGAGTCCGTTACCGACCGCCGCCCCCGGCGCGAGCAGCAGCGCCAGCAGCAGCAGCAGGAAGCCTCCGACCGCCGCCGCAAGGAGCCGCCGAACCCGCGGCGCCGCCGGGTCTACGACCTGCTGTTCGACGAGGTAGACAAGCTCGACAGCCTGAGCGAGCAGCAGCGGGCGCGCGTCAAGGAAAACATCCGCAACCACGTCGTCGGCGCCGCCCCGTCCGTCGAGCCGCCGGCCGCGCCGCCGCCCGAACCGGACGCGCCCCCGCCGCCAGGAGCCGACGCCGGGCACGACGAGACGCACGCGGCCGAACAGCTGCTGGCCGACCCGCAGGCCGAGGTGCCGGTCGACCACGACCGCATCGTCAACGTCGCCGCCCCGGTGCACCCCCACCAGCCACTGACCGAGGCCGAGGAGAACCGCATCCTCGCCGAGCAGCTACGCCTTTGCCTCGCCCAGCACACCGAACGGGCGCGCAAACTGGCGGTGTACCTGCATGTTCTGCTGAGCATGCACCACGGCGTCCGGCCCACCCTGGTGCTGGACATCTGACATCCGAGCGGGCGCGGCGACACGTCATACCTCCGATGCGCGCCCCCCACGCGCTCGCACCTGCGGCACACTTGTGGGCAAACGACAATGAGGACGCGCGGCCCCTCACCCGACAGGGCCGCCATCCCGCGAGGAGGTTCGTCCATGCCCGCCAAGCCTCTCGCCGCGCCCGCGCCCAGCGTCGCACCGGTCGCCGCCGATCTCCCGCCGCCCGCCGAGGGCACCCCCGACGCGTTGCGCCTCTGGCTGTCCACCCGCTTCCACAAGGCCCGCCAGCGCACGGCGGAGCTGGTGGCGCCGCTGGGCGTCGAAGACCTGATGGTCCAGTCGCTGCCCGACGGCGCGCCGGCCAAATGGCATCTGGCGCACACCACCTGGTTCTTCGAGAGCACGGTTCTGGAGCCCTGCGCGCCCGGCTACCGCACCTTCGACCCGGTCTTCCACCAGCTGTTCACCGCGCTCGACGACCGCTTCGGCCAGCACCTGCCCGCCCCCGTGCTGCGCCTGCTGTCGCGCCCCACGGCGGCGGAGATCATGCGCTACCGCGACCACGTCAACGGCGCCGTGCTGCACCTCATTGACCAGGTCCCGGAGGAGCGCCTGGAGAACATCTCCGAGCGCGTCCAGCTCGGCATCGTGCATGAGCGGCGGCACCAGGAGCGCCTGCTCTCCGACGTCAAGCATGCGTTCTGGAGCAACCCGCTGCGCCCGACCTACGAGCCGCCGGCCACCCTGCCCCCGTCGCCGCCGCTGGAGCAGAGATGGGTCGGCCACGCAGGCGGCGTGGTGCAGATCGGCCGCGACGATCCCTCCCCCGGCTTCGACCATGAACGGCCGCGGCACGCCGTGATGCTGCGCCCGTTCGCGCTGGCCGGACGGCCGGTGACCAACGGCGAGTACTTGGCGTTCATGCAGGACGGCGGCTACGCCAAGCCGACCTGCTGGCTGGGCGATGGCTGGGAGGCGGCGCGCGCCGAGGACTGGCAGGCGCCGCTGTACTGGGAATGGCGGGAGGGCGGCTGGCAGGTCTTCACGCTGTACGGCATGCGCGCCCTCGATCTGCACGAGCCGGTCTGCCACGTCAGCTGGTACGAGGCCGACGCCTACGCCCGCTGGGCCGGCAAGCGCCTGCCCGACGAATCCGAATGGGAGGCGGTGGCCGCCGGCAAGGAGTGCATCGGCAACCTGCTGGGCAACGGCCACCGCCATCCGCGCCCCGGCGTCTGCCGCGGCACCGAAGGCCCCTGGCAGATGTTCGGCGACGTCTGGGAATGGACACGCAGCGCCTTCATGCCTTACCCCGGCTACACCCCGGTGGAAAGCGACGGCGCGCAAAGCGGCCGGTTCATGGCCAACCGCATGGTGGTGCGCGGCGGCAGCTGCGTGACGCCGTTCGACTACGCCACGCCGACCACCCGCCACTTCCTGCGCCCGACCACCCGCACCGCCTTCACTGGCATCCGGCTGGCCGAGGACGCGTAGCCGCTGTCAAGCCCTCCCCTGCCTCCGGCGGGGGAGGGTTGGGTAGGGGCAACGAATTCTCGGGGCGGCCGTAGCCCTCCACCCTTCCCGCTTCGCGGGCCCCTTCCCTCCCCCGCCGGGGGCGAGGGAGGGATCGTCAGCTTCGCCTAAACAGAAACTCGCGGCCGACCTTCACGCGCCGCTCGCCGTCGTACTCGATGATGTCGGCGGTGGCGTAGGTCTCGGCCCAGCGTTCGGGCAGGTAGCTGCCGGTGCCGATGAGGTCCACCGGAGCGTTCGCCTCGGCCATGACGCGGCACTTGGCCGGGCCGAAGCCGGAGGACGCGACGATCTTCACCGCCGGGAACCCGGCCTCATCCAGCTTCTCGCGCACGTAATGGATCGCCGCCGCCGAGACGCCGGTGCCGATCAGGTAGCGCAGCTGCGTCTCGTCGCGGTAGCCGCGCACGGCGTGCGGGGCGTGGCGTTCCAGCACCGCGTAGGAGCCGGGCGGATCCAGCCCCTCGACGAAGCGGCCGCCCGGCGTGTCGAGCCGCACCGACAGCTTGCCGGCCGCCGCCAGCTTGGGGAAGCGGCGGCAGACCTCCAAACCGTCGGTGATCTCACGTCCAAAATAGTCGACCAGCACGGTCAGCGGCAGGTCCGGGAAGGTCTCGTGGAACATCTCGGCGGCGCGCAGCGTCGAGCCGGCATAGCCGATCAGCGCGTGCGGCATGGTGCCCATGCCCCTGTTCTGGCCGAAATAATGCGCGGTGGCGTCGGTGGCGTTGCCGGTGAAGCCCTTGGCGCCCACCTTGCGCCGCGCCCGATCGGAGCCGACGGAGGCGGCGTAGGCCATGATCTCGGCCATCTCGGTGCCGGCGCAGTGACGGGCGTCCATGGCCAGGAAGGAGACCTTCGGCAGGTCGGCGCACATGGTGAAGGCGTTGTAGGCGGCGACGCAGGCCGGCCCCAGCTTCATCAGCAGGATCGTTTCCAGATCGACCAGATGGTAGAAGGAGCCGGTGATGTACATCATCGGCTCGCCGGCGCCGACCCACTTGCCCTCCGGGTAGTTGAGCTGGACGTCGACTTCGGCACCGCGCTCGCTGCACACGCCCTGCAGCCATTCGACGGCGAGGCGCGGGGCGCAGATCACCGGGCGGCGCATGAACACGGCGTAGGTGACACGCTTGTCGCCGAACTTGCCGGCGGCTTCCTTGGTGCGCCGGAAATAGGTGTCGGTCCAGTCGCTCACCGCTGCGGCGCAGGGATGGGTGGGAACGCCCTTCCGCATGGTCTCGTCCATCGCTTGCTCTTCCCTCACTCGAACAGCCCCCGGCGATCTTCGTCGCCGTGGGCGCGCACTGTAGGGGGGAATTCGCAAAAGGAAAAGGCGCGCGACCCGCATGGGACGCGCGCCTTTTTGTCCTGCGGGACGCCTACTGCGCGGCGGCCGACGCGGCGCGGCGCTCCACCTCGCGCTCGACGCGGGCGCGCTTCAGCTCCTCGGCGAGCAGGAAGGCCAGCTCCAGCGACTGGCTGGCGTTCAGGCGCGGGTCGCACGCGGTGTGGTAGCGCAGCGCCAGCTTGTGGTCGGTGATCGCCTGGGCGCCGCCGGTGCACTCGGTGACGTCCTGGCCGGTCAGTTCGAAGTGCACGCCGCCGGCGTGCGTCCCCTCGGCCTGATGCACGGCGAAGAACGCCTTGGCCTCGGCCAGCACCTTGTCGAACGGACGGGTCTTGTAGCCGCTCGACGACTTGACGGTGTTGCCGTGCATCGGGTCGCACGACCACACCACCTTGCGGCCCTCGCGCGTTACCTTGCGCAGCAGCGGCGGGAACTTCTCCGCCACCTTGTCGGCGCCCATGCGCACGATCAGCGTCAGGCGCCCGGCCTCGTTGCCCGGGTTCAGGAGGTCGATCAGGCGGATCAGCTCGTCCGGGTCGGTGGTCGGGCCGCACTTCAGGCCGATCGGGTTCTTGACGCCGCGCAAGAACTCGACGTGCGCGCCGTCCAGCTGGCGGGTGCGGTCGCCGATCCACAGCATGTGGGCGGAGACGTCGTACCAGTCGCCCGACGTGCTGTCGACACGGGTCAGCGCCTGCTCGAACGGCAGCAGCAGCGCCTCGTGGCTGGTGAAGAAGTCGGTCTCGCGGATCTGCGGCGTCGTCTCGGCGGTGATGCCGCAGGCGGCCATGAAGGCCAGCGCCTCGTCGAGCCGCTGCGCCAGGTCGTGCATGCGCTCGCCGGCCGGCGAGCGCTCGACGAAGCCCAGCGTCCACTGGTGCACCTTGTGCAGGTCGGCGTAGCCGCCCTGGGCGAAGGCGCGCAGCAGGTTGAGCGTGGAGGCGGCCTGGGTGTAGGCCTGCATCATGCGCTCAGGGTCGGGCACGCGGGCATCGGAGGTGAAGTCGAAGCCGTTGATGATGTCGCCGCGGTAGCTGGGCAGCTCGACGCCGTCCACGGTCTCCATGTCGGCCGAGCGCGGCTTGGCGAACTGGCCGGCCATGCGGCCGACCTTCACCACCGGGATGGCCGCGCCGAAGGTCAGCACGATGGCCATCTGCAGCAGCACGCGGAAGGTGTCGCGGATGTTGTTGGGGTGGAACTCGGCGAAGCTCTCGGCGCAGTCGCCGCCCTGCAGCAGGAACGCCTGCCCGTCCACCGCCGCGGCCAGCGCCGATTTCAGCCGCCGCGCCTCCCCGGCGAAGACCAGCGGCGGATAGGCGGAGAGGCGCTCGACGACGGCATCGACCTTGCTCGGGTCGGGATAGGCCGGCAGTTGCTTGACCGGCTTGCTCTTCCAGCTGTCGGGGGTCCAACGCTCAACCATGACGTCCGCTCTTTCCGCTCGAAACTCGCCCGGGCATTAGGCCGATCGCCGGCCCTGGGGGTCAACCCTATACGTCCTGGGACGGTTTTTTTCCACCCCTTCCCGAGTCGAGGGGGGAAACGGCAACGACATTTCTTTGCCACCCCCCAGGGGGTATGACATCGTACCGGCCGCGCTGGCCCCGGCGCTTGCGCATCGAGGGAGACACACCGTGGCTGTCTATGTCGCCGATCCACGTCTCGAGACCGCGCTGACCTGTTTCCAGCAGGGGAGAGGCGAGGAGGCCCTGGCCCTCGCCGGATCGGTCTTCGACGAGCATCCGGACAGCGCGAACGTGCCGCTTCTGATCGGGCAGATGATGGCGCGGCTGGGCCAGCCGCTCGCCGCCCTGGAGGTGCTGCTCAAGGCGTCCGAGAAGCATCCGGCGGAACGGGCTCTGCTGCTGGAGCTTGGCATGGTGTACCAGATCCTCGGCCGGATACACGACGCCGCGGAATGTTATCGCCAGTGCACGTCTCTGTTCCCAAAGGACGGATACGTACGGGAACTGCACAGCCAGATGCTGCTTGAGCAGTGGCTGTTTGCAATGACCGGAAGAAGAATCGGGCGGGAGGCTTCCAAGAGCTTTTCCGCCAAGGTCCATTCGGGGTTTTTCAAGACCTACCTGTCCGGGAACCACATCCTCGACATAGGATACCGCGGCGGATTCGGCGAGGCCGAACCGATCGTGCCACAGGCGATCGGTATCGACCTGGGTTACCCGGGCTACGACGGAGTCCATCTGCCGTTCCCCGACAACAGCCAGGACGCCATCTACACGAGCCACTGCCTGGAACACATGGACCAGCTCCACGCCGTCATGAGGGAGTGGCTTCGGGTCCTCAGGATTGGCGGTTACGCGGTCATCGTCGTGCCGCACCAGTACCTTTATGAGAGGAAGGCGGTCCTCCCGTCGGACCACCCCGGCCACAAGCACTTCTTCACCCCGGCGAAGCTGCTTGCGCTGGTCGAGGACGCGCTTCCGGCCAACCATTATCGGGTCAGGCACCTCGCGGACAACGACCTGTTCTATGACTATTCCCTGACCCCAGACACGCATCCGGTCGGATGCTACGAGATTGAACTCGTTCTGGAGAAGATGCAGGCCCCGTCCTGGACCTTGAAGGAATAGCGGAACGGGCCCAAAAACCACCCTCGCCGCCGCACGCGCACACGCCTATAAACAGGCATCGTCCTGCGCTGCGAGGGATCCGCACCGGTGAAAGCGTCGTCCTGGGGCCAAGCCGCCGCCGTCTATCTCGACCGCCGGATCATCGCCATCCTGTTCCTGGGATTCTCCGAGGGGCTGCCGCTGGCGCTGACCGGGTCCACGCTGTCGGTGTGGCTGCGCGAGGGCGGCGTCAGCAAGACCGCCATCGGCCTGTTCGCGCTGGTCACCATGCCCTACGCGCTGAAGTTCGTCTGGGCGCCGCTGATCGACCGGCTGCGGCTGCCCGTCATCACGCGCGTCTTCGGGCGGAGGCGCGGCTGGGCGCTGGTGACGCAGGCGGCGCTGATGCTGGCGCTGGTCGGGTTGGGCTCGACCGACCCGGTGAAGGACCTGTGGTGGACGGCGATGCTGGCGGTGGTGGTCGCCTTCTGCTCGGCCAGCCAGGACATCGTCATTGACGCCTACCGCGTCGAGAGCCTCAACGAGGATCAGCAGGGGGCCGGCGCCGCGACGTTGGTGCTCGGCTACCGCTTCGGCATGCTGGCGGCGGGGGCCGGGGCGCTGTACGTGGCGGAGTTCTTCGGCTGGCACGTCGCCTACTACACCATGGCGGCGCTGGTGGCCGTGGGCATGGTCACCATCCTGCTGAACCGCGAGCCGAAGGTCGCCGTCTCGGCGGACTCGGCGGCGCGCGAGCGGCACGTCGCCGACTGGCTGGAGGCCCGGCCGCACCTGACCGGCCGGCGGGCCGAGCTGCTGGCGTGGCTGTACGGCGCGGTGGTGGCGCCGTTCGCGCAGTTCATGACGCGGCGCGCCTGGATCGCCGTCCTGCTGTTCATCGCCTGCTACAAGCTGGGCGACGTGCTGGCCGGCGTGATGGCGGCGCCGTTCTATGTGGACCTGGGCTTCGAGAAGACGGAGATCGCCAACGTCACCAAGCTGTTCGGCCTGTGGGCGACGATCATCGGCGGGCTGATCGGCGGCGTGGTGGTCAGCCGCGTCGGCGTGCTGCGCGGCCTGCTGATCGGCGGCGTCATGCAGATGGTGTCGAACCTGGGCTTCGTGCTGCTGGCCAAGGCCGGCCACGACGTGAGCGCGCTGGCCGCCGCGGTGGCAGTGGAGAACGTCTGCGGCGGCATCGCCACCGCCGCCTTCGTCGCCTACCTGTCCAGCCTGTGCGACGCCGCCTACACGGCGACGCAGTACGCGCTGCTGTCCAGCTTCTATAAGCTGGGCGGCGACCTGTTCGGGTCGTTCTCCGGCATGCTGGCCGACCGCATGGACTGGGTCAGCTTCTTCTTGCTGTCGATGGCCGGGGCGCTGCCGGGGCTGCTGATCCTGTTGTGGCTGATCGGACAGGTGCGTGCCGAGCCGGTCGCGGAGCCGGCGCCGGCCGGCTCCGCCGAGTGACGCTCACAGCTTGGCCGGCTCCGCCACCTTCTCGCGCATCAGCACGAACTCCTCGGCAGTGGAGGGGTGCAGCGCGATGGTGCGGTCGAAGTCGGCCTTGGTGGCGCCCATGTTCAGCGCGATGGCGAGTCCCTGGACGATCTCCGGCGCGTCCATGCCCATCATGTGGCAGCCCAGCACGCGCTGCGATTCGCCGTCCACCACCAGCTTCATCAGCACACGCTCGTCCCGGCCGGACAGCGTGTGCTTCATGGGCCGGAAGCCGGTGCGGTAGATGTCCACCTTCGGGTACCGGGCTCGCGCCTCCGCCTCGGTCAGGCCGACGGTGCCCAAGGGCGGGAGCGAGAAGACACCGGTCGCCACGTTGTCGTAGCGGATCGTCATCGGGTTGTCGTTGTACAGCGTCTCGGCCAGGGCGCGGCCCTCGGCAATGGCGATGGGGGTCAGCGCCATGCGGTCGGTGACGTCGCCGACGGCGTAGATGTTGTCCACGCTGGTGCGCGACCATTCATCGACCTTGACCGCCCCGCCCTCGTCGAGCGCGACGCCGACCTCCTCCAGGCCGAGGCCCTTGGTGTTCGGCCGCCGGCCGGTCGCCGCCATGATGAGCCCTGCCGAGTGCTCGCGGCCCAAGTGGTCGGTCAGCGTCCAGCCCCCTGCCCCCTCCGCCACCTTCACCGGCTTGGTGCGGGCGATGATCTCGATGCCGCGCTTGCGCATCTCCTGCGCCAGCGCCACGCGGATGTCGTCGTCGAAGCCGTTCAGCAGTTCCTCGCCGCGGATCATCAGCGTGACCTCGGCGCCCAGGCCGCGGAAGATGCTGGCGAACTCCACCGCGATGTAGCCGCCGCCGAGGATCAGCACGGAGCGCGGCAGCGTTTCCAGGTGCAGCGCCTCGTTGGAGGTGGCGGCGTGCTCGATGCCGGGGATGTCGGGCAGCGACGGCCAGCCGCCGGTGGCGATCAGGATGGCCCTGGCGCGGTAACGCTGCCCGGCGACCTCCACGGTGTGGCGGTCGATCAGCCGGCCGTGGCCCTCGAACAGGATGACGCCCGAGCCCTCCAGCATCTTGATGTAGATGCCGTTCAGCCGGTCGATCTCCTTGTCCTTGTTGGCGATCAGCGTCGGCCAGTCGAAGGCGGGCACGTGGCTGCCCCAGCCGTAGCCGCAGGCGTCAGCGAAGGCGTCGCGGAACTGGCTGGCGTAGACCAGCAGCTTCTTCGGCACGCAGCCGCGGATCACGCAGGTGCCGCCGACCCGGCTGCCCTCGCAGATCGCCACGCGGGCGCCGTAGGACGCCGCACGCCGGCTGGCCGCCACGCCGCCGGACCCGGCCCCGATCACGAACAGGTCAAAATCGAACTCCGCCACGCCGGTCTCCTTGCCTTCGCCTGTGCTTGGCAGGGATGGTGGTGCTTTGCGGGCGGGCTGTCGAGGGGGAACCTCCCGCGTTCAGCGCATCACAAGCTTCTGCAAAAGCACCTGCCGCACCCGCATCGGGCGCAGTTCGCGGTCGGCGGTGGCGCTGACCACGTCCTTGACGCGCTGGGTGCCGGCCGGGCCGGACAGGTCGCCGGGCTCCACCTCGATCAGGCGGGCGTTCAGCGCGTTGGCGATGCGGGTGACGTGGGTGGCGAGCTGCGCCTTCTCCATGCCCTGCGGCAATTCCAGCACGACGTCGAGATCGACCTGCCGGGTGCGCTCCCCGTCGGACAGCGCGAACTCCAGCGGCGGCAGCGGCGCAAAGACCGGACCAGCCGGAGCCTTGCCGGCCTGCGCGGACTTGATGCCGAACAGTGCTGCTCCGCCCACCCCGGTGATCGCCAGTCCGACCATCAGGACGGCCAGCATCAGCACGCCGCGGCGAAGCGAACGCTCCGACGTGGCGGCTTCGGTCGCCGGTTTCGTGGTGATGGCCATGATCTTCTCTCCGAGGTCACAGACTTGACCTTAGGGAGACCTGACGCAAACGTCAAATATAGGTATTTTAGAGTGTTGGATGCTATTTACCTTTGCAAAGCACTGTTGTTTTACTTTGCAACGAAAATGGTTCGGAATTCGTAGCGGATTTTAGGGGAATGCCGGCCGCCCTCAGCGGATGACCATGCTTTCCAGCAGCACGTCGCGCACCTTGATGGCGCGGACCTCGCGGTCGACGACCGACGTGATGGTGTTCTTCATCAGCTTGGCACCGTCGGCGCCGGCGAGGCGTTCCGGTTCGACCTCGCGCATGCGGTCGCTCAGGCGGTCGGCGATGCGCGCGGCGTAGGGGTCGGTGACCTTGGGATCGACCTGGGGGTCCAGTTCGAGGCGGACGCGCAGGTCCATGGTGCGGTTGCCACCGCCCAGCGCCACCGACATCTCCGGCAGCACCGCGTAGTTCTTCTTGGCGCCCATGCGGGCGACCACGTCGCGTTCGTCGATGCGGGAGGAGGAACGGTTCACCACCGCCACGCCGACGCCGCCCAGAAGCGCCAGCAGGACCAGCAGCGCCGTGACGATGATCGGGAAGCTGAGCGCGATGGCTTCGCCGTTGCTCCGCCGAAATACGATCCGCACAACGCCCCGCCTGCCCCGCGTGGAGCCTGATGTCCCAACTGGGCCACTATGGGCCGAATCGGGGGATGGGTCAAACGCCGCCGTCGCCATATTCCGCCTGGTGGACTCCGGCACCGCGAAGGCGGCCGAACGGCCGGCGGCACGGACGCATCCGCGCCGCCGGCCGTCGAAACGTCCGCTATCCGCCGACCACCATGGCGGTGAAGGGCGGCACGTAGGCTTGCAGCATCACCAGCCCGCCGACCAGGCAGGCCAGCACGATGGAGTGCCAGAACACGTACTTCAGGATCTCACCCTCGTGCCCGAACCAGCCGGTGGCGGTCGAGGCGACGACGATGGACTGCGCGTCGATCATCTTGCCCATCACGCCGCCTGAGGAGTTGGTGGCCGCCATCAGCGTCGGCGACAGCCCCAGCTGCTCCGCGGTGATCTTCTGCAGCCCGCCGAACAGCACGTTGGACGCCGTGTCGGACCCGGTCAGCGCCACGCCTAGCCAGCCCAGCAGCGCCGAGAAGAACGGGAACAGCACGCCGGTGCCGGCGAACGCCAGACCCAGCGTGGCGTCCACGCCCGAGTAGCGGGTCAGCGTGCCCAGCGCCAGCATCGCCGCGATGGTGATCAGCGAGTAGCGCACCACCCACAGCGTCTCGCCGTAGGCCCGGATCAGGCGCCCCGGCCCGTAGCCCATGACGAAGCCGCTGACGATCGCCGCCAGGAAGATGCCGGTGCCGGTCATGGTCAGGATGTTGAAGTTGAAGACCGCCGCCTCGGCCAGCGGCTTGGCGACCACCGGAGGCACCTTCTGCACCATGTTGTGCAGGCCCTCGATGGGGAACTTCGGGAAGAACAGCGGATTGACGATGTCCTTGAAGGTCTGCGTGCCCCAGATGAAGACGAACACGCACAGGATGATCCACGGCACCCACGCCCGGATCACCTCGCCGGTGTCGTGGTGCTGGAACCGCGGCGGGGTCGCCGCGGCGCCGACGGAGGACGGACGGGCGTCGGGGGCGCTGATGTCGTGATGGCGCAGGGCCGGGCTGGTCCAGACGGTGTCGGGCTTCCAGACCTTGAGGAAGGCGACGAGGCAGCCCATCGACACCAGAGCCGCCACCACATCCACCAGCCACGGGCCGTGGTAGTTGGACACCAGGAACTGCGGTATCGCGAAGGACACGCCGCACACCAGGATCGCCGGCCAGATCTGCATCATGCCGCGCCAGCCGGCGAACGCGCAGATCAGCCAGAACGGCACCAGCAGCGAGAAGAACGGCAGCTGCCGGCCCGCCATGGCGCCGAGCTGGAAGGCATCCAGCCCCGTCACCGCCGCCAGCGTGACGATGGGCGTGCCGAGCGCGCCGTAGGCCACCGGCGCCGTGTTGGCGATCAGCGACAGGCCGGACGCCGCCAGCGGCGAGAAGCCCAGGCCCATCAGGATGGCGCCGGTCACCGCCACCGGCGTGCCGAATCCGGCCGCCCCCTCGAAGAAGGCGCCGAAGGAGAAGGCCACCAGCAGCAGCTGCAGCCGGCGGTCGGGCGTGATGCCGGCGATCGAGTCCTGCAGCACCTTGAACGACCCGTTCTCCACCGTCAGCCGGTACAGGAAGATGACGTTCAGGATGATCCAGCCGATCGGGAACAGGCCGGTCAGCCCGCCGAGGAACGACGCTTCGAAGGCCATGCTGGCCGGCATGGTGAACACGACGATGGCGACGGTCAGCGCCACCACCAGCGTGATGAGCGCCGCAAGGTGCGCCTGCATCTTCGCGAACGCGATGAGACCCAGCAGCACCACGACCGGCGCCGCGGCGATGACGGTGGAGAGCACGGCGCTCCCCGTCGGATTATAGACTTGGCTCCACATTCCCTACCCCCTCTTTTGTTTTTTTGCTGCGTGATTCGATTGGTCCTACCATATTGTTAAGCCAGCGAACAATCAACGCTTGGTGAACGCCCGTCCCACGCGGGCGGAGCAATCACCATCCCGGGACCGCACTCTGCCGCGACAATGGGACGCAGCTCTCGCCGGGTCTGTTCGGACCCTATACGGATGGGGTACCCTTCAATCCCTACATATCGTGGCGAGCGGAGTGGAGCAGCGGATGGGCGGCGACGACGGACATCTTCCGTTGCCGGAACCGGGGGCCGGGGAAGAGCGTGAGCGCGCCATCCGCAAGGCGATCTTCGATGGCGCCAGCCACCTGATCATCGCCACCGACGCCACCGGCACCATCATCGACGTCAACCCGGCGGCCGAACGGGCGCTCGGCTACCGCCGCGACGAGCTGGTCGGGCTGTGCACGCCGATCCGCCTGCACGACATGAGCGAGATCGCCGCCGAGGCGGAGCGGCTGTCGGCCGAACTGGGCGAGCGCATCCCGCCGGGATTCGAGGTGTTCGTCGCCCGCCCGCGCCGCGGCCACCCGACCGAGCGGGAATGGACCTACCTCCGCAAGGACGGCTCGCGCTTCCCGGTGCTGCTCGGCGTGTCGCCGCTGTACGGCAAGGGCGACGAGCTGCTGGGCTTCGTCGGCGTCTCCACCGACCTGACCGAGCGCAAGGCGCACGAGCGCGCGGTCATCGCCGCCGAGGCCGAGGCGCTGGCCCGCAAGGAGGCGGAGCGCGCCAACGACGCCAAGACCCGCTTCCTGGCCGCCGCCAGCCACGACCTGCGCCAGCCGCTGCAATCGGCGCTGCTGTTCGCCGCCGCGCTGGCGCCGCACGTCGCCGGCCCGCGCGGGCGCGAGGTGCTGGGCAGCCTGGACCGGAGCCTGGAGTCGCTGCGCACGCTGCTCGACCGGCTGCTCGACATATCCAAGCTCGACGCCGGGGTGGTGAAGCCGGTGGTCGCGGCCTTCCCCATCGGCCGGCTGCTCGACGAGCTGGACGTCGCCTACGCGCCGCGCGCCGCCTTCAAGGGGCTGGCGTGGCGGGTGACGCCGGCCGCCACCACGGTGCGCAGCGACCCCGACCTGCTGGGCCGCATCCTGCGCAACCTGATCGAGAACGCCTTGCGCTATACCGCCCAAGGCGTGGTGGAGGTGAACGCGCGCACCGAAGGCGGCGCCCTGCTGATCGAGGTGCGCGACACCGGCGCCGGCATCGCCGAGGACAGCCAGGAAGCCATCTTCCAGGAGTTCCACCGGATCGGCACCGCCGACACCGTGCCCGGCGGCGACAAGGGGCTGGGCCTGGGGCTCGCCATCGTGCGACGCCTGTCGCACCTGCTCGACCACCCGGTGACGGTGCGCTCGACGCCGGGCGCCGGGTCGGTGTTCGCCGTGCGCGTACCGCTGGGCGACGCGAGCGCCGCCCACCAGGCGCCGCAGCCGGTGCCGGCCGCACCCGGCGAGGCGCCGGCCGCGTCCGGGAAGCGGGTGCTGGTGGTGGACGACGATCCGCTGCTGTGCACGGCGCTGTCGTCGATGATCCGCCACTGGGGCTACGAGGTGGTGGACGCCGGCTCGCGCGCCGAGGCGGAGGCCAAGCTCGACGCCGTACCGCCGCCGGAGCTGGTGGTCACCGACTACCGCCTGGGCGACGGCACCACCGGGATCGACCTGCTGGCGGCCCTCGCCCGCCGCGGCGTGACGCCGATGCGCGGCATCCTGCTGACCGGCGAAACCGGAAGCGCACTGTTGGATGAGGCGCGCTCGCTGGGCTGCGCCGTGCTGCACAAGCCGGTCGCCCCGCCCGCCCTGCGGCAGGCGCTGGCGGGGAACTAGGCTACGCCGTCACCACCGGCACGTTGTCGATCAGCCGCGCCTTGCCCATCCAGGCGGCGGCGAGCAGGCGGGCCGGGCGCTCGACGCGGCCGACCGGCGCCAGCGTGTCGGCGTCGCGCAGCTCGACGTAGTCGATGGAGCCGAAACCCGCGGCGGCGATGCGCGCCTTCGCCGCCTCCAGCACCGGGCCGGCAGCGGCACCGCCGGACAGCGCGGCCGCCGCCTCGGTCAGCGCAGCGTACAGCGCCGGGGCCCGGGCGCGCTCGTCGGCGCCGAGGTAGGCGTTGCGCGAAGACATGGCCAAGCCGTCAGCCTCGCGCACCGTCGGCGCGCCATCGACCCGCACGGGGATGTCGAGGTCGCGGGTGAAGCGGCGGATCACCTGGAGCTGCTGGTAGTCCTTTTCGCCAAACACGGCGACGTCCGGCAGCGCCTGCAGGAACAGCTTGGTCACCACCAGCGCCACGCCGCCGAACATCTGCGGGCGGAAGGTGCCGCACAGCCCCTCGGCGGGGCCGCCGACGGCGACGGTGGTGCAGCGACCCTCCGCGTACATCTCGGCCACCGAGGGGGCGTAGAGCAGGTGGCAGCCGGCGGCCAGCAGCTTGGCGGCGTCGCCGGCCTCGTCGCGCGGGTAGCGCTCGAAGTCCTCGTGCGGGGCGAACTGGGTGGGGTTCACGAAGACGCTGGCGACCACCTTGTCGGCCAGCGTGCAGGCGCGCTCGACCAGGGCCATGTGCCCGGCGTGCAGCGCCCCCATGGTCGGCACCAGGGCGACCGTCAAACCCGCGCGGCGCCACGCTGCGACCTGGGCACGCAGGTCGGCCACCGTGCGCACGATGGGAAGGGTGTCCATGGCGGCCTCCTGTCGCTCCGGGAAGATCGGTGCGCTCCAATAGTCTGCCAGACGGTGCCTTGTCCAGCTTGAGGCGGAGGCCGGCGGGCGGAAGAAAGCCTCCGCCCGCACGAACAGTGCGTTACTTGCCGAGCGTCATGAAGACCATGCCGCCGATGTAGGTCATCGCGGCCAGCGACATCACCAGCACCAGCAGGTGCGGCGCGAACACGACGGAAGCGCCGATCAGGCTCAGCACGATGAGCAGGGCGACGACGGACAGCAGGGTGGTGCGGAGGTTTTCCATGCGACTCGAATCCGGAATTGGGGGTTGATAAATGTTGGGCGCGTTATAGCGTTTCCGCGCCAGAATGTCGCGCATCAAGTGGCCGCAGCGTGACGAATACTGTTCGTCACGTCAGCAATGGGCGGCGCTTATTAGTTCTCGGAACTGGGGCGCGGACGTCGACTCCGGTGGCGTCTCTTCGTCCGACCCCCACCCCATCCCTCCCCCACTTCGCGGGGGAGGGAGCAGAACGGCGGAGTTCCCTCCCCCGCGAAGTGGGGGAGGGTCAGGGTGGGGGCCCGGCGCAGACACCATCCAAAAGACCGCGGCCCCTACAGCTCGAACTTGATCCCCTGTGCCAGCGGCAGCGCGTCGGAGTAGTTCACCGTCGCCGTCTGTCGGCGCATGTAGGCCTTCCAGGAGTCCGAGCCGGACTCGCGCCCGCCGCCGGTCTCCTTCTCGCCGCCGAAGGCGCCGCCGATCTCGGCGCCCGAGGGGCCGATGTTGACGTTGGCGATGCCGCAGTCGGAGCCGGCCGCCGACAGGAAGCGCTCGGTCTCCCGCACGTCGGTGGAGAAGATGCAGGACGACAGGCCTTGCGGCACCGCGTTCTGCAGGGCGATGGCCTCCTCCAGCGTCTCGTAGGACAGCACGTAGAGGATCGGCGCGAAGGTCTCGTGCCGGACGATGGCGGTCTGCGCCGGCATCTCGACGATGGCCGGACGGACGTAGAAGGCCTCCGGGAAGCGGTCGGAGAGCACGCGCTCGCCACCAGTCACCGTGCCGCCGTCGGCGCGGGCGGAGTCCAGGGCGCGCCGCATCGCCTCGAACGCGCCGGCATCGACCAGCGGGCCGACCAGCGTGCCGGCCTCCAGCGGGTTGCCGATGGGAACCGAGGCGTAGGCGGCCTTGAGGCGCGGCAGCAGCCGGTCGCGCACGTCTTTGTGGACGATCAGCCGGCGCAGCGTGGTGCAGCGCTGGCCGCAGGTGCCGACCGCCGAGAACAGGATGGCGCGCACCGCCAGCTCCAGGTCGGCGCTGGGCGCCACGATCATGGCGTTGTTGCCGCCCAGTTCCAGGATGGAGCGGCCGAAGCGGCTGGCGACCACCGCCGCCACCTCGCGCCCCATGCGGGTCGAGCCGGTGGCCGAGACGATGGGCAGGTCCGGGCTGGCGACCAGCGCCTCGCCCAACGCGCGCCCGCCGACGGCGACCTGCAGCAGGTGCGCCGGCGCGTCGCCGAAGCGGGCCACCGCGCGCTCGAAGATCGTCCGGCAGGCGAGCGCGGTCAGCGGCGTCTTCTCCGACGGCTTCCACACCACCGGGTCGCCGCACACCAGCGCCAGCGCCGCGTTCCACGCCCACACCGCGACCGGGAAGTTGAAGGCGCTGATGACCAGGCAGGGGCCCATCGGGTGCCACGTCTCGCGCATGGCGTGGCCGGGCCGCTCCGACGCGATGGTCAGGCCGTAAAGCTGGCGCGACAGCCCGACCGCGAAGTCGCAGATGTCGATCATCTCCTGCACTTCGCCCAGGCCTTCCTGGAGGATCTTGCCGGCCTCCAGCGTCACCAGCCAGCCGAGGTCCTCCTTGGCGGCGCGCAGTTCCTCGCCGAGCAGGCGGACCAGCTCGCCGCGCTTCGGCGCCGGGACGGAGCGCCACGCGGCAAAGGCGTGCTGGGCGTTGGCGACGAGGTCGGGGACCGCCGAGGCCGGCGTCTCGGCGGCAGCGCCGACGACGCTGCCGTCGACCGGCGAACGGACGGCGATGGCCGGGGCCGGGGCGTTGGGGTCGAGGCCGAAGCGGGCGAGGATGTCGGCGTGGGACACGGATGAAACTCCTGGAATGGGTCAGCGCGGCTTTCCGGCTGCGCGGATCTCGGACAGGGTGCGGTTCGGCGTCAAGGCCTCAGGGTCGATCTTCACGTGGACGATCGCCGGCAGGCCGGAGGCGCGGGCGCGCTGGAAGGCGGGACCGAAGTCCTCCGAGCGCTCCACCGTCTCGCCGTGGCCGCCGTAGGCGCGGGCGAAGGCGGCGAAGTCGGGGTTGCGCAGCGCGGTGCCGGAGACGCGGCCGGGGTACTCGCGCTCCTGGTGCATGCGGATGGTGCCGTACATGCCGTTGTCGATGACCAGCACGATGACGGCGGCCCCCTCCTGCACGGCGGTGCCGAATTCCAGACCGGTCATCTGGAAGCAGCCGTCGCCGGCGAAGCAGATCACGTCACGCTCCGGGTGCGCCAGCTTGGCCGAGATCGCCGCCGGCAGCCCATAACCCATGGAGCCCGAGGCCGGCGCCACCTGCGTGCCGAACCGGCGGAAGCGCCAGAAGCGGTGCAGCCACGTGGCGTAGTTGCCGGCGCCGTTGGTCATGACGGCGTCGGCCGGCAGGGTGTCGCGCAGCCACAGCATCACCTCGCCCATGCGCACGGCGCCGGGGGTGACCGGCGGCACGTCGCTCCAGGCGCGGTAGTCGGCGTTGGCGCCAGCGGTGCGTCCGGCCCAGCGCGGCGCGATGTCGGGCAGGCTTTCGGTCGCCTCCAGGAAGGCGCCGGGGGTGGCGTTGACCGCGAGCGTCGGACGGTAGACGCGGCCGAGTTCCTCCGACGCGGGGTGGACGTGCACCAGCGCCGCCGTCGGTTCAGGAATGCCTAGCAGATCGTAGCTCTGCGACGGCACCTCGGAGAAGCGGCCGCCGAGCAGCAGCAGCAGGTCGGCCTCGCGCACGCGGGCGGCGAGCTTCGGATTGATGCCAAGGCCGACGTCGCCGGCGTAGCAGCGGTGCGCGTGGTCGAACAGCATCTGGCGGCGGAAGCTGACGGCCACCGGCAGCTCGAACCGTTCGGCGAAGCGGCGCAGGGCGTCCGCCGCCCCGGCCGTCCAGCGCGAGCCGCCGGCCAGCACCAGCGGGCGTTCGGTCTTGCCCAGCAGCGCCGCCAGCTCGGCCATCTGCGCCGGCGTCGGCGCGCTGTCCACCGCCACGGCCGCGGCGGCGGGGGCGACGTCGGCGGTCTCGACCAGCACGTCCTCGGGCAGCGCCAGCACCACCGGGCCAGGGCGGCCGGACATGGCGGTGTGGAAGGCGCGGCTGATCATCTCCGGCACGCGCTCGGCGCTGTCGATCTCGGCCACCCACTTGGCCATGCCGCCGAACATCTGGCGGTAGTCGACCTCCTGGAAAGCGTCGCGGCCGCGCATGCCGCGCTCAATCTGGCCGACCAGCACCACCAGCGGCGAGGAATCCTGCTGCGCGATGTGGATGCCGGCCGAGGCGTTGGTGGCGCCGGGGCCGCGGGTGACCATGCAGACGCCAGGGCGCCCGGTCAGCTTGCCCACCGCCTCCGCCATCATCGCCGCACCGCTCTCGTGCCGGCACACCACGGTGCGGATGGCGGAATCGTGCAGCGCATCCAGCACGGCGAGGTAGCTCTCGCCCGGCACGCAGAACACGCGCTCGACGCCCTGCGCCTCCAGCGCGGCGACGATCAGCTGGCCACCGGTCTTCATCCCCGAACCCTCTCAACGCCGATCATGATCTTTGCGCCGATAGTCTGCGCCCTCGCCGCCGAGGGCAAACGATTTTCCTTCGCCCCTTCATGAGCTATGGTAATGAGCCATGAGCCTGCAACGCCGCCTCCTCCCCTCCATGAGCGCGCTGACCGCCTTCGAGGCCGCGGCGCGCACCGGCAGCTTCACCGTCGCGGCACGCGAGCTGTCGCTGACCCAGGGCGCGATCAGCCGGCAGGTCAAGGCGCTGGAGGAGCAATTGGGGTGCCCGCTGTTCGTCCGCCAGGGGCTGCGGGTGACGCTGACCCCGGCCGGCACGGCGTACGCGGAGGAGGTGCGGGGCGCCCTGCACCGCATCCGCTCGGCCTCGCTGCGGGTGATCGGGGCGCCGCGCGGCGGGGTGCTGAAGCTGGCCATCCTGCCGACCTTCGGGACGCGCTGGCTGGTGCCGCGCCTGCCCGCCTTCCAGCGGGCGAACCCGGAGATCATCATCCATTTCAGCACCAAGCTGGCGCCCTTCGACTTCAGCACCGAGGATTTGGACGCCGCCATCCACTTCGGCGAGCCGAACTGGCCCGGCGCTGTTTGCGACCGCCTGATGGACGAGGAGGTGCTGCCGGTGTGTGCACCGGCCTTCCTGGCGGCGCACCCCGTAGCCACGCCGGCCGACCTCGCGGCGCTGCCGCTGCTGCACACCACCACCCGGCCCGACGCGTGGGCGGAGTGGTTCGTGGCGCAGGGGATCGAGTCCGTCGAGGGCGCCGGCATGCATTTCGAGCAGTTCGCCACCACCGCCCAGGCCGCCGCCGCCGGACTGGGCGTGGCAATGCTGCCGACGCTGCTGGTGGAGGCGGAGCTGCGGCTCGGCGACCTCGTGCCGGCGCTGGAGCGGCCGCACCGCGGCTCGCGGGCGTACTATCTGGTGCACCCGAGCGACCGTGGCGGCTACCCGCCCTTCGCGGCGTTCCGGCAGTGGCTGCTGGCCGCGGCGCAGCGGCCCTGATCAGGCCAGGAAGTCCCGCACCACCGCCAGAAACTCCTCCAGCCGGTCGTGGTGCGGCCAGTGGCCGGCGCCCGCGATGGCAACCGCCCGCGCATCCCGGAAGTGCGCCAGCAGCCCCAGCGCCGCCGGGTCGGCGTGCCGGCTGGCGCCACCGTGCACCAGCAGCACTGGGCACGCGATGCGCGACCACAGCGCCGCCACCTCCTCGTCGGCGAAGCGGTTGGGGGCGATGGCGCGGATGTGGTGGTCGAACTTCCAGGTATAGGTGCCGTCCTCGCGCCGGCGGACGCCGTGCTCGGTCAGATAGTGCGCCTGCTCGGGCGAGAGGTGGGGGTTCTCGCGCTGCATGCGCTCGACCGCCTCGTCCAGCGTTCGGTAGGCGCGCGGGCGGCGGGTTTCCAGCTCGCGCAGCTGGTCCATCCAGCCGAGCATGCGCTCCTCGATGGGCTTGCGGGAGCGGGTGGTGAAGGCGGGATCGAGCTGCCACGTGCCCTCGACCACCACCATCCGGCGCACCGTCTCGGGGAACAGGCCGGCGTACAGCAGGCTGGTGGCCCCGCCCAGGGAGTGGGCGACGATGGTCACCGGCGCCAGCCCCTCCTGCCGGACCAGCTGGTCGAGGTCGTGGACGAGTTCGGCGATGCCGTAGCTGCTGCCCACCGCCCAGTCGGAATCCCCGTGGCCGCGCAGGTCGGGCGCCAGGACGCGGAAGTCGGAATGCAACGCCTGCGCCACCCAGTCCCAGCTGCGGCCGTGGTCGCGCCCGCCATGCACCAGCAACAGCGGCGGGGCCTCGGGGTTTCCCCAGTCGGTGACGTGCAGGCGCAAGCGCTGCGAGGTGACGAAACGCGAGGTCGGCGCAGGATTACCGGTGCTCATGCGGTCGATCGGCCCTTCCTTTCCCGGAACGGGACCAACCTTAGCAGCTCCGCGGCGCGACGCCAGCCCGCTGCGGATTCACGCACGCAACGCCGCGCACACGGCAGCGCTCGGCGCCGTCCAGCCAACGATGCCGCCCTGGGCGCGGACCATCTCCAGCGTCGCGGCCTTGAAGGCGGGGAAGTAGCTCTCGGTGGCGTCCTCCACCAGCAGGCATTCGTAACCGCGGTCGTTGGCCTCGCGCATGGTGGTCTGCACGCAGACCTCGGTGGTCACCCCCGCGAAGATGAGATGCGTGATGCCGCGGCGCGCCAGCACCTCCTGCAACGGCGTGGCGTGGAAGGCGCCCTTGCCGGACTTGTCGATGAGCATCTCGCCGGGCCGCGGCGCCAGCTCGGGAACGATGTCGCTGCCGGGCTCGCCCGCGACGAGGATACGGCCCATCGGGCCGGGATCGCCGATGCGCAGGGCGCCGCGCCCGCGCACCCGCTTGGAGGGCGGGCAGTCGGAGAGGTCGGGGCGGTGCACCTCTCGCGTGTGGATGATCGGCAGGCCGCAGGCCCGGAAGGCGTCGAGCAGCGCCCGCGTCGGCGCCACCGCCGGGGCGAGACGGGAGACGTCGTTGCCGAGTGCCTCACCGAAGCCGCCCGGCTCCAGAAAGTCGCGCTGCATGTCGATGATGATCAGCGCCGTGCCGGGGATCGGGAAGGCGAACTCGTAGGGTTGGGCGTCGATGGTCGGCATGGATGGTTCCTCGCTTCAATGCCCGGCCATGCAGCGGCCGATGACCGTCAGGTCGGCCGAAACGGGCGTGGTCTCGTGGACGATGGCCCCGCGCGACATCACCACCAGCCGGTCGGACAGCTCCAGAAGCTCGTCCAGGTCCTCGCTGACCAGCAGCACGGCGGCGCCGCGGTTGCGCGCCTCGACGATCTGCGCGTGGATGTCGGCGACCGCGGCGAAGTCCAGACCGAACACCGGGTTGGCGGCGATCAGCACCGCCACGTCGCCGGACAGCTCGCGCGCCAGCACCGCGCGCTGCACGTTGCCGCCGGACAGCGTGCCGATGGGCGCGTCGGGGCCGGTGGTCTTCACCCTGTAGCGTTCGATCAGCGCCTGCGCCGCCGCGCGGACGGCGCGCGTGTCCAGCCACCAACCGCCGCGGGCGCAGGGCGATTGGTCGAAGCGGCGGAAGGCCATGTTCTCGGCGACGCTCATGCCCGGCACGCAGGCGGATTTCAGCGGCTCCTCGGGCAGGGAGAACACCTTGTGGCGGCGCATCTCGGCGCGGGTGGCGGCGTAGGGCTCGCCGTGCACGCGCACCGTCCCGGCGCTGGCCGGGCGCTGGCCGGCGAGCACCTGCACCAGCTCGACCTGCCCATTGCCGGACACCCCGGCGACGCCGACGATCTCCCCGGCGCGGACCTGGAGGTCGACACCGCCGACCGCCGGGGTGCCGGTGTCGTCCTCGGCGCGCAGGCCGCTGACCTCCAGGCGGATCTCGCTCCGCGGCGTGGCGGCGCGGGCGGCGGGCCCGGCCACGGCGGCGTCGCCGATCATCAGGCGGGCCAGCGTGTCCGGCGTGTGGGCGCCGACCGGACCGCTGCCCACCAGCCGGCCGCGGCGCAGCACCGAGACATCGTCGGCGAAGGCCATCACCTCGCGGAACTTGTGGGTGATGATCAGCACGCTGAGCCGCCCGCTCTCCGCCATGCCGCGGATCAGGCCCAGCGTCTCGTCCGCCTCGTCGGGCGTGAGCACCGAGGTCGGCTCGTCGAGGATCAGGAAGCGGGCCTGGAGGTACAGCTGCTTGACGATCTCCGCCTTCTGCTTGTCGCCGGCGGCCAGCGTGGCGACCGGGGCGTCCAGCTCCACCTTGAAGGGCATGGTGCGCAGGAAGGCGGCCAATTCCTTGCGCTCGGCCTTCCAGTCGATCAGCGCCGGCACCTCGGCGCGCGCCATCACCAGGTTCTCCAGCACCGTCATGCGCGGCACCAGCGTGAAGTGCTGGTAGACCATGCCCAGGCCGTGCCTCTGCGCGGCGCGCGGGTTGCCGATCACCACCTCGTGGTCGTCCACCAGCACCGCGCCCTCGTCGGGGCGGTGGAAGCCCATGACGCACTTGACCAGCGTGCTCTTGCCGGCGCCGTTCTCGCCCAGCAGCGCGTGCACGGTGCCGGGGCGCACCTTGAGGCTGACGCCGTCGAGCGCGGTGAAGCCGTCGAAGCGCTTGGTGATCGCCACCGCCTCCAGGGACGGGGCGCCCACCCACGTCATCACGTTCATGGCAGGTGCTCCAGCAGCCGCGCGCTGTCGCCGACCGCGCCGAAGACGCCGCCCTGCATGGTGACCATCTTGATGGCGGCCTCGTGGTTGCCGCGATCGGTGGCGCCGCAGCCGTCGGCCAGCAGCAGGCACTCGAAGCCGCGGTCGTTGGCCTCGCGCATGGTGGTGTGGACGCAGACGTCCGTGGTGATGCCGGTCAGCACAATGTTCTCGATGCCGCGGGTGCGCAGGATCAGCTCCAGGTCGGTGGCGCAGAAGCTGCCCTTGCCGGGCTTGTCGATCACCGACTCGCCGGGCAGCGGGGCGAGTTCCGGGATGATCTCCCACCCCGGCTCGCCGCGCACCAGGATGCGACCGCAGGGCCCAGGGTCGCCGATGCCGGCGCCGATGCGGCGCGAGCGCCAGCGCTTGTTGGCCGGCAGGTCGGAGAGGTCGGGCCGGTGCCCCTCGCGGGTGTGCAGGACGTGGTAGCCGCCAGCCCGCATGGCGGCCAGCACACGCCGGATCGGCTCGATGGGTGCCCGGGTCAGCGCGAGGTCGTAGCCCATGGCGTCCACGTAGCCGCCGACGCCGCAGAAGTCCGTCTGCATGTCGATGACGATCAGCGCGGTGTTCTCCGGCCGCAGGTCGCCGTTGTAGGGCCAGGGGTACGGCTCGGCGGGGATGAAGCGTTCGGCCATGGTCGTTGCTCCTAGCGGGTAACGGACAGCTCGGCCGGGGCGCCGGCCAGCCGGTGGCGCGCGGACGAGGTGGCGATCATGATGGCGAGCGTCAGCACGTAGGGCGCCGCGTTGAACAGGTAGTAGCCCTGCGTCACGCCGACCGCCTGCAAGGCCGGCCCCAGCGCCCCCGCGCCCCCGAACAGCAGCGAGGCCCAGAAGCACAGCACCGGGTCCCAGCGCGCGAAGATGACCAGCGCCACCGCGGTGATGCCCTGGCCGCTGGACAGCCGCTCGTTCCAGCTGCCGGGGTAGTGCAGCGACAGGAAGGAGCCGCCGACCCCCGCCAGGAAGCCGCCCGCCGCGGTGGCGAAAAGGCGCACGCGGTTGACCGGGTAGCCCATGGCGCGCGCCGCCTCGGCGCTCTCGCCGACGATGCGCAGCACCATGCCCCAGCGGGTGTTGCGCAAGCCCCAGACCAGCAGCGGCGCCAGCACCGCGCCGATCAGGAACAGCGCGTTGACCTGGAGGGCGGAGCGCACCTGCTGCGACGTGCTCCACCAGCCGAAGTCGATGGAGGGCAGCTGGGGTGCCTGCGGCTGGATGTACGGCTTGCCGAGGAAGAAGGCGAGGCCGGTGCCCAGCAGCATCAGCGCGATGCCCACGGCGATGTCGTTGACCCGCTCCAGCGAGCAGACGGCGGCGTGCAGGATGCCGAAACCCGTTCCCGCCAGCCCGGCGACCAGCACGCCGAGCCACGGGCTGCCGGTGCCGTAGGCGACGGCGTAGCCGCTCATCGCCCCCATCACCAGCGTGCCTTCCAGGCCGAGGTTGATGCGCCCACTCTTCTCGGTCAGGCACTCGCCGAGGCTGACGAACAGGAAGGGCGTGGAGACGCGGATGGCCCCGGCCAGCACCGCCAGCGGCACGCCCCACCAGCCGGGCGAGGTTTCGTCCATATCACGCCTCCTGCGGCTGCTTGGCAAGGCGCGGCAGCCGCACGCGGCCGTGCAGCCCCTCGCTGGCCAGCAGCGTCACGAAGATAATTCCCTGCAGCACCAGCACGCTGGCATCCGGCAGGCCGAGGCGGCGCTGCAGCAGCCCGCCGCTGGCGCCGATGCCGCCGAACAGGATGGCGACCGGGATGACCGCCAGCGGGTTCTGCCGCGCCAGGAAGGCGACGAGGATCCCGGTGGAGCCGTAGCCCGCGACCAGCGAGGCGTTGGCCCGCCCGTGCACCGCCGCCACCTCGACCATCCCCGCCAGCCCGGCCATGGCGCCGGCCAGCGCCGTGGTGACGATCAGCAGCCGCCCGACGGGAAGCCCGGCCATGCGCGCCGCCCGCGGGTTGCCGCCGACCATGCGCGCCGCGAAGCCGAAGGTCGTCCGCCGCATCAGCACCCAGGCGGCCAGCGCGCAGACCACGCCGACCACCAGCCCCCAGTGCACGTCCATGCCGGGCAGCGTGCCGATGGTGTAGTCATCGGCCAGCGGCGCCGTGGACGGCTTGTTGAGGCTGGCCGGGTCCTTCAGCGGCCCCTCGACCATGTGGTTCAGCACGGCGATGGCGATGTAGGAGAGCAGCAGGCTGGAGATCGTCTCGTTCACCCCGCGCCCGTGCCGCAGCGCCCCGGCACCGCCGATCAGCAGCGCCCCCGCCGCCATGGCCGCCAGCCCCATCGCCGGCACCACGACCGGCGCCGGCGCCCCCTCCAGCGCCAGCCCGGTCGCCGCCGCGGCGAGCGCGCCGAGCACCAGCGCCCCCTCCCCGCCGATGACGACGAGGCCGAGTTGCGCCGGCAGCGCCGTGCACAGCGCGGTGAGGATCAGCGGGGCGGCGCGCGTCAGCGTGTTCTGCCAGGAGAACCAGGAACCGAAAGCGCCGGTGTACATCAGCTGGTAGACGTCGAGTGGGCTGACGCCGATCAGCGCCACGAAGGCGCCGAACAGCGCCAGCGACGCCGCCAGCGCGGCGACGGGGACGAGGATCGCGGTCATGGCGGCATCACGCGATGCTGCCGACGACGCCCTCGACCAGCCAGTTCATCGACTCCAGCGCGATGTCGGTCTGCCCGTGCTCGGTGCCGGCGGCGATGACGATGTTGCCCTTGTTGTCCTTCAGCGGGCCCTTGTAGACCACGAAGCTGCCGGCCATGAACTGGCCCTTCACGTCGTCGGCGTGGTTGCGCGCCTTGTCGGACACCGCGGCGCCGTAGGGCGAGGTCTTGACGATGCCCTCCTTCAGGCCGCCGCGCACGAGGTTCGGCGGCTTGATGCCGCCCTGCACCATCTTGACGTAATCCGTATAGACCTTGGCCCAGTTCCACTCCGCCCCGGTCAGGTAGCCGTTGGGCGCCAGTTTGGCCTGGTTGGCGTGGTAGCCGGTGACGTAGATGCCGCGCTTCTCGGCGGTCTCGACAATCACCTTGGGGCTGTCCACATGGCAGGTGACGACGTCCACGCCCTGGGCGATCAGGCTGTTGGTCGCCTCCGCCTCCTTCACCGGCATCGACCAGTCGCCGGTGAAGATCACCGCCGTGGTGATCGACGGATCGACCGACCGCGCGCCCAGCGTGAAGGAGTTGATGTTGCGCAGCACCTGCGGGATCGGCTTGGCGGCGACGAAGCCCAGCTTCTTCGTCTTGCTGGCGTAGCCGGCGACGATGCCCGAGAGGTACTGCGCCTCGTCGATGTAGCCGAAGTAGCTGCCGACGTTGTCCGGGTGCTTGCCCTTGGTCCACAGCCCGCCGCAGTGCAGGAAGGCGAGGCCCTTGTGCTTCTTCGCCTCCTTCAGCACGTGCGGGTCGAAATAGCCGAACGAGGTCGGGAACAGCAGCGAGGCACCGTCGAGGTTGATCATGCTCTCCATGGTCTTCTCGACGTCGACCGTCTCCGGCACCTTCTCCTCTTCCAGGACCTTGACGCCGGGCATCAGCTTGACCGCCGCCGCGCCCTCGGCGTGCGCCTGGTTGTAGCCGAAGTCGTCGCGCGGCCCGACGTAGACGAAGCCGATCACCAGGTCCTTCGCCAGGGCCGGCGTCCACGGCAGGCCGGCGCCCAGCGCGCTCAACCCGCCGGCGGCGGTCACGGTCTTCAGGACGGAACGGCGGGAAAGGCGCAGACGATCGACCATGTCTCATCCCCTTCGACGGAGTGTGCCCAGGATTTTCGAAGGTTCGAGCAAGCCGTGTGCCACATTGTATGGAATGAGCTAACCGATTGCACTTTAACGGAAAAAACCCTCTCTCGGCGGAAGATCTCAAACGGCATCTGCACAAATAATAGCCCGATACGGCGGCACAGATGAAAGTGTATGCAATTCTGCACACACGTCGCCCCCACGTGCTTGTGCCGCCAGATCGGCGCAAGCACGAAACCATTGAAAATTGCGCCTTCCAGGGCGTATCTCCGGTGTTGGAACGGTGCATGCATCTCTGCGTGCGTCACGACCGGAGGACACCCATGAGGGCGGCGAAGCGACAGACCGTGAGCCCGGCGCGGGGGACGCTGGTGGAGCGTCTCGTCCAGGGCATCGCCGACGACATCGTCGAGGGGCGGCTGCCGCCCGGCGTGCGGCTGGAGGAGGTCGAGCTGGCGTCCCGCTTCCGCGTGTCGCGCACGCCGGTGCGCGAGGCGCTGCGGCTGCTGGCGGCCTCCGGGCTGGTGGAGAACCGGCCGAACCGCGGCGCCATCGTCGCCACCATCGGCGAGGACCGGCTGTACGAGCTGTTCGAGGTGATGGCCGAGCTGGAGGGCGTCTGCGCCCGCCTCGCCGCGCAGCGGATGACGCCGGCCGAGCGGCGCGCGCTGGAGACGCTGCACATGGATTCGGCGGCGCTGGTGCGCTCCGGCGACCGCGAGCGCTACGAGGCGGTGAACTCGCGTTTCCACGCGTCGCTGTACCGCGGCGCGCACAACACCGCGCTGGAGGAGACGGTGCTGGCCGCCCGCCGGCGCGTCGCCGCCTTCCGCCGCGCGCAGTTCCACGTGCTGGGCCGCCTCGCCAAGAGCTGGGAGGAGCACGACCAGGTGGTGCGTGCCATCCTCTGCGGCGACGGCGACGCGGCGGCGCGCGCCATCCGCGCGCACGTGCAGATCGTCCGCGCCGCCTCGGCCGAGTTCATCGCCAGCACCCACCCGCTGCCGTCGGCGCTCACAGAAGGCTGACGTGCGCGGCGACGATGCGCCAGCCCTCAGGCAAGCGCGCCCAGGTCTGGCTCTGCCGGCCGAGCGTGCCGGAGCCGTGGCGGCGGAACTCGGTGTTGGCGGTGGCGAGGTCGCGGCCGAAAGTGGTGATGACGGTGTTCGACAGGTCACGCGCGAGGTCCCCCGCCGGCCGCGCCGCGCGGAAGGCGCGGATCGCCTCGATGCCGTAGAGGTTCTCCCCGGCGCCGTAGCGCAGCACCAGCGGGCTGTCCCAGAACAGCGCGTCCAGCGTGGCGAGGTCGTTGCCGACCAGCGCCGCTTCGTAGCAGCGGAACAGCGCCGCCACCTCGGCGAGGGTTTCGGGGTCGTTGATCTGCATGCGTTTGCCTCCCCAAAAGCCCTTTCCCCCCATGAACAAGCACCTTCCCGTCATCCCCGCGCAGGCGGGGATCCATAATTCCCAAAGCGAGCGGCTGCGGAACGTATGGATCCCCGCCTGCGCGGGGATGACGACCAAAGACATCCGGCTCCATCACAGCCGCGCCACCGGCGCGTGCGCCACGCCCATCGCCTCCAGCGCCGCGGCGACGCGCAGGCACAGGTCCTCGCGCCAAGGTGCGGCGATGACCTGCACGCCGAGCGGCAGCGGCCCCAGCCCCCACACCGGCACCGCCGCCACCGGTAACCCGATGAAGGAAATGGGCTGCGTGTAGATCCCGAGGTTCGGCCGCACCGCCACCTCCGCGCCGCCGAGCGTCATCGTCTTCTGCCCGATGCGCGGCGCCGGACACGGCGTGCTTGGAGCAAGGATCAGGTCGACCTCGCGGAACAACTCCAGCACGCGGTCGTGGTACCCGCGGCGGAAGCGCTGCGCCTTCACCACCCAGGCGGCGGGCAGCAGCGCGCCGGCCAGGAAGCGGTCGCGGGTATCCGGATCAAAATCCGCCGCCCGGCAGCGCAGCCGATCGAGGTGGAAGGCGCTGCTCTCCGCGTTGGTGATCAGGAAGGCGGCAGCGCGGGCGCGCTGCGCTTCGGGCAGGTCGGCCTCGCGGCCGGCGCCGAGCGCTTCGGCCACGCGGTCCACGGCGGCGAGCGCCTCCGGCTGGGCGCCGGTGCGGAAATAGCCGCCGGCCACGGCGACGCGCAGGCCGTCCAATCCCTTTGCCAGTTCCGGCACCGTCGACTCGACCGGGCGAGCGGCGCACGCCGGGTCGTGCGGGTCGGTGCCTTGCAGCGCGTCGTAGCACAGCGCCAGATCCTCCGCCGAGCGGGCGAAGGGACCGAGATGGTCGAGGCTGTCACAGAACGGGAAGCTTCCGGTACGCGGCAGGCGCCCGTAGGTGGGCTTCAGCCCGAAGACGCCGCACAGCGCCGACGGCACGCGGATCGAGCCATTGGTGTCGGAGCCCAGCGCCACCGGCACGAACCCAGCCGCCACCGCGGCGCCGGAACCGCCGGACGAGCCACCGGACATGCGCTCCAGGTCGTGCGGGTTGCGCGACGGGCCATGGTGCGCGTTCTCGCCGGTGAAATCGTAGGCGTACTCGCCCATGTTCAGCCCGCCGAGCAGCAGCGCGCCGGCGCGGCCCAGGCGCGCCACCAGCGCGGCGTCGGCCGCGGCGGGCGGGTTATCACGGTTGATCTTCGATCCGGCCAGCGTCGGCAGGCCGGCGATGTCGAACAGGTTCTTCACCGCGTAGGGGACGCCTGCCAGCGGGCCGAACGGCCGACCGGACGCGCGGGCGCGGTCCACCGCGTCGGCCTCGGCGAGCGCGCGCTCCGCCGTCACGTCGGTGAAGGCGCCGACGCGGCCGTCGTGCGCGGCGATGCGCTCCAGCGCCGCCTGCGCCACCTCGCGGGCCGAGACCTCGCCCGCCGCAACGGCACGGGCGATGGCGGCGGCGGTGTCCGGCAGGGCGCTCACTTGGTCACCTCGCCCGGGCGGTAGACGGCCGCGCCCTCGGCCATGGAATCGTCCACCGCCGCCTCGACCAAGTCTGCCATCGCGGCGGCCACCGTCAGGAAGCCGGCGACGCCGGCCCGCCACTCCGGGCGGATCTCCAGGCCCAGCGCCGGGGCCAGCGCGTCGATGTGCTTGTCGGGATCGAAGGCCGTCATCGGGTCAGTCTCCGGCGAAGTGGCAGGCGGCCTCGTGGCCGTCGCCGACGGGGCGCAGGGCGGGCATGGCTTCGGCGCAGCGCGGCTCGCCCATCGGGCAGCGGCCGTGGAAGCGGCAGACGGTGGGCGACGGGTCGATGGGACTGCGCGGCTCGCCGGTCAGGCGCAGGCGCTCCCCCTTGTCCTCGCCGAGCGACGGGATGGCGGCGAGCAGGGCGCGGGTGTAGGGGTGCGCCGGGCGGTCAAAGACGGCGTCGGCCGGCCCGCTCTCGACGATGCGGCCCAGGTACATGACCAGCACCCGGTCGCACAGCAGCCGCACCACGTTGAGGTCGTGCGACACGAACAGGTAGCTGACGCCGAGCTGCCGGCGCAGGTCGTCGAGCAGCCGCAGCACCACCGCCTGCACCGACACGTCGAGCGCCGCGGTTGGCTCGTCGAGGATCAGCAGCTTGGGCTCCGGCCCCAGCGCGCGGGCGATGCCGACGCGCGCCTTCTGCCCGCCCGAGAGCTGGTGCGGGAAGCGGCCCAGCAGCTCGACCGGCAGGCCGACCATGCGGGCCAGTTCCTCCACCCGCGCCGTCAGCGTGGCTCTGGTCCACGGCCCCTTCAGGCGGCGCAGCGGGTCGGCGATCAGGTCGAAGGCGGTGAAGCGCGGGTTGAGGCTGTCGGTCGGGTCCTGGAACACCATCTGCACCAGCGCCCGGTCCGACGTACCGGTGAAGCGCGCGGCGGGGACGTAGCCGATCTCCCGCTCCTCGAAACGGATGGAGCCGTCGCTGGGGTCAAGCACCCGCGTCAGCATGCGGACCAGCGTCGACTTCCCGCAGCCGGACTCACCGACGAGGCCGACCGCCTCGCCGGGCGCAATGGAGAAGCTGACGCGGTCCACCGCGTGCAGCGTCTGCTTGCCCACCGGGAAGCGGCGCGACAGGTCGAGCACGTCGAGCAACGGTCTCATCACAGCGGCCTCGCACAGGCAACGAGGTGGTTGGGCCGCACCGCCAGCCGCGGCAGCGGGCCGGCGCCGCAGGCGGCGTCCACCCGCTCGCAGCGGGCGGCGTAGCGGCAGGGCGGCAGGTCGCCGCGCAGGTCGGGCAGCGAGCCGGGGATCGGCTCCAGGTCGGCCAGCGCCACGCCGGGGCGCGGCGTGGTGGCGATCAGGCGGCGGGTGTAGGGGTGGCGCGGGGCGGTGAACAGGTCGGCCGTCGGCGCCACCTCGACCACGTGGCCGGCGTGCATGACGGCGATACGGTCGCAGCGCTCGGCGGCGAGGCCGAGGTCGTGGGTGATCAGGATCACCGCCATGCGGCTCTCGCGCGCCAGGTCGCCGACCAGGTCCATGATCGCCGCCTGGGTGGTGACGTCGAGGCCGGTGGTCGGCTCGTCGGCGATCAGCAGCTTGGGCGCGCAGGCCAGCGCCAGCGCGATCATCACCCGCTGGCACATGCCGCCGGACATCTCGAACGGGTAGGCCTTCGCGCGCCGCTCCGGGTCGGGGATGCGGACCCTGGCCAGCATCTCGACGGCCTTCACGCGCGCCTCCGCACGGGTCAGGCCGGCGTGGCGGAGCAGCACGTCCTCGATCTGCTTGCCCACCGGGCGGATCGGGTTGAGCGCGACGCGCGGGTTCTGGAAGATCATCGCCATCTCGGCGCCGCGCAACGCGTCGAGGTCGCGGGCGGGGGCGGTCAGCAGATCCAGCCCCTCGAAGCGGACGGCACCGCCGGCGATCCGGGCCGCCGGGTCGGAAATGCCCATGATGGCGAAGGACAGCACCGACTTGCCGGAGCCGGACTCGCCGACGATGCCCAGCGTCTCGCCCTTGGCGAGGTCCAGGGTGACGCCCTCCAGGGCGCGCACCGTGCCGGCACGGGTGCGGAAGGCCAGCGACAGGTTTTCGACGCTGAGAAGGGTCATGTCCGCCTCCGCGGATCGATGATGTCGCGCAGACCGTCGCCCAGCAGGTTGAAGCAGAAGACCGCCAGCATCAGCACCGTGCCGGGGAACAGCGCCACCCACCACTCGCCCGACACGATGTAGCTGGCGCCCTCGGCGACCATGATGCCCCATTCCGGCGTCGGTGGGCGCACGCCCAGGCCGATGAAGGACAGGCCGGCGGCGTTGAGGATCGCGTAGCCCATGTTCAGCGACACCTGCACCATCATCGGTGGCAGGATGTTGGGGAACAGGTGGAAGCCCAGGATGCGGGCGTCGCCGTTGCCGCCCAGCCGCGCCGCCTCGATGAAGCCCGCCTCGCGCCGGGCGTTGGTCTCGGCCCGCGCCATGCGGACGTAGAAGGGGAAGTTGATGATCGCGGTGGCGACTACGATGTTGCCCACCGTGTTGCCCAGCGCCGCCACCACGCCCATGGCCAGCACGAACAGCGGGAACGCCATGATGGTGTCGACGAGGCGGGAGAGGACGCGCTCCACCGTGCCGCCGAACCAGCCGGCGCACACCCCCGCGACGCTGCCGAAGGCGAAGGACAGCGCCACCGCGGCCAGCGAGATCTGCACGTCCAGCCGGGTCGCCACCATGACCCGCGAGAGGATGTCGCGCCCCAGGTGGTCGGTGCCGAACCAGTGCGCCCACGACGGCGGCTGCAGCGCCGCCGCGGTGTCGCTGGCCAGCGGGTCGTAGGGCGCCAGCGCCGGCCCAGCCAGCGCCAGCAGCAGGATCAGCAGGAAGCCGCCGAAGGCCACCCCGGTCACCGGATTCTCGGCCAGCACGTAGCGGATGTGACGCAGCGTCGCCGTCATGCCTCGATCCTCACGCGGGGATCGATGATTCCGTACAGCACGTCGACCAGCAGGTTCAGCCCGACGTACATCACCGCCATGGTCAGGATGAAGCCCTGCACCGGCGCGTAGTCCGACGCCACCAGCGCCTCGATGGCGTAGGAGCCGATGCCGGGCCAGGAGAACACCTTTTCCACCAGCACGTTGGCGCCGAGCAGGAAGGAGAACACCATGCCCAGCGTCGTCACCACCGGCAGCAGCGCGTTGCGCAGCGCGTAGGTGACCAGCACGGTGGAGCGCGACAGGCCGCTCGCCCGCGCCGTGCGCACGAAGTCCGACGACAGCACGCCCAGCATGGAGGCCCGCGTCATGCGCGCCAGCGGCGCCACCGAGAACAGGCCGAGCGTCAGCGCCGGCAACGCCAACTGCGCCGCCGCGGCGCGGAAGGTCGCCCCCTCCCCCGCCAGCAGGGAGTCGATGAGTAGGAAGCCGGTGACCGTCGGCGGCGTGGTGGCGAACAGGTCCAGCCGCCCCATTGGCGCCGGCGCCCAGCCCAGCAGATAGTAGAAGACGTAGACCAGCAGCAGCCCGGTGAAGAACACCGGCAGCGACACGCCCGCGGTGCTGACGACGCGGGCTGAATGATCGATCCACGACCCCGGCCGCGTCGCCGCCGCCACCCCCAGCGGGATGGCGACGGTGACCGCCAGCAGCAGCCCGGCCAGCGTCAGTTCCAGCGAGGCCGGCAGGCGCGCCAGGATGTCGTCGCGCACCGGCTGCCCGGTGGTCAGCGACGTGCCCATCTCGCCCCGCGCCAGCTCGCCCAGATACGACAGGAACTGCTCCGGCAGCGAGCGGTCGAGGCCGAGGCGCTTGCGCACCTCCTCCACCGCCTGCGGCGTGGCGGCGGGGCCGGCGAAGTAGGCCGCCGGGTCGCCGGGCAGCGCCCGGGTCAGCACGAAGGTCACCACCACCACCGCCGCCACGCTGGGCAGCGCGCTGAGCAGGCGGCGGAGGATCAGGCGCAGCGTGCGCGGCATGGGCTCACCCCTTGCTCATCGGGCGGAAGTCGATGGCGCGGTGGAACCAGTAGGTGTAGCCATGGACGGTCTTCTGCATGGCGGCGTCCAGATAGTACTGGAAGATCGGGATGCGCGGGACGTCGTCCCAAGCGATCCGCACGAAGCCCTTCACCAGTTCCTCGTACTTGGCCGTGTCGGTCTCGAAGCGGGCGGCGTCGATCAGCGCGTCCATCGCCGGGTTCTGGTAGCTCATGATGTTGAACACCGCGTTCTGCCCGTGATAGCCCCAGAAGAAGTAATAGTCGGGATAGTTCAGCCAGCCCGAGAAGGTGTCGATCATGAAGGGCAGGTCCTTCTTCAGGATCGCCGCCCGCCAGTTGGCCCCGGGAATCTTGTTGATGGTGGCCTTGATGCCGATCTGCCCCAGCGATTCCTGGATCAGCGTGGCCATCGGCTCGGACAGGGTGGCGACGCCCTGGTTGATGCTGATGGTCGTCTCGAAGCCGTTGGGGAAGCCGGCTTCGGCCAGCAACGCCTTGGCTTTCTCGACGTCGGTGCCGTAGGGCGAGGGCTGCGGCCACGCGGCGCTGCTCACCCCCTTGCCGCCGAACATCGGGATGCCGCGGCCGTAGACCACCGCGTCCATGATCTTCTGGTAAGGCACGGCGTAGGCCACCGCGCGGCGGACCTTCACGTTGTCGAAGGGCTTCTGCGTGACGTTGAGGCCGACCGCCCACAGCGAGTTCTCGATGGGCACACCGACCACCTTGACCTTGCCGGCCTTCGCCAGTTCCTGCGCGTCCTTGGGCGGCAGGTCGAAGGAAACGTCGGCGTCGCCGCGCTCCACCAGCGCCCGGCGGTTGCCGGCCGACGGCACCTCGCGCATGACGATCTTCTTCAGCTTGGGCAGCGGGCCGGACTTCCAGCCGTCGTAGCGGGCGAGCACCAGCTCCTGCCCCGGCTTCCAGGACTCCACCTTGTAGGCGCCGCCGCCGGCGTCGGTCTTCTTGGTGAACTCCAGGCCCCAGGGGTCCTCCGGCGTGGCGTTCTTCTTCACCAGTTCGGAGTTCAGCACGATCGGCACCGGCACGCCGAGGTCGGGCAACGTCAGCTTGTCCTTGCGCAGCAGCTTGACGGCGAAGGTGTGGTCATCCACCACCACGAACTGCTCGGGTTTCTCGACCGAGCCCGCCTTCATCTGGAAGGTCGGAAAGCCACCCACCGTCACCATGCGGTCGAACGACCACTTCACGTCCTTCGCCGTCACCGGAGTGCCGTCGTGGAATGTGGCGTCCTTGCGCAGTTTGAAGACGATCTCGTCGTCCTTGATCTGCCAGCTCTCCGCCAGTTCCGGCTTGATCGCACTGTAATCATAGGACAGCGTGCCGTCCGGCAGCGTCTTGGTGCCGTAGGTGACGAGGCGGTCGTAGGTGTTCCACACCACGCCGTAGCTGGCGGGGTTGGCGCCCACCGTGTGGATGTCCAGGCTGTTGGTGCCGGACTCGACCACCACCAGCAGCGTCTCCTCGCGCCCCTGCGCGTGGGACAGGGCCGGGAGCGTCGCCAGGGCCGCTCCCAGGCCAAGGGCGGCAAGCAAGCGTTTCATCAACCATCCCTCCTCGTGTGCCACCCACGGCGCAGCCGGTCCGTGTGGCCTTTGTGCATACAATCGCCTCGCAAGGCGCGTGCCACGATCAGAGAATGCGCATTTCCAACGAGTTGCAGGCTATCATCGACGGCGGGCGTTGCGGCGGAAGCGCGCCGCTTGGGCAGAACTGCGGCCAATCGAGGGGAGAGCACGCCGCAAAGTCGCGCATTTTCAACGCACGCAACCTATCTGCATATTATTTGAACATCATCGCCTCTCCGGTGGGCAGATATCCCCACGACGAAGGCGCCTATACTCAGACTTTTCAATGCGATTGAACGGCCCATGCCTTGCATGCAATCTCGCATGCACTGCAACGCCAGGGAACGAGGCGCTCCATGACCAGTTCTGCCCCCACCCAAGTCGATTCGCTCGACATCGCCGGCCTGCTCGCGCGCTACCGCGCGGGGAGCCTGTCATCGACCGCGGTGGCGCACGCGGTGCTGGAGCGCATCGCGGCGGCGGGCGACGACAAGGTGTGGATCAGCCGCGTGCCCGATGCGGAGGTGCTGGCCCGTGCCCAGGCGCTGGAGGCGCTGCCGGCCGCGGAACGGGCGGCGCTGCCACTCTATGGCATTCCGTTCGCGGTGAAGGACAACATCGACGTCGCCGGCTTGGCCACCACCGCCGGCTGCCCGGCCTTCGCCTACAGCCCGGAGCGGACGGCGACCGGCGTGCAGCGCCTGCTCGACGCTGGCGCCATCCTGATCGGCAAGACCAACCTGGATCAGTTCGCCACCGGACTGGTCGGCGTGCGCTCACCCTACGGCGTGGCGCGCAACCCGTTCGACTCGCGCTACATCCCGGGCGGGTCGAGTTCCGGATCGGCGGTGGCGGTGTCGGCGGGGCTGGTCAGCTTCGCCCTGGGCACCGACACGGCGGGGTCGGGGCGCGTGCCGGCCGGCTTCACCAACATCGTCGGGCTGAAGCCGACCAAGGGGCTGATCAGCACCGCGGGCGTGGTGCCGGCGTGCCGGTCGCTCGACTGCGTGTCGGTGTTCGCGCTGACGGTGGAGGACTCGCTGGACGTGCTGGCGGTCATGGCCGCGCCGGACCCGGCCGATCCCTACAGCCGCCCTGCCCCGCCAAGCCCACCAGCGCCGCGCGCGCCCTTCCGCTTCGGCGTGCCGCGCGCCGAGCAAATGCCGTTCTTCGGCAACGCCGAGGCGGAGCGGGTGTACCGCGAGGCGCTCGGCCGGCTGGAGCGGCTGGGCGGGGTACGGGTGGAGATCGACTTCGCCCCGTTCGCCGCCGCCGCCGATCTGCTGTACAGCGGCGCCTGGGTGGCGGAGCGCACCGCGGCGGTCGGCGACTTCATCGCCGCGCACCCGCAGGAGACGCTGCCGGTGACGCGCACCATCATCGAGGGCGGCCGGGCGCTCTCCGCCGTCGATGCGTTCCGCGCCGCCTACCGGCTGGAGGAGTTGCGCGCCCAGGCGGCGCCCGTGTGGGAGACGATCGACGTGCTGGCGCTGCCCACATCGGGCACCATCTACACCATCGCCGAGGTCGAGGCCGACCCGATCCGTACCAACAGCACGCTGGGCGTGTACACCAATTTCGTGAACCTGCTGGACCTCTGCGGCATCGCCGTGCCGGCCGGGTTCCAGGCCGGCGGCCTGCCGGCGGGAATCACGCTGCTGGCGCCGGCCTTCCGCGATGCGGCGGTCGGCGTCATCGCCGCGGCGCTGCACCGGGCCGCCGGCCTGCCGCTCGGCGCCACCGGCGCACCGCATCCGGCGGCGCGGCCGACGCCCTACGGCGGCGCCGGGCTGCTGGAGCTGTTCGTGGTCGGCGCACACCTCTCCGGCCTGCCGCTGAACGGACAGCTCACCGACCTCGGCGCCCGTCTGGCCGGGCCGAGCCGGACCACGCCGGCCTACCGCTTCCACGCCCTGCCCGGCGCGCCGCCGCGCCCCGGCCTGCTGCGCATGGCCGAGGGTGGCACCGCCATCGACGGCGAGGTCTGGGAACTGACGCCGGAGGCGTTCGGGCGCTTCGTCGCGTCGATCCCGGCGCCGCTCGGCATCGGCCCGGTGGAACTGGCCGACGGGCGGCGCATCAGCGGCTTCCTGTGCGAGGCCGCCGCCACCGTGGGAGCCCCCGACATCTCGGCCTTCGGCGGCTGGCGCTCCTACCTGGACCGGGAAGCCCCGGCCAAGTAGGAGAGCCCCGGAGCCGTGCGCTTGCAAAGCGGGAGCAGGTCGGCCACCGTGCAACCGCGTGCAAGATGCAATCGGTTTCCAGGGGAGAGAGATCATGGCGCTGACGCTCTATGCCCACCCGTTCTCGTCCTACTGCCAGAAGGTGCTGATCGCGCTGTACGAGAACGGCACGCCGTTCGAGCTGCGCCTGCTTGCCCCCGACCAGCCGGCGGCACAGGAGTTCGCGACGCTGTGGCCGGTGAAGCGGATGCCGGTGCTGGTGGACGACGGACGCACCGTGGTGGAATCCAGCGTCATCATCGAGCATCTCGGGCTCTGCCACCCCGGCCCGGTGCGTCTGATGCCGGAAGATCCGCGCGCCGCCCTGCCGGTGCGCACCATGGACCGCGTCTTCGACAACTACGTGATGACGCCCATGCAGCGGATCGTCTTCGACGCCATCCGAGCCCCCTCCGACCGCGACCCGCACGGCGTCGCCGAAGCGCGGGCGCTGCTGGACACCGCCTACCGCTGGCTGGACGGCGCGCTGACGGGGCAGGGTTGGGCTGCCGGGGACGCCTTCAGCCTCGCCGACTGCGCGGCGGCGCCGTCGCTGTTCTATGCCGACTGGGTGCACCCCATCGCCGAGGAGTTCGGCACCCTGCGCGCCTACCGGCAACGCCTGCTGGCGCGGCCATCCTTCGCCCGCGCGGTGGACGAGGCGCGGCCCTACCGCCGCTTCTTCCCGCTCGGCGCACCGGATCGGGACTGACGGTCACCGCAGGCCGGCTTGGCGCGCGAGGTGTTCGCGCTCCAGCGTGCGGCGGAAGCTCGACGAGCAGACGTGCTGCATCAGCGCCTGCGGCGAGAAACCCGCAAGCAGCGGGTTCGCCATGAGCTCCGCAACAAGCGCCTCTGCCACCGGCTTGAGGTGGGCGGGAAGCGTGTCGAGGGAAGTCTCGTTGTCCATATGAGCGCCCGCTCAAGAATCATACGCCGCTCAAGCGCCACGATCATTGTGCGCCCCGCCCCATGTCCTACAATTCAACTTAGGTACGATCCAAGTCGGCAGTCGCTCGTTTCAAGAATTTCGTGCCCGCTGTCCGCCGTTGCCGCTGCGGCCGCACCAGCACCGGTTCCGCCCCTGGACATGGGGCGTAACACCAAATTTCTCTTTCTGGCCTTTGGTGGCGGCGGATCAAAACCCCGCCGACCATCGTATTGCCCCACATCTTCCATCTCACGGGGATCGCATCGTGATCGAGCTTGTTTTCGTTGTCTGCATGCTGTCGTCGCCGTCCGATTGCCGCCAGGAATGGCCGGTGTACCAGGAGCCCTACCAGAACACACTGATGTGCGTGCGCGAGGCGCAGTTCGTCGCCGCCAAGTGGACCAGCGAGCACCCGGCATGGAACGTGCGCCGCTGGACCTGCAGCCCGCCCCGCACCTGAGGCGTTTCGACCTAAGCACAATTGGCAAGCACCCGCGCCCGATGACCTACTGGGACACCGTGCCAGGGAGGCTCGCATGCTCCGTCCGGTGCTCCGGCGTCTCGTTCCGTTCGCCCTGCTGCTGGCCCTCGCCGTCCCGGCGGCGGCGGCCGAGCGCACGTCGCTCGTCGTCCTCGACGCCGAGGTGGAGGGCGACCTGTCCGACACGTCCCGGCGGGGCGAATGGGACGCCCGTGCGGCGCTGCTGACCCGGGCGCTGAAGGACGGCCTCAACGCCGACGGCCTCTACCGGGTGCTGGACGACAGCGCCGCGGCCGACCTGCTGGCACGGCTGCGCACGCGGCGCGAGGTGCACGCCTGCGAGGCCTGTCTGGTCGAGGTGGCGGAGCGTCTGGGCGGCGAGCGGGTGCTGTCCGCCTGGGTGTTCCGCATGAGCGCGCTGATCCTCACCTTGCACGTGGAGATCCGCGACGGAAAGAGCGGCGCCGTGCTGATCCGCAAGATCCTCGACTTCCGCGGCGACAACGACACGGCGTGGCTGCGGGCCGCCAACTACTTCGTGCGCTGGCTGCGCGACGACACGCCGGCCCTGCGCTGACGCGGCTACGGAAACTCCTCGGGTCGGACGGCCGGCTCGGCACGGGCTGTCGGCAGGCCGGCGGCGGCCCAGCCGTCGGTGCCCTCGGGGTACCAGCGGACGTCGGAAACCCCCCATTCGGCCAGCCGGCGCGCCGCGTTCCACGATAGCCAGCAACGCTCCAGGCAATAGACCACCACCGGTCCGGCGCGCCCGGCGAGGAAGGCGGCGAGCGTCGCGCGGAAACGCGTCTCGCGCTCCGGCGACAGGGCGGGTAGGCCGAGGTCGGGTAGCCACAGGCTGCCGGGGATGTCGTTGCGCGCCGGCGGCAGCCACAGCGCGCCCGCCGGCAGCGTCGCCGGCCGCGGCGGCACTGGCAGAACGTCGACCAGCGCGCCCGCGCCGGCGGTGACCAGCTTCCCGAGATCGATGGTGTCGATCAGCGCGACGCCGGGCGGCGGCCGGTCGCCGGTATCGGCGCGGAACTCGCGGACGCGGTAGCCGCGCGCGTCGAACAGCGGCTCCGCCGCCCCGGCGGCTCCCGCCAGCAGCAGGAGCAGGGCCAGGAGCGCTCGACCGGTCATTGCGTGTGGCTCAGCTCCGCCGCCTCGTCGAGGAGGGGCACCCCGTACCCGGTCAGCAGCGCGTCGATGCGCGGCTGCAGCTTGGCGAGGACGGTGTTGAGCGTCTTCTTCCACTCGTCGTCGCCGTTGCGCACGCCGAGCGTGACGCGGAAGTCGAGGCGGACGCCGCCCGTCTCCGCCGTCAGCGGCACGACTTTGAGCGCGTCGCCATGCCGCTTGGCGAAGTACCCGGCCACCGGCCCCCACGCCACGGCGGCGTCGGTCTTGCCCTCGGCGACGTCGTCGATCATCTGCCGGCCCGGCGATTCCGCCCGGGTGTCGACGACGAGGTGGTAGGGCTGCAGGGAGGCGAGGCGGCCGAGCGCCGCCAGCTGCGACGCCGGCGGCGTGCCGGCGATGACGCCGATCCGCTTGCCGTCGAGCTGCTGGTCGCCCAGCGCGCGCGCCGACAGGCCGGAATCCCGCCGGTAGACCAGCGCGTAGACCGAGCGGTAGTAGGGGTTGGTGTTCTGCACCAGCTCCGACGCCGTGGTCATCCCCATGATGACGTCGCAGCGCAGCGCGCCCAGCGTGTTGCGCACGAAGCCAACCGATTGCGGGTACCAAGCGTAGCGCACCGGCACGCCGAATTCGGCGGCCACCATCTCCGCCAGCTTGTTCTCGAACCCCTCGCCCGCGGTGTTGGAGAACGGCAGGCTGCTGGGATCGGCACAGACGCGCAACGCGGTGGGGTCGCGCACCGAAGGACCGGTGGCCAGCGCCGGAAGCGACGCCAGCATCCCCCCGAGAATCGCGGCGATCCCCGCCGCCCGCGCTGCGCCCATGCACCACCCTCCCCTTGTGTTGCCGCCTAGTTGGTCTTGGCGGCGACGAGTCTTTCCGGCCGGCCGCGGCCAAGCGCGCCGTCGGAGCGGGCCTTCAGGTAGCTGTAGATGTCCAGGATGTGGTCCATGACGTTGGGATCGCTGGCGAAGGCCGGCATGACGCGGATGTTGCCGCCGTTGTTGCCCTGCACCCCGCCCGCGACGATGCCCTCGAACTGATCGCTCGAAATCCGCTTCAGGGAGTCCACCAGGCTGGGTGCGAAGGAGCTGCCGAGCCCGTCCGGGCCGTGGCAGGTGTGGCAGATGCTGTGATAGCGGCGATAGCCGTTGTAGGTCTTGGGATCGACCTTGTTGCCGTCCTCGACCGTGTAGGGCTTGTCGGACGGCGGCGTGGACGCGGTCTGCTGAGCGGACTGCCCGCTGGCCGGAAACATGCCGACGAAGAGAGCCGCCGCGGCGAAACCCGCCACGGCGGCGTGCCTGAACAGAATGCGAAAGCTCATGTGTTTGGTCCTGGAAAATGTCGTCCACGCACGCTGCCGGGGATGCCCGGCCCCCGTGCGGAGGGCCGGGCAGGTCACCGGGTCGCTCAGTCGAGGCTGAACACCGTCAGCACGCCGCCGAGCTGCGTGTAGTTCGAGAGCTGCTTGTAGGCACCCACCGCGCCGAGGCCGGCGGTGTCCTCCTGCAGGCCGGCCGCCATGCCGATGCCGGCCCAGCCGCCCACGCCCGACAGCACCGCGACGTACTGCTTGCCGCCATGCATGTAGGTGTTGACGTTGCCGATGATGCCCGACGGGGTCTTGAAGCGGAACAGCTCCTTGCCCGACGAGGCGTCGACCGCCTTCAGGTAGCCTTCCAGCGTGCCGTAGAACACCACGTCGCCGGCGGTGGCCAGCGCGCCGCTCCACACCGAGAACTGCTCGGGGACCGACCACTTGATCTTGCCCTCGGAGGCGTCCCAGGCGATGAAGTTGCCGAGGTGCGTGCCGCCCGGCGCCGGGTACATGCTCAGCGTCGCGCCGACGTAGGGCTGGCCCGCCGCGTAGGCGACCTTGAACGGCTCGTAGTCCATGCAGACGTGGTTGGTCGGCACGTAGAACAGCTTGCTCTTCGGCGAGTAGGCCGAGGGCTGCTGGTCCTTGGAGCCGAGCGCCGCCGGGCAGACACCCTTGGTGTTGACGTCCTCGCCCTGCTTGTGGGTCGAGTACTTGTCGACCACCTGCGGCCGGCCAGTCGCCATGTCGACGTGTGTGGCCCAGTTGACCGCCGGATCGTACTTCTCGGCGACCAGCAGGGCGCCGTTGGTGCGGTCCATGGTGTAGCCGAAGCCGTTGCGGTCGAAGTGGACGAGCGCCTTGGTCGGCTTGCCCTTCACGTCGAGGTCCGCAAGGATCATCTCGTTGATGCCGTCGTAGTCCCACTCGTCGTGCGGGGTCATCTGGTAGACCCACTTCGCCATGCCGGTGTCGGCGTCGCGGGCGAAGATGGTCATCGACCAGCGGTTGTCACCGGGGCGCTGCACCGGGTTCCAGGTCGACGGGTTGCCGCTGCCGTAGTATATGAGATTCAACTCAGGGTCGTAGGTGTACCAACCCCACGTCGTACCGCCGCCGATCTTCCACTGATCGCCCTGCCAGGTGTTGGTGCCGGAGTCCTTGCCGACCGGCTTGCCGAGATGCGTGGTCTTCTCCGGGTCCACCAGGATGTCGCTGTCCGGGCCCATCGAGTAGCCGCGCCAAGCCTGCTTGCCGGTCTTGGTGTCGTAGGCGGTGACGTGACCGCGCACGCCGAACTCGCCGCCGGAGATGCCGACGTACACCTTGTCCTTGATGACCAGCGGCGCCGCGGTCGAGGTCTCGCCCTTGGTCGGGTCGCCGTTCTTGGCGGTCCAGACCAGCTTGCCGGTCTTGGCGTCGAGCGCCACCAGCGTGGTGTCGGCCTGCGAGAGGAACACCATGCCGTCGGCGTAGGCGAGGCCGCGGTTGACGGTGTCGCAGCACATCACCGGGATGACGCCGGCGTCCTGCTTCGGTTCGTACTTCCAGGCGATCCGGTTGCCGTTGGCGAGGTCGATGGCGAACACCGTGTTCGGGAACGGCGCGTGCACGAACATCATGTCGCCGATCACCAGCGGCCCGCCCTCGTGCCCGCGCAGCACGCCGGTGGAGAAGGACCACGCGACCTTCAGGTTCTTCACGTTGTCCTTGTTGATCTGATTCAGCTCGCTGTAACGCTGGCCCGAATAGTTGCCGAGCTGCATGGCCCACTGGTTGGGGTCCTTCTGCATCTTCAGCAGTTCGGAATTGGCCGACGCCTGACCGGCCGCAAGGGCCACCACGCCGACGGCGCTCGCACACAGAACCGACTTGAGGCGCATTTTCATCGTTCCCTCCCGGAAGGTGACCCGTATTGACGCGAATTTTCAAAAAGGCGACACGCCGGTCGCCGAACATGACCGCCACGCGAAGGAGCCAGCTTTTACCTGCGGGTCGCAGGTCTCCGACAAATTGGCCCGCCGGTTTTCAGGCTCATCGCCAAAACAAGCACGAGAAGAGCGCACTGGATCACTGCGCCTTGGATAATACGGCCCAGGTGCGCGTTAAGAAATTGTACCTTCGTCCAATGGTTCGCTTGCGCACACTGCAATAAGGTGATTAGCGTGAAGGACCGCGCAGGGCTGCCGCGATGAGACCCCGGGCCGGAACGCAACGCTGCCGGCGGCGCGCGGCCGTCGTGCTCCTCTACGCCCTCGCGGCGGGCGCCCCGGCCTGGGTGGAGGACGTCCGGGCGCAGGACCCGC
>NZ_LGQZ01000018.1 GCF_003116015.1 Azospirillum sp. TSO22-1
GCTGGGGCGGCTGGTGGTACTGGGACCCGGTCGAGAACGCCTCGTTCATGCCGTGGCTGGCCGGCACCGCGCTGCTGCACTCCTCCATCGTGGTGGAGAAGCGCGACGCGCTGAAGACCTGGACCATCCTGCTGGCGATCATCACCTTCTCGCTGTCGCTGATGGGCACCTTCCTGGTGCGCTCGGGCATCCTCACCTCGGTGCACGCCTTCGCCGTCGATCCGACGCGCGGCGTGTTCATCCTGGTGCTGCTGGCGCTGGCCACCGGCGGCTCGCTGCTGCTGTACAGCGTGCGGGCGCCGACGCTGAAGGCCGGCGGCGTGTTCACGCCGATCAGCCGCGAGGGCTCGCTGGTGCTGAACAACCTGCTGCTGTCCACGGCGACGGCCACGGTGTTCATCGGCACGCTGTACCCGCTGTTCCTCGACGTGCTGAATCTCGGCAAGGTGTCGGTGGGGGCACCCTTCTTCAATTCCACCTTCGTGCCGCTGATGATCCCGATGGTCGCCGCCATGGGCGTCGGCCCGTTCCTGTCCTGGAAGCGCGGCGACCTGCCGGGCGTGCTGGGCCGGCTGTGGGTGGCGCTGGTGGTGACCGCGCTGGCCGTGCTCTACGCCGTGTGGGCGGTGGGCGGCCCGGTGATGGCGCTGGTCGGCGTTGCCATGGGCGCCTGGGCCTTCGTCAGCGCGCTGGCCGAGTTCGCCGAGCGCATCCGCCTGTTCCGCGCCCCGGCCGGCGAGAGCTGGAGCCGCGCCGTCAACCTGCCGCGCAGCGCCTGGGGCATGACCATCGCGCACGCCTTCCTAGGGATCGGCATCATGGGGATGACCGCGACGTCCTCGTGGAACGCCGAGCTGATCAAGGGCATGAAGCCCGGCGACACCGCGACGGTGGCCGGCTACACGCTGCACTTCGAGAACGTCCGCCCCGGCTTCGGCGAGAACTACCGGGCCGAGGTCGGCACCTTCCGCGTCACCAAGGACGGCAAGGTCGTCACCACGCTGGAGCCGGAGCGCCGTTCCTACCCGGTGTCGCGCCAGACCACGTCGGAGACGGCGATCCACACCACGGCCTTCGCCGACCTCTACGTGGCGCTCGGCGACCCGGACTCGCAGGGTCTGTGGGTGGTGCGCATCTACCACCACCCGCTGCTGCCGTGGATCTGGATCGGCGCGCTCGGCCTGGTGTTCGGCGGGCTGGTCTCGCTGTCCGACCGCCGCTTCCGCATCGGCGCACCCGAGCGCCGCCGCAAGGGCGGCCCGGCCCTGCAGCCGGCCGAATAAGAAACGGAACCAAGAAACCATGCGCCGCCTGATCTACATCCTGCCGCTGCTCGTGCTCGCCGTGGTGGCCGCCTTCTTCTTCGTCGGCTTCAACCGCGACCCGAAGCTGGTGCCCTCGCCGATGATCGGCAAGCCGTCGCCGGCCTTCTCGGTCGCCGGCCTGCGCGGCAACGACGGCACGGTGGCGAACGCGACCTACGCGGGGAAGGTCACGCTGGTGAACTTCTTCGCCTCGTGGTGCGTGCCCTGCCGGGTCGAGCACCCGCTGCTGATGGAGCTGTCGCGCACCAAGGCGGTGAACATCGTCGGCGTCGACTACAAGGACAAGCCCGAGGACGCGCTGACCTGGCTGCGCCAACTCGGCGACCCGTACGGGGTGATCGGCGCCGACCGCGACGGCCGCGCCGCCATCGAGTGGGGCGTCTACGGCGTGCCGGAGAGCTACATCGTCGATAAGGCGGGCGTGATCCGCTACAAGCAGGTCGGCCCGATCACCGAGGACGTCTGGCGCACCGAGATGGCGCCGCTGATCAAGGAGCTGTCGCGGTGAAACGCCTGATTCTGGCCGCCGTGCTGGCGGCGGGGCTGGCCCCGGGGATGGTGACTCCGGCCTTTGCCGTGAACCCCGACGAGGTGCTGCCCGACCCCAGGCAGGAGGAGCGGGCGCGCGAGGTCAGCAAGGAGCTGCGCTGCCTCGTCTGCCAGAACCAGTCGATCGACGACTCCAACGCCGACCTCGCCCGCGACCTGCGCGTCATCGTGCGCGAGCGCATCAAGAAGGGCGAGTCGAACGAGCAGGTGCTGCAGTACGTCACCGACCGCTACGGCGACTACGTGCTGCTGAAGCCGCCGTTCAAGGCGACGACGCTGCTGCTGTGGGCCGGGCCGTTCGTCATCCTGGCGTTCGGCGCGCTGGGCACCGTCGTCTACCTGCGCAACCGCCGCGCCGCCGGGGGTGTGTCCGGCGACACCGCGCCATTGACCGAGGACGAGCGCCGGCGCCTCGACGCGCTTCTGCGCAAGGACGGGATCTGATGCTGTTCTGGATACTCGCGGCGGCGCTGACGGCCGTCGTGCTGCTGATCATCGTGCCGCCGCTGCTGAAGGCCCAGAAGGCCGAGGCCGCCGGCCCGTCGCGCGGCGCCTACGACCTGGAGGTCTACCGCGACCAGCTGACCGAGCTGGAGCGCGACCGCGGCCGCGGCCTGATCACCGACGCCCAGATGGAGGCCGCCAAGGCCGAGATCGCCCGGCGCATGCTGGCGCTCGCCGACGAGGCTAGGAAGGGCGCCGCGGGCGCCGGCCCGGTGAACCGCACCAAGGCGGTGGCGGCGCTGCTGGCGGTGGCGATCCCGCTGGGCGCGGTGGTGGTCTACCTGCCGCTCGGCCGGCCGGAGCTGCCGGCGCAGCCGCTGGCGTCCCGCGACCTCGCCGCCGAGGAGCGCCAGATGGCCGGCGGCCCGCCCGCCCCGGTGATGGAGGCGGTGCAGAAGCTCAAGAAGCACCTGGAGGACAACCCCAACGACGCGCAGGCCTGGACCCTGATGGGCCAGACCTACGGCAAGATCGGCCGCTACGAGCAGGCGGCGGAAGCGCTGAAGCGCGCCGCCGACCTGCAGCCGGGCAACCTGGACGCCAAGTCGGCCTACGCCGAGATGTCCACCGCCGCCAACGGCGGCACGGTAACCGAGGAGTCGCTGCGCGTCTTCCAGGCGATGCTGATCAAGGACCCGAAGGACTCCCGCGCCCGCTTCTTCCTGGCGCTGGCCCGGCTGCAGGCCGGCGATGCCAGGGGGGCGCTGGACGGCTGGGTGGCGCTGGTCGCCGACACCCCGGCCGACGCGCCATGGCTGCCGGTGGTGCAGGCCCGCATCAAGGAGGCGGCGACTGCCCTCAAGCTCGACGTCGCCAGCGTCATGCCGAAGCCGGCGCCGCCGCAGAACCACCCGAACGTGGATGGCCAGCAGGGCGGCAACGCCGACCAGGACCGGCAGATCCGCCAGATGGTGGAGCAACTCGACGCCAAGATGCGCGCCAACCCGCAGGATGTGGACGGCTGGCTGAAGCTGGCGCGCTCCTACACCGTGCTGGCCGACCACGACAAGGCGATCGAGGCCGCCAAACAGGCGCTCGACCGCGCGCCGACGCGGGTGGAGGTGCGCATCGCCTACGCCGACGCGCTGCTCGGCCGCGCGCCGGAGGACGGGCCGCTGCCGGCCGACGCCGTGGCGGCGCTGCGCGAGGTGCTGGCGCTCGACCCGGCCAACAAGGAGGCGCTGTGGCTGCTTGGCCTCGACGCCGCGCAGGGCGGCCGGCGCGACGAGGCGGCCGAGCTGTTGAACCGCCTGCTGGCGCAGATGGACCCGAAGGACCCCGACCGCGAGACCGTGCGCCAGCGCCTCGCGTCGCTGAAGAGCGGCGGCTGAGGGAACACCGGCGCGCCGCATCGGTTGTTGATCCTGGGGTAGACCGGGAGGAGCGCCATGGCGGACTCACGTTTCCAGTGGCCGATCAACGTGCCCGAGCCGATGGGCCGGGCCGTGGCCCGCGACATCGGCTTCGTCGAGGGCGAAGACTTCGTCAACGAGGGCCGGAGCTTCTGGTTCGACGGCATCGAGAAGGCGATGCAGTTCAACCGCGCGCTGGCCGACGAGCCGCACAGCGGCCGCGGCTCGCCCGACGACGCCAGGGTCGAGCCCGAAGACAAGACGGTGCCGCACCGGTGAGCGGGGCGGTCACCGACAACGCCGCCGCCAGCCGCTTCGAACTGGCCGAGGACGGCGCCGTCGCCTTCGCCGAGTACCGCGTGCGCGACGGGCATCTGGTCTTCACCCACACCGAGGTGCCGGACAGCCTGTCCGGCCGCGGCGTCGGCTCACGCTTGGCGAAGGGCGCGCTCGGCCTCGCCCGCGCGCGCGGGCTGCCGGTGGTGGCGGAGTGCCCGTTCATCGCGGGCTACATCCGCAAGCACCCGGAGTTTCAGGACCTGCTGGCCGCGTCGTAGAAGCTGAAGTCGAACAGCGTGTCCAGGTCCACCGGCGAGGCGAGCTGGCCGAGGCGCTGCTGGAAGTCCTGCATGCGCCCGGTCCCCTCGACGATGCCGCGCGGGTCGGCCACCAGCGTCGTGGCGTCCGAGGTCAGCGCCCGCTGCAGCACCTCCGGCTCGATCAGTCCCTTGCCAATGTACGCGCCGACGTGCTCCGCCGTGCGGGCGGGCTCGCGCTTGGCGAAGTCGGTCGCGCGGACGTGCAGCCGCACCAGCGCCGCCACCGCGTCGCGCTCGCGGGCGATGGCGTTCTCGGTGACGGCGACCACGGCGCCCGGCTGCCTGGGGAAGAGCTGCCCCGCCGGCACCAGGATGCGCGCGTCGGGCAGGCGCGCGCGCACCACCGTGAGGATCGGTTCGAGGATGGAGGAGCCGTCGACGGCGCCGGACAGCAGCGCCTGCTGCACGTGCTCCTCGCCCATGCCGATCACCTCGACCTCCGCCGCAGGTACCTTCGCCACCTCCTGCAGCCAGTAGCGCAGCACCGTCTCCGGCACCGAGCCGGCAGGCAGCGTGGCGATCTTCGCCGGACGGCCCTGCGCCCGGCGGAACGCCGCGAACCCCTCGGCCGGCGACGGCGCCCCGGCCACCGCCTGGGCCAGCGGGCCGCGGCCGATCAGCGCCACCTGATCGACGATGTTGGCGGCGACGATCTTCACCGGCACACCCTTGGAGCGGGCGATCATCGCCGGGCCGATGCCGACGTAGGCCACGTCAAGCGTGCCCGAGGCCAGCGCCTGGATCATCGCCGGGCCGGACTGGAACCCCGTGGTCTGCAGGTCCAGCCCGGCGTCCCGCGCCCAGCCCTCGCCGAGCAGCACGAAGAGCTGCGTCATCGGGATGATGGGGATGTAGCCGACGCGCAGCCGCGTCGCGGCGGCGACCCCACGCGGCGACAGGGCCAGGCCGCCCAGCGCGGCAGCAGCGGTCAGCAGGGTGCGGCGGGATAGGAGCATCGGCACGGCCTTTCACAAGCACGCCGCCAGAGGCGCGGTGAAAAGCACATTAGCGCACGTCGCAATGACAGGAAATCACAAGAATTTTACGATATTCAGACTCGCTACGGCACTGCCTTCAGCGCGATGTCCACCGTCTCCACCGCGCAGTCCGCCTTGGCGGTGCAATAGCGGTATTCGATGCGCAGCGCGCCGTCGTTGCTGTCGGCGTCGCCGAAGCGCACCTTGCCCGGCCCGTCCAGCGGTAGCGCGGCGCGCACGGTGCCGGCGCGGCCCTTGCCCTCGGCGCGCACGGTGGTCGGGAACTTCACGGCGATGTGCGGGCGCACCAGCGCCGGGGCGTCCACCCGCACCATCGGCGGCTCGATCCGCACGCCGTCGAGCGGATGCACGCTCAGCACCAGCGATTCGCGGTTGCCCTCGCGCTCCAGCGCGGCGCCGATGTCGGCGCTTTTGGTGCGCAACGACCATTCGCGCTCCGCCCCGGCCGCGGCGGCCGGCACGGCACCGGCCAGCAGCGCCGCAACCCACAGTGTCCGCATCGCCCCACCCCGCTTCACCCGTGCCCAAGCCGGCGATGATGGAACCCATCCGACGCCGAGCGCAAGCGACGGGGTGTCGCTGCCCCCCTGTGCCGGGTTCCGCCCGTCGTGCCGCCCTGCTACATAGAACGGCAAACCTGATAATCGGGAGGGACAGCGCATGCAGATCCAGGGACTTTCGGCCATCGTCACCGGCGGCGGCTCCGGCATGGGCGCCGCGACGGCGCGCCACCTCGCCCAGCAGGGCGCCAAGGTCACCGTGCTCGACGTCAACGAGGACGCGGTGCTCAAGGTGGCGCACGAGATCGGCGGCCTGGGGCTCGTCTGCGACGTCACCGATTCCGCTTCGGCCGAGCGCGCCTTCGAGCAGGCCCGCTCCGCGCACGGCGCCGCCCGCATCGCCGTCAACTGCGCCGGCATCGCCCCCGCGCAGCGCATCGTCGGCCGCGACGGCGCGATGCCGCTGGAGAACTTCCGCCGGGTGATCGAGGTCAACCTGATCGGCACCTTCAACATCCTGCGCCTGGCCGCCGCCGACATGGCGAAGCTCGACCCGCTGGACAGCGGCGAGCGCGGCGTCATCGTCAACACCGCCTCGGTCGCCGCCTACGAGGGGCAGGTGGGCCAAGCCGCCTACGCCTCGTCGAAGGGCGGCATCGTGGCGCTGACCATCTGCGCGGCGCGCGACCTCGCCCGCAGCGCCGTCCGCGTGATGACCATCGCCCCCGGCCTGATCGGCACGCCGATGCTGCTGACCATGCCGCAGGAGGTGCAGGACAGCCTCGCGGCCTCCGTCCCCTTCCCCAAGCGGTTCGGCCGCCCGGAGGAGTACGCCCGCCTCGTCCAGCACATCGTCGAGAACGAGATGCTGAACGGCGACGTGATCCGCCTGGACGGCGCCATCCGTATGGCCCCGCAATAAGTTATATGCTCTGATTGACCCGCGGGAGGGCACGCGGCCCTCCCGCCCTTCTTCATCGAAAGAGCCTCCATGCCCCCGAAGCCGTTGCGAAAGGCCGCCGCTGCTCCCGCCTCCCCCGAGGCGCTGGCGATCACCCAGGCGCTGCTGCGCGCCGCCGACCAGCTCGCCATGCCCGACCGGGTGCTGGCGAAGGTGATCGGGGTGCCGGACGCGACGCTCGCCCGCCTGCGCGGCGGCGAGGCGCTGCCCGAGGAGGGCAAGGCGCAGGAGCTGGCGGTGCTGTTCACCCGGCTGTGGCGCTCGCTCGACGCCATCGTCGACGGCGACGGCAAGGCGGCGCGCGAGTGGATGAACCACCACAACCCGGTGCTCGACGGCACGCCGATGGAGACGGTGCAGACCATCACCGGTCTGGTCGAGGCAATCCACTACCTCGATGCGCCGAAGCCGATTTTCTGAGGGAACCTCCGGGTGCACCGCAGCATTCTTTGACTCAGGTCAAAGCCGGCCCCTGGCGGCTCGGCCTATGCTGTTCGGCAGATAGCCACGAGGTGCACCGATGAAGCCGGCCCGTTCCCAGACCACCCGCCCCGCGTCGCGCACCCAGCGCGCCCTGGCGCAGATGGCGCCGGCGATCAGCAGCATCCTGATGGGCATGGCCTGCGTCGGCGGCGGCGCCGGGCTGGTGGCCTCCTTCCTGGAGCAGAACGGCGTGGGCCTGGCGTTGTCCGCCACCCTGCTGGTGGTCGCGGCGGAACTGTACTTCAGCAGCCGCCCGCGCGAGGCGTGAGGGCATAGTGGCACTGCTTCTGCCCCTCCCCCAGCCCCGCTGGGGGAGGAAGGGGCCCGCGCCGCAGGCGTGGGAAGGTGGGGGCAGCGGCGTAGGCGGCAGGCGTTGATTCTCGTACACGCCGCTGCCCCCACCCTCCCGCTGCGCGGGTCCCTCCCTCCCCCGCCTGAGGCGAGGGAGGGGGTGATAGGCTTGCTTACTTCAGGTTCCCCTTCGCCATGGCGCCCAGGCGCAGGCGGAGCGCGTTCAGCTTGATGAAGCCCTCGGCGTCCTTCTGGTTGTAGACGCTGTCCTCCTCGAAGGTCACGTAGTCCAGGCGGTACAGCGAGTTCGGCGACTGGCGGCCGACCACCGAGACGCTGCCCTTGAACAGCTTCAGACGCACCGTGCCGTTCACCACCTCCTGCGTCTGGTCAATCAGCGCCTGCAGCGCCAGGCGCTCCGGGCTCCACCAGTAGCCGCAGTAGATCAGCTCGGCGTAGCGCGGCATCAGCTCGTCCTTGAGGTGCGCCGCACCGCGGTCCAGCGTGATGCTCTCGATGCCGCGGTGGGCGGCCAGCAGGACGGTGCCGCCCGGCGTCTCGTAGATGCCGCGCGACTTCATGCCGACGTAGCGGTTCTCGACCAGGTCCAGGCGGCCGATGCCGTTCTCGCCGCCCAGGCGGTTCAGCTCGGTCAGGATCTGCATCGGCGACATCGCCTTGCCGTCGATCGCCACCGCGTCGCCGCGCTTGAACTCGACCTCGACGTAGGTGGGCGTGTCCGGCGCCTTCTCCGGGGCGACGGAGCGGGTGTACATGTCCTCGTCCGCCTCCTGCCACGGGTTCTCCAGGGCCTTGCCCTCGTAGGAGATGTGCAGGAGGTTGGCGTCGGTGGAGTACGGCGCCTCGCCGCGCTTGTCCTTGGCGATCGGGATCTGGTGCTTCTCGGCGTAGTCGATCAGCGTGGTGCGGCTGTTCAAGGTCCACTCGCGCCACGGCGCGATGATCTTGATGTCCGGACGCAGCGCGTAGTAGCCCAGCTCGAAGCGGACCTGGTCGTTGCCCTTGCCGGTGGCGCCGTGCGCGACCGCGTCGGCGCCGACGAGGTTGGCGATCTCGATCTGGCGCTTGGCGATCAGCGGCCGGGCGATCGAGGTGCCGAGCAGGTAGACGCCCTCGTACACCGTGTTGGCGCGGAACATCGGGAATACGAAGTCGCGCACGAACTCTTCGCGCAGGTCGTCGATGAAGATGTTCCCGGGCTTGATGCCCAAGAGCTCGGCCTTCTTGCGCGCCGGCTCCAGCTCCTCGCCCTGGCCGAGGTCGGCGGTGAAGGTCACCACCTCGCAGCGGTAGGTCTCCTGCAGCCACTTCAGGATCACCGAGGTGTCCAGACCGCCGGAGTAGGCGAGCACGACTTTCTTGATCTCTTTGCCGGGAGCGACGCTCATGGGAAGGCTCATGCACAAGGAAGGGGTATGGGGTGCCGGACCTTATCCCCGCCGCGTCCCCGAATCAATCGGCGTCGGAAACCGGCTCCGCCGCCCTGGCGCCGTCGACGAACGGCCAGCGCACGTAGGCGAAGACCCACAGCGCCACGATGTCCGCCCCGTTGATCAGCAGCACCAGCACCCACAGCGGGCTGCGCCCGGCCTTCGCCAGCATCCAGCCGCCGAACACCATCTTCAGCATCAGCAGGATCGCGATGATCAGGTTCGCCCACCACAGGTCGAGCGTCAGGATGGCCTGCCACGGCTCCCAGTAGACAGCGCGCAGGAGATCGGTCAGCGCGTCCATCACGCGGTCCTCCGCGGCTTGCGCACGCGCGGCGCTTTCGGCGGCAGCACCGGCCAGCGGCGCACCGTCAGCATCCCCCACACCAGCAGCAGCCCGACCACCGGCACGAACACCAGGAACGCCCACCACGGCGCGAAGCCGGCGCGCCGGCAGATCCGCGCCAGCGGCCACACCGCCAGCACGTTGAAGACGAACAGCACCAAGCCGGGATCGACGGCGAACTGCGCCTGCACGGACGGACCCTCCCTGAACGCCGCGCCTACATGCCTCGCCCCTCCCGGCTTGTCGAGGACGAAGTTGCGACCGCCGCGTGCCGCCCGTGCATCGCGAGGCCCACTGGTGCTACCATGCACGCTTTCCACCACACGCCCGCCCCGTGAACACCCTCACCGCGCCTCCGTCCCTGGCCGTCACCACCGCGCCGGCCGTCTTCGTCCGCTTCCGCATCGGCCTGATGGTGCTGGTGCTGCTGGCGGCGCTGGGGCTGACCGCCGCCGCCGTCACCGAGATCGTGCACGCCCGTGCCCAGGCTGACGACGAGGCGCTGCGCCATGTCCAGAACCTCGCCAAGACGCTGGAGCTGCACGCCCGGGGCACCTTCCGCACCGCCAGCCTGGCCGCCGCCGCGGTCACCGAGGCGGTGACCCCGCGCCCCGGCGCCGAACCGCCCGCCGACGAGGAGGTGCAGCGCCTGATGACGCGGCTGATGGCCGGCGACGGCGCCATCCGCAACCTGACGGTGGCCGACGCGGACGGCTGGGTGCGTCTGGACGCGGTGCCGCCGGTGCGCGGGATCCGCGTCGCCGACCGCGAGTACTTCAAGGCGCACCAGGGCCCGGAGGACCGCGGCCCCTTCGTCTCGGCGCCGATGATCAGCCGGGTCTACCGGGACTGGGCCATGGTCATCAGCCGGCGCGTCTCCGACCCCGCCGGCGGCTTCGCCGGCATCGTCTACGCCACCATCGACCTCAGCACGGTCCGGCAGTTCTACGCCTCGCTGGACGTCGGCCCGCAGGGCAGCGTCACGCTGTGGACGCCGGAAGGCTACCTGCTGGCCCGCCACCCGGAGAGCACCGAACCGCGGTTCAGCCCGTCGCAGCTCGCCGCCGCAACCCGCGAGGCCCTCGCCGGCCGGCGCGAAGGCGTGATCACCGGCCCATCGACGATCGATGGCGTCAACCGTGTCGCCGCCTTCCGCGCCGTGGAGGGGCTGCCGCTCTACGTCTCGGTGCGGCTGGCCGAGCAGGACTACCTGGCCGGCTGGCGCGCCTCGGCCCGGCAGTCCATGCTGGTGCTGGCCGCCGAGATCGCGGTGGTGCTGGCGCTGACCGCGCTGCTGCTGCGCTACCTGCGGCGGCTGGAGGCGACGGCGCGCGCGCTGCAGGACAGCGAGAACCGCGCCCGCGCCATCTTCGACAGCACCTTCCAGTACATGGCGCTGCTGGAGCCGGACGGACGCATCCTGGCGGTCAACCGCGCCGGCCTCGACTTCGGTGAGGAGCGCTTCGACGACGGCGATCTGTCGACCGTCGCGGGCTGCCCCGCCTGGAAGATGCGCGCGTGGCGCCGCCGCCCCGAATCGGTGGAGCGCATGCGCGACGCGGTGGAACGCGCGGCAGCCGGCACCCTGGTCCGCTTCGAGGCGGAGTTGCAGGGGCTGGACGGGGTCCACACGGTGGACTGCTCGGTCAAGCCGGTGCACGACGGCGACGGGCGCGTCGTCCTGCTGATCGCCGAGGCGCGCGACATCAGCGAGCGCAAGCGGATCGAGAACAGCCTGCGCCAGAGCGAGGCGCGGCTGCGCTCCTACCTGGACGCGGCGATGGAGGGGATCCTCGTCACCGACTGCACCGGGCGCTACGTGGACGCCAACCCCGCGGCCTGCGAGATCCTCGGCTACACGCGGGACGAGCTGCTGACGCGCAGCGTGCGCGACATCCTGACCGAGGCGCCGCGCACCGCGGACGGGCTGCCCGACATCTTCGCCACGCTGTTGTACACCGGCGAGTTCCGCGGCGAGACGGTGATGCGGCGCAGGGACGGCGAGCTCCGGCTGGCCGAGGTGACCGCCGTGCGGCTCGACGACGACCGCAACCTGAGCGTCATCCGCGACGTCACCGAGCGCCGCGCCGCCGAGGAGGCGCTGCGCACCAGCACCGCCCGCCTCGGTGCGCTGGTGCAGGCGTTGCCGGACATCGCCTTCATCCTGGACGGCGAGGGCCGTTACCGCGAGGTGCTGGCCGCGCACGACGATCTGGTAAGCGTCCCGCCCCGGCAGGTGATCGGCCGCCACATCACCGAGGTGCTGCCGCCCGAAGCCGCCCGCCGGATGGCCGAGGTGATCGCCCGCACGCTGCGCAGCGCCCAGCCGCAGGCGGTGGAATACGTCCTCCAGGTCCCGGCCGGCCGCCGCTGGTACGAGGCGCGCACCGCGGCGCTGCCGCCCGACTTCGGCTCGCGCTCCATGGTGCTGGTGCTGGCCCGCGACATCACCGAGCGCGTGCTGGCGGCGGAGCGGCTGGCCCAGGCCAAGGAGCAGGCGGAAAGCGCCAGCCGCATCAAGAGCAACTTCCTCGCCACCATGAGCCACGAGCTGCGCACGCCGCTGAACGCCATCATCGGCTTCTCGGAGATCATGGTGCACCAGGTGTTCGGCCCGATCGGCAGCGACCGCTACGCCGACTACGCCCGCCATATCCAGCAGAGCGGCAGCCACCTGCTGGAGCTGATCAACGACGTGCTGGACATGTCGAAGCTGGAGGCCGGCCGCTACACGCTGGAGGACCGCGTGATGAAGCTGGACGCGGTGCTGGACGCCTGCCTGACGGTCAGCACGGTGCCGGCGGAGGCTGGCGGCGTGGCGCTCGTCCCGGCGTTCATCCAGCCGCTGCCGCGCCTGCGCGGCGACGAGCGGGCGGTGCGGCAGGTGGTGCTGAACCTGCTGGCCAACGCGGTGAAGTTCACCCCGCCCGGCGGCCAGGTGACGCTGTCGGCGGCGCCGGCGCCGGGCGGCGGGCTGGATCTGGTGGTCGCCGACACCGGCATCGGCATCGCGCCCGAGGCCCTGCGGACCATCACCGAGCCGTTCCAGCAGGCCGACAACTCGATCAGCCGCCGCTTCGGCGGCACCGGCCTGGGGCTGGCGATCAGCCGCAACCTGGTGGAGTTGCACGGCGGCTCGCTGAGCATCGCCAGCGAGCCCGGCCGCGGCACCACCGTCACCGTGCGCTTCCCGGCGGATCGGGTGGTGCGGGAGGCGGCCCTTGAAGCGGCGGCTGACCCGGCCTAACCTTCCCTGCAAGCGGATGGAGGCGCGGCATGGGGCGGCAATTGCTGATCCGGGATCTGGACGAGATGGTGGTCGGCCGCCTGGAAGCGCGCGCCCAGTCGGCGGGAACCTCCCTGGAGCAGGAGGTACGCCGCATCCTGACCGAGGCGGCCGGCTCCAATCCCGACGATTTTCAGGCCATGTCGGCGGCGTGGCGGAAGCGCTTCAAGCCGTTGCCGGGGTTCGACGTGGTCGAGGCGATCCGCGAGGACCGTGACCGGTGAGGCTTGTCGTGGATGCAAGCGTAGCGGCGCTCTGGTTCCTGGACGAGCCTCTGAGTGAACGCGCGGCCGAACTCCCCAAGAACCACGACTTGTTGGCGCCCGCTCACCACACTTTGCACTTTTTTGGCCGTCATCCCCGCGCAGGCGGGGATCCAGGATGAGCCCCAACAGGGGCGACATGACTCATATAGCTCGTGGACGCGAGCACTGGATCCCCGCCTGCGCGGGGATGACGGTTTGGAACGATGATTGCCAGCCGCAAAAGGTGTTCGCGCGCTTAATCATGAGCATAGCGAGCAAGTCCAGGCATGACGATAAGGGTATGATGTACCAGTTCGTGCGCCTTGCGGTAACAGGCCTCACCCCGCCAGCTCTGCGTCCTTCTCGGCGATGACCTGCTGGATCTGCGCCCGCTCGGCCGCGCTCAGCTTCATCGACTCGCTCTTCAGCTGGCCGCACGCCGCCATGATGTCCTCGCCGCGCGGGGTGCGCACCGGGCTGGCGTAGCCGGCGTGGTTGACGATGTCGCCGAACACCTGGATCGCCCGGTCGGTCGAGCGCTCGTAGGGCGCTCCCGGCCACGGGTTGAACGGGATCAGGTTGATCTTCGCCGGAATGCCCCGCAGCAGGTTGACCAGCGCGCGGGCGTCGGCCGGGCTGTCGTTCAGGCCCTTCAGCATCACGTACTCGAAGGTGATGCGGCGCGCGTTGTTGACGCCGGGGTAGTTCCGGCAGGCGTCGATCAGCTCCCGCAGCGGGTACTTGCGGTTGATCGGCATGATGACGTCGCGCAGTTCGTCGGTGACGGCGTGCAGGCTGACCGCGAGGTTGACGTTCAGCTCCTCGCCGCAGCGCTTCATCATCGGCACCACGCCGGAGGTCGACAGCGTGATGCGCCGCTTGGAGATCGAGATGCCGTCGCCGTCCATGACGATCTTCAGCGCCTTGGCGACGTTCTCGTAGTTAAACAGCGGCTCGCCCATCCCCATCATGACGATGTTGGAGACCATGCGGCCGTCCGGCGGCGCCGGCCACTCGCCCAGGGCGTCGCGCGCCAGCATCACCTGCGCGACGATCTCGGCGGCGTCCAGGTTGCGCACCAGGCGCTGCGTGCCGGTGTGGCAGAAGCGGCAGGTCAGCGTGCAGCCGACCTGGGAGGAGACGCACAGCGTGCCGCGGTCCTCCTCGGGGATGTGGACGCTCTCCACCTCCTGGCCATCGGGCATGCGCAGCAGCCACTTGCGGGTGCCGTCCACGGACTTCAGGTCGCGCACCACGCTCGGGCGCAGCACCGCGTAGGCCTCGGCCAGCTTGTCGCGCACCGGCTTGGCCAGCGTGGTCATCACCGCGAAGTCGGTGGCGCCGCGGTGGTAGATCCAGTGCCAGAGCTGGCGGGCCCGGAACTTCTCCAGGCCGAAGCCGAGCATCTCGGCCTCCAGCTCTTCGCGCGAGAGGCCGACGAGGTTCTTCCGCCCGTCCGCGTCGATTCGCGGCAGGGGGGACAAGGCAGCGGTGCTGATGGCGTTCATGGCCGCATTACATAGGCCCGGACGCCCGAAGAGTCAAAGTGACGCAGGGAAATGTTTGCGGGCACCGGCACACGCGTCCCCAACCCGCATCCCCCTTCCAACCGTCATCCCCGCGAAGGCGGGGATCCATACCTTCCATGGCATGCCGCTTCGGACATTATGGATCCCCGCCTTCGCGGGGATGACGCTGTGGGGAGTGTCTGTCCCCCCGCGACGCCCGACAAAGGAAGGGGATCAGCGCTTCACGCTGCACGCCGTGTTGATGGCGTTGTAGGCGTCCGCCATGCCGTCCAGGCTGTAGCTGTCGGCGGTCTTGGTGCCGCGGCCCGACATGCCCTTCATCACCATGAGCTTGCCCTTGGCGTCCTTCATGGCGGCGACCAGCGCCTTGTCGGTGTCGGCATCGCGCGCCCAGGCGGTCTCGCCGTCGGTGAACAGCTTGAAGGCCTTGGGGCCGACGTCCACCGTCGCCTCGCTCTCCTTCTTGAAGGAGTAGCCGGCGATGAAGCTCACCACGTCGAAGCTCTTCTCGCCCGGGCGGTGCGTGACCAGCACGTAGATGTCGCCGCGCTTGGCGCCGGCCGGCTCCTTCTTCTTGGGCTGGCTGGACATGTAGCAGACCTTGTGCCCGCCCTCGTCGAGGGCGAAGGCGTTCCAGTCCTTGAACGAGCCCAGGGCCTTCGGGTCGGCCGCCAGGGCGCCGGTGGCAACGGCGGAAAGCGCCAGCGCCGCGACGGCGGCACGACGAACGGTGCGGGGAAGCGACATCGTTGTGCGACTGCGAATTGGTTTCGGGATGCCGGGACACTATCCGAATTCGGCGGCGGTTTGAAGGGGGTGGACGCACGTGATCCACCGATCGAAAGTGTGCGTACAAGCCGTCATGGAACGCGCCCTCTCATCCTTTTTTCCGAGCCCCGGCCGCCACGCGCGGCTTGTGTGCGGGCGCGCGTTCGCCTTCAATGCAGCCATGCAGGATCCGCTTCCCCCGGCCGCGGCGGCCATGTCGCCCGACGATCTGCTGCTCGCGGTCGGCCGTGCGCGCGACCGGGCGGCCTTCGCCGCGCTGTTCGGCCACTTCGCCCCGCGCCTGAAGGCCTACCTGCGCCGGCTCGGCGCCGACGCGCAAGGAGCGGAGGAGCTGGTGCAGGAGGTGATGCTGCTGGTCTGGCGCCGCGCCGAGACCTTCGATCCCGCCCAGGCCTCCGCCGCCACCTGGGTGTTCACCATCGCCCGCAACCGCCGCATCGACGCGCTGCGCCGCGAGCAGCGGCCGGAGATCGACCCCGACGATCCCGCCCTCGTCCCCGATCCGGTCGAGCCCGCCGACCGCACGCTGGAGACCGCGCAGGACAGCGGCCGGCTGCGCGCCGCCATCCGGGCGCTGCCGCCGGAGCAGGCCGAGCTGCTGCGCATGGCCTATTTCGAGGACAAGCCGCACAGCGCCATCGCGGTGGAGCGCGGGCTTCCCCTCGGCACCGTGAAGTCTAGATTGCGTTTGGCGCTCGACCGCCTGCGCAAGGCCCTGAGAGACCCGTCATGAGCCTTCCCCTCCACCATCCCGGCGACGCGTTGCTGATGGACTACGCCGGTGGGTGCCTGGGCGAGGCCGGCGGGCTGGTCGTCGCCACGCACTTGGCGCTGTGCCCCGGCTGCCGCTGCGCGGTGGCCGAGCTGGACGCGGTCGGCGGCGCGCTCCTGGAGGAGTTGGAGCCCGACGCGCTCGCCCCCGGCGCGCTCGACCGGCTGTTCGCCCGCCTGGACGAGCCGCCCCCGTACGAAGAACCGCCGACGCCGCCGCGCATCGCGCCGCCCGCGGTGCCTTCGCTGATCCCCGAGCCGTTGCGCCGCTACGTCGGCGGCAACCCGGCGGCGATGCGCTGGCGGATGATGGCGCCGGGCTTCCAATGCGTCGACATCCCGCTGTCGCGCGGCGAGCGGGCGCGGCTGATCCGCATGAAGGGCGGCGCCGCGGCGCCGCGGCACAGCCACGAGGGGCTAGAGCTGGCGCTGGTGCTCGACGGCGGCTTCAGCGACGCCCTGGGGCAATTCGCGCGGGGCGACGTGGCGGTCGGCGATGGCAGCATCGACCACAAGCCGGTCGCCGATCCGGAGGGCTGCCTGTGCCTGTCGGTGACGCTGGGCCGGCTGCGGCTGACCGGTGCGGTCGGGCGCTTCCTCAACCCGTTTATGCGGCTGTGACGCAGTGAGCTTCTTCAACATCGTCCGCGGCGCCTGCGCCCGCATCGTCCGCGACTCCCGGCACGTCCGCGTCGAGGCCGACCGCATCGAAGCCTACGCCCAGGCGCTGGCCCCGGCCCTCGCCGCCACGCCGCTGGCCCTCGACCCCGCGCTGCACTACGTCGAGCCGGAGACCGACCCGGAGGGCACCGCGGCCTTCGTGCTGACGCTGGATTCGGTGAACTTCGGCTCCGGCTGGTTCCCCGACATCGTCGGCCCGACCGCCTCGGGCTACGGCGCGATTGCCGGCCGGCTGGCGCGGCACTTCCGCGAGCACGGCGCCATCCCCGCCGACCGGCTGGCCGGCGCCACGCCGCAGGACGCGCTGGACCTCTTCGGCTTCGACCCGGCCAACCCGGCGGCGGTCGAGCTGGCCGAGCTGTATGCGCAGGCGCTGAGCGACCTCGGCGGCTTCGTGCTGGACAACCACGACGGCCGCTTCCTCGACCTGGTGAACGCCGCCGACGGCTCGGCCGAGCGGTTGACGACCATCCTCTGGCGCATGCCGCTGTTCGAGGATTCGCCCTTCTACAAGCGCGCGCAGATCACCGCCGCCGACTTGGCGCTGGCCGGCATCACCGCCTTCACCGACCTCGGCCGGTTGACGGCGTTCGCCGACAACCTGCTGCCGCACGTGCTGCGCCACGACGGCGTGCTGACCTACGATCCCGAACTGGCCGGGCGCATCGACCGCGGCGACGTCATCGAGTCCGGCAGCCGCGAGGAGACCGAGCTGCGCGCCGCCGCGGTGCACGCGGTGGAGCTGCTGGCGGCGGCGCTCAACACCCCGGCGGTGCTGATCGACCGCGTGCTCTGGCACCGCGGCCAGCAGCCCGAGTACCGCGCAAAGCCGCGGCACCGGACGAAGACCGCCTACTATTGAGGCTCTGCTGAGCGCCGACAGCCTATTTCACCACGAAGGCACGAAGACACGAAGGTGAGGAGCGCGCGCCCGCCGCCTTCGTGTCTTCGTGCCTTCGTGGTGACTCCCTTGCCCGGTTGCCGCCCCTCCCCCGCTCACTCCCGCGGGATCTCCCCCCGCCCCAGCGTCGCGGCGCGGCGGCGGCGCTCGGCGCGGTTGCGCACCTTCTGGGCGCCGTGCTTGTGGACCGGCGGGCCCTCGACCGGACCGCCGGTGCGCACCGGGCGCTCGGCGAAGCGGCCCAGGCTGATCATCCGGTCGTACATCACCAGCGCGCCCGCTACGCCGACGTTCACGCAGAACTTCATCGGGATCTTGATGATGAAGTCGCAGCGCTCCTGCAGCTCCGGCGACAGGCTGCCGCGCTCCGGCCCCAGCACGTAGGCGGCGCGCAGCGGGTGGCGGAAGCTCGGCAGCTCGACGGCGTCCTCGGTCAGCTCGACGCCGACCAGCATGCAGTCCTTCGGCAGCTTCAGGTCGGCCAGCCCGTCGTAGATGTAGAAGGGCAGATGCTCCGGCGCGCCCGAGGTGTCGACATAGTGCATCTCGCGGATGTCCGGCGCCGGATCGATGGCGAAGAAGAACGACGCGCCGAAAGCGTGCGCCGAGCGGATCAGGTTTCCGACGTTGCCCGGCTTGCTGATGCGCTCGACGCCGACGGCGAAGTAGCCGCGCGGGGTGCTGGCGGTATCCATGACACGGCCTAAAGTGAGATCCGAAATTCGGGGCCGCACCTTGCACCGGACCGGCGGCGGAGGCAAGTTCTCGCCCATGAGCCACGATCACCACCACGACGGCTGCTGCGGCGGCCATGCCCATGACCATACGCCGGCCGAGGGCCGCGCCGACCTCTCCGGCCCGGCCGAGGCGCCCATCGCCGTCGAGGTGACGCGCGGCGGCATGGTGGAGTCCCGCCACCGCGCGCACGCCGTCATCGTCGACGCCGGCGGCCGGGTGCTCGCCCGCTGGGGCGACATCGACCGGCCGACCTACGCGCGCTCCGCCGTCAAGGCGCTGCAGGCGATCCCGCTTGTCGAGACCGGCGCGCTGGACGCGTTCGCCCTCGGCGACGAGGAACTGGCGCTCGCCTGCGCCTCGCACGCCGGCGAGCCGGCGCACACAGACTTGGCGGCGCGCTGGCTGGCGCGCATCGGCTGCACGGTGGACGATTACGAGTGCGGCGCCCACCTGCCCACCGACGAGCCGACGGCGCACGCCCTGCTCCGCCGCGGCGAGGCGCCCAGCGCCCTGCACAACAACTGCTCCGGCAAGCACGCCGGCTTCCTGACCACCGCGCGCCACAAGGGCGAGCCGACCAAGGGCTACGTCCGCTGGGAGCACCCGGTGCAGCAGCGCATCCTCGGCGTGCTGGAGCAGATGACCGGCCAGGACCTCTCGCGGGCCCCCTGGGGCGTGGACGGCTGCGCCATGCCGACCATCGGCATTCCGCTGGGCGCCATCGCCTACGCCATGGCGCGCATCGCCGATCCGCAGGACCTGCCCGACCGCCGGGCCGAGGCGGTGACCCGCATCCGCACCGCCTGGGGCCGGCATCCTTACCTGGTCGGCGGCCGCGGCACCTTCGACACCCGGCTGATGCAGGCGGCCGGCGGCGCGGTTCTGACCAAGATCGGCGCCGAGGGCGTCGGCTGCGCCGTGCTGCCCGAGCAGGGCGTCGGCATCGCGCTGAAGGTCGAGGACGGCGCCGAGCGCGCCCGCCACGTCGCGCTGGCGGCGCTGCTGCGCGCGGCGGACGCGCTGACCGAGGCGCAATGGGCGGCGGCCGGGTCGCTGCTGGCCGAGCCGGTGACCAACCGCAACGGGCTGCGGGTCGGCGAGGTGCGGCCGGCGGAGGGATGGCCCGCGGCATTTCCCGGGTCGTCGCCGGAGAATGGATGACCGGAGTTCACGCACTGCGGACGCCAGTGGCAAAGACAGAGCCCAATGTTGCGGTGCCGCAACATCGGCAGGAGAACCGCTGCGACAAAGGCGGCGCATTGCTGATCGTGGACTTGGGCGGCAATCCGTCGCCGCTTACGCGACGAATTGAATCACCGTTGATTTTCAGCCTCTTGAAGCGTCCCCGATTGATTGCCACATACACAAGTATATGGAAATCTATGACTCCAGACGCGAGTCATATTAAGTGTTTACCCTTGCACGGAACAGGCTGCATCCTATAAGTAGGAAGCTTGAGATTCCGAGGGGACCGCAAGCATGTCCAGAAAACCCAAGGAGGAAACCGCCTTAGCCGCATCGCCGGCCTATCGGTTTCCGTCTCACTTGGTTGATGCCGAAAGCCAGGGGCCAGCTTACGACGCCTTCCGCTCCTACCCAAAGAGCAACTCCGCCAGCGCTTTCAGTGAGCAGACTGAAGGCTACCCGGTGATGAATGAAATTTCGGACGGCTTTGCCGCCATTGCTGGAAAAGCGATCGCGAGCATGAAGAAGCCCACATCCACGAAGTAAGCATTCTGTTATGACTGCTCCGCCGCTCGGCGGAGCAGTATTTTTTTGCCAAAAAAATGGTACACTATGAATTACGTGTCTGCTGACGAAAAGGACCAGCGCGCCGACTATTTGAATGCCGTGGCGGCGCGATCCATCGAGCATACATTGCAGTTTATAACGCTGGAACTCGGCATTGATCACAGGGCGACAGCGGCCAGATGCCTGTCGGTAGACCCAGCAAAGATCAATGCCACGGTCGATTATTATTACGACGACCTCCTCCATAACTACAAGAAATACAACGGCTATTATAAAAATGAGCGCCTTTCAGGGCGAGATAAGATGGCCGCACTCACTGCCATCGCAATTCTGACATTTCAGCCTATCAGGGTGACCAATTACGACGGCACATCGGCAGCGATGGCGATGACCAACGAGAATTTCGCATTGTTCTTTGCGTCCATCGTCCTTCATGTGGATCACAGAAAAACACTGGAAAGCCAGCATGTTCCGGTAATCCTGACACGGAACATGCTGCTGAATCTCAGGGACCTCGGCATCACGGCACGGGCGCGGGCGCGGCAGCAGAATCCCATGCAATCCACCGAGTCCTTGGCGGACTGGGTGATTCAGGCCATGCAACTCTACGCCCTCGCCTACGGTAAGATCGACCTTCGTCTCTGAGCCGAGCGCGCGGCCCGGTGAACTCGCTCGCCGTGGTCGGCGATGCCCCTGATCTTGTGGTCCTGCCCACGACATCGTACAAGTCGCTCCCATGAGCACCGACGACCTGCGCGCCCAGTACGAAGCCTACCCCTACCCGGCGCGCGACCCGGCGGACGAGAGGAAGCGTCTGGTCACCGGCTCCCCCAGCCACCTGGACGAGGTCAACCACTTCGTCTTCGGCGGCCGGCTGGACTTCGCCAAGCCGCTCGACGTGCTGGTGGCCGGCGGCGGCACCGGCGACGCGACGATCATGATCGCCCAGCAGCTCGCCGACGCCGGCAATCCCGGCACCGTCACCTACATCGACCTGTCCGACGCCTCGCGCGCCATCGCCGAGGCGCGGGCCAAGGCGCGCGGCCTGACCAACCTGCGCTTCCTGCGCGGCTCGCTGCTGGAGTTGGAGGGGCCCGATCAAGAAAAGCTGGGCAGCTTCGACTACATTGACTGCTGCGGCGTGCTGCACCACCTGGACAGCCCGCCGGCCGGGCTGGCCTCGCTGGAGCGCGCGCTGAAGCCCGGCGGCGGCCTGGGCATCATGGTCTACGCGCCGCTGGGGCGCACCGGCGTCTACCCGATGCAGGCGGCGCTGCGCGCCATGACCCAGGGGATGACGCCACAGGACAAGGTGGCGCTGGCCCGCCGGCTGCTCGGCGCGCTGCCGCAGACCAACTGGCTGAACCGCAACCCGTTCCTGACCGACCACCGCACGTCGGACGCCAATCTCTACGATCTGCTGCTGCACTCCTGCGACCGCCCCTACACGGTGCCGGAGCTGGCGGAGTTGGCCGAGGGCGCCGGCCTCGCCGTCAGCGCCCTGATCGAGCCGGCGCGCTACGAGCCGTCCACCTGGGTCAAGGACCCGCGCCTCCTGAAGCGGCTGGACGGCCTGTCCTGGCTGGAGCGCGCCGCCTGGGCCGAGCAGGTCAGCGGCGGCATGACCAAGCACATCGCCTACCTCGTGCGCCCCGACACGTTGGACGGCGCGGTGGCCCGCCCGGACGGGCCGGAGGCGGTGCCGGTGCTGCGCGACCTCGACGGCCCGGCAACGGCGAAGGCGATCCCGCCCGGCGGCGTGCTGGAGGCGGAGCTGGCCGGCGCCGTGGTGCCGCTGCCGCTGCCGCGCCTCGCCGGTCCGATGCTGGCGCGCATCGACGGGCGGACGAGCCTGGGCGACCTGCACGCGGCGGTGGCCGCGGCCACCGGCGGGACGCTGCCGTGGGAGACCTTCAAGACGCAGTTCGACCAGCTGTTCGCCGCGCTGAACGGCGTGGGGAAGATGCTGCTGCGGCGGCCGACGGCCTGACGCCTTGCCCCCCCACCCCATCCCTCCCCCGCTGTCGCAGGGGAGGGAACTTCGCCGATCTGCCCCCTCCCCTGCGCAGCGGGGGAGGGATGGGGTGGGGGCAATACCCCCCCAAAAAAGAAAACCGCCGCCGGGTGGGGCCCGGCGGCGGGAGTCAGGATAGGAGGAAACGCACCAGAACAAACCGACCTTAGTGAATGGTCTCGCCGTGCAGGGCGAGGTCCAGGCCGTCGCGCTCGATGTCCTCGTCCACGCGCAGGCCGACCACCAGGTCGATGGCCTTCAGCAGGACGAAGGTGACGACCGCGCACCAGCCGATGGTCCAGGCGATGCCCTGGAGCTGGATGATCACCGCCGAGGCGTTGCCCTCGAGCAGGCCCAGCGTGGTGTCCGGGGCGTCCTTGAGGACCGAGGCGAAGGCACCCTCGACGTTGGCGACCGACATCTTGGCGAACACGCCGGTCAGCAGCGCGCCGATGAAGCCGCCGACGCCGTGCACGCCGAACGCGTCCAGCGAGTCGTCGTAGCCGAGCATGCGCTTCAGGCTGGTGGCCGACCAGAAGCAGACCACGCCGGAGACCGCGCCGATGACCAGGGCGCCCTTGCCGTCCACGAAGCCCGAGGCCGGGGTGATGGCGACCAGACCGGCGACCGCACCCGAGATGATGCCGAGCACCGACGGCTTGCCCTTGGCGATCCACTCCGCGAACACCCAGGCCAGCGCGGCGGCGCCGGTGGCGACCTGCGTGACCAGCATGGCCATGCCGGCGCGCGGGCCCGCGGTCAGGGCGGAGCCGGCGTTGAAGCCGAACCAGCCCACCCACAGCAGCGAGGCGCCGATCAGCGACAGCACCAGGTTGTGCGGCATGAAGTTCTGCTCGGGGTAGCCCTTGCGCTTGCCCAGCACCAGGGCGGCGACCAGACCGGCCACACCGGCGTTGATGTGCACCACGGTGCCGCCGGCGAAGTCGAGCACGCCCAGGCTGAACAGGAAGCCGTTCGGCTGCCACACCCAGTGCGCGATCGGCGCGTAGACGACCAGCGACCACAGCGCGGTGAAGATCAGCAGGGCCGAGAACTTCATGCGGTCCGCGAACGCGCCGGCGATCAGCGCCGGGGTGATGATCGCGAACGTCATCTGGAACATGAAGAAGACCGGCTCGGGGATGGTGTTGGTCACCGCCGCGGCCAGCCCGTCGCCGATGACGAAGGGCTTCGCCATGTCCATGCCGCCGAGCAGCAGGCGGTCGAGGCCGCCGACATAGGCGTTGCCGTTGGTGAAGGCGAGGCTGTAGCCGATCACGAACCACAGGACGGTGATCAGGCAGGTGATGGCGAAGCTCTGCATCACCGTGGCCAGCACGTTCATCTTGCGGACCATGCCGCCGTAGAACAGCGCCAGGCCGGGGATGGTCATCAGCAGGACGAGCGCCGTCGAGGTCAGCATCCAGGCGGTATCGCCGTTGCTGATGGTCGGCGCCGGGGCCGCCGCCGCGGCGGCCGCCGCGTCTTGCGCAAGGGCTTCGCCAGGCAGGCCGGCCAAGCCCAGAGTCACCGCCATGATCGGTGCAGCGAGAAGTGTCAGACGGCTCATCGAGGCTCCTCTCTCAAAAAAACGCTCCGGCCCGGTCGGTCCCTTCGTGCGTCGGGCGGGGCTCAAGCTCGCCGTTCCAACTACAAGTTCCGTGCCAACCGCTAAGCCCTGGGAATCGCTGGATTCCGCACGGCGCGCCGATTGACGGGACTCGCGGCGACTCCGGTGCCGCACCCGCGATATGCACAAATCTTGAGCAGCCTCCGATAACCATGGACTCCTTGCCGAGCCTGGAGATTCTCCATCGAAGGGAGTAGGCGGAGGGGCGGAGCATGCCCCTGTCGGCCGATCCGCCGCTTGTCTGCCGTATTTTTGTGCAGAATTCTGCCCGCGCGCCGCCCTGAAATGAGGCACTCCGCTCCGCGCCCCCGCCGGCCGGCGCCTCTGGCCCGCCGGCTGGATCTGTGGCACGGTCAAGGCCTAGGCCGGTCGGCGGAGCCCTTGACCTTCCTCCGATCGGCCGTCCTCGGACTGGCATGCCACGCGCGGCGCAGATCATAAGAAGACGAACGACGACAAAGGGGTGCATCCTATGCCCGACAAACGGGATCTGCGTCTGGCTCCGCGGCGCGCCGTGGCGCTGGTGCTGGCGGGAGGGCGCGGCAGCCGGCTGAAGCAGCTCACCGACCGGCGCGCCAAGCCGGCCGTCTATTTCGGCGGCAAGTTCCGCATCATCGACTTCGCGCTTTCCAACTGCATCAACGCGGGCTTCCGCCGCATCGGCGTGCTGACGCAGTACAAGTCGCACAGCCTGCTGCGCCACCTGCAGCGCGGCTGGGGCTTCCTGCGCGGCGAGATGAACGAGTTCGTCGATCTCCTGCCCGCGCAGCAGCGCATCGACGAGACCAGCTGGTACCAGGGCACCGCCGACGCGGTGTACCAGAACCTCGACATCATCCGCGCGCACCGGCCGGAGTACATCCTGATCCTGGCCGGCGACCACATCTACAAGATGGACTACGGCGCGCTGCTGCTCGACCACATCGCCCGCAAGGCCGACCTGACGGTGGCCTGCATCGACGTGCCGCGCGAGGAGGCCAAGGGCTTCGGCGTCATGCACATCGACGCGGACAAGCGCGTCGTCGGCTTCGTCGAGAAGCCCGCCGACCCGCCCTGCATCCCCGGCCGCCCCGACCGGTCGCTGGCCAGCATGGGCGTCTACGTCTTCAACGCCGAGTTCCTGTACGAGCAGCTGGAGCGCGACTTCAACACCCCCGGCTCGACCCGCGACTTCGGCAAGGACATCATCCCGCACCTGGTGCCGCGCGCCCGGGTGATGGCGCACGACTTCGCCGATTCGTGCATCGCCGGCACGCCGGGCGACCCGCCCTACTGGCGCGACGTCGGCACCATCGACGCGTACTGGGAGGCCAACATCGACCTCACCCGCGTCACGCCGCAGCTGAACATGTACGACCGCAACTGGCCGATCTTCACCTATCAGGAGCAGCTGCCGCCGGCGAAGTTCGTCTTCGACGACGAGGACCGCCGCGGCACCGCGGTGGACAGCGTGGTGTCGGGCGGCTGCGTCATCTCCGGCTCGGTGGTGCGGCAGTCGCTGCTGTTCTCCTCGGTGCGGGTGAACTCGTACTCCGAGCTGAACCAGTGCGTGGTTCTGCCGGAGTGCGACATCGGCCGGCGTTGCCGTCTGACCAAAGTCGTCATAGACCATGGCGTGGAGATCCCCGAGGGGCTGGTGGTCGGCGAGGATCCGGAGCTGGACGCCAGGCGCTTCCACCGCTCCGAGGGCGGCGTCTGCCTGATCACCCGCGAGATGATCGACCGCCTGCTGGCGCAGGGCGAACTCAACAGTTAAGAACGGGTCCCGATGCGAGTCCTCTTCGTCACGCCGGAATGCTTCCCGCTGGTCAAGACCGGCGGGCTCGCCGACGTCAGCGCCGCCCTGCCCGCCGCCCTCACCCGGATCGGCGTGGACGTGCGGCTCCTGCTGCCCGGTTACCCGGCGGTGCTGGACGGGTTGAGCAACGCGCACGAGGTCGGCGACCTGATCACCGACCTGCCGGGCACCGAGCGGGCGCGCCTGCTGCTCGGCCACATGCCGGACGGCACGCTGGCCTACGCGCTGGACGCGCCGGCGCTGTACGCCCGCCCCGGCAACCCGTACCTCGGCCCCGACGGCAAGGACTGGCCGGACAACGCCCAGCGCTTCGCGGCACTCTCCTGGGCGGCGGCCGGCTTCGCCGCGCACGAGTCCTACGACCCGTGGTGGCGGCCGGACGTGATCCATGGGCACGACTGGCAGACCGGGTTGATGCCGGCCTACCTGCGCGTCCGTCCCGACCGCTTCGGCGGGCCGTTCCGGCCGGGCACGGTGATGACCATCCACAACATCGCCTACCAGGGCCAGTTCAGCCCGCACCTGCTGGGCGAGGTGCAACTGCCGGCCTCCTGCTACGCCATGGACGGCGTCGAGTATTACGGCGGCCTCGGCTACCTGAAGGCCGGGTGCTGGTACGCGGATCGCCTGACCACGGTCAGCCACACCTACGCGCACGAGATCCAGACCGACGAGCAGGGCATGGGCCTGCAAGGGCTGCTGTCCTACCGCACGCACGACTTGAGCGGCATCGTCAACGGCGTCGATTACGGCATCTGGGACCCGGCCGCCGACCCGCACATCGTGGCCCGCTACAGCCCGGAGAACCCCTCGGGCAAGGCGGCGTGCAAGACCGACCTGCAGGCCGCCTTCGGCCTGGAGCCGCGCCCCGACCGGCCGCTGGCCGGCATCATCAGCCGCCTGACCTGGCACAAGGGCCTGGACATGGTGCTGGAGAACGCCGCGGCCTGGGTGGCGGCCGGCGGCCAGCTGGCGGTTCTGGGCACCGGCGAGCCGTGGATGGAGGGCGGCTTCCGCCACCTCGCCGACTGGTACCCCGGCTCGGTCGGCGTGCGCATCGGCTACGACGAGGCGCTGTCGCACCGCATTCAGGCCGGCAGCGACCTGCTGCTGGTGCCGTCCCGCTCCGAGCCGTGCGGGCTGACGCAGATGTACGCCATGAAGTACGGCACCCTGCCGCTGGTCCGCCGCACCGGCGGGCTGGCCGACACGGTGATCGACGCCACCCCGGCGGCGCTCAACGACGGCGTGGCGACCGGCTTCGCCTTCATGAACGCCACCGGCCAGGAGCTTGGCTTCGCGCTGCGCCGGGCGATGAGCATTTACCGCAAGCCCGAGCTGTGGAATGCCATGCGGACCCGGGCGATGGGCCGGGACTTCGGCTGGGAACGGCCGGCGCGGGAGTACCTGGAGCTGTACGAGGGGATCCAGTAACCCTCTCCCGCCCCGGGAGAGGGTGACGCCGAAGGCATCGGGTGAGGGTACCGTCAAGGATCCTCGGCTTTACCCTCACCCGGCCGCTGCGCGGCCCCCTCTCCCGGGGCGGGAGAGGGAAACGTTGCTTCCCCACCCCGTCCGCCCTATGTTCCGGGCGCAAATCCAGCGCTCCGGGTTCCGATGACCGACCTCTCGCACATCCGCAACTTCTCCATCATCGCGCACATCGACCACGGCAAGTCGACGCTCGCCGACCGGCTGATCCAGCAGTGCGGCGGCCTCGACGCCCGCGAGATGCGCGAGCAGGTGCTCGATTCCATGGACATCGAGCGCGAGCGCGGCATCACCATCAAGGCGCAGACCGTCCGCCTGCTCTACAAGGCGCAGGACGGCATCCAGTACACCCTCAACCTGATGGACACGCCGGGCCACGTGGACTTCGCCTACGAGGTCTCGCGCAGCCTCGCTGCGTGCGAGGGCTCGATCCTCGTGGTGGACGCCAGCCAGGGCGTCGAGGCGCAGACGCTCGCCAACGTCTACCAGGCGATCGACAACAACCACGAGATCATCCCCGTCCTCAACAAGATCGACCTGCCTGCCGCCGAGCCCGACCGCGTCAAGCAGCAGATCGAGGACGTCATCGGCCTCGACGCCTCCGACGCGGTGGAGATCTCCGCCAAGACCGGCCTGAACATCGACGCGGTGCTGGAAGCGGTCGTCACGCGCCTGCCGCCGCCGCAGGGCAATGCGGACAGCGAGCTGAAGGCGCTGCTGGTCGATTCCTGGTACGACCCGTACCTGGGCGTGGTCATCCTGGTGCGCGTGGTGGACGGCAAGCTGAAGGTCGGCCAGAAGGTCCGCTTCATGTCCACCGGCAGCGCGCACGACGTGGACCGCGTCGGCGTGTTCACGCCCAAGGCGCTGCTGACCGGCGAGCTGGGCCCCGGCGAGATGGGCTTCATCACCGCCGCCATCAAGGACATCACCCAGACCAAGGTCGGCGACACCATCACAGAGGAGCGCCGCCCGGCGCCGCAGCCGCTGGCTGGCTTCAAGCCCTCGATCCCCGTGGTGTGGTGCGGCCTGTTCCCGGTGGACGCCGCCGACTTCGAGCGCCTGCGCGATTCCTTGGGCAAGCTGAAGCTCAACGACGCCAGCTTCCATTACGAGGCCGAGACGTCGGCGGCGCTGGGCTTCGGCTTCCGCTGCGGCTTCCTCGGCCTGCTGCACCTGGAGATCATCCAGGAGCGGCTGGAGCGCGAGTTCAACCTGGACCTGATCACCACCGCGCCCTCGGTGGTCTACAAGCTGACCATGACCAACGGCAGTGTGATCGATCTGCACAACCCGGCGGACATGCCGGACGTGATGAAGATCGACCACATCGAGGAGCCGTGGATCAAGGCCACCATCATGCTGCCCGACGAGTACCTGGGCGGCGTCCTCCAGCTGTGCACCGAGCGGCGCGGCCAGCAGATCGAGCTGACCTACGCCGGTGCGCGCGCCATGCTGGTCTACCGCCTGCCGCTGAACGAGGTGGTGTTCGACTTCTACGACCGGCTGAAGTCGATCAGCCGCGGCTACGCCAGCTTCGACTACCAGATGGACGGCTACGAGGAAGGCGACCTCGTGAAGATGTCGATCCTGGTGAACGGCGAGGTGGTGGACGCGCTGTCGATGATCGTGCACCGCAGCCAGTCCGAGCGCCGCGGCCGCATGCTGTGCGAGCGCCTGAAGGAGCTGATCCCGCGCCAGCTGTTCAAGATCGCCGTGCAGGCCGCCATCGGCGGCAAGATCATCGCCCGCGAGAGCATCAGCGCCATGCGCAAGGACGTGACCGCCAAGTGCTACGGCGGCGACATCAGCCGCAAGCGCAAGCTGCTGGACAAGCAGAAGGAAGGCAAGAAGCGCATGCGCCAGTTCGGGCAGGTCGAGATCCCGCAGAGCGCCTTCATCGCGGCGCTCAAGATGGGGGATGAGTAAGGGTATCCGCTGACGCGGGCGAAGGGGCCGGTTTACGCCGCCTTGGTGTGCACCTCGCACCGCGCCGCCTCGCCGGCCGGCGGTTCGGCAAGCGTGATCTCCACGCTGCAGCCGAGCAGCATCAGCCAGCGGATCAGCCGGTCCAGCGTGATGCTGGACAGACGCCCGCTCAATGCCTTCGACACCGTCGGCTGGTCCACGCCGACAAGCTGCGCAAGCTGCTCCTGCGTCAGCCCGTGCTCACCCACGATGCGCTTCAGCTCGACGATCATCTTGGCCTTGGCCAAGGCGGTGTCCGGGTCCGGCGCGCCGATGTCGGCGAAGACGTTGCCGCTGCCTTCCGTGAAGTCGGTCATTCGCCACTCTCCCGGTCGATCTCGATGGCGCGTTTCAGGCGTTGCTCGATCACCTCAACCTCGTGCCGCGGTGTTTCGATGCCCCGGCGCGACTTCTTCTTGAACGCGTGCAGCACGTACACCGCGCTCTTGAGCCGGACGACGTAAACGCCGCGGTAGGCCGCCCCGTCCTCGTCGGTGTCGCGCAACTCCCAGACGCCGGGGCCAAGCCCCTTCCACGGCTTGGCGATGTCCGGCGTTCCGCCCAGTTCCACCTCGTACAGCGCAACGCCGAAAACGTCCTTGACGTCCTGCGGGAAGCCGCTCAGCACATCCTTGCTGTCGCCCATCCAGCGGAGCTTGCGCGGCGCCATCCCCGCCTCATGACAAATTTGCCATACCGAGGTTAAGTCAAGGGGGCACAAACCGCAACAAGCAGGGCGATCCGCCCCACGAGCCCCCACCCGCCCGCTGCGCGGGCACCCTCCCCCGCTGGGCAGGGGAGGGTTGGACGAGCCTCCCCACACGGCACCCGCGCCGCCTCGCACACCACCGCCTGCATCGCCCCGAACAGCGTCATCGCCGCCTCCCTCGTCAGGGCCCCACCCTGCCGGTTCCGGCGATCCGTTTGAAACGAATAGGTTTTATGGCCTCATCACGATCCGTGATGCGGTTCACACGGCCAGCGCCGGCTCGGTCACCATCACGCAGTTGCGGCCGCCCCGCTTGGCGCGGTAGAGCGCGGTGTCGGCGCAGGCGACCATGCTGTCGAGGTCGGGAGTCGACACGTCGATCTCCGCCACGCCGATGCTGACGCTGATCGACAGCACCGTGCCCTGGTGTTGGACTTCCATCGCCGCCACGTCGCGGCGCAGGCGTTCCGCCACGGCCGCCGCCTGCTGCCGGTTGGCGCCGGGCAGCAGGGCGCAGAACTCCTCGCCGCCGTAGCGGCCGAGCAGGTCGCCCTCGCGCAGATGGCCGGCGCAGCGGCGGGCGAAGGCCGCCAGCATGGCGTCGCCGACCGCGTGGCCGAAGGTGTCGTTGACCCGCTTGAAGTGGTCGAGGTCCATCAGCAGGATCGAAAAGGCGCTGCCCGAGCGCCGCCAGCGGGCGAACTCCTTCTCCGCCAGATCGACGAAGGCGCCGCGGTTGAACACCCCGGTCAGGCGGTCGTAGGTGGCGGAGCGGCGCAGCTCACTCTGCAAATGTTCGGTGGACACCACCGCCATGCAGATGCCCACGGTCACCAGCAGCATGTTGGCGTACAGGAAGTGCGTCGTCTGCGCGGGTCCGGTGTCGAGCACGCCGTCCCCCCCACCGACGGTCAGCAGGTAGGCAAGGCGCACCCCGTTGACCACGGCGACCAGCCCGTACAGCGCTGCCAGCACGGTGAGGGCGGACACCCAGCCGTCCCGCCTGGCGCGGAACAGCTCGGTGCTGGCCAGCCCGGCGGTGACGGTGGTGAACAGGGCATACGCGGCATAGCGCCTCGAGAAGTCCGGCTCGACCAGCAGGAAATAGAACCATGCGGCGACCAGCGCGACCAGCCCCAGCCCCCCCGGCCGCCACGGCACGCTCTTGCCGGACAGGCTGCGCGAGCCGAACAGGACGAGCAGGTGGGCGGTCCCCAGCAGCGTCACTCCCAGCGCGTTCCACGCCTGCACCGGCCCCTCGCCACGCAACGCCAGTTCGGCCAGACCGGCGGCGTAGAACATGAACGCACCCGACCAGTAGCGCAGCGCCGACAGGGAGCGGTTGATCGACCACGTCATCAGCAGCACCAGCCCGATGACCCCCGCGGTCAGCAGGGAGACGACGATGAGCGTGCGGGTGTCCAGCGGCATGGGTGTCCTGGCGGTCGGCTTCGTCGTGCGCACCGGCGGGCGTCCCGGTACGCGTACCATATGATGATATTCCCCGTCCGCGCTTTTGCGACCCATGGCGGGCGTCTTTCCGGGACGCACGGCGGATCCCCACGAAACGCGCGGTTCTCACGCCCGCCATCACGGTCCGTGATGCGGTTGCCGCCGCGCCCGCGCTCTGCTTGAATGCCGGCATGGCCGCCAACCTCGACACCGATCTGCTGCGCGCCTTCGTCGCCGTGGCCGACGCGCGCAGCTTCACCCGCGCCGCCGACGCGCTGTTCCGCACCCAGGCCGCCGTCAGCCAGCAGGTCAAGCGCCTGGAGGAGGCCGTCGGCACCCGGGTGTTCGAACGCGACACCAAGGGCGTGCGCCTCACCGGCGACGGCGAGGTGCTGCTGACCTACGCACGCCGCATGCTCACCCTCAACGACGAGGCGGTGGCGACGCTGCGGCATGGGCCGGCGCCGGCCTCCGTCCGCATCGGCACGCCGGACGACTACGCCACCATGCTGCTGCCCGACGTGCTGGCACGCTTCGCCGCGTCCTACCCCGGCATCACCGTGGAGGTGGTGTGCGACAACAGCCCCGACCTCGTCGCCGAGATCGAGAAGGGCCGCTACGACCTGGCGCTGGTCACCCGCCGCGCCGACGACCCGGCCGGCGAACGGGTGCGGGCCGAGCCGGTGCTGTGGGTCGCCCCGCCCGCCTCGGGGCCCAATGGAGGTATAGAGGCGCTGGACCCGCTGCCGCTGGCGCTGTTTCCCAAGGGCTGCGTGGTGCGCGACCTCGCGGTGGCGGCGCTGGAGGGCATGGGCCGGGCGTGGCGCGTCGCCTTCACCTCGAAAAGCGTGGTCGCCGTGCATGGCGCGGTGCTCGGCGGGCTGGGGCTGACGGCCATGGAGGCGTGCACCGTGCCGCCCGCCCTGCGCACGCTGACGCCGGCCGACGGCTTCCCGGAGCTGCCGGTGGTGGACATCGCCCTGCACCGCGCCCCCGGCGCCACCTCCGCCCCGGTGCGCACGCTGGCCGACGCCATCCACGACCTGCTGCGCGCCAGCTGAGCGCCGGCACCCCGCTCGCGACGCTGGACAAGGACACCAATCCTTGATAGGATTTTTGTCATTCAAGGCAAGCGCAAGGCGGATGGCGAACTGAACACCCCCTGCACACTGTTCCACGGTGTTCCACGATGTTCCACACGCCGCCACCCGCCCCAGCGGGTTGCCCCGAACGGGGGAAGCGGGGCAGAATGCCGCCATGAGTCGGGGGATATTGGGCATGGTGGCGGTCGGGCGTTTCTCAATCCTGTGGGTGGCGGCGCTGCTGGCACTCTTCACCGCCGGGACTGTCGGGACCGCCCGCGCCCAGAGCCCGGTCGCCATCGGCGCGCCGCTGGAAGGCCCGGTGGTGCTCAACCGCGACGTCGAGGTGCGCATCGGCCCCAACCAGGACGCCCGCATCATCATGACCATGAAGAGCGGCCGGGCGGTCAACGCGCTGGGCACGCCGCGCGGCACCACCTGGACGCAGGTCGCCATCGGCGGCCAGCCGGTCGGCTACGTGCCGGCGGACTCGCTCGACCCCGTCTACGTGCCGCGCCCGGTGCCGGTCGCCCCGCCGCCGCCCAAGGCCGAGGCCGCGGATAAGGGCGGCAAGACCGCGCCCGACCTGCCGCGGCGCGGCGTCGGCGCGCTGGTGCCGCGCGCGGCGTGGGAGGCGGCGGCGCCCGCCCCGATGGCCGGCTACGTCGTAGCCACCCGCGCAGTGCGCGCCACCGAGGTGCTGGACGCCCGCAAGCGCGTCGGCTTCACCCTCAAGAAGGGACACGTTGTCGCACTGGCCGGCATCGAGCAAGGCCGCGCCGAGCTGTCGGTGCCCGGCCGCGGCAAGGTGGTGGCCGACCTGGACGGCTTCCTCGGCGTCGCCTCGCCCTACCCGCTGCCCGGCGAGCCGGCGCTGCCCAGCGGCCCGGTCTACGCGGTGAAGCTGGGCGAGTATCTCAGCTACGCCGAAGGCCTGCGCGCCTGGGGCGAGTTCACCGGCGGCCCCGGCACCCAGTACCGCGAGCGCCCGGCCATGGTCTGGCCGGTGTTCCGCGAGGGGCGGGTGAACTGGACCATGGCGATCGGCCCCTTCTCCCGCCTGCAGATCGACACCGCGTGCAGCACGCTCGCGCAGCGCGGGCGCGATTGCTCGGTGATCGAGTTGGAAGCATTTTAACTTTTTTACGATTTGCTCCCAAAGTGTGTGGGTATGCGGCGTAGGAACGCGCCGCATGCCGTGCTAGTGTGCCCTGCAACACGGACCGGAGAGAGCCTCCGTCATGACCAGCGCCGACGACGATCTGCTGTTTTTCGATGAGCAGGACACGAAGTCCGAGCCCCCGTCGCCGACCTCGTCGCCCCGCTGGAAGATGCTGATCGTCGATGACGAGCCGGAGGTCCACTCGATCACCAAGCTCGTCCTGGCCGACTTCTCGTACAAGAGCCGCCCGGCGCAGTTCCTCTCCGCCTACTCCGCGGCCGAGGCGCGCGAGGTGCTGGCGCGCGAGGACGACATCGCCATCATCCTGCTCGACGTGGTGATGGAGACCGACGACGCCGGCCTCAAGCTGGTCCACCACATCCGCGAGGAGCTGAAGAACCGCCATGTGCGCATCATCCTGCGCACCGGCCAGCCCGGACAGGCGCCGGAGCGGGCGGTGATCCTCGACTACGACATCAACGACTACAAGGCCAAGACGCAGCTGACCGCGCAGCAGCTGTTCACCACCACGGTGGCGGCGCTGCGCTCCTACGAAGACATCATGGCGATCGAGACCAACCGGCGCGGCCTGGTCAAGATCATCGAGGCGTCGTCGTCGCTGTTCAAGGCGCGCTCGATGAAGCTGTTCGCCGCCGGCGTGCTGACGCAGCTCTCGGCCATCCTCGGCGTCGGGCCCGACGCCATCCTGTGCGTGCAGCGCGGCCGGGTGTTCGGCCGCACGGAGGACGGGCTGTACGTGCTGGCCGGCTCCGGCCGCTTCGAATCGCTGATCAACGAACCGGCGACCGAGCACATCGATCCGGGCGTGCTGGCGTCCGTGCTGGCCTGCCTGGAGAAGCGGCGGCACTCCTACGAACCGGACCACTGCACGCTCTACATCCGCACGCCGAACGACCGCGAGAACGTCGTCTACCTGCGCTCCGACCGGCCGCTGTCCGAACTGGACCGCGACCTGATCGAGCTGTTCTGCGGCAAGATCTCGGTCGGCTTCGACAACCTGTTCCTCTACGAGCAGCTGCGCCGGGCGCAGGAGGGCACGCTGGCCCTGCTCGCCAACCTCGCCGAGCGCGGCCACGGCGAGCGGGTCGAGCCGACGCTGCGCATCGCCGTGGTGGCGGAGCGCGTCGCCCGCCGCCTGCACGCCGACGGCCACCACCGCGCCCTGCTGGACGAATCGTTCCTGGAGACAGTGGGCCTCGCCTGCGTCATGCACGACGTCGGCAACGCCACGGTCGACCCGGAAATCCTCGGCAAGCCCGGCCCGCTGGAGCCCCACGAGCACGAGGCCATGCGCGCCCACACGCTGGCCGGCGGCAAGCTGCTGGAGCGTGCGACGCCGGTGGCGGAGAGCCGCACCTACCTGCATCTGGGCATGGAGATCGCCCGCTACCACCACGAGAACTGGGATGGCACCGGCTATCCGGACCGCCTGAAGGGCGACGCCATCCCGCTGGCGGCGCGCATCGCCGCGGTGGCCGACGCCTACGACGCCATGACCTCGCCCCGCCCGCACCGCCCGGCGCTCAGCCACGCGGCGGCGGTGGCGGAGATCCGGCAGGGCAGCGGCCTCCGCTTCGACCCCACCGTGGTCGACGCGTTCCTCGCCGTGGCCGACGAGGTGGCGCGGGTCTAGCTCAGCTCTTGAACAGTTCTTCCACCGCCGCGCGCAGCGCCGGCACCTGCACCGGCTTGTGCAGCAGGCGGTAGCCCGCCGCGGCGGCCTCGGCCTGACGCTCGGGGGTGGTGTCGCCGGTCAGGATGATGGCCGGCACCGGGCGGCCGACATGGCCGCGCACCAGCTCGACCACCTCCGCACCGGTGCGGTTCCCGGGCAGGAAGTGGTCGGCGAGCACCAGCCCGGGCGCTCCCGGCATGTCGGCCAGGCGGCGCGCCAGATCGTCCACGGTCAGCGCCGTGAACACCTGGAAGTCCCAGGCCTCCAGGACCATCGCCAAGCCTTCGACGATCGACGGGTCGTCATCGACGACCACGATCAGCCGGCCTTGCGCTTCCGATGCGGTCATGCCTTGTTCATCCCAACCGTTCCCAGAGCATCGCCCTTCTACGCCGATCAACCCTGTCAAAACAGGGCAAATAAAAAACCGCGGATCCGCGCAAAATACAGCCGAAACCCCACAAAAAGGCCGCGCGCAGCAACACAACACCGACGGCCACTCTTCCGCTTTATCGGAGCGGCGGCGACGTCTCAACTCGGCAAAACTGCATATGCGGGAACACAGTACGACCAATGCGGGCCACAGACGCCGGTGCAGGCCGGCGTCCGTGATCCTGCATCAGGCGCGCAAGCTGCCCCCCGTCGCCTTGGCGACCGCGGCGACGATCTTCTGGCCGATGGCCTCGATGTCCTCCTCGGTCAGCGTACGGTCGGTGGGCTGCAGGGTGACCGACACCGCCACCGACTTCCGCCCCTCGCCGACGCCGGCGCCCTGGTAGACATCGAACACGCCGACGTCCTTGATCAGCGCCTTGTCCGCACCCTTGGCGGCGCGGGCGATCTTGTCGGCCTCGACACCGGCGTCCACCACGAAGGCGAAGTCGCGCTCGACCGGCTGGAACGGCGAGAGCTGGAGCAGCGGCTTGGCCGTCCCGCCCTTCTTCTTGGGCTGCGGCACGGCATCGAGGAACACCTCGAAGCCGACCGCCGGGCCCTTCACCTTCAGCGTCTCCAGCACCGACGGGTGCAGCTCGCCGAAGCGCGCCAGCACCGTGGGGCCGAGCCGCAGGACGCCGGAGCGGCCGGGGTGATACCAGCCCGGCGCGTCGGTGGTGACCTGCAGGTTGGCGGTCGGCGCCCCGGCGGCTTCCAGGACGGCCAGCGCGTCGGCCTTGGCGTCGTAGGCGTCCACGGTGCGGGTCTTCTCCGCCCAATGGCGCGGCACCGCGTTGCCGGCGCGCACGCCGGCCGCCACGAGGTCCTGCCCCTTCGGCGTCGGGTCGCGGTAGGCCGGACCGACCTCGAACAGGCCGACGTCGGGGAAGCCGCGGTCGGCGTTGCGCCCCGCCGCCTGGATCAGGTTCGGCAGGATCGACGGCCGCATGACGTCGAGGTCGGCGCTGATCGGGTTGACCAGCCGCAGCCCCGGATCGAGATCGCCGAACAGCCCGGCCACCTCGGACGGCATGAAGGACCACGTCACCGCCTCGAACAGGCCGCGCGCCGCCAGGGTGCGCCTGGCGGTGACGGCGCGGCGCTGGCCGGCAGTCAGTGCCGGCTTCGCCACAGTGCCGTCGCGCTCCATCGGCGTCGCCGGGATGGCGTCGTAGCCGTGGACGCGCAGCACCTCCTCGACGAGGTCGGCCTCGCCGTGCACGTCGGCGCGCCAGGACGGCACCTCATAGGTGGCACGGTCGGCCTGGCTCTCCACGGTGCGGAAGCCCAGCGCCTCCAGGATGCGGTGCTGCTCGGCGACCGGCACGTCGACGCCGCCCAGACCGAGCACGCGGCCGTGGCGCAGGGTCAGCGTGCGACGCCACGCCGGTTCCTGCCCGGCGATCACCAGCTCCGACGGCTCGCCGCCGCACAGTTCGAGGATCAGGCGGGTGGCGCGCTCGGCGCCCGTCACCACGGCGGCCGGATCGACGCCGCGCTCGAAGCGGTAGCGGGCATCGCTCTCCGCGCCCAGGCGGCGGCCGGTGTGCGCGGTGCGCGTCGCGTCGAACAGCGCGGCTTCCAGGAAGACGTTCACCGTCGCCTCGGTGCAGCCGGTCTCCTCGCCGCCGACGATGCCGGCCAGCGCCTCGGCCTTGTCATGGTCGGCGACGACGGTCATCTCGCCGTCCAGCTCGTACGCCTTGCCGTTGAGCGCCTGGAGCGTTTCGCCCGGGCGGGCCATGCGCACGACGATTCCGCCGTGCACCTTGTCGGCGTCGAAGACGTGCAGCGGGCGGGCGGCGTCGAAGGTCAGGTAGTTGGTGATGTCCACCAGCGCCGAGATCGGCCGCAGCCCGATGGCCAGCAGCTTGTCCTGCAGCCACTTCGGCGACGGGCCGTTCTTCACGCCGCGGATGTACCGGCCGACGAACATCGGGCAGGCGTCGGTGCGCTCGATCTGCACGCCGAACGGGCTCTTGAAGGCGCCCTTGACCGGCTCGGCGGCGAGCGGCTTCAGCGTGCCCAGGCCGGCGGCGGCGAGGTCGCGGGCGATGCCGCGCACGCCGGCGCAGTCGGCACGGTCGGGGGTCAGGCTGATGTCGATGACCGGGTCGTTGAGCCCGGCATACTCGGCGAAGGAGGCGCCCACGGGCGCGTCCTCCGGCAGATCGATGATGCCGTTGTGCTCGTCGGAGAGCTTCAATTCGCGCTCCGAGCACATCATGCCCTGGGACTCGACGCCGCGGATCATGCCCTTCTTCAGCGTGATGTCGGAGCCGGGGATGTAGGTGCCCTCGGTGGCGAAGACGCCCTTCAGGCCGGCGCGCGCGTTGGGGGCGCCGCAGACGACCTGCACCTTCTCGGTGCCGGTGTCGACCACCAGCACGCGCAGCTTGTCGGCGTCCGGGTGCTTCTCGGCGGAGACCACGTGGGCGATGCGGAAGGCCGCCAGTTCCTTGGAACGGTCATGCACGCTTTCGACCTCGAGGCCGAGGCTGGTCAGCGTCTCGACGATGCGCTCCAGCGGGGCGTCGGTGTCGAGGTGGTCCTTCAGCCAGGACAGGGTGAACTTCATGGGTCCGGCTCCTGGATCAGCGGGTCAGGCCAGAGGCGAGCGACGGCACGTCGAGCGGCACGAAGCCGTAGTGCTTCAGCCAGCGCAGGTCGGCCTCGAAGAAGGTGCGCAGGTCGGGGATGCCGTACTTCAGCATGGCGATGCGCTCGATGCCCATGCCGAAGGCGAAGCCCTGGTAGCGCGTGGAATCGACGCCGCAGGCCTCCAGCACGTTCGGGTGCACCATGCCGCAGCCGAGGATCTCCAGCCAGTCGCCGAAGTTGCCGAGCTTGAGTTCCCCGCCCTTGCGCGAGCAGCCGATGTCCACCTCGGCCGACGGCTCGGTGAAGGGGAAGAAGCTCGGGCGGAAACGCAGCGGCAGGTCGTCCACGTCGAAGAAGGCGCGGCAGAAATCGATCAGGCAGCCCTTCAGGTGCCCCATGTTGGTCGTCTCGTCGATGACCAGCCCCTCCACCTGGTGGAACATGGGGGTGTGGGTCATGTCGTAGTCTGACCGGAAGGTGCGGCCGGGGATGATGACGCGGATCGGCGGCTTCTTGGACAGCATCGTGCGCACCTGCACCGGCGAGGTGTGCGTGCGCAGCAGCATCTTCTTGTCCCCCGCGTCGGGGAGATAGAAGGTGTCGTGCATGTCGCGCGCCGGGTGGCCGGGCGGGAAGTTCAGCGCCGTAAAATTGTGGAAGTCGTCCTCGACGTCCGGGCCATCGGCGACGGTGAAGCCCATCTCGGCGAAGATCGCCACGATCTCATCGATCGTCTGGCTGATCGGGTGGATGCGGCCCTCGACCTCCGGGCGCACCGGCAGCGTCACGTCGATGCGCTCGGCCTCCAGCCTGGCCTTCAGGTGCGCCGTGTTGAGGTCGGCCTTGCGCGCGTCGATGGCGGCGGCGATCTCGTCCTTCAGCAGGTTCAGCGCGGCGCCGCGCTCGCGGCGCTCGTCCGGCGACAGGCCGCCCAGCTCCTTCATCAGGCCGGTGACGCGGCCCTTCTTGCCCAGCGCCGCGACCCGCACCTCTTCCAGCGCGGCGAGGTCGGGCGCATCGGTGACCAGCTGCAGCAGTTCGTTCTTCAGCGCGTCCGGCATGAGTAACCCCGAGAGAAGCAAAAAGGGGAGCCGGCCCGTAGGCCCGGCTCCCCTTGTCTGTGAGGCGCGGTGATCCGCTGAAGGCGGATCAGGCGGCCTTGGCGGAGAGAGCGGCCTGGGCCCGGTCGACCAGGGCCTTAAACGCCTCCGGCTCGCGCGCAGCGAGGTCGGACAGCACCTTGCGGTCCATCTCGATGCCGGCGAGCTTGATGCCGTTGATGAAGCGCGAGTAGGTCAGGCCGTACTGGCGGACACCGGCGTTGATGCGCTGGATCCACAGGCCGCGGAAATCGCGCTTCTTGTTGCGGCGGTCGCGGTAGGCGTAGCGGAGCGCCTTCTCGACCTTCTCGATCGCGATGCGGAAATTGGTGGAGTTGCGACCCCGGTAGCCCTTGGCGAGCTTCAGGATCTTGCGGTGACGGGCGTGGGTGGTGACGCCGCGCTTAACACGAGCCATAGGTCAGGTCCTTCCGATCAGGCGTTGCGCAGCCAGTTCTTGATCACCGTGCGGCCGTTGGCCTCGCACAGCGTCATCATGCCGCGCGCCTTGCGCTTCATCTTCGGGCCCTTGGCCGTCAGGCAGTGGCGCTTGTAGGCGGCCTGCGCGCGCACCTTGCCGGTGGCGGTCACCTTGAAGCGCTTCTTGGCGCCGCTCTTGGTCTTCAGCTTGGGCATTTTCGATCCTTGGTTTAAGGGTTCGAACGGATGGCGGTTGGGCATGCCCCGGGCGCACAGCCCGGCCTCGCCGCCATGTGGAGCGCGCGTTATACGCGCCCGCTCCGACCGACGCAAGGGGAAGCGGTGGCGGGAAATGGCAGTCATGAGTCTGTTTCCGGCGTGCGAGGACGGGGATCGCGCATGGACCGGATGCCTCCCCCCGACCACGTCCTGGTGAGAGCCCGAAGGCACCAAGGCCATCAGCGGTTCCACTGGTGGCCGCAATTCGCGCAAAACCAGATCAATGGAACCTTGCAAGCACCGACCGCATCACCGGATGCGGGATATCAAAGTCCTGGTGCACACAACCGGAATGCGCCACGCTCCACCGGTGGCGGCCGGACACCGGCTGCCGCGTCGCCATGTTCCTAACCGGAGGGTTTGTCATGTCGTCGCCCGATATCGCGTGGCTCAGGACTCTGTATGACGGCTACGTCAAAGGTGAAATCGAGCCCATCTTCGACCGTCTGGCCGGGGACGTCGAATGGATATCGGCGCTCGACGCTCCCACTGCCAAGCCGTTCGCCGGCACCTTTCACGGGGCCGAAGAGGTGCGACGCTTCTTCCACACCATAGCTCAGGACTGGCTCATCACCCGGTACGAGGTCCAGCAGATGATCGCCAACGGCGATTTGGTGGTTGTCAGCATCGCGGCAAGCGCGCGCAACAGGCGCACTGGGAAGACGGCCGAACTCACCACACAGCATGCAATGATCTTGCGCGACGGAAATATTCAACGTTTTGTGGAGTGGTGCAACGACAGTGCGCCCCTCGAAGCGGCCTGCCGTTGACGGCGGATACCCGCTGGAACGACCGGGGGCGTTGGGATGCACATCGGCAAGGGCGGTGCTCGGCCATGAGCCCCTCGCCGCCGAGTCCGTCGCCTGCTGCGCCCAACGCCTCGGCGCCCAGTCCGCCTACCACACGTCCTTGAAGCGTTCCGTCGCCTGCACCAGCGCGGCGCGGATGCCCGGTTCCATGGCGGAATGCCCGGCGTCGGCGACGATGCGGTAGTCGGCCTCGGGCCACGCGCGGTGCAGTTCGTCGGCCGAGGTGATCGGGCAGACGATGTCGTAGCGGCCCTGCACGATCACCGCCGGCAAATGGCGGATGCGCGGCAGGTCGCGCAGCAGCCGGTCCTCCGGCGTGAAGCGGTTGGCGCGAAAATAGTGCGCCTCGATGCGCGCGAGGCCCAGCGCGTGGTTGTCCTCGCCGCTCGCCGCGATCAGCTCCGGCGACGGCAGCAGCGAGGAGCAGGCGCCCTCATAGATGCTCCAGGCCCGTGCCGCGGCCATGCGCACCGCCGGCTCGCGGGCGTCCAGGCGGCGCCAGTAGGCCTCCAGCAGGTCGTCGCGCTCGGCCGGCGGGATGTGGTTGACGAAGGACTGCCACGCCTCGGGGAAGATCACCTTCATGTGGTAGAGGAACCAGTCGATCTCCTGCCGGCGCATCAGGAAGATGCCGCGCAGCATCAGGCCCAGGCAGCGCTCCGGATGCGCCTGCGCGTACGCCAGTGCCAGCGTCGATCCCCAGGAACCGCCGAACAGGTGCCAGCGCTCGATCCCTAAGTGGTGGCGCAGCCTCTCCAGGTCCTCGATCAGCAGGTCGGTGTCGTTGCGCCGCACCTCGCCCAGCGGAGTCGAACGGCCGGCGCCGCGCTGGTCCATGATGAGGATGCGGTAGTGCTGCGGGTCGAAGAAGCGCCGGTGCGTCGGCGACGCCCCCGCGCCCGGCCCGCCGTGCAGGAACACCACCGGCACGCCCCGCGGGTTGCCGCACTGCTCCCAATAGACGGTGTGGATGTCGTCCACCGCCATGCGGCCGGTGGCGTAGGGATCGATGGGCGGGAAAAGCTCGCTGCGCGGCATGAACGGGTCCTGTGATCGGGCCAGGGAGTGTAGGGCGTGCATACCCGCCCCGCCAAGACGTTTGGGCGGAGTGCACCATTCGCACGCAGAGGTCTCTTGCTCCGCCGAACGCCCGGGGAGAAGAATGCGCGCATGACGACGCGCATTCTCCCCCTTCTGCTCGCCCTCCTCCTCGCCGGCACGGCGCAGGCGGCGCCGCGCCCGCTGCAGCCGCTGATCGACGCCACGCCGCTCGGCGGCACCCTGGTGCTGGAGCCCGGCACCTACGCCGGCCCGGCGGTGATCGCCCGCCCGATGACGCTGGACGGCGGCGGCGGCGCGACGCTGGACGGCGGTGGCAGCGGGACGGTGCTGAGCCTGGAGGGCACCGGCGTCACCGTGCAGAACCTGCGCGTCGTCAATTCCGGCCGGCATCAGGACCTGCTGGATTCCGGAATCCTGGTGCGTGGGCGCTACCACATCGTCAAGGACAACGTCTTCGAGGACTGCCTGTTCGGGGTGAACCTGCAGCAGGCCGACCATTCGGTGGTCCGCCGCAACCGCTTCGACGCCCGCGACGACGACCCGGCGGAGCGCGGCGACGCCATCCGGCTGTGGTACAGCATGGACAACGTCGTGCAGGACAACGTCGCGGTCGGCACGCGCGACCTCTCGGTCTGGTACTCCAACGACAACCGCATCGTCGGCAACCGGTCGACCGGCGCGCGCTACGGCCTGCGCTTCATGCACGCCAAGCGCAACGTGGCGGAGCGCAACGTGCTGGAGCGCAACATGGTCGGCATCTTCGCCATCCACAGCGAGGGCATCCAGATCCGCGGCAACCGCATCGCGCGCAGCGGCGCGGCGCCCGGGGGCGGGATCGGGGGCATCGGCATCGGGCTGAAGGAGTCGGACGCCATCACGGTCACCGGCAACGAGGTACTGGCCAACGCCACCGGACTGTACATCGACGTCTCGCCCAACGACCCGGAGTCGCCCAACACCATCGAGGGCAATCGAGTCGCCTACAACGGCGTCGCCGTGCGCTTCCACAGCGACGGCGAGGGCAACCGCATCCGCGGCAACGACTTTCTCGGCAACTTCGGCGCGGTGGCGGTGGAGGGCGGCGGCTCCGCCCTGCGGCACGAGTGGGCCGGCAACCACTGGGACACCTACGAGGGCTTCGACCGCGACGGCAACGGCGTCGGCGACAGCCCGTTCGAGGTCTACGCGCACGCCGACCGGCTGTGGATGGACCTGCCGGTGACGCAGTTCTTCCGCGCCTCGCCGATGCTGGAGATGCTGGACTTCATGGAGCGGCTGGCCCCCTTCGGGAGCCCACGCCTGCTGATGCGCGAGACCGCCCCGGCGGTGCGCCCGGTGACCGGCGCCTCCTGAGCTATTTCCCCTTCCGCCCCGCCATGTGCCCGAGGTAGGCGACGAGCCGGTCGAGGTCGGCGTCGCTCAACGCCGCCTCGGCGAAGGCGGGCATGCGCTGCTCCGGCCAGCTGCGCACCGAAGCCGGGTCGCGGATCAGGCGCTTGAGCGCGTCGGGCTTCAGATACTCGGTCGGGTTCATCGGCCGGTTGAGGTCCGGCCCGACGTTGGCCCCACCCCCGCCGTTCAGCGTGTGACACGGCAGGCAGTTGGCGAGGAACAGCGCCTGGCCCGCGCGCGCCGGGTCGTCGGCCGGCAGCGTCTCCGCCACGCCCAGCGCCGGCCAGCGCGCCAGCGGCGAATCGGCGCTGAGCAGACGGGCCAGTTGGTAGGGCCACTGCTCGGCCGAGATGCCGGACGCCTCCGGCTTCAGCCACACCACGTAGAACGGCCCGGCCGACATGCCCTTGCCCGGCAGCGGCGGCCACAGCGCTTCCGGCGGCTCGACGGCGACGTAGGGTTCGGCGCCCGCGGTCTGCGCCAGCAGCGTGCTCGGCAGGTGGGCGACGAAGCCGTCGGACGCCACCGCCTCCAGCACCCCGTCGCGCGGCAGCGCGTCCATCGGCACCAGCGCCCGCAGCGGCACCGCCCGGTAGGTCATGGCGCCGCCGTAGGAGGCGTCCTTCGGCACGGCGATGGTCACCACGTCCGGGCGGGCCAGCAGGGTGGAGGGCGTGTACACGCGCTCGGCACCGCCGACGGCCACGGTCAGCGCCGGCTCCGCCGCCGCGGGGAGAGCCAGCAGAGTCAGCAGGACGGCCAGCACGCGTGCGATCATTCGGTGTCCTCCTCGTTGGATTCAGCGTCGTCTTGCTGTTGCCCCCACCCCATCCCTCCCCCGCTTCGCAGGGGAGGGGGTAGAGCGGCGGAGTTCCCTCCCCTGCGAAGCTCTCGCGCAAGCTTCGCTTGCGCTGATGCGGCAGGCGGATCCTTCGGATCCGCCGAGAGCAGGGAAGGGTCAGGGTGGGGGCCAGCGGCCTCCACCACCTCCACCTGCTCCGGGTGCGTCGCCTCGATCATCGGCCCGTTGCGTTGCGAGACCCATCCTCGCACACGAACGATCGCCCCTTCCAGCGTCAGCGGGTCCAGCCCGGCCCGCGCGAACAGCTTCAGCGCGTCGCGCCCGACGTGCACCGAAACGTCGCTGCGCCAGTCCTCGCCGAAGTTCAGGTAGACCTGCCCCTTCACCTTGCTGGCCTTCAGCACCCGTCCCTCGACCAGCTGCACGCTGTCGCGGTCGCGCCGCAGCCGGTCGAGGTCGTCGGCGCTCCGCACCGCGTAGACCCGCGTGCCCCAGACCCCGCGCTTCGCCGCGCGCGCCTCGGCCTCGAGGACCAGCATCTCGGGCGCGAGGTCCCGGGCGTCCGGCCGGGTCAGCACGCGGGCATGGCCACGTTTCAACAGCTCGCCCTGCAGCCACAGCCCGTCCTCGCGCACCGCGTGGACCAGCAGCCGGCCATAGCGGTCCTCCACCCCGGCACCGCGCAGCTCGACCGTGCGCCCCTGCGCCAGATCCCTGAGCGTCCGCGTCGCCCCGTCGGCCAGCGGCCAGCGCCGCTCCTGCTCGCGGCCCGGCGGCGGCTTGGCGGCCTCAATGCCCGCAAGCCGCACGCGCCGGCCGTCGTCGAGGTCGAGCGTATCGCCGTCCGGCACCGCCGCCACGCGCCCGCGCCCGACCGACGCCAGCCGGTCGGCCGGCGCGGCGGCCAGCAGCAGCAGGGCGGAGAGCACCACGAGGAGTCGGACAAGCATGGGCGGAACAATCCGCGGCGCGGCGCGGTTCACCGTGGTTGGAAGTCACCCTTCAGGGTATGCCCGCCATGCCGTCCCTCCGCAACCGGATCGTGAGTTTCCTGGCCGCCGCTTCCCTCTTCGCGTGGATCGGCCCCGCTCCCGCTCAATCACAGGAGGAGGCGCTGGGCGCGCAGGAGCACCCGAAGCTGGTCCAGCAGTACGGCGGCGAGTACCGCGACCCCAGGCTCAACGCCTTCGTCCAGTCCGTCGGCCGCCGTCTGGCGCAGGCGGCGGGGACGAACGTGCCCTGGTCGTTCACCGTGCTGGACAGCGACGTGGTCAACGCCTTCGCGCTGCCCGGCGGCTACGTCCACCTGACGCGCGGCCTGATGGCGCTCGCCAAGGACGAGGCGGAGGTCGCCGGCGTCATGGCGCACGAGATGGGCCACGTGCTGGAGCACCACTCCACCGAGCGCGTGAACCGCTCCACCCTCGCCGAACTGCTGGCGATGGGGGTGGGCGCGGTGCTCGGCAGCCCGGAGATCGCGCAGGTGCTGGGCATGGGCTCCAACCTCTACATCGCTAGCTACTCGCGCGGGCAGGAGACCGAAGCCGACGAGGTCGGCGTCCGCCTCCTCCAGGCCGCCGGCTACGACCCGATGGCGATGGCGACCTTCCTGGAGACCATGAACCGCTACAGCCAGTACGAGGCGCTGAAGAGCGGCAAGAAGAAAAGCGAAGGCTTCGACATGATGGCCAGCCACCCGCAGACCGAGGAGCGCGTGCGGCACGCCGCCGACTTGGCGCGCAAGGCGCCGCGCGGCGCCCGCCCGGTCGAGCCCTACATGGCCGCCATGGAGAACGCCATCTGGGGCGACAGCCCGGAGAACGGCTTCGTTCGCGGCAACGCCTTCGTGCACCCGGGCCTCGGGATCGGCTTCACCGTGCCGCAGGGCTTCAGCCTGCTGAACGGCGCCGAGCAGGTGGCAGCCAAGGGGCCCAACGGCGCCATCATGCTGTTCGACGGCGGCCGCTCGCCCGCGGCGCGCGACCCCGCGTCGTTCCTGGCGCAGGCGCTGCAAGGCAGCCGGACGCAGGCGGTGCAGCGGCTGGACATCAACGGCCTGCCCGCCGCCACCGCGGTCACCCAGGCGGAGACCGAGCAGGGACAAGTGGACGCCCGGCTGGTGGTGGTGTCGGTCGGCAACGACACGCTCTACAAGTTCACCTTCATCGCCCCCGCCGGCAGCCTGCAGCGCCACGATCCGGCCTTCGAGCAGACGGCGCGGAGCTTCCACCGCCTGTCCCAGCGCGAGGCGGCGGGCTACCGGCCGGAGCGCATCCGCACCCTGCCGGTGCGCCCCGGCGACACGGTGGAGGGCTTCGTCGCCCGCATGCCGGGGCAACCCTACGCCGAGGAGCTGTTCCGCATCATCAACGACCTCCCGCCCGGCACCCCGGTGCAGGCGCGGCCGGTGGTCAAGGTGATCGTCCAGTAGCGGCACCCAGCGCATCGACGCCGATCTGATAGGTGACCAGCACCTTGTGAACGGCGTAGCCGAGCCGCGCGTTGATCGCCAGCATCGGCGCGTTGGCCTCGGCGTTGCCGGTCAGCATCAGCTGGACCGTCGGCAGGGTGCTGCGGACATGGCGCAGCACGGCGGCCTTCAGCCCCTTGCCGAGGCCCAGGCCACGCAGGTCGCGGCGCACCCCGGTGAAGACCTGGAAGGTGCGGTCCGGAGCGCCCGGCCGCCACACGACGTCGCTGACGCCGGCCACCGCTCCCGCGGCGTCGCGCAGCAGCACCAGGTGATGCTGGCCCTGCACGACGTCGAGGTCGCGGTACCACTCCTCGATCATGCGCATGTCGTTCTCGACGATGGGAAAATCGAGCCGGTCGCGCGGGACGTCGCGGATCAGGGCGTTGATGGCCGGCAGGATGCCCTCGAACTCCGCCGCCGGGACCCGCCCGGCGTGGATGGTCCGGGTAAGGCCGGGCACCGCGCGCAGGGCGGCGTGCCAGCGCTCGACCATTTCCCAATCGACGGCGTCCAGCGCCAGCCGGTTGTCGACGTTCCGCACCTTCTCTCCGGCACCAAGGTGGCGCAGGAAGGCATGGCCGTCCGGCTCCTCCGCAGTCAGGGTCGCCGTCGCCTTGCCGTTGGCGACCATCAGGCCGTGCAGTTCGGCAAGCAGCCGGGTGCCGACACCGTGGCGGCGCCAATTCTTCATCACGCCCCCGCCGGCGGCGAGGTGCCGCTCCACGACCGCCATGCCCGGCACAGTGGTGTCGGCGACGAAGGTGCTCAGCATACCGACCACCCGCCCGTCCACCCGCGCCATCCAGGCGACGCGCCGGCCGAACCGGCTGGGCTTGCGCTCCATCGCCTCGTATTCGGCGTCGGCCAGCAGCGGATCCTCGGGGAAGGATTCGGCGTGCCGGACGCGGCGGAAGGTGTGCAGGCCGGTCCACTGCTCGGACGGCGCGTTCGGCGGGTCGAAGGGCAGGATCTCGATGGCGGGGGTCGCGGTCATGGCGATTCGGTTTAGCATTGCAATCGGACATTTCATACAGGCTGCCTCACCCAACGGTTGCGTCCGAGCGTCGCAACGCCGAGGTGACATTCCAACGAATCCGGCCATCCGCCATTGCCCCGGCGAAATTGCGCGGATACCTTGCCGGCCATGGCCGACTCCGCCGATTCCCCCGTCACCAGCGCGCGCCCGCGCCGCCGGCTGCGCCTGCCCATTGCGGCGGTGCTGGTGGCCGGCTTCGGCTCGCTGATGCTGGCGGCGGTGGCGAGCGTACTGGTGCTCGGGCTGGTCAGCGCCGGGCGCAACACCTTCGCGCTGCTCGCCGACAAGGCCGACCTGGCGCTGGCCGGCGTCGAGGTGCGGGTGCGCCACCAGCTCGACCCCGCCGCCGCCATGGCGAAGTTCGTCGCCCGCCTGATCGAACGCGGCGAGTTGGACCCCGCCGACACCAGCCGGCTGGCGGACACGCTGCGCGGCGCGCTGGCCGGCGCGCCGGACGTCACCGGCGCCGCCTTCATCGCCGCCGACCTGACCGGCGTGCGCGCCGGCCGGCAGGACGGCGCGCTGACGGTGCACGGGCTGAACCTGCAGGGGGCCCCCGACGTCCCGGCCGAGGTGTTCAGCGGCGCCGACCGCAGCACCCCGCAATGGGCCGAGCCGCTGTGGAACAAGGAGTCCCGCACCAGCTTCATCAGCCTGTTCCACCCCGTGCGCAAGGACGGCCGCTACCTCGGACAGGTGGCGGTGGGGGTGTCGCTCGGCGACCTGTCGCGCTTCCTGTCGAACCTCTACGTCGAGCAGGGCGTCAACGCCTTCGTCCTGTACGACGGCGAGCACGTGCTGGCCCACCCGTCGCTGGCGGTGCTGAAGTTCGACTTTTCGGCCAAGACCGACGGGCCGCCGCTGCCGCGCCTGGACCAGTTGCAGGATCCGGCGCTGTCGGCGCTGCGCACCCGCGGCCAGCCGGCCGGCGCCATGAAGAACCGCGCCGAGGGCCGCATGGTCCGCGTCGGCGGCGAGGACATGCTGTTCCTCACCCGCGCGATGACCGGCTACGGCCGCCAGGAATGGACGGTCGGCATCGCCGTGCCGGCGGCGCAGATGGGCGGCGAGGTGGAGCGGCTGTACAAGACCGGCATCATCGGGCTGGGCATCCTGCTGGTGTCGGTGGCGGTGGCGCTGCTGGTGGGGCGGCGCATCAGCCGGCAGGTCGGCCGGCTGGCCGAAGCCGCCGACCGGGTGCGCGCCTTCGACTTCCGCAACGTGCAGGATCTGCCGGACTCGCGCCTCCAGGAACTGAGCCGCGCCGCGAACGCCTTCAACGCCATGGTCGCCGGGCTGCAATGGTTCGAGACCTACGTGCCGAAGGCGCTGGTGCTGCGGCTGATGCACCGGCGCGACACCACGGCGGCCGGCCTGACCTCGGAGGAGCGGGTGGTGACGGTGCTGTTCACCGACATCCGCGGCTTCTCGCGCCTGGCCGAGCACCTGGGCGCGGCGGACACGGCGGCGCTGCTCAACGACCACTTCACCCAGGTCGCCGCCTGCATCGAGGCGGAGGACGGCACGGTGGACAAGTTCATCGGCGATTCCATCATGGCGTTCTGGGGCGCCCCGGACGAGCAGGCCGACCACGCCGCCCGCGCGCTGCGCGCCGCGCACGCCATCGCCCGCGCCATCCGCGCCGACAACCGGGAGCGCGCGGCCCGCGGCCAGCCGCCGATCCGCGTCAGCATCGGCCTGCACTCCGGCCCGGTGGTGGTGGGCAACATCGGCTCGGCCAGCCGCATCAACTACACCATCGTCGGCGACACGGTGAACGTCACCGCCCGCGTCGAGGAACTGGCGTCGCGCGTGCAGGGCGAGGACGAGATCAGCGTGCTGGCCAGCGCCGCCACCGCCCGGGCCGGCGCCGGCGCCGCGCCGCTGGAAAGCCTGGGGCCGCACCGCCTGCGCGGCCGGGCCGGCACCATGGAGGTCTGGCGCCTGACTCTGCCGGCCGAGGAACCCGCGCTGGGGTAGCCTGGGATGGGTATGGGCGGACTCCGGCGCGCCCCTACCCTCACTGGCCGTGAGACGCCGAACCCGGAGGCCCGCCGATGCGCCGCCTGCTTCCCGCCCTGCTTCCCCTGGCCGCCCTGCTGCCTCTGGCCGCCTGCGCCAGCGGCGGCTATGAGGTGATGAACCCGCAGCCGGTCGCCACCCTGACGCCGTTGGAGCTGCAGGGGCGCGAGGTGCTGTCATCCACCGGCCGCGATGTCGGGCAGGTCGACGACGTGGTGCTGGGAACGGATGGCCGGCCGGCGCAGATCATCGTCGGCGTCGGCGCGCCGATGAGCATGGTGCGCCGGCACGTGGCGGTGGGCGTGAACGAGGGGCGCATCTCGGCGCCGCAGAACGCCATCGTGCTGAACGGCGGCCTGACGCCGGAACAGGTCGCCAGCCGGCCGGACCTCGGTACGGAGGACCGGATGGTGGCGCTGAACCGGCCGGTGGTGGGAAGCGGGAGGGCGCCGACGAACTGGTACCGGGCGACGGAGCCGACAAGATAACCCTCTCCCGTCCCGGGAGAGGGTGGCCGCGCAGCGGCCGGGTGAGGGTTGTGCGAGGATCCTTGTGTCACCCCTCACCCTCCCACGCTTCGCGTGGGCCCCTCCCTCTCCCGGGGCGGGAGAGGGCCTTTAAGCCTCCACCAGCAGATCCTCGTACCCCTCGACCCGCTTCAGCATCGACTGGCGCAGCTTCAGCAGCGCGCGGTGCTCCAGCTGGCGCACGCGCTCCTTGCTGACGCCCAGCTCGCGGCCGAGCTCCTCCAGGGTGGCGCCTTCCTCGCGCAGGCGGCGCTCCTGGATGATGGTGCGCTCGCGCGGAGACAGCTCGCCCAGCGCGTCGGCCAGCCACGCCGTGCGGGTGCGGGAGTCGCGCATGCCGATGACGACCTCTTCCGGGCTCGGCCGCTGGTCGGCCAGGAAGTCCTGCCAGTCGTCGTCGGAGCCGTCGGCGACCGGCGCGTTCAGCGACTGGTCGGTGGCGGCGAGGCGCATCTCCATGGACTCCACCTCGGTCACGTCGACCTGCAGCTCGGTGGCGATCCACTCGCGGCCCTCGCGGGTCAGGCCGGAGCCGGCGTTGGCGTTCTCGATGCGGGCGCGCAGGCGCCGCAGGTTGAAGAACAGCGACTTCTGCGCGGCCGTCGTGCCGGTGCGCACGATGGACCAGTTGCGCAGGATGTAGTCCTGCATGGCGGAGCGGATCCACCACGCGGCGTAGGTGGAGAAGCGAACCTCGCGGTCCGGTTCGAAGCGGCTGGCCGCCTGCATCAGGCCGACGTTGCCTTCCTGCACCAGGTCGCCCATCGGCAGGCCGTAGTTGCGGAAGCGGGCGGCGGTCGCCACCACCAGCCTGGTGTAGGCGCGCACCAGCTCGTGCAAGGCCCGTTCGTTGCCCTTCTCGCGCCACTGGCGGGCAAGGTCGAACTCATGGTCGCGCGTGAGCAAAGGCTCGCGCATCGAGGCCTTGATGAAGCTCAGATTGGCCTTTTGAGTTTCCGGATCGTCGATGTACGCCATCCCGTATCCCTTCCCTCCGTCCCGGCGGCTCCCTCTTCGGGGAATTTGTATGAATGCCGCTCCGTTTAGGGAGCCCGACGGTTTGCACAACAGCCGGGTACCCGCCCTGTTACGTTCCTATACGAACAGAACGGGGATGGTGGATCACAGGTGCGTGACGAAAAAGTACGACCTCCGTCGCCGTCCACCCCCCAACCGGGCGGAGTGGCGGATTCCGAATGTCCGAGCGCAAAGCTAGGCCATATTCGTGCGCCGGCAAGGCCAGAGCATGGCTGCCATGCGTCTTATGAATTGAGCGCAAATCAGGCCTGGAACATCTCCAGGACGTCTCCGGTGTGGGTGAAGGCACCACAGACCAGCGGCCCGCCGAATCCGCAGCCGGCGTCCAGCGTGGCGGTGACATCGGTCACCTGCACGCCCTGCCTGGCCGGGTCGTAGCCGCGCACCACCCGGTGGAAACCGCCATAGGGCTGGTCCAGCCGCGCGAAGGCGCCGCCCGCCCACCAGAAGCTGTCGCCCTGATGCCCGAAAGGCCGGGACGGGTCGATGCCGGCGTTGACGAACAGCACGCCGCCCGGCTGGGGCGCGTCGGGGGTGCCGGTGTAGGCGGCGCGGCGCACCGCGTTGAACAGCGTGGCGTGACCGGGCCGCGCCTGCATCGTCGCCCGCAGCCCCGCCGTCCAGCGCCCCAGCGACACCGCCCCGCCGCGCGCCGCGGCGAAGCCCTGCTCGGCCGAGCCGCCGTAGGCCGCCAGCGTCGTCTCCACACCCTGGCGCATCATCCAGTCCAGCACCTCGCGCGGGTTGGGCGCGAACTGCAGCTGGAGCAGCTTCTGCCACATCTCCTCCTGGCTGCCGCGCAGGTAGACGATGTCGGTCGGGAACATGCCGCGGATCGACAGCAGCGCACGGCGGAACGCCAGCAGCGCGTCGATGGTCTCCAGCCCCGGGGCGCCCCAGCCCACCAGATTGCCCAGGTAGACCAGCCGGTCACCGGCCTGGAAGCGGGACCACACGGCCTCGTGGATGGCGTGCAGGCGATCGAGCTGGGCGTGCACGGACCCGATCGCCCAGATGCGGCGCGGGCGTCCCAGGTCGGCGAACTTGTGCGTCTCGGCCATCATGGGCGCATGTAAGCAGCGCACGGCCGGCAGGGGAAGCGGCAAACGGACGCAACCGCGGAAAAAGCCCCAACGAAAAAGGGCGGCCGAAGCCGCCCCTCGTCGTCGCGTGGAATCACCGGATCAGGCGGCCTTCTTGAGGACCTGCTCCAGCCGCTCGGTGGCCTTCATCTCGTCGATCTTCTCGACGGCGGCCAGCTCGCGGGCCAGACGCTCCAGCGCGGCCTGATAGATCTGGCGCTCGCTGTAGGACTGGTCGGACTGGTCGGTGCCGCGGTACAGGTCGCGCACCACCTCGGCGATGGAGACCGGGTCGCCGGAGTTGATCTTGGCCTCATACTCCTGGGCGCGGCGGCTCCACATGGTGCGGCGGATGCGCGAGCGGCCCTGCAGGGTCTCGAGGGCCACCTTGATGCGGTCCTTCGTGGACAGCCGGCGCAGGCCCGAGTTCTTGGCCTTGGTCACCGGGACCTTGAGCGTCATGCGCTCTTTCTCGAAGGTGATCGCGTAAAGCTGAATCTCCTGGCCGGCGATGACGTGGGTTTCAATCCCCTCGACACGACCGACGCCATGGGCCGGGTAGACCACGAAGTCACCCGCCTCGAACTCAAGCTTGTTCGACATCTTGGTTGGCTCTCACTCTCGCGACCATGCCATTTTGCCGCCCCGGTGGAAGGGGCGAAAAAGGCCCTGACACCACCACCTCGCCGCGGGAATGGATTCCGACACGGCTGCGATGGGGGCGAGGAGCCTCTTTGTCTGAGGGAGCACCGGCAATGGCGCAGGGGCCGGCTTCCGGGCGCCGAGTATACCGATGTTACGCCCGAGTTACAAAGGTTACGCGCAGCCAACCCGTCGGATTCTTTTGCTGCCGAGCCATGGCTGCCCCGATTTTTTTGCAGAGCAGCAAAAGGCGCCCGCACTTATGCGCGGGCGCGACTCGCGAGTCGATACGGCTCAGTTCCCCCCGCCCGGCTTCGGGCTGAAGAACTTCTCGAACTTGCCGTCGACGCCCTTCATGGCGTCGGCGTCGGCCGGGGCGTCCTTCTTGCGGGTCAGGTTGGGCCACTTGGCCGCGTACTCGCGGTTCAGCTCCATCCACTTGTCGGCGGCACCGTCGGTGTCGGGGACGATGGCTTCGGCCGGGCACTCCGGCTCGCACACGCCGCAGTCGATGCACTCATCCGGATGGATGACGAGCATGTTCTCGCCCTCGTAGAAGCAATCCACGGGGCAGACCTCGACGCAGTCCGTGTACTTGCACTTGATGCAGGCTTCGGTGACGACGTAGGGCATGCTTTGTTCTCCGCTGATCCCGCCTGTTCCGTCGCCGTTCGCGCGGCAAGCTCCCGAGTCGCGATACAGCGGCAATTCCTTGGCGTTGCCTAGCACGCCGCCCCCCCGCCTGCAACCCTGCCGACAACGTGGGCAATTCCGCGTGCGTTCGCACCGGGAGATAGGAGGCATCGGAACATTTCATTGGTGACGATTGGTGGCACGCGCGATGCTGTCGGCCAACGATTTGGGAACGGAACGATGGCGCGGGTGCTGCTGGGCGGGTTGCTGACTCTGGTGATCGCGATGGGCATCGGCCGCTTCGCCTACGCGCCGATCCTGCCGGCCATGCAGTCGGCCACCGGCCTGGGCGGCGACGGCGCCGGGCTGCTCGCCTCGCTCAACTACCTCGGCTATTTCCTGGGCGCGGCGGCGGCCGGCTGGGTGCCGCACGGCGCGGTGCGCACCTGGACCTTCCGCGCGGCGCTGGTGGCCAGCGTCGCCACCACCGCCGGGATGGGACTGACCGACGATTTCCTGACGTGGTCGGTGCTGCGCTTCCTCTCCGGCCTCGCCAGCGCCGGCATGTTCATCCTCGGCATCGCCATGGTGCTGGACGCGCTGGTGCGGATGGGGGCGGAGTCCCGCGCCGGCTGGATGTACATGGGCGTGGGCGCCGGCATCGCCGGGTCCGGCCTGTTCGTCGCGCTGTTCGGCGGCCGGCTCGGCTGGGACGGCGACTGGCTGGCGCTGGGCGCCGTGTGCGTGCCGATGGCGGTGCCGGTCTGGCTGTGGGTGCAGGACCACGCGCCGAAGCACGCCGCGATCGCCGCGGCCGCAGCCGGCGGGCTGTCGGCGCCGCTGCTGCTGCTCACCGCCGCCTATTTCCTGGAGGGGGCGGGCTACATCGTCACCGGCACCTTCCTGGTGGCGCTGCTGAAGCGCATGCCCGACACCGCCGCCATCGGCGAGGCGGCGTGGACCGTCGCCGGGCTGGCCGCCGTGCCCTCCGGCCTGTTCTGGGCGGCGATGAGCCGGAAGCTCGGCGGCTGGCGGGCGCTGATCGCGGCGCATCTGGCGCAGGCGGTGGGCATCGTGCTGCCGCTGGCCGGGCTGGGCGCGGTGGGCGGCTTCGCCTCGGCGGCGCTGTTCGGCGGCACCTTCGTCGGCATCGTGTCGATGGCCTTCATGCTGGGCCGCCAGCTCTCCGGCGGCGCCTCGGCCAAGGTGGTGGGCGCGCTCACCGCCGCCTACGGCCTGGGCCAGATCCTCGGCCCCCTGCCCGCCGGCATCGCGGTGGAGCGCACCGGCAGCTTCGCCACCGCCCTGATCGGCGCGTCCGGCGTGGTGGCGCTGGGGGCGGCGTGCCTGCTGGCCGGCATGCTGCTGAACCGTCCGGCCCCCTCTCCGGGCGCGTCGCCCGCCCCCTCCGGACGGGCATCGGCCGAAAAGGCTGGCTGACAAACATAAAGATATCTTTATGCTTGCATGCGACGGGCGCGGCTGGTACACGAGCCGCCATGAGGGGAGGGTCCGTTCCGCCCCCGCCGAACGATTTTTGCAGGAGACAGCCGCGATGGCCGCCAGCTTCACGGACTACAAGGTCAAGGATATCGGCCTCGCCGAGTGGGGTCGCAAGGAGATCACGATCGCCGAGACCGAGATGCCCGGTCTGATGGCGCTGCGCGACGAGTACGGCGATTCCAAGCCGCTGAAGGGTGCCCGCATCGTCGGCTGCCTGCACATGACGATCCAGACCGCCGTGCTGATCGAGACGCTGACCGCGCTGGGCGCCACCGTGCGCTGGTCGTCGTGCAACATCTTCTCGACCCAGGACCACGCCGCGAGCGCCATCGCCGCCGCCGGCATCCCGGTCTTCGCCTGGAAGGGCGAGACGGAGGAGGAGTTCTGGTGGTGCATCGAGCAGACGCTGCGCGGTCCGGACGGCTGGACCCCGAACATGATCCTGGACGACGGCGGCGACGTCACGCAGATCATGCACGACAAGTATCCGGAGATGCTGAACGACGTGCGCGGCCTGTCGGAGGAGACCACCACCGGCGTGCACCGTCTGTATGAGATGATGAAGGCCGGCACGCTGCGCGTCCCCGCCATCAACGTCAACGACAGCGTCACCAAGTCGAAGTTCGACAACCTGTACGGCTGCCGCGAGTCGCTGGTGGACGGCATCAAGCGCGCCACCGACGTGATGGTGGCCGGCAAGGTCGCCGTGGTCGCCGGCTACGGCGACGTGGGCAAGGGCTCGGCCGCCTCGCTGCGCAGCCAGGGTGCCCGCGTGATGGTCACCGAGATCGACCCGATCAACGCCCTCCAGGCCGCCATGGAAGGCTATCAGGTCATCACCATGGACGAGGCGGCGCCGCTCGGCGACATCTTCGTCACGGCGACCGGCAACGTCGACGTCATCACGCTCGACCACATGCGCGCCATGAAGGACCGCGCCATCGTCTGCAACATCGGCCACTTCGACAGCGAGATCCAGATCGACTCGCTGAAGAACCTGGTGTGGGACGAGGTGAAGCCGCAGGTAGACGAGGTGGTGTTCCCCGACGGCAAGCGCCTGATCGTGCTGGCCAAGGGCCGCCTGGTGAACCTGGGCTGCGCCACCGGCCACCCGAGCTTCGTGATGAGCGCCTCCTTCACCAACCAGGTGCTGGCGCAGATCGAGCTGTGGAACAACGCCGCCAACTACGAGCGCAAGGTCTACGTGCTGCCGAAGCACCTGGACGAGAAGGTCGCCCGCCTGCACCTCGACAAGATCGGCGCCAAGCTGACCACGCTGACCGAGAAGCAGGCCAGCTACATCGGCGTCGCCGCCGAGGGCCCGTACAAGCCCGACCACTACCGCTACTGAGCGGTCGAACAGTCCCGCATGACTGGGCCCCTCCCGTTCTTCGGGAGGGGCTTTTTCTTTGGGTGCGTTTTGCCCCCACCCAACCCTCCCCCGCTGGGCGGGGGAGGGCTTTGACGGTTGACGGCGGAGTTCCCTCCCCCGCCCAGCGGGGGAGGGTCAGGGTGGGGGCAAAACTCTTCCCGCCGGAAACACCAGCCGCACCGTCGTCCCCACCCCCGGCGCGCTGTCGATCTCGAACCGCCCGCCGTGCAGCTCGATCAGCGCCCGCGTCAGCGGCAGCCCGAGCCCTGATCCCCGTTCCGCAGACACCGCACGCTCGTGCACCTGCCCGAAGGCGTCCAGCGCCCGCGGCAGTTGCCCGGCCGACATGCCGATGCCGGTGTCGGCGACGCTCAGCACCAGGACACCGTCCCGCAGCCGCTCCGCGCGCACCGCCACCCGGCCGCCCTTCTTCGAGAACTTCACGGCGTTGCCCACCAGGTTGGTCAGCATCTGGCGGACCATCGACAAATCGCCGCGCACCGGCGGCGTGTCCTCCGGCACCGCGCAGACCAGCGCCACGCCGCGCGCGCCGGCCGGCGCCTGCATCATGGCGAAGGTCATGTCGGTGATCAGGCCGAGGTCGCACGGCTCCTCGTGCAGTTCCATCCGCCCGGCCTCGATCTTGGCGAGATCGAGCAGGCGGGTGATCATGTCCAGCATGTACTCCCCCGCCGACGCGATCTGCCGGGCGTGGTCGCGGTAGCGCGGGTTGCCGAGCGGCCCCATCAGCTCGTCGCCGATCAGCTGCGCGAAGCCCATCACCGCGTTGAGCGGCGTGCGCAGCTCATGGCTCAGATGATGGACGTAGTCGGACTTGCGCCGGTTGGCGCGCTCCGCCTCGTCGCGGGCGGCGCACAGGTCGGCCTCCTGCTGCTTGAGATCGCTGACGTCGCTGCGCAGCCCCACCGTGCCGCCGTCGCGGGTGCGCCGCTCCTCGACGCGCAGCCAGCGGCCGTCGGCCATCCGCTGCTGGAACGGCGGGCCGGGCGCGCGGTGGCGGGCGATGCGCCCGGCCAGCCAGGCGTCCAGCTCGTCGGGCGGCACCGCGTACTGGCCGCGCCGCGCCCCTTCGACCAGGATGGTCTCGAAGCTGGTGCCGGGGCGGATCAGGTCCTCGCTCAACGCGTACAATTCGCGGTACTTGGCGTTGCACAGCACCAGCCGGTCGTCGGCGTCGTACAGCACGAAGCCGTCGGCGATGCTCTCGATGGCGTCCACCAGCAGCTCGTGCGCGCGCAGCGCCTGCCTTTCGGCCCGCGCCTTCCCGGTGACGTTGCGCACGCTGCACAGCACCCGCGCTCCGTCCATCAGCGCCACCAGCCGCGCCTCGAAGCAGCGCTCGCCGGCCAGGGATCCATCCGGCCCGGGCAGCGCGAAGTCCACCCCCGCCACCTCCTCGCCCTGGTTGAGGCGGTCGAGCGCGGCGGCGACCAGACCGCCGGCCGGCTCGGGCAGCACGTCCTGCACCCGGCTGTTGAGGAAGCGCTCGGCCGGCACGTTCAGCTCGGCCGGGCTGGCGGCGGCGAAGTCGAGGATGGCGCCGTCGCGCGTCAGCTCGAAGCGCATGTCGGGGTAGGCGTAGGACAGCGCCACCAGCTGCTCGGTCAGCCGCAGCACCTCCTGGCGCGCCGGCGTGTCGGGCAGCGCCTCGACCAGGACCAGCGGCGCCCCGCCCGCGGTGCCGGCGGGCGAGATCCGGGCGTCCACCTCCAGCGCGGCGGCGCCCCGGCGCAGCGTCACCCGCGCCTGCTCGGCCCCGGCCGGCAGCGCGACGCTCACCGGGTCGCCGCCGCCGATCAACTCCCGGGCCGCGCCGTTCAGCCAGACCGCCGCCCCGGCCGGGTCCACCAGGAGCAGGGGCGTCGCCAGCCCTTCGAGCAGACCGAGCCCTCCCGGGTCGGGGTCATCGAGCTGGAGACGATGGGTCATCGGCACGCGGTCTGGTTAAGGGGCATTTACCTGAATACCACACTACCGTACGCCGCCGAAACCTGGGTGCGCGCACGGCAGGCCCGCGGAGTGCGACCTATTGTCCGCCCGCTCAGCCGACCTCCGGCTCGTCCCAGCGGTGGCAGGCGACGCGGTGGCCGGGGCGGACAGTCTCCAGCACCGGGACGCTGTCGGCGCAGACGTCGGCGGCGCGCGGGCAGCGCAGCCGCAGCGGGCAGCCGCCGGGCAGCCGCAGCGCCGAGGGCGGGTCGCCGCGCAGCTCCGGCTTGCGCCCCTCGGCGACGGCGAGCAGCGCCTGCGTGTAAGGATGGCGGGCGTCGGCGCGGAGCGTGGCGGGGTCCGCCTCCTCGACCACGCGGCCGGCCAGCAGCACCAGCACGCGGTGCGCCGTGCGGAACGCCAGCGCCGCGTCCTCGGTGGCGAGCACCAGCGTGGTGCGCTGCTGGCCCTGCAGGTGCAGCAGGTGGCCGACCAGCGCCTCCCGGTCGGCGGCGTCGAGGCTCGCGGTGGGCTCGTCGCACACCAGCAGGCCGGGGTGCGTGACCAGCGCCCGCGCCAGCCCGACGCGCGCCGCCTCCCCCACGGTCAGCGCCGCCGGGTAGAGGTCGGCGGCGGCCAGCGGCAGGCCGGCGCGCGACAGCGCGTCGGTGACGCGCACCGGGCGCAGCGCAGCGTCCTCCTCCGGGACCAGCGCGGCGTGCGTCTCGGCGACGTGCTCGCCGACGCTGCGCAGCGGGTCGAGCGCGGCGCGCGGGTCGGGGAACAGCGCCTGCACGTCGCGCCGCTCGTGCCGCATCGCCGGCTCGTCGAGGGTGAGCAGGTCGCGCCCGTGCCACGCCACCCGTCCGCCCGCCGCCGGCATCAGCCGCAGAACGGCGCGCGCCACCATCGCCTTGCCGCTGCCGGTCTCACCGAGCAGCGCCGCCGTCTCGCCCTCCGCCAGCTCGAAGCCGACGCCCTCCACCACGTTCAGCCAGCGCGTGCCGCCCAGCCACGTCCGCCCGACCGGGAAGGCGACGCGCAGGTCGCGCACCGACAGCACCGGCGCCCCGCCGGCCGACGGCGCGGCCTCCGGAGATTCGCCCGGCTCCGGCGGCTGCCCCAGCCGTCCCAGGTCCAGATGCAGCACGCGGTCGGCCGGCGCCGCGGCGTCGCGCCCGGCGATCACCAGCCCAACCCGGCGCTCGCGCGCCCACGCCGCCAGCAGCCACAACAGCCGCGCCCGCACCGTCGGGTCCAGCCCGGCGCCCGGCGCGTCGGCCAGCAGCACCTGTGGGTCGGACGCCAGCGCCAGCGCCAGCGCGGCGCGCACCCGCAGTCCCTCCGGCAGCTCGTGCGGATAAAAGGACAGCCGGCGCGCCGCCATCGGCACCTCCAGCCGCTCCAGCGCCAGCACGGCGCGAGCCTGCGTGTCGCCGCCCAGCACCTCGGCAAACTGGGCGCCCAGCGTGCGATGCGGGGTCAGCCGCGCGCCCTGCGGCACCAACGCTAATCGTTCCGGATACGAAACGTGACCGTCAGCGACGGTGCCCGGCGGCAGCAGGCCGGCGGCGGCGCGCAGCAGCAGGCTCTTGCCGGCGCCGGCCGGCCCACTGATCGCCAGCACCGCGCCGGGCTCCACCGCGAAGTCGGCGTTCAGCACGATCACCGTGCCGCCGCAGCGCACGGTCAGCCCATCGGCCAACAGCAGCGGCGCACTCATGGACGCTCCACCGCGAAGGCGGCCTCGATGCCGTGGCCGATGGCGTGCAGCGCCGCCAGCGTCGCCGCCAGCAGCAGCGCCGGCGGCAGCAGCGCCGCCAAGGTCTTGGCCGCACCGATCTGCGCGCCCCAGGTGCCGGCCCCGCCCACGCCGAGGAAGGCGCCCAGGCTCAGCACCAGCACCGCACGCGGCAGCGCCGGCCACAGCGCCACCAGCAGCGGCCCCAAAACGTTCGGCAGCGTGTGCCGCCGCCAGACCTCGTACCGCCCCAGGCCGGCGGCCTGCGCCGCCGCCACGAAGCCGTGCCGCCCGGCCTCCACCGCAATGCCGTGCGTCGCCAGCGCCGCGCCGGGCACCAGCGCCAGGAGCACCGCCGCGTCGAATGGCAGCGGCCCGCCCCCGCCCAGCCCGGCTGCCACCACCGGCAGCAGCGCCAGCGGCAGCGCCGCCAGCCCGGCCGCCGCCCGCATCAGCGCCCGCCCGATCGGCCCGCCGAACAGAGCCGCCAGCCAACCCCACACCCCGCCGAGCAGCACCCCGCCCAGCGCCGCCGCGACGGCGAAGGCCAGTGTCGCGTGACCGGCCTGCAGGGCGTCGGCAACCGACTCGTCGCCGACGATGCCACGCAGCGGCGGCACCAGCGCGTCCCCCAGCACCACCGCCATCAGCAGCGCCAGCCCCTGCATGGCGCCGCGGTGATGCGCGAAGCGGTGGCGCGCGATCCGCCAGGGCGATTCCGTTGCCATGTCGAAACGGGTCCGCTCCATGGCTCACTCCAGCCGCGCGCGCGGGTCGAGACCGCCGCGCAGCACGGCACCCAGCGCGCGCAGCAGCAGGACCAGCCCGGCGAGCAGCGCCGCCGCCGCCGCGGTCCCGGCCGCATCCCCGGCGCGCGCCGCCTGCACCAGCATGGATCCGGTGCCCGGCAGCCCGAACAGCGCCTCGGCCGCCGCCCCGCTGGCCACCGTCGCGGCGGCGAGCGATCCCAGCGCGCCGGCCAGCGGCGCCAGCGCCGCCGGCAGCGTGTGGCGCAGGAACGCCTCCCGCACCGGCACGCCGCGCCCGCGCGCGGCCAGCGTGAAACCCTGCCGATCCACCGCCGCGACGCCCGCGCGCCCGATCCGCGCCGCCTCGCCCAGCACCGGCACCGCGAGCGCCAGGGCCGCCAGCGCCGGAACCCGGGTGCCCAGCGCCACGGCCACCAGCGCCGCCGCCAGGAACCCCGGCACCGCCGCCCCCACGGTGGCCGCTCCTTCGCCCAGCCACCCCGCCGCCAAACCAAGCGGCGCGCCGAGCGTCAATCCAAGCGCCAGCGCCCCGCCGACCAGCGCCAGCGTCACCGGCAGCCCGGCCGCGGCGCGGCCCAGCGCCGCCGTTCCCTCGGGCACGCCGAAGGCCGCCGCAGCCACGAGCAGCAGCACCGCCGTCAAGGCGGCGGCGAAACGGCGCAGCGCAAAGCTCAGCATGGACGCAGATCGGGGCGGGCAGTTGGCAACGGCATCGGGCGCGGTAACTCGTCCGGCGGACGGCAAGGTCCGACCGTAGCGGCGAAGCGCGGCGACGGGCAACGGGAATCGCGCCCCGGCCGGAGCGGAACGCTCCGGTCAGGTGTTCGTTGTCTACCGGCCCTCCTGCCACGAGCCACCCGCGCATGCCGCTTCCGTCGCCCCACGCCACCACCCTGCCCGTCCCCCTCGCGGCCGAACCCAGCCTGTTCGCACCGGGCCGCACCTGCTGGCGGGTCGAACAGGCCCGGCGTATCGGCATCGCCATCGACGCGGAGAACTACTTCACCGCCGCCAAGGAGGCGATGCGGCGCGCGCGGCGCTCGATCCTGCTGACCGCCTGGGACCTCGACCCGCGCGTGCGCCTGAGCCCGCATGAGCGCCCGCCGCGCCGTCCAGACCGGCTCGGCCACTTCCTCAACTGGCTGGCGACCAAGCGCCCGCACCTGGAGATCCGGGTGCTCAAATGGGACTACGCGGAATTGTTCGACATCGGGCGGGGCCAGCACCCGCTGTCGATCCGCCGGCTGTTCACCCACCCCCGGCTGGACTACCGCCTCGACAGCGACCATCCCACCGGCGCCTGCCACCATCAGAAGCTGCTCATCGTCGACGACGCGCTGGCCTTCTGCGGCGGCCTCGACCTCACCGCCAACCGCTGGGACACCCGCGCCCACCGCCGCGACGAGCCCAACCGCCGGCAGCCCGACGGGCAGTGCTACGAGCCGTTCCACGACGTCATGATGGCGGTGGACGGCGACGCCGCCCGCGCGCTCGGCGACCTGTTCCGCGAGCGCTGGCTGCGCGCCACCGGCCAGCCGCTGACGCCGACGCCGCCCGGCTACGACCCCTGGCCGGCGGCTCTGCTGCCGGTTCTGCTGCGCGAACATCCGGTGGCGGTGGCGCGCACCGACCCGCACTGGGGCGGCCGGCCCGAGGTGCGCGAGGTGGAGGCGCTCCATCTCGACGCCATTGCGGCTGCGAAACGAACCATCTACCTGGAGAGCCAGTACTTCGCCGCCCAGGCCGTCGCCGAGGCGCTGCGCAAGCGTCTGGCCGAGCCGGACGGGCCGGAGGTCGTGGTGGTCAACCCGGTGCGCGCCAACAGCTGGCTGGAGAACCAGGTGATGGTCTCCGCCCGCAACCGGCTGGCCCGCCAGTTGAAGGAATGCGACCCGCACGGCCGCTTCCGCCTGTACGCGCCGGTCACCGACCAGACGCACATCACCGTGCACGCCAAGGTGATGGTGATCGACGACCGGCTGCTGCGCATCGGCTCGGCCAACCTCAACAACCGCTCCATGGGCCTGGACACCGAGTGCGACCTCGCCATCGAGGCGCGGACCGGCGACGCGTCCGAGGCCGAGGTGCGCGCCGCCGTCACCGCAGTGCGCGACGATCTGCTGGGCGAGCACCTGGGCGTCGCGCCGGAGGCGCTGGGCCATGCGGTGCGGCGCAGCGGCTCGCTGATCGGCGCCATCGAATCGCTGCGCCGCCCCGGCGGCATGGGCCGCACGCTGGAGGTGCTGGAAACGCCCGATCCCGGCGTCATCGGCGCCACCATGGCCGACACCGGCGTCCTCGACCCCGAGCGGCCGGTTCCGGCGACCGAACTGGTCAACCGCGTGCTGCCCTCGCTGATCCCGCGCCAGCACACGGTGCTGGCAGGGCTGGCGATCCTGCTGGTGCTGGGCGGGCTGTACGCGCTGTGGAGCGTCACCGACCTCAAGGTGCTGGCGACACTGGACGCCGTGATGGCCGGGCTGGAATCGCTGCGCGGCACGCCGCTCGGCCCGGTGTGGCTGGTGGCGCTCTACGTGCTGGCCGGGCTGGTGGTGTTCCCCATCACCGTGCTGATCGCCGCCACCGCCATCGTGCTCGGCCCACTGGAAGGTTTCGTGATCGCAATGACTGGGGCGCTGGCGTCGTCGGTGGTGCTGTTCTGGATCGGGCGCACGCTGGGGCGGCGGCACATCGAGCGCTTCGGCGGGCCGGCGGTGGCGCGGGCCAGCGCGCGGCTGGCGCGCAGCGGAATTCTCGCGGTGGCGACGATCCGGGTTGTCCCGGTGGCCCCGTTCACCGTAATCAATCTGGTGGCCGGGGCGTCGCGCATCCGCTTCCGCGACTTCGTCGTCGGCACCCTGGCCGGCATCGCGCCGGGAGCACTGGCGTTCAGCCTGCTGGGCAACCAGTTGGAGAGGACGCTGCGCAACCCGACAGGGGCCGACGTGGCGCTGCTGGTCGGGCTCGCCGCCGTGGCGGTCGGGCTGGGCTGGGCGGCGAACCGGGTGTTGGACAGGACAGGCTGGGGAGGCAGGGACTCGTGATCCGGTTCACCGACGAGCGGGTTCGGCGCATCGCGTCGGCCCTGCGGGCCGCCCGCGCCCGCCGCCACCTGCGCCCGCCGGACAGCCGGTCGAGCCCGGTGCCGGAGGGCATGACGACGCTGCGCATCGCCACCTGGAACATCCACAGCTGCGTCGGCCTCGACGCCCGCTTCGCCCCCGACCGCATCGCCGAGGTGATCCGCGGCCTCGACGTCGACCTGATCGGGTTGCAGGAGGTCGGCTGGCACCACCGCGGCGAGGTCGGGCTGGACCAGTTCGACTACCTCGCCAAGGCCACCGGCCTGACGGCGCACGCGGCACCCACCAAGCACAACGCCCGCGCCCACTACGGCAACTGCGTCCTGACGCGGCTGCCGGTGCGCTCGGTGACGCCGATCGACCTGTGCGTCCGCCACCGCGAGCCGCGCGGCGGCGTCGACGTGGTGGTGGAGGTGGAGGGCCGCCCGGTGCGGGTGATCGCCGCCCACCTCGGCCTCGACCCGTGGGAGCGCGCCAGCCAGATCGCCCGGATCATCGGCCTGCTCGACCAGCAGCCGGAGCTGCCGTCGCTGTTCATGGGCGACCTCAACGAATGGACGCCGACCTCGCCGCGCCTGCGCCGCCTGGCCGAATCCTTCGAGGACTGGGCCAGCCCGCGCAGCTTCCACGCCAAGATGCCGACGCTGCGGCTGGACCGCCTGTACGTCCGCGGCGGCCTGAAGATCCCGGCCTTCGAGGTGATCCGCACGCCGGTGACCCGGCGGGCATCCGATCACCTGCCGGTACGGGCTGTGGTTGCGGTGCCGTAACCGTTGCCGGCCCCTCCCCCGCCTCCGGCGGGGGAGGGTTGGGTGGGGGCAGCGACGTATCCGAGAATCAACGCCTGCCACGGTGGCCGTCACCCCCACCTTCCCACGCCTGCGGCGCGGGCCCCTTCCTCCCCCAGCGGGGCTGGGGGAGGGGGTCACATGGCCCCCGGGGTCACCGCACCGGCTTCAACTCGTAGATCAGCCACACCAGCAGCCCGACCACGACCAGCGCCCCGCCCTGGTGCGCCGCCGCCAGCGGGATCGCCACCACGCTGAGCAGCGTCGCCACCCCCAGCGCGATCTGCACCACCACCATGGCGCCGAGCAGCAGCGCCACCCGCCCCGCACGCCCCGGCAGCCCCGCCGCCCACACCCACGCCGCCAGCACCAGCGCCACCGCGCCGGTGGTCAGCGCCAGCGCGCGGTGCAGGAACTGCACGGCCGCGGTGTTCTCGAAAGCGTTGAGCCACCAGGGCGACAGGTTCCACACCTCGGGCGGCACGACGTGCCCGGCCATCAGCGGGAAGGTGTTGTAGGCAAGGCCGGCGCGGAGGCCGGCGACGAACGCGCCCCAGACGATAGTCACCGCCGCCAGCCCCAGCGCCCAGCGGGCGAACCGGCGCAGCCCCGCCGCCTCCGGCCGCCAGCCGGCCAGTGGGGCCGGGTCGAGGATGCCCAGCGCCACCCGGATCAGCGCCGCGTAGATCAGGATCGCCGTGCCCAGGTGCAGCGCCAGCCGGTAGTGGCTGACGTGCGGCGCGTCGGCCAGCCCGCTCTTCACCATGAACCAGCCGATGACGCCCTGCAGCCCGCCCAGCAGGAACAGTCCGGCCAGCTGCGGCGCCAGCGCCCTCGGCACCCGCCCGCGCGCCAGGAACCACAGGAACGGCAGCAGGAAGACGAAGCCGATCAGCTGTCCCCACAGCCGGTGGAACCACTCCCAGAAGAAGATCTGCTTGAAGCCGGCGAGGTCCATCCAGGCGTTGTAGACGCGGAACTCCGGCGTCTGGCGGTAGAGGTCGAAGACACGGGTCCACTCCGCCTCCGACAGCGGCGGCAGGATGCCGATCAGCGGCTTCCACTCCACCATCGACAGGCCGGATTCGGTCAGCCGGGTGATCGCCCCGATCACCGCCATGGCGAACACCATGCCGGCGCAGGCCAACAGCCACACGGCGAGCGGCCGCGTCGCCGGTTTGGCACGGGGCGCGGCGCGGGAAACGCAGGTGTCGGTCAAGCTCGTCACGGGCGGGTCCATTGGGGGTAGCGGCCGGGAGAATGTGGGGGCGGGGTGGGGCTGCGTCAAATGGGCTGCGCCCGCCAGCCCGATTTGGCTGTACGCCGGTCCCCGGAATGTTACAAATTCGATAGGGAGACCAACCATTTGGGGCGGAAGCCCCGGCAGGCGGCGATGACGGACCTCACGCTGAGCTACGGCCTCGAGTTCGCGGATCTGTACGAACGGGAGGGGCTGCTGCGGATCGACCGCGCGTTCCTCGACCACCTCGCCGGCGCCGATGCCGGGCTGGCGGCCCGGCTGGAGGCGGCGCGCAGTGCGCCCGACGCGCTGGAGCGCAAGGCGGAGAGCGATCTTCTGATCGCCGTCGCCCCGCACCTGGAGGATTTCCTCGGCCAACTCTTCGGCATCCGCGCCGAATTGGACGAACTGCGCGCCCGCCACCACGAACTGGCGCCGCTCTACGCCGCCAAGCGCCTGTTCGTGCAGCGCCGCGCCGCCAAGGCGGTGGCGCCCGACGCGATCCCCAGCCTGGACGGCGCCGAACTGGCGGCGCGGCTGGAGGACTGGCTGGCCGGCCCGCTGACCGAGATCGCCTTCGCCCGCCAGGTGCTCGCCTGGATGGACGCCGAGGCCGAGCACGCCGGCAAGCTCGACACCGCCGCGCAGTACGCCGCCTGGGCGGTGTTCGCCGAGGCCGGCCGGGCGAAGCACGGCAAGGGCGTGCTGTTCCAGGTGCCGCACCGGACCGACCCGCTGCACCTCGTGCCGCTGGCCGTGGAGGAGCGGCACGGCGCCCCCATGGCCAAGGCGCCGGAGGAGCGCTGCCGCCCACGCCAGGGCTTCCACCTCACCGACCCGGGCACCGACCTGAAGGGCGCGCTCGACCAGGCCAACTACTGCATCTGGTGCCACAACCAGGGCAAGGACAGCTGCTCGCACGGGCTCCCGGATAAGAAGAATACGGACCGCAAGGCCGGCGGCTACGCCAGGAGCGCCTTCGGCGTGACGCTGCACGGCTGCCCGCTCGACGAGAAGATCTCGGAGATGCACGCCCTCAAGGCCGAGGGAGCGCCGGTCGGCGCGCTGGCCGCGGTCGTCATCGACAACCCGATGTGCGCGGCCACCGGCCACCGCATCTGCAACGACTGCATGAAGGCCTGCATCTACCAGAAGCAGGAGCCGGTCGACATCCCGCAGGCCGAGACCCGCACCCTGAAGGACGTGCTGGAGCTGCCCTGGGGCTTCGAGATCTACAGCCTGCTGACGCGCTGGAACCCGCTCGACCTGCGGCGCCCGGTGATGAAGGCGGCGAGCGGCTACAAGGTTCTGGTGGTCGGGCTGGGGCCGGCCGGCTTCACGCTGGCGCACCACCTGATGAACGACGGCCACACCGTGGTCGGCATCGACGGCCTGAAGATCGAGCCGCTGCCGGCCGACCTCTCCGGCGTCCTGCCCAGCGGCACGCGCGTCGGCTTCCGGCCGATCCGCGACGTGCACGACCTCTACGACCGGCTGGACGAGCGCGTCATGGCCGGCTTCGGCGGCGTGGCCGAGTACGGCATCACCGTGCGCTGGAACAAGAACTTCCTGAAGGTCGTCCGCCTGCTGTTGGAGCGGCGCAGCCGGATGAGCATCATCGGCGGCGTGCGCTTCGGCGGCACGCTGACCATCGACGACGCGCTCGAGTTGGGCTTCGACCACATCGCGCTGTGCATGGGCGCCGGCAAGCCGACCGTGGTGCCGATGAAGAACGGGCTGGCGCGCGGCGTGCGGCAGGCCTCGGACTTCCTGATGGCCCTGCAGCTGACCGGGGCGGCGAAGACCGAGTCCATCGCCAACCTGCAGGTCCGCCTGCCCATCGTGGTGATCGGCGGCGGCCTGACCGCCATCGACACCGCCACCGAGTCGCTGGCCTACTACCCCGTCCAGGTCGAGAAGTTCCTGTCCCGCTACGAGACCCTCGCCGCCGAGCGCGGCGAGGCCGCGGTGCGCGGGCGCTGGACGCCGGAGGAAACGGTGCTGGCCGACGAGTTCCTCGGCCACGCCCGCGCCATCCGCGCCGAGCGCGCCGCCGCCGCGGAGGAGGCCCGGTCGCCCCGCATCGCTGCGCTGCTGGACTCCTGGGGCGGCGCCACCATCGCCTACCGCCGCCGGCTGATCGACGCGCCGAGCTACACGCTGAACCACGAGGAGGTGATGCACGGCCTCGCCGAGGGCATCCGCTTCCTGGAATCCGTCACCCCGCGCGCCGTGGAGATGGACGAGCACGGCGCCGCCAGGGCGCTGCACCTTGCCCACAACCCGGTCGGGCCGGACGGCGTCGTCGCTCCGGCCGCGGTGGACGTCACCCTGCCCGCCCGCACCATCCTGGTCGCCGCCGGCACCCAGCCCAACACCGTGCTGGCCCGCGAGGAGCCGGAATGGGTGGAACTGGACGGCCGCACCTTCCGCGCCCTGGACGAGGACGGCAACCCGGTGAAGCCGGAACCGATGCCGAAGCCGGCCGAAACGCACGTGCTGATGGCGAAGGCGCCTGATGGACGCTTCCTGTCCTTCTTCGGCGACCTGCACCCGTCCTTCTCCGGCAACGTGGTGAAGGCGATGGGCGGGGCGAAGCGCGGTTACCCGGTGGTCAGCCGGGTGCTGGAGAGGCGCTCCCCCACCGCGGTGGCGCCGGAGCGGCTGGTGCAGACGCTGAACCACGACCTGCGCCCCAGCGTGCACGCGGTGCACCGGCTGACGCCGACCATCGTCGAGGTGGTGGTGAAGGCCCCCGCCGCCGCCCGCCGCTTCGAGCCCGGCCAGTTCTACCGCCTGCAGAACTTCGAGACGCTGGCCTACCGGGTGGGGCACACCACGCTGGCCATGGAGGGGCTGGCACTGACCGGCGCCTGGGTGGACAAGCAGCGCGGCCTTCTGTCGATGATCGTGCTGGAGATGGGCGGCTCGTCCGACCTGTGCGCGACGCTGAAGACCGGCGACCCGGTCATCGTCATGGGCCCGACCGGCGCGCCGACCGAGGTGCCGGAGGGCGAGACGATCGGACTGGTCGGCGGCGGCCTCGGCAACGCGGTGCTGTTCTCCATCGGACAGGCGGCGCGCGCGCGGGGCTGCCGCGTCGTCTACTTCGCCGGCTACAAGAAGCTGATCGACCGCTACAAGGTGGACCAGATCGAGGCCGCCGCCGACCGCGTCATCTGGTGCAGCGACGAGGCGCCGGGCTTCGAGCCCTCGCGCCCGGGCGACAAGACCTTCGTCGGCAACATCGTCGAGGCGATGCGCGCCTACGCCTCCGGCGAGCTGGGCCGGGCCGACATCCCGCTGTCGGACGTGGACCGCATCGTCGCCATCGGCTCCGACCGCATGATGGCGGCGGTGGGGGCGGCCCGGCACGGCGTGCTGAAGCCCTTCCTGAAGCCGGGGCACGTCGGCATCGGTTCGATCAACTCCCCCATGCAGTGCATGATGAAGGAGATCTGCGCCCAGTGCCTGCAGCGCCACCGCGACCCGGAGACGGGCGAGGAGAGCGTGGTGTTCTCCTGCTTCAACCAGGACCAGAACCTGGACCGCGTGGACTTCGCCAACCTCAACGACCGCCTGAAGCAGAACGCCGTGCAGGAGAAGCTGACCGCGCAGTGGATCGACCGGTGTTTGCGGGCGATGGGGGCGCGGAGGTAGTCGGAGACGAAGAAATTCGGCGAGACCTCCGCCCGCCATGAGGGAAACACAAGATGCTTAAGCCGAGTGCACGCTTCTCCGATGTGGTCATCAGAGCGCTCCGATATTGGCCTAATAAAGTGAGCACATCAGATCGCATAATAACTATAGTTGGCAACGAGGTTAGAATAAGATTTCCAACTCTATCGCAGGCAGAGGATCAGGCAGATCCACAACTCCTATCAGAAAATGACGAGTTTGGACATTTACTGAACTGGACCCTGTACACAATTCTTCATAAAATCGCACAAATGCAAGAAGCCGTCTTTCCGCAGATGGTTTACCACGGCTATCTGCGGCATGCGTTTGAAGAAAGCCTGAAAGACGACATGTATCAAACAATCGCCAAAGAATATTGGGAAAGCAACTCCAGGCACCCGTAAAACATCCCTGCCCAGTACAGGGAAGAGCTTCCAAAAGCGTGCATCTGGATAGGTCGGGCCGACCAGTGGGCGATCCGACGATCGAATCCCTACGCCGTCGCCGCCGGCGTCGGCTCTGCGTTCAGGAAGTCCGCCTCGCCCTGAAACAGCGCGGCCTCGGCGGCGCGCCGCTTGACGAGGCCCTGCAGGATCACCTTGCGGCCGTCCACCGTGCTGTACACCCACTTGCCGAACTCGCCGGCCGCGCCGGCGAAATCTTCGGCGTTGACCTTCTTCAGCAGGGTGGACTCTTCGAGATTCCCAATCCCCAAGTTGAAAGCGAAGGACGCCAACGCGCCGCGCTGCTGCGGATTGATCGTCACCTTCACCAGCCGGTCCACGCCGGCCGCCGCGCCGGTCAGGTCCTCGGCCAGATAGGCGTTCGCCTGATCCTCGGTGATCGTGTCGCCCAGTTTCACGCCCTCCGTGTGCCCGTAGCCGATGGTCGGCACGCCGGCCGGGCACAGGTAGGCCTTCAGGTACAGACCTTCGAAATGCTTCACTAGGTCGACGGCGTCCTGGCACACCGGCTCTGTCATCGCACACCCCTTCGCGAGAATGAGCGAAAACCATAACCGATCATGCATTGTAAGTAAAATTTGATCCGCATCCGAAGCGTTATCCACTTCGAACTATAACACCGACAGATCCTCCAGCGCGTGCAGCAGGAAGAACAGGCCGAAGAAGATGGCGAACAGCCCGGCGATGGTGGCGAACTCCAGGACCGCCTCGGTCAGCCAGGCGTCGGACTCGTCGTGGTCGACGTGCAGCATGGTCATTCATCCCTCCGCGTGCGCCCGATGGCGCGTTCATTTGCATAAAATTTTAGGCAAGCGGCGCAAGGAGGCAGTGACGGCCGTCACACCGGCCACAGGGGATCCGTTCAGTGCAGCCGCAGTTCGGCGGCGACCAGCCGCACCTCGGCCGGAGCGATCAGCCCCTGGGTCGCCAGCTTCACCGAGTGGAGCTTGCCGTCCAGGTTGCGCTGCCAGTAGTCGAGGAAGCGCGTCAGCACCGGATAGTGCGGCGCCATGTCCAGGTCCTGCCAGATGAAGCTCTGCAGCAGGGCGGGATGGTCGGGCATGTGGTAAAGGATTTCCGCCGTGGTCAGGCGGTAGTCGCGAAGCTGCCGGGCAAGGTCGGTCATGCGCTCACCTCCACAGTGGTTGGCATGGTGGTTGGTTCCGCGGCGATCCCCCGTTGCATTTTGATGAAGCCTGCCGCACGAACAATCAACGCGCAAGACGGAAGATTGTTCCATTTCAATATCTTAGCAGCCAACACGCACGACTGCTGCCAGCTTTTCGCACAAATGCGCCAACGACCCTCTTGAATCGCATCGGCCGTTCGATTAGCTGTCTGGCACTCACCGGGCGAGAGTGCTAACAACCGCCCGAAACCCAAATTCCTTTGAGCCTTTGCAGGAGGCACGCACATGAAGTTCCGTCCGCTGCACGACCGCGTCGTCGTCAAGCGTATCGAGTCCGACACCAAGACCAAGGGCGGCATCATCATCCCCGATACGGCGAAGGAGAAGCCGCAGGAGGGTCTGGTGATCGCGGTGGGCCCGGGCGCTCGTGACGAGGCCGGCAAGGTCGTGGCGCTCGACGTGAAGGCCAACGACCGCGTCCTGTTCGGCAAGTGGTCGGGCACCGAGGTGAAGATCGACGGCGAGGATTTCCTGATCATGAAGGAATCCGACATCATGGGCGTCATCGAGGCCTAAGTCCTCCGCCCGTTTCCGTCGCCACCAACATTATCTGAATTCAGAGGAATCCGAGCTATGGCTGCCAAGGAAGTCAAGTTCTCCGCCTCCGCCCGCGAGAAGATGCTGCGCGGCGTGGACATTCTGGCGGACGCCGTCAAGGTCACGCTGGGTCCGAAGGGCCGCAACGTCGTCATCGAGAAGTCGTTCGGCGCTCCCCGCATCACCAAGGACGGCGTCACCGTCGCCAAGGAGATCGAGCTCGCCGACAAGTTCGAGAACATGGGCGCGCAGATGGTGCGTGAGGTCGCGTCGAAGACGAACGACCTGGCCGGTGACGGCACCACCACCGCGACCGTTCTGGCCCAGGCGATCGTCCGCGAGGGCGTGAAGTCGGTGGCCGCCGGCCTGAACCCGATGGACCTGAAGCGCGGCATCGACCTGGCGGTCGAGACCGTCGTGGCCGACATCAAGAGCCGCGCCAAGAAGGTGACGACCAACGAGGAGATCGCCCAGGTCGGCACCATCTCCGCCAACGGCGAGACCGAGATCGGTCAGAAGATCGCCGAAGCCATGGGCAAGGTCGGCAACGAGGGCGTCATCACGGTCGAGGAGTCGAAGAGCCTCGACACCGAGCTGGACGTCGTCGAGGGCATGCAGTTCGACCGCGGCTACCTGTCGCCGTACTTCATCACCAACGCCGACAAGATGACCTGCGAGCTGGACAGCCCGTACATCCTGCTGCACGAGAAGAAGCTGTCGGGCCTGCAGGCCCTGCTGCCGGTTCTCGAGTCGGTGGTGCAGTCGTCGCGCCCGCTGCTGATCATCGCCGAGGACGTCGAGGGCGAGGCCCTGGCGACCCTGGTGGTGAACAAGCTGCGTGGCGGCCTGAAGGTCGCCGCCGTGAAGGCGCCGGGCTTCGGTGACCGCCGCAAGGCCATGCTGGAGGACATCGCCATCCTGACCGGCGGTCAGGTGATCTCCGAGGATCTCGGCATCAAGCTCGAGAATGTGACGATCGACATGCTCGGCACCGCCAAGCGCGTCCAGATCACCAAGGAGAACACCACGATCGTCGACGGCGCCGGCGAGAAGGCCGACATCGAGGGCCGCACCGCCCAGATCCGCGCCCAGATCGAGGAGACCACCTCCGACTACGACCGCGAGAAGCTCCAGGAGCGTCTGGCGAAGCTGGCCGGCGGCGTCGCCGTCCTGCGCGTCGGCGGTGCGACCGAGGTCGAGGTGAAGGAGCGCAAGGACCGCGTTGACGACGCCATGCACGCCACCCGCGCCGCGGTGGAAGAGGGCATCGTCGCCGGCGGCGGCACCGCCCTGCTGTACGCCACCCGCGCCCTGGACGCCCTGAAGCCGGCCAACGACGAGCAGCGCGTCGGCATCGAGATCGTCCGCCGCGCCCTGCAGGCCCCGGTCCGTCAGATCGCCTACAACGCGGGCACCGACGGCTCGATCGTGGTCGGCAAGCTGCTGGACCAGAAGGACAGCAACTTCGGCTACGACGCCCAGAAGGGCGAGTTCACCGATCTGGTGAAGGCCGGCATCATCGACCCGGTGAAGGTGGTCCGCACCGCCCTGCAGGACGCGGCCTCGGTCGCCGGCCTGCTGATCACCACCGAGGCGATGGTCGCCGAGAAGCCCGAGAAGAAGGCCCCGCCGGCCGGCATGCCGGGCGGCATGGGCGGCATGGACGACATGGGCTTCTAAGCCCAAGTCTCCGGCACGTTACAGGAAAGGGCGCCTCCGTCGGGGGCGCCCTTTTTCTTTGCTCACAACCCGGTGGACACGGATTACACGGATTTCCTTAAAGCGGTGTCCGAACGTGCCTGAGCGAACCAATGCTGTCATGCCCGGGCTTGTCCCGGGCATCCACGCACCTGAACCTTTGGAAAAGCAGTGGCCGTGGATGGCCGGGTCAAGCCCGGCCATGACGGCTAAATAAAAGCTCTTCGGATCGTCTTGCTTGCGGCGCCATGGCGGTTCCGCAAGCCGTGGAGCAGGCACGAATAAAAATCCGTGCCTGAAATCCGCGAAATCCGTGTGTCCCCTGTTGCCCCCAAGGAACAGGAAATCACTCCGCCCCCGGCACGCCCTTGCTGGTGGAATACTCGAAGTGCAGCGCCTCGCCCGGATGGACCAGCGGGTGGATGGCGTGCGCGGCCTGCGCCGCCTCGGCGAAGCCGCAGAGGATCAGCTTCAGTTTGCCCGGATAGGTCGCGATGTCGCCGATGGCGAACACGCCCTCGGCGCTGGTGATGCAGGAGGGCTGCGTCACCGTGATGTGGCTGCGCTCCAGGTTCAGGCCCCACTCGGCGATCGGCCCCAGGTTCATCGACAGCCCGAAGAAGGCCAGCAGCGCGTCGGCCGGCAGCGCCTTCTCCTCGCCATCCAGCGTGGCGACGCGCACCGCGGTGAGCTGGCCGCCCGTCCCGTCCAGGCCGGAGAGCTGGTAGGGCACCACCAGTTCGATGCGGCCGTCGCGCGCCAGCGCCTCCATGCGGGCCACGCTCTCCGGCGCGCCGCGGAACTTCGGCCGGCGGTGCACGACGTAGACCTTCTCGGCGACGTCGGCCAGTGACAGCGTCCAGTCGATGGCGGAATCGCCACCGCCGGCGATCACCACCTTCTTGCCCGCAAAGTCCTGCTTGCGGCGGACCATGTAGTGCACCGACTTGCCCTCGTACGCCTCCAGGCCGTCCAGCGGCGGACGGTTCGGGCCGAAGGCGCCGACGCCGGCGGCGATGATCACCGCCTGCGCGTCGATCCGCGTGCCGATGGTGGTCTCGACCAGCCAGCGCCCCTCGGCGGTGCGGGTCAGCGTCGAGACCTGCTGGCCCAGATGGTAGGTCGGCGCAAAGGGCGCGGCCTGCTCGGCCAGCTTGTCGATCAGGTCGGCGGCGTCGATGGCCGGGTGGCCGGGGATGTCGTAGATCGGCTTTTCCGGATACAGCGCCGTGCACTGGCCGCCCACCATGTCGAGCGCGTCGATGACGTGGCAGTTCATCTTCAGCATGCCGCACTCGAAGATGGCGAAGAGGCCGACGGGGCCGGCGCCGATGATGGCGACGTCGGTGCGGTGGGCGGTGGAAGCCGACATGGGAACTCCGGGATCAGGAACGGTCTTCGACGGGAAAACGGTCCCTTCATGCACCCGATCCGCCACCCCGATCAACCCCCGCGGCGGTGCGGCGCAGGGCAGCCCCGCCCGCGGCGCAGCCACATGTCACAAATTTGCGCAAAATTTTCGTTGAGTGCGAGTTATGTCGAAGGGATTATGAATCATGGATGGCGCACCGGTTCGCGCCGCACGCGAACGGCCCGGCGGGGCCGGAGGTCCCCGATGAAAGAGCTGCGCTGCCTCGTCTTCACCGAGCAGGAAGTGGTCAAGGCCGTCCTCGATCGCCGCCGCAAGGTGCGCGACGCGATGCCGATCGGCACCGTCCAGGGTGTGGTCTACACGATGAGCTACGACACCGTCACCACCACCATCCGCATCATCGACGACCACGGCGGCGACCAGTCGCTGATGCTCGGCCCGACCGAGGTGGCGGCGGCGCTGGTCGGCTACTGCATGGGGCGCAGGGTGCCGCTGCCGGTGGACGCCGACAAGTGCCTGCACCTGATCAACGGCGCGCTGACGCTGATGATCACCATGAACTTCAAGAAGGCGCCGCGCATGGTGGCGGAGACGCACACCGCCACCCACGCGGCCGAGCAGCCGACCCGTCTCGCCAGTTGACGGGGCGACCGCCCGGCCGCGGGCGGTGAGCGCTACTGCCCGATCCGGTCCAACTGGTTGTTGGCGATGCCGCCCGGCGGGCCGTCGCCGACGCCGTACGACGAGCCGCTGCCGGCCACCGCCCCTTCCCGCGCACCGAGCCACTGACCGTTGTCCATGCCCCCGACGCCGACGGCGCGCGGCGGCGCGCTGGAGCCGGAGGGTAAGGCCGCGTAGGTCCCCGACGATCCGGACGTCCCCGCCATGCGGGAGTCGCTGCACGCGGCAAGCGACACGCTGAACGCGCAGGCGATGAGGAATCGGATGAGCATGAGTTGCCTCCTTGCAGCGATGCGGGTCTCGTCAGCGAACTGGCCCCATGCTGCGACGCAGCAACCGCTGCCTATCGACAGTGCCCGCCAGTGATAGGGCGGGGTGGTCGGATGACACCTTGCTGCCCCCTATGGGCGGGTCCCCCTACCACCCTTGTCGAAAGACACATTGAAGCCGGCCCGGCGGCCACCAATACTCGCTGACCGATCGGGTTGGATCGGGGTGTCCCGATGAAGGAACTGCGCTGCCTCGTCTTCACCGACCAGGAGGTGATCAAGGCGACCATCGAGCACCGCCGCAAGCTGCGCGAGGCGCTGCCGGCCGGCACCATCCGCGCCGTCGCCTACGCCGTGCACGACGGGGCGATCACCACCGCCATCCGGATCGTCGATGACCACGGCGAGGACCAGTCGATGACCCTTGGCCAAGCCGAGGTGGCGGCGGCACTGGTCGGCTATTGCATGGAGCGCGGCATCCCCCTGCCGGTGCATTCCGACAAGTGCCTGTACCTGATCAACGGCGCGTTGACGCTGATGATCACCATGAACTTCAACAAGACGCCGCGCTTCACCTCCAAGGCGCAGCCGGCCACCGAATCCGCGGCGCCCATGGCGGAGTGACGACTCAGACCAGCATGTCCAGCCCTTCCATCGGGCTTTCCCCGGTGTTGCCGCCCGGAAGGCTGCGCACCACCCGCTCGGTCTCGCGCAGCGTGTCGAGCGCCTCCTTGGCGTCCTTCTCAGCCTGCCGGGCGTCCCGCCCCGCCTCGCTCCGCAACCGTTCCGCCTGCTGGGCGAGGAAGATCTTCAGCTTCTTGGCCAGCGCGCGCGCCTGCTGGGCGAAGCCGTCCGATCCCGGCGCCTCCTTGCCCCCGTCCGCCTTGGCGTCCGCGGCCTTGCCGGTCGCGGCCTCGGCGGCCTTTGCCTCGGCCGCCTTGGCGTCACCGGCAGCCTCGGTGGCGGCGGCATCCGCGCGCCCCTCGGTCGCGGCGTCTCCCTCGGCGTTCGCCGCGCTCCCGGCTTCGGTCCCGGCGGCCTCGACCTCGCCGGAGGCGGCGGAGGCGCCGTCGTCCGAACCAGCCTTGCCCTCGGCCTTGGCGCCCTCCTTGGTCGCGGCCCCACCACTGACCGGAGCGCCGGCGGATACGCCGCTGCCGCCGGCGTCGGTGTACTCCTTGACCGCCTTGGCGAGTTCCCGGGCCAGCCGGGCGGCTTCGCGCGCCGCCGTCTTCGGGTCGCCACCGAACATCTTCAGCGTGCGCAGCGCCTCGTTGATCATGTCCAGCCGCTGCTTGGCGGCCTGCTTGCGCTGCGCCTTGATGTCGACCTTGGAGGTTTCCAGGGTCTTCGCCGCCTGTTCCGCAGCCGCGCGCGTCTCCTGGAGACGCTTGGCGGTGGCGTCGTCCGGCTTCGTTCCATCCGGCTTCGCCATGGTGGCGAGCCGCTGCGCAAATGTGCGAACCACGAACTGTGCCGCGTTTTGCGGCGGTAGGGTGATGCCGGCCATGACCAACCCCATCACGCGATTTTCCTCAACTTGAACAAGAATACGCTGAAACAACCTCGAAGGCCATCGCCACGGGGCTTGCCGAGCGAGGGTCCGGTCGACCAAGATCCGCCCGCCATGCCGCAGCCCGCAGCCCTCCGCACCGTTCCCCTGCCTGACGAGGCCGCCACCGCGGCGCTCGCCCGCCGGCTGGCGCCCGCGCTGCGGCCGGGCGACGCGCTGGCGCTGCGCGGCGACCTCGGCGCCGGCAAGACCGCCTTCGCCCGCGCGCTGGTCCGCGCCCTGCTGGGCGATGAAGAGGCCGAGGTGCCCTCGCCCACCTTCACGCTGGTGCAGACCTACGACGCCCCGTCCGCCGCGATCTGGCACTTCGACCTCTACCGCCTGTCCGGCCCCGACGAGGTGCAGGAGCTGGGCTGGGACGAGGTGGCCGACGGCATCGCCCTGGTGGAGTGGCCCGACCGCCTCGGCCCCCTGCTGCCCCGTGACCGCCTGGAGTTGACCATGGCCTTCGATGGTCCGGACTCCCGCCGCGCCGGGCTGGCCGGGTTCGGCACCTGGGGACCGCGCCTCGACGCGCTGGAGCTGCCGTGAGCGACCGGATCGCCGCCTTCCTCGCCCGCCACGGCCTCGCCGGAGCCGAGCGCCGCCCGCTCACCGGCGATGCCTCGGCGCGCCGCTACGAGCGGCTGCGGGCACCCGACGGCCGTGCGCTGATCCTGGCCGACACGCCGGCCCCCAAGGACGACCTGATCCCCTTCATCGCCATCGGCGACGCGCTGGCCGACCTCGGCCTCTCGGTGCCCGCGGTGGTCGCCGCCGACGTGGATGCCGGATTGGCTCTGCTGGAGGATTTCGGGGACGCAACGTTCTCCCGCCTGCTGGAGTCCGGCGGGGATCCGGACAGCCTCTACGCGCTCGCCACCGACGTGCTGGCCGGGCTGCACCGCCGTTTCCGCCCGGGCGGGCTGGACCTGCCGGTCTACGACGCCGCCCTGTTCACCGAGCAGGTGATGCTGTTCGCCGACGTCTACGTCCCCCTCGCCACCGGCCGCCCGCTGCCTGCGGCCGACCATGCGGAGCTGGAGTCCGCGTGGGCCGGGGTGATCGCCGACGCCTGCGCCGGCCCGGTGTCGCTGCTGCTGCGCGACTATCACGTCGACAACCTGATGCGCCTCGACCGGCCGGGCGTCGCGGCGGCCGGCCTGCTGGACTTCCAGAACGCCGGGATCGGGCCGGTCGCCTACGACCTCGTGTCGCTGCTGGAGGACGCGCGGCGCGACGTGCCCTTGGCCCTTGCCGCGCGCATGGTGGAGCGGTATGTCAGCGCCTTCCCGGACCTCGACCGGGCGGCGTTCCGCCGCTCCTACGCGGTCCTGGGGGCGGTGCGCCACGCGCGCATCGTCGCCGTCTTCACCCGCTTGGCGCTGCGCGACCGAAAGCGCGGCTACCTCGTCCACCTGCCGCGCGTCTGGCGCCTTCTGGAAAGCCAGCTCGCCAAACCCGACCTCGCCCCGGTGGCCGCGTGGTTCGACCGCCACCTGCCGCCGGGCCTTCGTGCCGACTTTGTCATTCCGGAGACGGAATCATGAGCAAGCCTTCCTGGATGCCCCGCAAGGCGATGGTGCTGGCCGCCGGCCTCGGCCTGCGCATGCGCCCGCTGACGCTGGAGCGCCCGAAGCCCCTGATCAACGTCGGCGGCAAGCCGATGCTCGACCACGCGCTCGACCGCCTGGCCGAGGCCGGGGTCGAGACCGCGGTGGTCAACGCCCACTGGCAGGCCGACATGATCGCCGCCCACCTGAAGGGCCGCAAGAAGCCGAAGATCGTCGTCTCGCACGAGGACACGCTGCTGGAGACCGGCGGCGGGGTGAAGAAGGCGCTGCCGCACCTGGGCAAGGACCCGATCCTGGTGGTCAACGCCGACATCCTGTGGCTGGACGGCCCGACGCAGGCGCTCGGCCGCTGCGCCGCGCACTGGAACCCGGAGACCATGGACGCGCTGCTGCTGCTGATGTCCACCACCCGGGCGGTGGGCTACGACGGGCGCGGCGACTTCCACATGGACCCGCTGGGCCGCCTGAACCGGCGCGCCGAGGGCGAGATCGCCCCCTTCGTCTTCGCCGGCGTGCAGATCATCAAGCCCGAGCTGTTCGCCCAGGACACGCCGGACGGCGCCTTCTCCACCAATCTGGTGTGGGACCGCCTGCAGGAGTCCGGGCGGCTGTACGGTCTGGCGCACGACGGGCCGTGGTTCCACGTCGGCACGCCGGCGGCGCTGCTGGAGTCCGAGGAGCTGCTGGCGACCGGCGGCATCCGCTGGTTCTGGCCGTGAGGCGCACGGCGGATAACGTCCACACCATCCCGGCCGGCGCGCCGTTCGTCGATACGCTGGCCGCCGGCATCCTGGCACGCGTCGGCAACGACCCGCTGGAGCTGGCGGCCTGCACCGTCCTGCTGCCCACCCCACGCGCCTGCCGGTCCCTGCGCGAGGCGTTCCTGCGCCTTTCCGGCGGCCGGCCGCTGCTGCTGCCGCGGCTCAGCCCGCTCGGCAGCGTCGATGCCGACGCGCTGGCGCTGACCTCCGAATCGCTGCCCAGCCTGCACGACGCGCTGGACCTGCCCGAGGCCGTGTCGCCCCTGAAGCGCCAGCTGCTGCTGGCCAAGGCGGTGCTCGCCGCCCCCGACCTCGCCGTCACCCTGCCGCAGGCGGCGCGGCTGGCCGCCGACCTCGGCCGCTTCGTCGACGAGGTGCACACCGAACGCCTGCGCTTCGACGGCCTGCACGCCGTGGTGCCGGAGGACTACGCCGCGCACTGGCAGGAAACCCTGAAGTTCCTGACCATCATCACCGAGCACTGGCCGCTGATCCTGCAGCAGGAGGCCGGCGGCATCGACCCCGCCGCGCGGCGCAACACGGTTCTGGAGACGCTGGCCGCGCTGTGGGCCGCCGCGCCGCCGCCCGGCCCGGTGATCGCGGCGGGCGACACCGGCTCGATCCCCGCCACCGCCGACCTGCTGGCGGTGATCGCCGGCCTGCCGAACGGCACGCTGGTGCTGCCCGGCATCGACCAGGACAGCGACGACGCGACCTGGGACGCCGTCCGCGCCGACGAGGCGCACCCGCAGCACGCCCTCGCCCGCCTGCTCGACACGCTCAGGCTCGACCGCCGCGCCGTCCGCCCCTGGAACGGCACCGCCGAGCCGCGCCCGGCACGCGCCCGCCTGCTCGCCGAGGCGATGCGCCCGGCCGCCACCACCGAGGGCTGGCGGTCGCTGGAGGCGCTCGGCCCCGAGGCGCTGGACGGCCTGACCCGCATCGACGCCGCCAACCCGGAGGAGGAGGCGGCGGTCATCGCGCTGCTGATGCGCCAGGCGCTGGAGACGCCGGAGCGCCGGGCCGCCCTGGTCACCCGCGACCGCGGGCTGGCGCGCCGCGTCGCCATGGCGCTGAAGCGCTGGAACATCGTCGTCGACGACTCCTCGGGCCGGCCGCTCGCCGACACCGCGGTCGGCACCTACCTGCGCCTCGCCGCGCAACTGGTCGCCACGCGCGCCCACCCGCTGGCGCTGCTGGCGCTGACCAAGCACCCGCTGTCGGCCGCCGGGCAGGACGCGCACGACTTCCGCGCCTCCGCCCGCGCGCTGGAGCGCACCGTGCTGCGCGGCCCCCGCCCGGCCGAGGGCTTCGACGGCCTGCTCGCCGCCCTCAAGACCGCCGAGTGGTTCGAGTTCGACGGCCAGCAGCCGTTCCTGATCGATTGGGTCGAGCGGCTGCGCGCCCTCGCCGCCCCCTTCGCCGCGGCGATGCAGGGTAAGGCGCCGCTGAAGGACCTCGTGGACGCCCACATCGCCTTCGCCGAGGATCTCGCCCGCAGCGCCGACGAGTCGGGCGCCGAGCGCCTGTGGCGCCACGACGACGGCGAGGAGGCGGCGCGCTTCATCCACGACCTGCGGCAGGCCGCGGACGGTTTCAGCGACGTTCCGGGCCCGGAATATCCAGCGCTGTTCGAGGCACTGATGGCCGGCCGCGAGGTGCGCGTGCGCTTCGGCCTGCACCCGCGCCTCGCCATCTTCGGCCCGATGGAGGCCCGGCTCCAGCACCATGACCTGATGATCCTCGGCGGGCTGAACGAGGGCACCTGGCCGGCGGACCCGACCGCCGATCCCTGGATGTCGCGCCCCATGCGCAAGGCCTTCGGCCTGCCCAGCCCGGAGTTCAAGATCGGCCTCACCGCGCACGACTTCGTGCAGGCCTGCGGCGCCGAAGCGGTCGTGCTGACCCGCGCCGAGCGCGTCGATGGCACCCCCACCGTGCCATCCCGCTGGCTGCTGCGCCTGGAGACCGTGCTGAAGGCGGTGAACCTCGACGGCCGCCTGGACGAGCAGGGAGAGCTGTGGCTCGCCTGGGCGCGCCAGCTCGACGAGCCGGACCGCGTGCAGCCGGTCTCTCCGCCCGAGCCGCGCCCGCCGGTGGAGGCGCGCCCGCGCAAGCTCTCGGTCACCAAGGTCGAGACCTGGATGCGCGACCCCTACGCCATCTACGCCCAGTACGTGCTGAAGCTGAACGTCCTCGACCCCATCGCCGCCGACCCCGGCGCGGCGGACCGCGGGCAGTTCATCCATCAGGCGCTCGACGACTTCGTGCGCGCCCACCCCGGCGTTCTGCCGCCCGACCCGCTGGACGAGCTGCTGCGCCTGGGTCGCGCCGCCTTCGGCCCGCTGCTGGAGACGCACCCGGACGTCTGGGCCTTCTGGTGGCCGCGCTTCCAGCGCATCGCCGCGTGGTTCATCGCCGTCGAGCGCGAGCGCCGCGCCACCGTCAAGCCGCTCGCCACCGAGGTGAAGGGGCAGTTGGAGCTGTCCGGCCCCGGCGGCCCGTTCCTGCTGACCTGCAAGGCCGACCGCATCGACCGTGACGGGCGCGCGCAAGGACTCGTGCTGATCGACTACAAGACCGGCACGCCGCCCTCGGCCCGGGAGATCGAACTGGGCTTCGCGCCGCAGCTTCCCCTGGAGGCGGCCATTGCCGAAGCCGGTGGTTTCGAAGGCGTTCCGGCCGGTGCGGTGGCGGAGATCGCCTTCTGGCGGCTGTCCGGCGGCGACCCGGCCGGCGAGGAGCGCCCGGTGAAGGGCGACGTCGCCACGCTGTCCGCCGACGCCCGCGCCGGCCTGGAGGCGCTGATCCGCGCCTTCGACGACGAGCGCACGCCCTACCGCTCCTGCCCGCGCCCGAGCATGGCGCCGCGCTACACCGACTACGCGCACCTCGCCCGGGTGCAGGAATGGTCCGCCGGCGGCGGTGGAGGTGGGGAGTGAGCCTCTTCGAACTGACGGGGGCGGACCGCCCCCCCGACCCCAACGTCCTGCAGCGCCGCGCCTCCGACCCGCTGGCCTCGGTGTGGGTCGGCGCCTCGGCTGGTTCCGGCAAGACCAAGGTGCTGACCGACCGCGTGCTGCGCCTGATGCTGGCCGGCACGCCGCCGTCGCGCATCCTCTGCCTGACCTTCACCAAGGCGGCGGCGGCGGAGATGTCGATCCGCATCAACCGCACGCTCGGCACCTGGGCGACGGCGTCCGAGGATTCGCTGACCGACCGGCTGTACGACCTGTGCGGCGGGATGCCCTCGCCCGAGACGCGCACCGAGGCGCGCCGGCTGTTCGCCCGCGTGGTGGACTGCCCCGGCGGCATGAAGATCCAGACGATCCACGCCTTCTGCCAGTCGCTGCTGCGCCGCTTCCCCATCGAGGCCGGGCTGGCCCCGCACTTCGAGGTGATGGACGACCGCACGGCTACCGCCCTGCTGACCGAGTCGCGCGACGCGGTGCTGCACGCCGGCCGCGCCGACCGCGACTCCGACCTGGGCCGCGCGCTCGGCCGCCTGACCGCCGACCTCAACGCCGAGGAGTTCGCCGGCCTGATGGCGGAACTGGCCGCCGAGCGTGGCCGCATCCGCCGCATCTTCGACCGCCACGGCGGCCGCGAGGCCACCGTCGGTGAGGTCTTCCGCACCCTGGACGTCCCGCCCGGCACCACCGAGGCCGACATCCTCACGGAAGCCTGCGGCGACACCGCGCTCGACGTGCCCACCCTGCGCGAGGCCTGCCGCGCCCTGTCGCTGGGCAGCGCCAGCGACCAGGAGCGCGGCATCGGCATCCAGCAGTGGCTGGATGCGGCGGAGACCCGCGTCGCCGCCTTCCAGGCCTACGCGCGGCTCTACCTCACCGCCGAGGGCACGCCGCGCAAGACGCTGATGACCAAGAAGCCGGCCACCTCCCACCCCCACGCGCTGCGCGCGCTGGAGGAGGAAGCGGAAAGGCTCGTTTCGCTGATGGAACGGATCAAGGCGGCGGGTGTCGCGGCCTCCACGGCGGCGCTGCTGACGCTGGCCGAGGCGCTGCTCGGCACCTACGAGACCGCCAAGCGCCGCCGCTCCTTGCTCGACTACGACGACCTGATCCTGTTCGCGCACGCGCTGCTGACCGGCGGCGGGCGGGTGCCGTGGGTGCTCTACAAGCTCGACGGCGGCCTCGATCACATCCTGATCGACGAGGCGCAGGACACCAACCCCGAGCAGTGGCAGGTGGTGTCCGCCATCGCCGAGGAGTTCTTCGCCGGTCTCGGCCGCCGCGAGGAGCAGGGGATGGTGCGCACCGTCTTCGCGGTGGGCGACGAGAAGCAGTCGATCTTCAGCTTCCAGCGCGCCGACCCCGCCGAGTTCGCCCGCATGCGCCGCCACTTCCAGGACCGCGCGTTCGCCGCCGAACGCACCTGGGCGCAGGTCGACCTGGACATCTCCTTCCGCTCCACCGCGGCGGTGCTGCAAGCCGTCGACGCCGTGTTCGCCGACGGCACCGCGCGCGACGGCGTCGCCTCCGAAACGAGCCCGACGATCCGCCACCGCGCCTTCCGCCGCGGCCACGCCGGACTGGTCGAGCTGTGGCCGCCGGTGAAGCCGCAGGACGCCGCCGACCCGGAAGCCTGGGCGCCGCCGGTGGAGCGCGAGGCGGCGGATTCGCCGTCGGCCCGCCTCGCCTCGGTGATCGCCGACACGGTGGCCGACTGGATCCGCCGCGGCGAGCCGCTGGAGGCGCGTGACCGGGCCATCCAGCCCGGCGACGTCATGGTGCTGGTGCGCCGCCGCACCGGCTTCGTGGCCGAGCTGGTGCGCGCGCTGAAGGACCGCGGCGTGCCGGTGGCTGGTGTTGACCGCATGGTGCTGACCCAGCAGCTCGCCGTCATGGACCTGATGGCGGCGGCCGACTTCCTGCTGCTGCCCGAGGACGACCTGACGCTCGCCACCCTGCTGAAGGGCCCGCTGATCGGGTTGACCGAGGACGAGCTGTTCACGCTCGCCCACGGGCGCCGGGGCACGCTGTGGCAGGCGCTGCTCGGCCGCGGCGCGGTGGATCCGACCTTCGGCCCGGCGCGCGGCTACCTGCTCACCCTGCTCGGCCGCACCGACTTCGTCCGCCCGTACGAGCTGTTCGCCGGCATCCTCAGCGCCCCCTGCCCGGCCGACACCGTGTCGGGCCGGCGCGCGATCCTGCGCCGCCTCGGCCCCGACGCGCACGACCCGCTGGACGAGTTCCTGGCCACCGCGCTGAACTTCGAACGCACCGAGGCCCCGTCGCTGCAGGGCTTCCTCGCCTGGCTCGCCGCCAGCGAGGTGGAGATCAAGCGCGAGCTGGAGCAAGGCGGCGGGCGCGTGCGCATCATGACGGTGCACGGCTCCAAGGGGTTGCAGGCGCCCATCGTCTTCCTGCCCGACACCATGGCGACGCCGACGCAGAGCCCGCCGATCCTCTGGCCCGACGAGGGAGCCACGATCCCCCTCTTCGCCCCGCGCCGCAGCCACGAGGACGCGCTGTGCGCCCAGGCCCGCGCGCGCGCCAACCGCAAGCGCGACCAGGAGTACCGCCGCCTGCTCTACGTGGCGCTGACCCGCGCCGAGGACCGGCTGTACGTCTGCGGCTGGCAGGGCAAGCGCGACCCGGCCGAGGGCTGCTGGTACCGCCTCGTCGAGGAGGCGATGCGCGAGATCGCCGTGGCGGCGGAGTACGACTTCACCCGGCTGTGCCCCGCGGATGGCTGGAGCGGCCCCGGCTGGCGACTCGCCGACCGCCAGACCGTTCCCGCCCACCCGGACAACGCCGACTGGGTGCCGGCGGACGCCAAGCCCGCCCTGCCGCCCTGGTGGAACACCCGCCCGGCGCCGGAGCCGGAACCGTCGCGCCCCCTCACCCCGTCGAAGCCCGAGGGGGAGGAGCCGGCGGTGCGCTCGCCGCTCGGCGCTGACGACGGGGAGCGCTTCCAGCGCGGCATCCTCGTGCACCGCCTGCTGCAGACGCTGCCCGACCTGGACCCGACTCTGCGCGAGTCCGCCTGCCGGCGCTTCCTGGCCCGCTCCGCACACCGGTTAACCGCCGGACAGCAGGACGAAATCGCCTCCGAAACGATGGCCGTGCTGACCGCGCCGGAGTTCCGCGACCTGTTCGCCCCCGGCTCGCGCGCCGAGGTGCCGGTGGTCGGCGTGGTGCAGGGGCGCGCGCTGTCCGGCCAGATCGACCGGCTGGCGATCACCGAGGAGGCGGTGTGGGTGGTGGACTACAAGACCAACCGCCCACCGCCGCGCCGGGTGGAGGATGTGCCGCCGGTCTACGTGCAGCAGTTGGCCGCCTACCGCGCCGCGGTGGCGGCGATCTACCCCGACCGGACGGTCCGCTGCGTGCTCTTGTGGACGGACGGGCCGTTCCTGATGGAGTTGCCGGCGGATCTCCTTGGGGGATCAACGGGTTGATGCGTGCAAAGCAGGGCCGACATACCACACCTTGACCGAAGCGCCGGGAACGACCTACATTTTGCCCCGTTTCCCCTGTCAGGGATGATCCCGCCCCGAACGCCGGGCCGGGTCCGCCGCGCGGGCAGCGGCGGCCGCCCTGAACCGATGCAAGAGGTCCCATGAGCAGCACCGTTAAGGTCACCGACGCCAGCTTCGAGCAGGATGTCCTCAAGGCGCCCGGGCCCGTCCTGGTCGATTTCTGGGCGGAGTGGTGTGGCCCCTGCAAGATGATCGCCCCCGCGCTGGACGACCTCGCGGCGGAGTTCGGGGGCAAGCTGACGATCGCCAAGATCAACATCGACGAGAACCCGCAGACGCCGAACAAGTACGGCGTGCGCGGCATCCCGACGCTGATGATCTTCCGGGACGGCAACGTCGCCGCCACCAAGATCGGCGCCATGCAGAAGAGCGCCCTGAAGAGCTGGATCGAAAGCTCCATCGCCTGATCTGGCGCCAGATCCGCCGCCGCACCGCGGCGCGCCGAACCCCGCCGGCCCTCCGGCGGGGTTTTCGTTTGCGCGCCGCCCGCGCGATCCGCACACTCGCGGCATGGCCTACCGTCTGCCGCCCCTCACCACGCTCCGCCTGTTCGAGGCCGCCGGCCGCCATCTCTCCTTCAAGCGCGCCGCGGAGGAGCTGAACCTCACCCCCTCCGCCGTCAGCCACGGCATCCAGACGCTGGAGGACTGGCTGGGCGTGCCGCTGTTCGTGCGCGGCAACCGCACGCTGGCGCTGACCGAGGCGGGAACCGCCTACCTGCAGCCGGTGGGATCGGCGCTGGAGGCGCTGGCCCGCGCCACCGACGCGGTGCCCGGCCGCCGCCCCGCCGGCCGGCTGCACGTCAGTTCGGCGCCCAGCTTCGCGCTGTGCTGGCTGATCCCCCGCCTGCCCGCCTTCCAGGAGCGTCACCCGGACATCTCGGTGTCGCTGGACACCGTGCACCGCGTCCTCGCCTTCCCGCGCGACGGCGTCGACCTGGGCATCCGCCTCGGCCGCGCGCCCTGGCCGGACCTCGTCTCGGTCAAGCTGCTGGACGAGGTGCTGGTCCCGGTCTGCGCGCCCGCGCTGGCGGCGCGCATCCGCAGCGTCGCGGATCTCGCACGCGTGCCGCTGCTGCACGTCGCCACCGTCAGCGAGGACTGGGAGGCATGGCTGGCCGCGGCCGGCCACACCGGAACCCTCGACGTGTCGCGCGGGCTGCGCTTCGACGCCCTGCGCTTCGCCGCCGACGCCGCGGCGCAGGGGCTTGGCGTCGCCATCGGCCGGCGGCCGACGCTGGATGCGATGATCGCGTCCGGCGCGCTGGTCCCGGTGCTCGACGCGGTGCCGGCGCAGACCGCGTGGTGGCTGGTGGAGGCCCCCGAATCGGCCGGCCGCGCCGACGTCGCCGCCTTCCGCACATGGCTGCTGGCGGAGATGGCGACGGTCACCGGGTGAATGTTGCTCACCTGAAGTGCAGGGCTTCGCGTTTGCCGGATGCCACGGCGCGGGCGAAGCTGATGGGCATGGACCATTTATTCCGATCCCGAAAGGAACGGCTATGCACATCACCTTATCCCGCCTTCACTGGCCTTTCCCGACGCGCGCCGCGGCCCTCCTCCGTCGCTGGTGGCAGTGGCGGGCCGAGCGCTGGGAGCTGCTCGCCATGAGCGAGCGCGAGCTGCGCGACATCGGCTTGACGCGCACCGACGCCCGCACCATCGCCGGCCGGTCGCCCTGGCGGCGGTGAGGTCAGGGGGAACGGTCCGGCCGCATCGTCGTTCACAGCCATGTCCGCCCCGTCCTGCAGCACCACCCCGACGGGCCTATAAGCATCCGCCACGCCGGCCCATCCCGTCCGGCCGAAGAAAAATTGCGGAACATTAACCTATGTTATGGCCCCCGGACGAAGAAGATCTAAACGTTCGCCAGCGCCCAGCCGAGGCGCCGCTGCGCTTCTTCTGGCGTGGCGACGACGGAATACTGAAGGCTGGGAAACAACGATGGTCCGCGCACCGGCAGGAAAAGCGCCGGGAAGCCCCCTCTGGCTGAAGCTCAGCAGCTACGTCACGCTGACCCGCGACGAAACCGCGTTCCTTCTGGAACTGGAGCGCTGCGTCGCGCGCCAGCCGGCCCGCGCCGACCTGCTGCGCCAGGGCGACCGCTACGGCGAGGCCAGCGTGCTGCGCGACGGCTGGGCGATCCGCCACAAGGCGCTGCCGGACGGGCGGCGGCAGGTGGTCAACTTCGTGCTGCCCGGCGACATCATCGGCATCTATTCCAACCTGTTCGAGTGCGCCGACCATTCCGTCACCACGCTGACCCCGGTGGAGGTCGCCAGCTTCCCGCCCGAGCGCATCGTCGCGCTGTTCCGCGGCTTCCCCCGCCTCGCCGCCGCGCTGGCGTGGTCCGGCGCCCGGGAGGAGGCGATGGTGGCCGAGCGCCTGCTCAGCCTCGGCCGCCGCACCGCGCTGGAGCGCGTCGCCCACCTGATCGTCGAGCTGCTGCGCCGGCTCAGCGTGGTCAACATGGCGCAGGACGGCCACTTCACGCTGCCGGTGACGCAGGAGATCATGGCCGACGCGCTGGGCCTCAGCATCGTGCACGTCAACCGCACGCTGCGCCGCCTGCGCGACAGCGGCCTGGTCGAGGTCAGCGGCCAGCGCCTCACCGTCAAGGACGTGTCCCAGCTCGCCGTCGTCGGCCAGTTCGACGAGCTGTACCTGCACCTGATCCGGGCGCCTGACCAGCTGGAGCGCGCCTTCTCCGATCATCAGGCGAAGCGCCGGACGATCCTCTCCACCGACCCGACGTAGGATCCGCCGAACAGCCGCACGTGCACCAGCAGCGGGTAGAGGTTGTAGAGGTCGCGCCGCACCTCGAAGAAGCCGGGACGCAGCGGCCGCATCTCGCCGTAGCGGCGGAAGAACGCCGCGCCGAAGGTGCCGAACAGCGTGGTGAAGGCCAGTTCGACCTCGGGGTCGGCGTGATGGATGGCCGGGTCGATGAACGCCGTCACCCGCCCGCCGCGCACCAGCACGTTGCCGGTCCACAGGTCGCCGTGCACCAGCACCGGCGGCGCCGGCGTGCCGATCAGCTCCGGCAGGCGCCCGGCCAGCGCCTCGATGCGGTGCATCAGCGCGGCATCGATCCGGCCTTCCTCCAGCGCCGCCCGCGCCATGGCCAGCAGCCGGCGGTCGCGGAAGAAGGCGATCCAGTCGTCGGACTCCGCGTTGTCCTGCGGCAGCGGCCCGATCGGGGTGGAGCGTGGGAAGCCGTAGCGCGGCGCCGCGATGCCGTGCAAGTCGGCGACCAGCTCCGCTGCGTGCTCCTCGGCCTGCGGCGTGATGGCGTCGCCGCCCTCGACGAAGTCCATCAGCAGCAGCCGGTCGTCGCCGTGGTGCACGGCCGGCACCGGCAACCGGCTGTGCGACGCGAGGTGGCGCAGCATGAAGCCCTCCGGCTCCAGCCCGTACCCCACCTTGGCGATCAGCTTGCGCCCGTCGGCCAGCGCGACGGTGAACAGCGCCGCGTTGTGCCCGCCGGCGAGCGGACGGACGGAGGCGACCGCACTGCCGGTCGCGGCTTCGATGAGGGGGTGGAGATCGGGGGTCACACCCCCGCCCGCCGGATGTGCTCCAGCAGCCCTTTGGCTCCAACCTCCACAAGGTCCAGCACCTCATGGAAGTGGCTGCCCTCGCCGTAGTAGGGATCCGGCACCTCACGCTTCGTCGCCCCAGGGGCGTAGTCCATGAACAGGCGGACCTCCGCCGTGCCGTCCGGCGGCGCCAGGCGGCGCAGCTGGCTCAGGTGCCCCGCGTCCATGGCGAGCACGTAGTCGAAGCGGCGGAAGTCCGCCACCGTGACCTGCCGGGCGCGCAGATCGGCGATGTCCACCCCGCGCGCCTTGGCGGCCTGCTGGCTGCGGTGGTCCGGCGGTTCGCCGGTGTGGTAGTCACTGGTGCCGGCCGAGTCCGTGCCGATCGCGCCCTCCAGCCCGGCCTCGCGCACGAAGTGGCGGAACACCCCCTCGGCGGTGGGCGAGCGGCAGATGTTCCCGGTGCACACGAACAGGACCCTGACCATACGCTCTCCCCCCTTGGCATTCCCGGCGCTTATGGCCAACTTAGCCGATCCGGACCATCAGCCGCCAGAGTTGCCCATGCCGCTCCACCCCTCCGCCCCCATCGTTGTGCTGACCGGGGCCGGCATCTCGCGCGAATCCGGCCTGCACACCTTCCGCGACGCCGACGGCATCTGGGCGCAGGTCCGGATCGAGGACGTCGCCACGCCCGAGGCTTTCGCCCGCAACCCGCGCCGCGTTCAGGACTTCTACAACGCGCGGCGCCGCGGCCTGCTGTCCCCGGAGATCCGCCCCAACCCGGCGCACGCCGCACTGGCCGAACTGGAGCGGCGCTGGGCCGGCGAGGTGCTGGTGGTCACCCAGAACATCGACGATCTGCACGAGCGCGCCAGCAGCAAGACCCTCATCCACATGCACGGCGAACTGCTGAAGGTGTTCTGCGCCCACTGCCGCTTCACCCAGGAGATCCGCACCGACCTGTCGGTGGAGGACGTCTGCCCGAACTGCGGCCGCAAGGGCGGCCTGCGCCCGGACGTCGTCTGGTTCGGCGAGATGCCCTACCACATGGAGCGGATCTACGAGGCGCTGACCGGCTGCGACCTGTTCGTCTCCATCGGCACGTCGGGCAACGTCTACCCCGCCGCCGGCTTCGTCGCCGAGGCCGGCGCGGCGGGTGCCCTCACCGTGGAACTGAACCTGGAGCCCTCGGCCGGCGCCACGCTGTTCGACCGGAGCATCCAGGGCCCGGCCACCGAGGTGGTGCCGGCCTTCGTCCGCGACCTGCTGGCCGGGGCGGTGTGAGCGACCTCGACGCCCTGCTGGAGCGCGTGCGCGCCTGCACGCTGTGCGCGGCGCACCTGCCGCACGGCGTACGCCCGGTGCTGCGCGCCAGCCGCACGGCGCGGCTGCTGATCGTCGGGCAGGCGCCGGGGGCGCGGGTGCACGCCACCGGCATCCCGTGGAACGACCCGTCCGGCGACCGGCTGCGCCAGTGGCTGGCGATGGACCGCGCCGCCTTCTACGACGGGAGCCGCATCGCCATCGTGCCGATGGGCTTCTGCTATCCCGGCACCGCGCCCAAGGGCGGCGACTACCCGCCCCGCCCGGAGTGCGCGCCGCGCTGGCACGCCGAGGTGATGGCGGCGCTGCCCGCGGTGGAGCTGACGCTGCTGGTCGGCAGCTACGCGCAGGCGCACTACCTCGGCGACCGGAGGAGGCCCACCATGACCGACACGGTGGCGGCGTGGCGGGAGTACGGCCCGCGCTTCATTCCGCTTCCGCATCCAAGCTGGCGCAACACCGCTTGGATCAAGCGGAACCCGTGGTTCGAGGAGGATCTGGTGCCGGCGCTGCGGGAGCGGGTGCGGGTGGTGCTGGGCGGGTAGGTGTCCGCGCGTGTTGCCCCCACCCTAACCCTCCCCCGCTATCGCAGGGGAGGGAACTCCGCCGCTCTGCCCCCTCCCCTGCGAAGCGGGGGAGGGTTGGGGTGGGGGCCAAACGCGCAGCCTCACCCCATCCGCCGCAGCAGATAGAACACGTACCCGTAGCTCGCCCCGAACCGCCGGTACAGGTCGATCTCCGCCGCCGCGGCGTCCAGCACGGCCGTCCAGCGCTCGTCGAGCGGATGCCGCTCGCGGAAGTCGGCGATGCGCTCCTCCAGTGGCCGGTAGTACTCGTCCCACCACGCCGAGGCCGGCAGCGCAAAGGTCTCAAGCACCCGCCAGCCGGCGCGCTCGGCCGCCGCGCGGTTCTCCGCCTCGGTGGCCATCGCCGGGTAGGCCTCGGCCCAAAAGGCGCGGGCGTCGGCCGGCGGGGTTCCGCTCAGCCAGGTCAGCTCGCTGACCGCCGCCAGCGCCCCCGGCCGCATCAGCCGGCGCCAGCGCTCCAGCCCGCGGCCGAAGCCGATCACGTAGATGGCGCCCTCGGCCCACAGCAGGTCGAAGCTCTCCGGCGGGTACGCGCCGTCCAGCTCCAGCATGGAGCGCCGCTCGACCCGCAGCCGGCGCCCCAGCCCGGCGTCGTCAATCCTCCGCTGCGTCTCGCCGAGGAACGGTTCGTGGATGTCGATGGCGGTCACTTGCGCGCCGGTGTGCCGCCCCAGCAGCAGCGTCGCCCGCCCGGTGCCGCAGCCGACCTCGAGCGCCGCCGGCTCATCCGGCAGCCCGTGCCGGCGCAGCCGGTTCAGCGCATCGAGCGTCGCGGCGTCGGAGCCCGGCGCCTGCCGCGGCAGAGCGCCGTGCAGTTGAAGGAAGCGTTGCTCGTCCATCAGTCGAAATCGCTGTTCTCGATGCGGTCCATGTCGTCGTCGGAGAAGCCGAAATGGTGGCCGATCTCGTGGATCAGCACGTGGCGGACGATTCCATACAGGTCCTCCCCGGTCTCGCACCAGTAGTCGAGGATCGGCCGGCGGTAGAGGAAGATGGCGTCGATCTCGGTGCGCACGTGCGACACGCTCTGCCGCGTCAGGTCGACGCCGCGGTAGAGGCCCAGCAGGTCGAACGGGCTCTCCAACTCCATCTCCTGCTCGGTCTCCTCGTCGGGGAAGTCCTCGACGCGGATCAGCACGTTCTGGACGTGACGGCGCAGCGGCTCGGGGATGGTGGCGAGGGCCTCGTCGGCCATGCGCTCCAGGTCGGCCAGCGCGGGCGGGGCGGTGAAGGCGTGTGGGCGGTTCACGGTCATGGTGGCCTGAGCCTAGCGGAGCTTGACCCCCGCGCCAAGCGGCGCTAAGCCGGGACCCCATAACGCGTTAGGGGGAGGAAACCCATGTCGGAGAAGCTGGTCGGCGCCAAGCGCCAGGGCGCGCTGCGCGAACTGCACGGCTGGTCGGAAGTGCTGGAGCGCGACGCCGTCCGCAAGACCTACCACTTCGCCGATTTCCCCACCGCCTGGGGCTTCATGACCCAGGTGGCGCTGCTGGCGGTCAAGCACGACCATTGTCCGGAATGGTTCAACGACCTGGGCCGCGTCGAGATCATCCTGTACACCCGCGCCGCCGACGGCGTGACCGCCAAGGACATCGAGTTCGCCCACCGCCTGGACGCCATCGCGCCGGCGCACGACCGTTAGTCGTTCTCCGCCAGCACGGTCCCGGCGAGGTACAGCGAACCGCAGATCAGCGCGCGGCCCCGGTCCGCCTGCGTGATGGAGGCGAGCGCCGCGGCGGTGTCTACGGCCGGTTCAGCGTCGGCGATGCCCGCCGCGCGCGCCGCCGCCGCCGCGGCTTCGGCCGGCAGCGACGCGTCCTCGCCGGGGATGGCGACGGCGCGCAGGCGGCGGACGTGCGGCGCCAGCGGGCGCAGGAACTCCGCCGGCTCCTTGCTGCCCAGCATGCCGAACACCAGGTCGAGCGGCCGGCCGTCCTGCGCCGCCCAGACGGCGGCCTGCACGGCCAGAACCTCGCCGGCGGAATCGTTGTGGCCGCCGTCCAGCCACAGCTCCCAGCCCGGCGGCAGGCGGTCCACCAGCGGGCCGCGGGTCAGCCGCTGCAGGCGCGCCGGCCAACTGGCCCCCGCCACCCCGCGCGCCGCCGCCGCGTCGTCCACCCGAACCGGCAGATGCTCCAGGCAGGCCAGCGCCAGCCCGGCGTTGAGGATCTGGTGCGCGCCGGCCAGCCCCGGCGGCGGCAGGTCGAGGCGGCGGGCGGCGCTCTCGAAACAGAAGCCCCCCGGCGACGGCTCGGCCCGCCAGAAAGACACCGGGGCGCCCACCGCGGCGGCGCGCTCGGCCAGCACGCGGGCGACCTCCGCGTCCGGCTGCGGGGCGAACACCGCCGGCACGCCGGGTTTCAGGATGCCGGCCTTCTCGCCGGCGATGGCGGCCAGGCTGTCGCCGAGGAACTGGCGGTGGTCGTGCGAGACGCGGGTGATCGCGGTGACCGCCGGGCGCTCGATCACGTTGGTGGCGTCCAGTCGCCCGCCCAGCCCGGTCTCCAGCAGCACCACGTCGGCCGGCGTGCGGGAAAAGGCCAGGAAGCCGGCGGCGGTGGTCACCTCGAAGAAGGTGATCGGCGCGCCGCGGTTGGCGGCCTCGCACTCCTCCAGCAGGGCGGTGAGGTGGTCGTCGGTGATCAGGGTGCCGGCCAGCCGGATGCGCTCGTGGAAGCGCACGAGGTGCGGCGAGGTGTAGACGTGCACGCGCAGCCCCGCCGCCTCCAGCATGGCGCGCAAGAAGGCGACGGTGGAGCCCTTGCCGTTGGTGCCGGCGACGTGGACCACCGGCGGCAGCCCCTCGTGCGGGTCGCCCAGCGCGGCCAGCAGCCGGTGGATGCGGTCGAGCGACAGGTCGATGACCTTGGGGTGCAGCGCCGTCAGCCGCTGGAGCACGGGGTCGGAGAGGGCCATGGAAGGTCCGAAAAAAAGCTATTGCCCCCCCTGACCCTCCCCCGCTCTCGGCGGAACCTTCGGTTCCGCCTGCCGCGTCAGGCGGATCGAAGATCCGCTGGGAGCTGTCGCAGGGGAGGGAACTCTGCCGCTCTGCCCCCTCCCCTGCGAAGCGGGGGAGGGATGGGGTGGGGGCAATGCGGCGAGGAGACTTACCGCGCCTCTTCCCGCACCGCCTCGGCCTGCGCGGGGGTATGGTCGGCGGCGTCGGCCTGGACGACGTCGCCGTCCTCCTCGCCGTCGGCGCCGACGGTGTCCAGCTCCAGCGGCGCCTTCACCGCCTTCGGACGCGTCAGCAGGTCGAGCACCCGGATCAGCGTCGCCCGCAGGTCCTTACGGTGCACCACCATGTCCACCATGCCGTGGTCGAGCAGATACTCGGAGCGCTGGAAGCCCTCCGGCAGCGTCTCGCGGATGGTGCTCTCGATGACGCGCGCGCCGGCGAAGCCGATCTGCGCGCCCTTCTCGGCGATGTGGATGTCGCCCAGCATGGCGAAGGAGGCGGTGACGCCGCCGGTGGTCGGGTCGGTCAGCACCACCACGTAGGGCAGGCCGGCCTCCTTGACCATCTCCACCGCGATGGTGGTGCGCGGCATCTGCATGAGCGACAGGATGCCCTCCTGCATGCGCGCCCCGCCCGAGGCCGGGACGACCACCAGCGGCGCGCGGCGCGCCACGGCCTGGCGGGCGGCGGCCAGCAGCCCCTCGCCCACCGCGATGCCCATGGAGCCGCCCATGAAGCCGAAGTCGAAGGCCGCCACCACGGCCGGCAGGCCACCCATGGTGCCGTGCCCGACGACGATGGCGTCGTTGCGGCCGGTCTTGCCCTGGGCTTCCTTCAGGCGGTCGGTGTAGCGCTTCTGGTCGCGGAACTTCAGCGGGTCGACCGGCGTCTTCGGCACCTCGACAGCGTGGAACTCGCCGCCGTCGAACAGCATGCCCAGCCGCTTCAGCGGCTCGAGCCGCATGTGGAAGCCGCAGTGCTGGCAGACCGAGAGGTTCTCCTCCAGGTCGCGGTGGAACAGCATGGCCTCGCAGCTCGGGCACTTGTGCCAGAGGTTGTCGGGCACGTCCTTGCGGGCGACCAGCGCACGGATCTTCGGACGGACGTAGTTGGTGAGCCAGTTCATGGTGTCGCTTTCAGTTCCTTGATGAGCGCCTCGAGTTCCGCGGCGATTTCCGCCGTGTCGAGACCACTCTGCAGGATTTCGCCGTGTGCGATCCTGCTTCGCAGCCGATAGAGTTCAGAGAGCCGGTTGTAGACCCGCCCACCCTTCTTGCACAGCAGGGCGATACGGTCCATGAGGTCGCGCGGGCCGCGCAGCTTGCGCCCGGTCGGGCCATGCTCGCCGATGAGGTCCCAGGCGCGTTGCGAGTCCCAGTCTGAATCGTTGCGCTTGCGCTGAATCAGCTCATCGCACAGCTGATTGATCTCGACCTCAGCCTGCGACCACAGCAGAACAAAATAGGCGTTCGCGTTGAACTGCCGCAGATTGGCCCAGGTGTTGGCCCACTCCGCGTCACCGGGTTCTTCGTCTGCAAACTCCCTAAAATGCCCGTCCGTGACGGCATGGGCGTTCCAGATCGCGCGGAAATGGATCACCGCGGCTCTCCCAAAAGGGATTGCAGCGCGGCAGCATCGAAGGGAATGCCGCCGATCGGTCCCCACATGGTGTAGAGTCGCCAATGCACATCGCCGGGCGCGGCTCCCTTGTCGAGCAGCCGTGCCGGCCATTTCATCCCCTGGATCATGATCCGTCCGCGCGTGAAGTACACCCAGCGGGCATCAGGAACGAATCGCAGAAGGCCGACTCCGGCACGGCGAATTCCGAGGCTGGGCAGGCGGTACGCCGGAAGACCATGGGACCACGTCATGCGCTCGTCCATGAGCACGGTTCTCGACAGGTCGACCTCATAGCCCTCGTCGGCCGGCAGCCAGCTGCGGATGGTCTCGAACAGGTCGTTGATGCGGCGTGTCCAGTCCTCGGTCTCGGCGCGCACCTCGTCGGCGGACGGAATCCGTTCCGGCTCGCCGTCGTCGATGTTTGCAATGGTCATGGCCGCCGCCTCTTCGCACTAGCTTCCCAGCTTATAATCTAGGTACGCGCGCCACGCACCCCAGCCGCCAGCTGCCGGACGAAGCCCAGAACGTCGGGCACCAGCCTCGGCTTCGGCACGCCGTCCTCGCCGAGGTTCGCGGCCACCCTGCTGACGATGGCGGACCCCACCACCGCCGCGTCGGCGACGCGGGCGACCGCGGCCGCCTGCTCCGGCGACTTGATGCCGAAGCCGACCGCCACCGGCAGGTCGGTGTGGCGCTTCAGCCGGGCCACCGCCTCGGCCACCGCGGCGTCGCTGGCGGACGCGGCGCCGGTGATGCCGGCCACCGAGACGTAGTAGACGAAGCCCGAGGTGTTCTTCAGCACCGCCGGCAGCCGCGCGTCGTCGCTGGTCGGCGTGGCGAGGCGGACGAAGTTCACCCCGGCCTTGAGGGCGGGGATGCACAGTTCCTCGTCCTCTTCCGGCGGCAGGTCGACGACGATCAGGCCGTCCACGCCGGCGGCCTTGGCGTCGGCCAGGAAGCGCTCCACGCCGTAGCTGTAGATGGGGTTGTAATAGCCCATCAGGATCACCGGCGTGTCCTGGTCCTTGGCGCGGAAATCGGCAACCAGCTCCAGCACCCGCTTCGTCTTCGCCCCGGCCTTCAGCGCGCGCAGGCCGGCGGCCTGGATCGCCGGGCCGTCGGCCATCGGATCGGTGAAGGGCATGCCCAGCTCGATCAGGTCGGCGCCGGCCTCGGGCAGGCCCTCCAGCACGGCGCGGCACGTCTCGTGGTCGGGGTCGCCGGCGGTGATGAAGGTGACGAGGCCGGCGCGGCCTTCAGCCTTCAGCGCCGCGAAGCGCCTGGCGATGCGTCCGGTCTCGCTCACAGCTTCACTCCGAGTTCGTTGGCGACGGTGAAGATGTCCTTGTCGCCGCGGCCGGACAGGCACATCACCATCAGATGATCCTTGGGCAGGGTCGGCGCGCGCTTGACCACCTCGGCCAGCGCGTGCGCCGATTCCAGCGCCGGGATGATGCCCTCGGTGCGGGCGCAGAGCTGGAAGGCGTCCAGCGCCTCCTGGTCGGTGGCGCTGGCGTACTCAACGCGGCCGATGTCGTTGAGCCAAGCGTGCTCCGGCCCGATGCCCGGATAATCCAGGCCGGCGGAGATCGAGTGGCCTTCGAGGATCTGCCCGTCCTCGTCCTGCAGGAGGTAGGTGCGGTTGCCGTGCAGCACGCCCGGCCGGCCGCCGGCGATGGAGGCCGCGTGGTCGTCCGGCCCCTTGTCGAGGCCGCGCCCGGCCGCCTCGACGCCGACGATCTTGACGCCCTGGTCGTCCAGGAACGGGTGGAACAGCCCCATGGCGTTGGAGCCGCCGCCGACGCAGGCGACCAGCGAATCGGGCAGGCGGCCTTCCAGCTCCTGCATCTGCCAGCGCACCTCGTCACCGATCACCGACTGGAAGTCGCGGACCATCGTCGGGTACGGGTGCGGGCCGGCCACCGTGCCGATCAGGTAATAGGTGTCGGCGACGTTCGTCACCCAGTCGCGCAGCGCCTCGTTCATGGCGTCCTTCAGCGTCCGCGCGCCCGAGGTGACGGAGACCACCTCCGCGCCCAGCAGCTTCATGCGGAAGACGTTCGGCTGCTGCCGGGCGATGTCCACCTCGCCCATGTAGATGACGCAGGGCATGTCGAACAGCGCGCACACCGTGGCGGTGGCCACGCCGTGCTGGCCGGCGCCGGTCTCGGCGATGATGCGGGTCTTGCCCATGCGCCGGGCCAGCAGGATCTGCCCGATGCAGTTGTTGATCTTGTGCGCGCCGGTGTGGTTCAGCTCCTCGCGCTTGAAGTACACCTTGGCGCCGCCGAGCCGTTCGGTCAGCCGCTCCGCGAAGTACAGCGGGTTCGGGCGGCCGACGTACTGCTTCAGCCGCTCCGTCATCTCCGCCTGGAAGTCCGGGTCGGCCTTCGCGGCGTTGTAGGCCTTCTCGACCTCCAGGATGAGCGGCATCAGCGTCTCGGCGACGAAGCGGCCACCGTAGATGCCGAAATGGCCGTGCTCGTCCGGCCCGGCGCGGAAGGTGTTGGGAATGGTCATCGCGGGATCGGGGACTCGAGTGCTGGAACGGGCGGTCTCACCCGGGAAGGCGCCACCATAGCGGCGCGCGCCCGACTTTTGAAGGGCGATGGGACCGGAATCGCTTCGAGATCTGCTATCCCCCCAGCGGCGGCGCGTACAGCAGCCCGCCCTTGGTCCACAGCGCGTTCGGCCCGCGGTCGATGTTGAGGCGCGAGCCGGCGCCCAGGTGGCGCTCGAACAGTTCGCCGTAGTTGCCGACCTGGGCGATGGCGCGCCGCGCCCACAGATCGTCGAGGCCGAGGCCCTCCCCCAGCCCCGGCGTCAGGCCCAGCAGCCGGCGCGCCTCCGGATCCGCCCCATCGCCCAACGCCGGGAAGGCCGCCTGGGTGGCGGTGATCCCCTTCTCCTCGGCCAGCACCAGCGCGTGCAGCACCCAGGCGACCACCTGTTCCCACACCCGGTCGCCGGCCTTGACGGTGGGGCTGACCGGCTCCTTCGAGATCACCTCGGGAAAGACCACGTAGTCGGCGGGGTTTGGGGCGTTCTGCAGGCGTTGGGCGAACAGGCTGATGCGGTCGTTGGTGAGCAGGTCGCAGTGATGGTTGAAGAAGGCGCTGAGCGCCCCCTCCGTCGTGTTGAGCGTGCGCACCGTCAGCCTGGCGCCGGTGGCGGCGATCCATCCCACCAGGTTCCGGTGCGTCGTGGTCTCCTCGATGACGCAGACGCTGGCCGCGCCGACGTCCGCCAGCCGGCGCGCGCCCAGCGACCGGTGCGCCATGAAGCCCTGGCCGTCGAACATGTAGACCGCCGGGAAGGCGATCCCCTGGGTGGCGAGCCTGTGCAGCGTCACCGTCGAGCCGTCGGCCACCAGGTCGACCTTGCCGTCGCGCAGCGCCTGGAAACGGTCGGCGGTGCTGGTCTCCAGGAAATCCACGTTGTCGGCGCTGCCGGTCACGGCCGCCGCCACGGCGCGGCAGAAATCGACGAAGAAGCCCTGCCAGCGCCCCTGCGCGTCGAGGACGGCCAGCCCGGCGCCGCTGGTCGTCACCCCGCAGCGCACGAGCCCGGCGGCGCGCACCCGCTCCACCGTGCCCCCGTCAGAGCCGGCGGCCGGGCCGGCCAGCAGCCCGGCGCACGCCGCCAGGACGAGGAGGGTCTTCCGCCGCATGGCGCGCTCCGCCCGAAAGGAACGGCCCAGCATCCCTCCGGCGATGCGCGACGGTCAAGCATGCCGCAAGCGGCACCGGGTGTGGCGAATTGCGCCCTTCCGCGGCGCCATGTTAGGTTTTCCATATGCTGTTCCCCCGGCTCGGCGTCGCCTTCCGCATCCTCGCTGGTCTGACCGTGATCGGCGGCCTCACCGCCGCCACCAGCGTCGTCGCCGTGTCGCTGTTCTCGCAGTTCCACGAAGGCTTCGCGCAGGTCGCCACGGCCAAGGTGCCGGGGCTGGTCAGCGCCTCGCAGCTGGCGCAGCAGAGCGGCACCATCGCCGCGAACGCGCCCGCATTGGTTGCGGTGCAGAGCCAGTCGGTGCGCGAGGCGGTGATGGCGCGCATCGGCGACCAGATCGACCTGCTGGAAGACCTGATGAGCCGGCTGCGCGGCCGCAGCGGCGGCGACGCCGACCTGGCCGAGCTGGAGCGCCGCAAGACCGAGCTGCTGGAGAACCTGCGCACCCTCAACGCCCAGGTCGAGCGCCAGCTCGCCGTGACCGCCGAGACCGGCGCGCTGGTCGGCCGCGTGCTGGACCTGGACCAGCGCATCCGCCGCGTCTCGCAGGAACTGGCGGCGGGCGACACCATCGCCCGCTTTCTCCCCGACGCCGCGTCGGCCGCCGAGGCGGAGGCGGTGCGCCGGATGGAGCGCGACGTGCAGCGCTGGGCCGACCACGCCGGCCACGCCATGACGCTGATGCTGGCCAGCACCCGCGCCGACCACGAGGCGAAGGTGGAGCGCCTGCGCCAGGAGTATCTGACGGCGCTGGACGAGGCGGCGGTGCCGCTGTCCCGCCTGCCGCCCGCCCCGAGGACGACGCTGGAGCCGCTGCACCGCGAGCTGACCTCGCTGGGCCTGGGCGAGCGCAACCTGTTCACCGGCCGGCTGACCGAGATCACGCTGCAACGCGCGGTCAAGGGCGCGGTGACGCGCAACCAGAACGTCTCCGACCGGCTGGTCGCCTCGGTGTCCGATTATTTCCTCGGCATCGAGCAGGACATCGCCGCCCGCTCCGCCGAGTTCGAGCGGGTGATCCGCGAGGGCGAGCGGGCGATCGTCGGCATGGCGCTGGTCTCCATCCTCGGCGCGCTGGCGATCTTCCTGTACATCCACCGCAACGTGGTGCGGCGGCTCCGCCTGCTGCAGGCCGCCATGTCCGCGCACGAGGCCGGGCAGCCGGTGGCGATCCCCACGCGCGGCGCCGACGAGATCGGCGACATGGCGCGCGCCTTCCAGTTCTTCGTCGCCACCATCAAGGCGCGCGAGCGCGACCTCCTGGACAGCGAACGCCGCCTGCGCGCCATCCTGGAGCAGAGCCCGGTCGGCGTCTCCATCGGCCGCGCCGACGGCACCGTGGCCTTCGCCAACGCCCGCGCCGCCGAGCTGGCCGGCGTGCCGCTCGCCCGCTTCGTCGGCCGCCGCCACGCGCTGGCCCCGCCGATGCAGCCTTCCGCGACCGGCCGCGCCCTGCTGCCCTCCGGCGAGGCCGGCGTTATGGCGCGCGACGTCGAGCTGGCGGTGGACCGCCCCGACGGCAGCCGGGTGTGGGCCTTGCAGACCCTCCAGCGCACCGAGTTCGAGGGCCGGCCCGCCGTGCTGGCCTGGAGCTACGACATCACCGAGCGCAAGCAGGCCGAGGAGGCGCTGCGCCACGCCAAGGACGCCGCCGAGGTCGCCGCGCGGTCGAAGTCGGAGTTCCTGGCGACCATGAGCCACGAGATCCGCACGCCGATGAACGGCGTGCTGGGCATGCTGGAGCTGATCGCGCTGACGCCGCTCACCGGCGAGCAGCAGGCGCTGCTGACCACCGTGCGCGACAGCGCCACGGCGCTGCTGCGCATCATCGACGACATCCTCGACCTGTCGAAGATCGAGGCCGGCAAGCTCGACCTGGAGGAACTCGACCTCTCACCGGTCGAACTGGTGGAGGGCGTCGCCGACCTGCTGGCGCCGCAGGCGCACCACCGGCAGCTGGCGCTGGTCTGCCAGATCGACCTCTCGGTGCCGCCGTCGGTGCGCGGCGACCCCGGCCGGCTGCGGCAGATCCTGTTCAACCTCGCCGGCAACGCCATCAAGTTCACCGAGGTCGGCCGCGTCGTCCTGCGCACCACCGTCGCCGGCACCCCGGCGCCGGGCATGGTCACCCTGCGCTTCGAGGTGGAGGACACCGGCATCGGCATCAGCGAGGAGGGGCAGGCCCGCCTGTTCCAGCCCTTCAGCCAGGCCGACAGCTCGACCACCCGCCGCTTCGGCGGCACCGGGCTGGGGCTGGCGATCTGCACGCGCCTCGTCGAGATGATGGGCGGCGCCATCGGCGTCGCCTCGGCGCCGGGCCACGGCTCGACCTTCTGGTTCACCGTCGACCTGCCGCTGGGCGACGCCGACCGGGCCGCGGACGCGCCGGACCTCGCCGACCTCACCATCGTCGTCGCCGAGGGCGAGCCGGCGCAGCGCACGGCGCTGGTGCGCTACCTCCAGGCCAAGCACGCCGCCGTCGCCGACGCCGCCAGCGCCGAGGAGACGGTGGAACTGACCGAGCTGGCGGTGCCCGACGTGCTGGTGCTGGCCAGCCGCCTGCCCGACGCCTCGGCGGCGGAGGTGCTGGAACGCCTCGCCGCGCTGGGCGCGCCGCCGCCGCCGACGCTGCTGCTGACCGACGGCCGCGAGGCGGGGGAAGCGCTGCCGCTGCCCGACGGCGTGCCGCAGGACGCGCTGCCCCGGCCGCTGCACCGCGACCCGCTGTTCCGCAAGATCGCCGTGCTGGCCGGCCGCGCCGCCCCGCCGCCCGCCGCCCGCGCGGACGCCGCGGCGAACGGCGCCGACACCCCGCTGCCCGGTGCCCGGCGCGAGCCGCACGCCGAGGAAGCCGCGGTGCTGGTCGCCGAGGACCACCCGACCAACCAGCAGGTGATCCTGCGCCAGCTGCGCCAGCTGGGCTTCGCCGCAGACATCGCCGCCGACGGCATCGACGCGCTGGCGGCGTTGCGCGGCAAGCGCTACCGGCTGCTGATCACCGACTGCCACATGCCGCGCATGGACGGCTACGAGCTGTCGCGCCAGATCCGCGCCGCCGAGCAGGAGGCCGGCACCGGCCGCCGCCTGCCGATCATCGCCATGACCGCCAACGCGCTGGCCGGCGAGATGGAGCGCTGCACCGCCGCCGGCATGGACGACTACATCGCCAAGCCGGTGACGCTGCGGCAGCTGGCGGACGTGCTGAACCGCTGGAGCGGCGCCACCGCCGCGCCGCTGCCGCCGGAGGAACCGCCGCCCGCCGCCGCCGCGCCGCCGGTGCTCGACCTCGACCACGTGCGCACCATGTTCGGCGCCCTGGACGCCGAAGCGGTGACGATGCTGGAGTACTTCATCGAGACCACCGCCCCGCTGCTGGACGAGGCCGGTGCGGCGCTGGCGCGCGGCGACTTCGAGGCGCTGCGCCACGCCGCGCACGCCGCGGCAGGGGCGTCGCGCACGGCCGGCGCCAAGGTGCTCGCCCAGGCCTGCTCGGCGCTGGAGGTGGCGGCGGCGCGCGGCGACCACGACGGCGCCGAGACCGGCCGCGCCGCCATGGCCGACGCCTTCCCCGCGGTGGCCGAGGCGATCCGGGCGTTGCGGGAAGAGGCGCCGGCGTAGCGGCTACCCCGTCCGCCCCAGCCCCATCCGCAGCGCCGTGCGGACCGCCTGCGCCAGCACTTCCTTGGGCGAGCCGGGGAAGCGGTGCTCCTCCACCCGCGGCTCCTCGCCGCGCTTGACCACCGCGACGTACACCAGCCCCTGCGGCTTGCCGCAGTCCGGCCCCGGCCCGCCGACACCGGTCACCGCCAGCGCCACCGTGGCGTGCTGCGCCCGTTCCAGCGCGCCCAGCGCCATGCGCCGCGCCACCTCCGGATGGTAGGGGGTCTGCTCCTCGATCAGGTCGGCGGATACGCCCAGCGCGTCGGTCTTCATGGCCGCGCGATAGGTGACGAAAGACCCGAGGAACACCTCGGAACTGCGCGGCACCGAAGCGAGGCAGACACCGATCAGCCCGGCCGTGCAGGACTCCGCCGTCACCACGCGGTCACCGGAGTCGGCCGACGCTTCGACCAGCCGTCTGGCCAGATGCTCCAGGTCGGGCGGCAACTCGAACACCGTCATCGGCACGTCCCTCTTCCGGTAGGATCCCGCTCCCAACAACGCACGAGCCATCACTCCGTCTCGCGGGCTACGACCTTGGTGCAAAGGAGGGGCGCCGCTTGCCCCGCCCGGTGTCCGGCTTGCCGGGCCGCCGGGGCTGGGCTAGTTTGTGCGCCGTGAGCGTGTTTACCAAAACCTACGCGCCAGCCCTGGCCGCCCTCGGGCTGGCCGTGGGCATCGGGCTGACCGGACAGGCCGAGTCGCCGACCGGCTGGGGCGTGCTGTGCGCGCTGTGCATCGGCGCGGTGGGGGCGCTTGGCTGGTGCCTGCAGTCCGAGCGCCGCCGGGCCGACGGCGCGGCGGCCGAGACCGCCCGGCTGGAAGCCCTGCTCGCCGCGGCGCCGCAGCCCTGGTTCGGCTGGGACGGCGCCGGCGGCCACCGCGCCGCGCCGGAGTTCACCGCGCTCCTGCACGGTGCGTCGCCGGGATCGGGGGAAGACATCGCCGCCCTGCTCGCCCCCGCCGACGCCGGGGCCTTCGCCGACGCCCTCCAGGGGCTGCGCGGGAATGGCCGTCCCTTTCGCCTGGACGTCACCGCCACCGACGGCCGCCGCCTGCGGCTGACCGGACGGCGCGGCCACGCCGCCGACGGCGGCGCGCCGCACGACGTGCTGTGGCTGGAGGACGTCAGCGACGCCTGCCGGTCCGCCGAGCAGGACAAGACCGACCGCGCCGTGGCAGAAACCGCGGCGGCCGAGCTGCGCACCGCGCTCGACGCGCTGCCGCTGCCGGTCTGGCTGCGCCGCGCCGACCTGGACCTGGCGTGGTGCAACGGCGCCTACGCCCGCGCCGTGGACGCCGCCCCCGACCGCGCCGTCGCCGAGGGACGCGAGCTGGTCCCCGGCGGCGCCGTGCGCGAGCTGGCCAGCCGCGCGCGGACCGGCGGTTTCGCCCAGTCGGAGAAGCTGCCGGTCGTGGTCGGCACCCAGCGCCGCCTGCTGGAGGTGACCGAGGCCCCGCTGCCCGGTCCCGGTGGCGGCACGCTGATGCTTGGCTACGCGCTCGACGTGACGCCGCTGGAGGATCTGCGGACCGAGCTGGACCGCCACCTCGCCGCCCACGCCGAGGTGCTGGAGCGCCTGGGCTCGGCCATCGCCGTGTTCGGGCCGGACCAGCGGCTGAAGTTCTTCAACCAGGCCTACGTCCGCCTGTGGGACCTGGACGAGGCGTTCCTGCGCAGCGAGCCGACGCACGGCGAGCTGATGGAGGAGCTGCGCTCCCGCCGCAAGCTGCCGGAATACGCCGACTTCCAGAGCTACAAGCGCGAGCGGCTGACCCGCTACACGCACCTGATGGAGGCGACGGAGGAGCTGATGCACCTCCCCGACGGCACCACGCTGCGTTCGCTGGCCGCGCCGCATCCGCTGGGCGGCATCATCACCATCATGGAGGACGTCACCAACACGCTGGCGCTGGAGTCCTCCTACAACACGCTGATCGCCGTCCAGCAGGAGACGCTGGACAACCTCGCCGAGGGCATCGCGGTGTTCGGCGGCGACGGCCGGCTGAAGCTGTCCAACCCCGCCTTCGCCCGCATCTGGGAGCTGCGCGACGAGGATCTCCAGGGCGAACCGCACATCACCGAGGTGTTCGACCGCATGCACCCGTTCTTCGCCGACGGCGGCGACTGGGACGGGCTGAAGGAGGAGATGGTCGGCTCGACGCTGGAGCGCTCGGTCCGCTCCGGCCGGCTGGAGCGCACCGACGGTTCGGTGATCGAGTTCTCCACGGTGCCGCTGCCGGACGGCGCGGTGCTCAACAGCTACCTCGACGTCACCGACAGCGCCCGGCTGGAGCAGGCGCTGCGCGCCTCCAACGCCGCGCTGGAGGCCGCCGACCAGCTGAAGGGCGAGTTCATCGCCAACGTCTCGCACCACCTGCGCACGCCGCTGAACGGCATCATCGGCTTCGCCGAGGTGCTGGCGAACGAGTATTTCGGCACGCTGGCGCCGCGCCAGCTGGAGTACGTCAAGGGCATCCTGTCGGGCGGCGAGCGGCTGCTGGCGCTGATCGACGACGTGGTCGACCTGACCAGCATCGGCGCCGGCGTCACCACGCTGGACCACGCGCCGGTGGACGTCGCCGATCTCCTGGACTCGGTGGCCGGCCTGACCCGCGAGTGGGCGCGCCGCGAGGGCCTGCGGCTGGAGGTGTCGGCCGACCCGGTGCTCGGCGTCCTGGAGGGCGACGAGAAGCGGCTGAAGCAGGCGCTGTTCAACCTGGTGGTGACGGCGATCCGCACGCCGCCGGCGAACGGGCGGATCGTGCTGTCCGGCCGGCGCACCGACGACGCGCTGGTGCTGGCCATCGGCGACGGCGCCCCGGCGCCGGTGGAGGATCTCCGCGCCCCGGCCCGCTTCGACCGCCTGGACCGCGCCGCGCCGGTGCTCGGCCTCGCCCTGGTGAAGAACGTCATCGAGCTGCACGGCGGCCGGATGGAGGTGGACGACACCCCCGGCCCCGGCCTGCGCGTGCGCTGCGTGCTGCCGGCCAAGCGGCAGGTGGCGGCGGCTTAGATCGGATTGCCATCCGATCTGGACCGCGACTGCGGTCCCGGGCGCGCGTGCGCCCGAAGCCCGGCCGGCGTGTGAGGCCATTTGAATCTAAAGCGGATCACAATCCGCTTTAGAAAGCCCCCCTCCCGTGACGGGAGAGGGGCTTCGAAGGGACGCGCCCCTTGGAGGGGCTTCGAAAGGGCGCGACCCTTACCCGCGCGGTCCGCCCATCATGTGATCGCCGTGCCGCTGACCGTGCATGCCGCCGCGGCCCGGGCCGCGGTTCAGCATCTCGTCGGCGACCTTCTGCTGCTCCGGCGTCAGCTGGCCGTACATCTCCTTGATGGCCGGCACCATCTGGTGCATCTGCTGCTGGCGCGCGGTCATCATGGTGTCCATGCGCTCCAGCCGCTCGATGGCGTTGGCCGGCTGCGGCTTGTCCTTGAGCCCGGTGCAGGCCGCCTGCAGCGGCGCCCCGCTGGCGCGGGCTTGGTCGGCGAACTTGGTCCAGGCCGCCTTCTGGGCGTCGGTGATCTTCAGCTTCTTCTCGGCGAAGGCCAGCATGCCGGCCAGCCGCGCCTCGTGGTTGTCGCACATGCGGGTGAAACCTTGGCCGGTGCCCGGGCCGCCGCCCGGACCCATGCCCCCACCCTGCTGGGCGAAGGCCGGGATCGCCACGGCGAGGCTGCCGGCGACCGCGAGCGTGGTGAGCAGAGCGCGTTTCATGGAACTGAACTCCCTGGGTTGGAAGCGGAACGTTTGTCCCGATGAGCCCAAGACTGCCCCACGACCGTTGCCGCTTGATGTCCGCCGGGGGCCTGTTTGGTAACGCTGTGTAACAGCCGCGGCCCCCGTAACCATCCGTAACACTTTTCCACTTAACCCCCGGCCCGGCCCGGCGGACAATGCGCTCTATGGACCGCATGCCCCACCTTCTGGTCGTCGACGACGACCGCGACATCCGCAGCCTCGTCGCCCAGTTCCTGACGAAGCACGGCTACCGCGTGACCGCCGCGCGCGACGGGGCGGAGATGATGAAGGCACTGGAGGCGTCGCGCGTCGACCTCATCGTCCTCGACCTCATGCTGCCGGGCGAGGACGGGTTGAGCCTGTGCCGCCGCCTGCGCGCCACCTCGGCCACGCCGATCATCATGCTGACCGCCATGGGCGAGGAGACCGACCGCATCGTCGGGCTGGAGATGGGCGCCGACGATTACCTCGCCAAGCCGTTCAGCCCGCGCGAGCTGCTGGCCCGCATCAAGGCGGTGCTGCGCCGGGCCGGCGCGCCGCAGACGGTCGGCGAGGGCGCCACCGCGCTGCGCTTCGAGGGCTGGAGCCTTGACCTCACCAAGCGCGAGCTGCGCTCCGCCGACGGCGTGCTGGTGCAGCTCTCCGCCGGCGAATACGACCTGCTCGTCGCCTTCGTCGAGCACCCGCAGCGCGTGCTGACCCGCGACCAGCTGCTCGACTTGGCGCGCGGGCGCGCCGCGGTGCCCTTCGACCGCTCCATCGACGTGCAGGTCAGCCGCCTGCGCCGCAAGATCGAGCCCGACCCGGCCGAGCCGACGCTGATCAAGACCGTGCGCGGCGGCGGCTACCTGTTCACCGCCACGGTCACGACCGGCGGCTGAGGACCCCATGCGCCGCTTCCTGCCCGACAGCATCGCCGCCCGCACGGCGCTGACCATCGTCGTCGCGCTGATCCTGACCCAGCTGGTCAGCGCGCTGCTCTACCTGCTCGACCGGCCGGAGGGGCCGCCGGTGCACAGCCCGCGCGTGCTGGTCGAGCGCGTCACCGCCATCGTCCAGCTGGTGGACGCCACCCCCGCCCAGGACCGGCCGCGGGTGGTGCGCGCCATCGACGATCCGGTCCTGCGCGTCACCTGGCAGACGGAGCGCCCCGCCCTGCAGCCGGCCCGCGAGGGCGCGCCGCGCACCCTGCTGCAGCGCCGCCTGCGCAGCGAGCTGGGCGACCCGAAGCGCGAGGTGCTGCTGGAGATCCGCCGCCACGGCCCGCACCCCGGCCCGCCGCTGCCCATGGGGCCGCCGGACGAGCCGCGCTGGACGCACGACATGCGCCTCTACGTCGCGCTGGCCGATGGCTCCTGGCTGGCCTTCGCCTCGGGCGAGCCGATGGAGGGCGCGTTCCGGCTGCTGCGCTTCGGCCTGTGGATGGCCGGCATCGTCGGCGTCATCGCGCTGCTGTCGGTGTGGGCGGCGCGCCGGGTGACGGCGCCGCTCGCCCGCTTCGCCGGCGCCGCCGAGCGCCTGGGCGTGGACGGCGAGGCCGAGCCGCTGCCCGAGGCCGGCCCGCGCGAGCTGCGCGCCGCCACCCGCGCCTTCAACCGCATGCAGGAGCGGCTGCGCCGCTTCGTCGCCGACCGCACGCAGATGCTGGCCGCCATCAGCCACGACCTGCGCACGCCGCTGACCCGCCTGCGCCTGCGTGCCGAACTGGTCGACGACCCGGAGATGCAGCGCAAGATGCTGGCCGACCTGAACGAGATGGAGGCGATGATCACCGCCACCCTCGCCTTCGCCCGCGACGACGCCCAGCGCGAGCCGCGCGGCCCCCTCGACCTCGCCGACCTGCTGCAGAGCCTGTGCGAGGACCGCGGTGACGCCGGCCAGTCGGCCGCTTACCAGGGGCCGGTGCACAGCGTGGTGGACGCCCGCTCGGTGGCGCTGCGCCGCGCCTTCGCCAATCTGATGGACAACGCCATCGCCTACGGCGGCGGCTGCCGCGTGCGGCTGGCGGAGGAGGAGGGGCAGGTGCGCGTCGAGATCGACGACGACGGCCCCGGCATCCCGGAGAACCAGCGCGAGAAGGTGTTCGCGCCCTTCTACCGGCTCGACCCCTCGCGCAACAAGGACACCGGCGGCGTCGGCCTCGGTCTCTCCACCGCCCGCACCATCGTCCGCGGCCACGGCGGCGACGTCACCCTGGCGAACCGGAAGGAAGGCGGCCTGCGGGCGACGGTGACGCTGCCGCGGTAGACGCTGCGTTCTCCGGGGCAAGAGCGCACGCTTCCCCATCCCGTCATCCCCGCGAAAGCGGGGATCCATGCTCGCGTCCGCGAGCCGCATAACTCATGTCGCCCCTATCGGGGCTCACTCCTGGATCCCCGCCTGCGCGGGGATGACGGCGAAATTTAGATTATTGGCTTAATCCTAATTTTTCAGCGCATCCTCCACCGCCCGACGCCCCACCTCGTAGCAGTATTGGCTCGCCGGCCGGTGCCAAACCTCGACCCCGTCGTGCGCCTTCAGCGACGCCACCGTCCGCGTCGTGGAACCCACCCAGCGCAGCGGCGCGTTGCGCTTCGCAAATTGGATCATTCCATTGATCGTAGCTTCGTCGCTCCCGGACAGCACGCAAACCCAGGCCGGGCGGTCGGTGACGGCGTCGAGCGCCACCAGATCCACCGGCCCCTCCGGCAGGCGGGCGTAGGCCAGCCGGGTGCGCTCGGCCGAAGCCAGCCATTGCCCGACGATGGCGCTCTCGGTCAGCGCCGCGAAGGCCGGATCGTCCGGCGCCACCGGGCCGAACAACGCGGCATAGAGGCACGGCGCGGCGAGGTGGACCTTAAAGGTGCGCATGCGCTGGAAACGGTCGCCCGCCGGGTGGACGCGCCCCATGCGCAGGATCAGGTAACTGGCCTCCAGGTAGTCGAGGTGCCGGCGCACCGTGTTCTTGGCCAGCCCGGCGCGCTCGGCCAGGACTTCGATGGACACCTCGCGGCCGGTGTTGCGGGCCAGCAGGGTGAACAGCGCGTTCAACTCCGCCGTGCCGGCGATGCCGGCCAGCCCCGGCAGGTCCTGGTGCAGCAGCGCCCCCAGCACCTCGCCGCGCAGCAGCCGGGCGGAGTCGCGGCCGGGCCGCAGCAGCACCGCCTCCGGAAAGCCTCCGCCGTTGATGTAGTGGCCGAAGCGCTCGTTCAGCGCAGCCATGTCGCGCACCACGTACATCGGCGGCCCCTTGCCGAACACCATCGGCTCGACGAGGTCGCGCTCGGCGCCGGTCAGGCGCAGGTACTCGGCGAAGGTCAGCGGCGGCAGCACGAAGGCGCCGGCGACCCGCTGCGCCGCCCCCGACGCCACCGCCACCACCCGCAGGTCCGGCAGCGCCGCCGCCAGGACGGCGACCTCCGCCTCCCAGCCGCGCACGTTGTGGACGCCGTCGAGCACCAGCACGCCCGGCCCTTCCAGCCCGGCCGCCGCCCGCAGGCCGCGGGCCAACCGCTCCAGCGGCACGCCGTGCACCACCGGCGCGGTCAGGTCGGCGTAGAGCAGGCTGCGCGGCGGTGCGCCATCCTCGATCAGGCGGGCGATGGCCTGCCGGACCAGCACCGTCTTGCCGACCCGCCGCGGACCGATCAGCACCAGCGGCCGCTCCGGCCCGGTCCGCTCCAGCCGGCGCAGGAAGCCGTCGAAGAAGGCGCGCTTCGGCAAGCCCGCCAGCTCCGGATCCGGCGCGCCGCGCCACCACGGATTGTCGAGGGCGAGCCGGTCGAGGATGGCGCGTTCAGGGAGAGGCAGCATGCGCCACCAAAACAAGATCAATACAATGATCCTAAATGCCAGGACACCCGCCTTCGGTCAATGGTCGGATGGCCGGCGCGTCCCCTTGCGCGGCGTGGATGGCCCTGCCTCAATGAGTCGCAGGTCCACAGGGAGCTTGCGGGTGCCGCACACGCTCATGCGGCCGGACGCCGTGGCGGCGCGGATCGCCGCGGGCCGGCCGCTGGTCATCGCCGGGGACGAGGCCCTCCTGGCCGGCCTGCCGCGCGGCCGCTGGATCGGCGGCACCGCGCCCGCCCCGGACGACGGCCGGCTGATCGTCACCGAACTGCCGGAGGCCGCGACCGCCGTCGCCATCCGCTCCTACGACGAGCGGACGCTGCCGGGCATCGGCGCGGCGGCGCCGGAGAACGGCTTCACCGTCCTGGCCATCCCCGGCTTCTCGGCGCCGCACGCCGCCTACGCCGAGGGGGTGTTCCGGGTGGAAGGGCTGTTCGACCGCCCGCTGGTCGGCTGGATCGCGGCGGAGCACGGCGCGCGCACCCCCAAGGTGTTCGACGGGGTGACCGGGGCCGTATCCGACCGGGTGGCGGTGGCGGCGCACGTGTGGCTGCCGCCGCGCCTGACGCCGCGCGCCCATGTCGTCAACCCGTTCCGGCCCGGCGACGGCGACGAGCTGGTGTTCGGCGCCTCCGGCTTCTCGGCCCGCCATTGCCGGATCGGCGGCGAGCCGGTGAACCTCGCCGCCCACATGCGCGAGCGCGGCATCGGCCTGGACCGGCCGCTGGTCGCCGACTGCTTCGGCACGCCGGTCAACGTGGCGATCCGCGCCGTGAACGAGGACGCCGGCGAGGTGCGGTTCTGCGCGCCGGTGTTCGCCCACCTGCGCTACCGCTTCGCCGCTCCACGGACGCAGGAAGCCGGGCCGGCCCTGCCCGCCGGCGTGCGCCCGGCCTTCGCCTGCGGCTGCGTGCGCAGCCCGCCGCCGGCCGCCGGCCTGCTGGGCTATGGGGAGATCGCCTACGTGGTGCACAACCAGACGCTGGTGTACCTGACGGTCGACGAGGCCGGATGAGGCTTACAGCCAGCCGCGCCGCTTGAAGTACCAGAGCGGCAGGACGCCCGAGAGCACCATCATGACGATGGCCATGGGGTAGCCGTACTCCCAGTGCAGCTCGGGCATGTGCTGGAAGTTCATGCCGTAGGCCGAGGCGATCAGCGTCGGCGGCAGGAAGGCCACCGCCACCACCGAGAAGATCTTGATGATGGCGTTCTGCTCGATGTTGATGAGGCCCAGCGTGGCGTCGAGCAGGAAGTTCGCCTCGTGCGCCAGGAACCCGGCGTGCTCGTTCAGCGAGCGCAGGTCGCGCGTCAGCGTCTTCAGCGCCGCCTTCTGCTCCTTGCTCAGGCGCCCGGCGGTGACCGAGGTCAGGAACGCCACCAGCCGGTCGAGGCCGGCCAGGCTGTCGCGCACCTTGTGCGTCAGGTCGCCGGCCCGGCCGATGCCGCGCAGCACGTCCTGCAGCTCGTCCGGCTTCTTCTTGCGGCCAAGCCCGCCCCCAAAGCCGCCCGGCTCCAGCGAATCGGTAAAGACCCGGGTGGATAGGCTGTCGATGCGCGCACCGATCAGCTCCAGCACGTCGGCCACCCGGTCCACCACGGCGTCGAGCATGCCGAGCAGCGCGTCCTCGGCGCTCGCCAGCAGCTCCGGCTGGCGCCCGGTGCGCGCGGCGAAGGTGGCGACCGAGCGCGGCTCCATGAAGCGCACCAGGATCAGGTGCCGCGGCGTCAGCACGAAGGTCAGCTCGCCCGCCTCGGGGTACGGGGTGTCGGCCCGGGCGATGACGGGGGTGGTCAGGTAGATGGCCTCCCCCTCGGTGTAGAGCTGGCTGGAGGCCTCGATCTCCTTCATCTCCTCGCGCGTCGGCAGGTCGCACCCCGTAAGGGCGCCGACGTGGGCGCGCTCCGTCTCGTCCGGGCGCAGCAGGTCGATCCACACGGTGCCCGGCGGCAACAGGTCGCCGACGGCGAGCGGCTGCTCGACGACGCGTCCCTCCACCCGGGCGTGGACCGTGATCATGCCAGCGCCTCGGCCGGGACGGGGGCACCGGCGGCGCGGCAGGCGGCGGTCAGCGTGTTGAGCATCAGGCAGGCGATGGTCATCGGCCCGACGCCGCCCGGAACCGGGGTGATGGATCCGGCCACCAGCTTCGCCTCGTCGAACGCCACGTCGCCGGCCAGCCGGGTCTTGCCCGGCTCCGCACCCGGAACCCGGTTGATGCCGACGTCGATGACGCAGGCACCCGGCTTGATCCAGTCGCCGCGCACCATCTCCGGCCGGCCGACGGCGGCCACCAGGATGTCGGCGCGCCGGCACTCGCCGGGCAGGTCCGCCGTGCGCGAGTGCGCCACCGTCACCGTGCAGTCCTGCTGCAGCAGCAGCTGCGCCATCGGCTTGCCGACGATGTTGGAGCGGCCGAGCACCAGCGCCCGCTTGCCCTTGAGGTCGGTGCCCAGCGTGTCGCGGATCAGCAGCAGGCTGCCCAGCGGCGTGCATGGCACGATGGCGCCCTTCTGCCCGGTGGCCAGCAGGCCGGCGTTGACCACGTGAAAGCCGTCGGCGTCCTTCTCCGGCGCGATGGCGGCCAGCACCTTGGTGGTGTCCATGTGCCGGGGCAGCGGCAGCTGCACCAGGATGCCGTGCACCGCCGGGTCGGCGTTGAGCTTGGCGATCAGGACCAGCAGGTCCTCTTCGCTCATGTCCATGGGATGGTGGTGGTCGAAGGAGTTCATCCCCAGCTCGACCAGCGCCTTCTCCTTGGAGCGCACGTAGACCTGGCTGGCCGGGTCCTCGCCGACCAGCACCACGGCCAGACCGGGGGTGATCCCATGGCTCTTCTTCAGGTCGGCCACGCCCTGCGCGACGCGGCTGCGCAGGCCGGCCGCGAAGGCCTTGCCGTCGATGATCTTCGCCTCAGCCATCGGAACCCTCCTAGTCCGCGCCGGCCGCCAGCCGGCGCATCAGATCGGCCGGATCCCCGGCCACGTGCAGGATCTTGTTGCGGTCGGTGTGGCCGGCGACCACGGCGATGCTGCTCTTCGGTACATGCCACAGCTTCGACAGCAGTTTGATGACGGCCTCGTTCGCCTTGCCGTCCTCCGGCACCGCGGTCACCGCCACCTTCAGCGCTTTCTTGCCGTCCGCGGTGTCGGCCAGCCCAGTCACCGCGTTGCGCGACGCCTTGGGCGTCACCCGCAACGCGACCCGGACGCCGTCCGCAGCCGGCTCGAAAGGGCCGGCCGTCAAAAACCGTACATCCCGTAGCGGACGATGAGGCTCTGCACGAACCACACCAGCAGCAGCGCGATGATCGGCGAGAGGTCGATGCCGCCGAGATTCGGCATGATGCCGCGGATCGGCCGCAGAACCGGCTCGGTCACCCGGTAGGTGAAGTCGCTGACCAGATAGACGAAGCGGTTGCGGGTGTTGATGACGCTGAAGGCGATCAGCCAGCTCAGGATCACGGAAATCAGCAGGACCCACTTGAAGAGGTCCAGCACGATGTAGACGAGTTCGAACAGCGTCACGACGAGTGGCTGCATAAGGATGGGGCCTCCGGGATCGCGGTCCGCGCGCACCCTAATCCGGGACCCTGGGCGTGGCAAGAGCCGCGCGGACGGGGTGGCGCTACCCTGTTTTCGCGCCCGTATATGGGAAGCGATTGAGGGCTTGACACCGGCATGCCGCCCGCCCTATATCCCGCCCACACCGGAGACGGTGCGTGGGGCCGTAGCTCAGCTGGGAGAGCGACGCGTTCGCAATGCGTAGGTCGGGAGTTCGATCCTCCTCGGCTCCACCAATCTCCCCCTCCCCGGGGGAACCGGAACGAAGCCGCCGCTGGCGGCTTTTTTCATGCCTGCCTTTTCCATGCCCGAAGAGTGGTCATGCTCGCCAACCTCGCTGCCCTCGGCGCCGCGCTCTGCTGGTCGGCGGGCGGCCTGATCGCCGTGGCGCCGGTGCGCGCCATCGGTTCGGTCGCCTTCAACCGCATCCGCATGATCATCGTCTTCGCCATGCTCAGCCTCGCCGCGACGCTGACCGGCGGTTGGGCGACGCTCGACACGTCGGCGCTGGCGTGGCTGGCGCTGTCCGGTGCGGTCGGCATCTTCCTGGGCGACACCGCGCTGTTCTGGGCGCTCGGCCGGTTGGGCCCCAGGCGCAACGTGGTGATCTACGCCACCAACGCGCCGATCACCGCGCTCCTGGGCTGGCTGCTGCTGGGCGAGGTCCTGGCGCCGCTGACGCTCCTGGGAATCGGACTGGTCACGGTCGGCGTCATGCTGGCGGTGGCGCTGCGCGGCGGCTCGCACGACCTGGAATCGGTGCGCGGGCCGCTGCTGGCCGGGGTCGGCGTCTGCCTGATCGCCGCGCTGTGCCAGGCCGGCGGCTCGATCCTCGCCAAGCCGGCGCTGACCGCCGGCGCCGACCCGGTCGCCGGAGCGGCGGTGCGCGTCGGCATGTCCGGCCTGCTGCTGTGGCTCGGCGCCCTGCGGCCGGGCAGGCGGGCGGGGGTGCTGTTCGCCGGGCTGACGCCGCGCATCGTCGCGCTGACCGCCGCCAACGGCTTCGTCGGCCTGGGCCTCGGCATGACGCTGCTGATGATCGGCCTGAAGTTCGGCGACGCCGGAGTCGCGGCGACGCTGTCCGCCACCAGCCCGGTGCTGATCCTGCCCATGCTGTGGGCGCTGACCCGCCAGCCGCCGCGCCCCGGCGCCTGGATCGGCGCCGCGCTGGCGGTGGCCGGGGTGATGCTGATCGTGAACCGGTAGCGTCCGGCAGCGGCCCCCTCTATAAAGACCGTCCAACGCACTCGGACGCTATCGGAGCCGCCGCCGTGAGCCGCAAGATCCCCGCCACCATCATCACGGGCTTCCTCGGGGCCGGGAAGACCAGCCTGATCCGCCACCTGCTGGCGAACGCCGGGGGCCGGCGGCTGGCGCTGGTGATCAACGAGTTCGGCGACCTCGGCGTCGACCGCGAGCTGCTGGCCGGCTGCGGCGTCGAGGGCTGCACGGAGGACGACATCGTCGAGCTGACCAACGGCTGCATCTGCTGCACCGTCGCCGACGACTTCCTGCCCAGCATCACCGCGCTCCTCGCGCGGCCCGAGCCGCCCGACCACATCGTCATCGAGACCTCGGGCCTCGCCTTGCCGAAGCCGCTGGTGAAGGCCTTCGGCTGGCCGGAGGTGCGCACCCGCGTCACCGTCGACGGCGTCATCGCCGTGATCGACGCGGAGGCCGTGGCCGCCGGTCGTTTCGCTCCCGATACGGATGCGCTGGCTGCCCAGCGCGCCGCCGACCCGACGCTCGACCACGAAAGCCCGCTGGAGGAGCTGTTCGAGGAGCAGATCCTCTGCGCCGACATGGTGGTGCTGAACAAGGCCGACCGCGTCGACGCCACCACCATGGAGCGCGTCCGCGCCGAGGTGGCCGGCCACCTGCGCCCGCTGGTCCGGACCGTGACCTCCACCCAGGGCGGCGTCGATCCGGCGGTGCTGCTGGGCCTGGGCGCGGCGGCCGAGGACGACCTCGACTCCCGCCGCTCGCACCACGAGGAGGAGGGCGACGACCACGACCACGACGAGTTCGAGAGCTTCGTCGTGCCGCTCGCCACCGTCGCCGACCCGGCCGAGGTCGAGGCGCGCATCCGCGCCACCGCGGCGGCGCACGACATCCTGCGCGTCAAGGGCTTCCTGGACGTCGCCGGCAAGGCGATGCGCCACGTCATCCAGGGTGTGGGCGACCGCATCCAGGGCTACTACGACCGCCCGTGGAAGCCCGGCGAAGCGCGCCAGAGCCGTCTGGTGGTGATCGGCCAGCGCGGCCTGGACCGCGAGGCGATTTCCGCCGCGCTCGCCGGCTAGTCCCATGCACCTCCTGGCCGCGCAGCCCGGCAGCCTGGGCGACGGCGGCGAGGCCGTCGACCTCGGCCAGAGCCCGGGTGACATCGTCTACCTGACCGCCGCCGACACCGAGCTGGCGTGCCTCGCCGCGGCGCGCGACCGGCTGGGCGAGTCGGGGCCGAGCCTGCGCCTCGCCAACATCCTCCAGCTCGGCCACAACCTGTCGGTCGACGTCTACGCGGACAGCACCGTTTCGAAGGCGAAACTGGTGGTGATGCGCCTGCTCGGCGGTGAGCGCTACTGGCCCTACGGCGTCGAGCAGATCGCCGAGACCTGCCGCCGCCACGCCATCCCCCTGGCCGTGCTGCCCGGCGACGACCAGCCGGACCCGGAGCTGGCCCGCCGCTGCACCGTGCCGGCCGAGGCGGCGCACCGCCTCTGGCAGTACGGCGTGCACGGCGGCATCGACAACGCGGTGGAGCTGCTGCGCTACGCCGCCTCGCTGATCGGCCGCGACGCGGACTGGCGTGAACCGATGCCGCTGCTGCGCGCCGGCTTGTACTGGCCGGGCGCCACCCGGCCGGGGCTGGACGAGGTGCGCGCGCGCTGGACGGACGGCGCGCCGGTGGCGGCGATCCTGTTCTACCGGGCGCTGGTGCAGGCGGCGAACCTCGCCGTCATCGATTCGCTGATCGACGCGCTGAAGGCGGAGGGGCTGAACCCGCTGCCGGTCTACACCACCAGCCTGAAGGAAGGCGCCGCGGCGGCGGTGGTCGCCGAGCTGCTGGGCGCCGCCGGACCGGACGTGATCCTCAACGCCACGTCGTTCGCGGTGTCGCAGCCGGGCGCGGCGCGGTCGGCGACGCCGTTCGACGAGTCGGACTGCCCGGTCCTGCAGGTGGTGTTCTCCGGCGGCTCCGAAGCCGGATGGCGGGACGGCACCGCCGGCCTGTCGGCGCGCGACATCGCCATGAACGTCGCGCTGCCCGAGGTGGACGGTCGCATCCTCGCCCGCGCCGTCAGCTTCAAGGCCGAAGCCCGCCGGCACGAGCCGACGCAGAGCTGGATCCTCGATTACCGCCCGGTGCCGGACCGCGTGGCGTTCACGGCGCGGCTGGCCGCCGGCTGGGCGCGGCTGCGGCGGACTCCGGCGGCGGAGCGGCACGTCGGGATCGTGCTGGCGAACTACCCGAACCGGGACGGCCGTCTGGCGAACGGGGTCGGGCTGGACACGCCGGCCGGGGTGATCGAGGCGCTGACGGCGATGGCTGCGGCGGGGTACCGGGTGGACGGCGCTCCTGGGGACGCCGCCGGACTGATGGCCGCGATGCAGGCGGGCGTCACCAACGACGTGAGCGCGCTGGACAGGCGCGCGGTGCGTGAGACGCTGAGCGTTGCAGATTACCGACGCTGGTTTGATTCGCTGCCGGAACGGGTGCGGACGGCGGTGGTCGAGCGATGGGGGGAGCCGGAGAGCGATCCCTTCGTCGCCGACATGGCCCCCCACCCTAACCCTCCCCCGCTGGGCGGGGGAGGGAACTCCGCCGCTCTTTCCCCCTCCCCTGCGACAGCGGGGGAGGGGTCAGGGGTGGGGGCAAACGCCTCCGGCACCCCAGCCTTCCGCCTCCCCGCCATCCGCTACGGCAACGTCGCGGTCGCCATCCAGCCGGCGCGCGGCTACAACCTCGACCCGGCGGGCAGCTACCACGACCCGGCGCTGGTGCCGCCGCACGCCTATCTGGCGTTCTACGCGTGGCTGCGCCTGCGTTTCGGCGCCCACGCCGTGGTGCATTTCGGCAAGCACGGCAACCTCGAATGGCTGCCCGGCAAGGCGCTGGCGCTGTCGGAGTCCTGCTTCCCGGAGGTCGCCCTCGGCCCCGTCCCGCACCTCTACCCGTTCATCGTCAACGACCCCGGCGAGGGCACGCAGGCCAAGCGCCGCGCGTCCGCCGTCGTCATCGACCACCTCACCCCGCCGCTGACCCGCGCCGAGAGCTACGGCCCGTTGCGCGAGCTGGAAATGCTGGTGGACGAATACTACGAGGCGGCCTCCCTCGACCCTCGCCGCCTGCCAGAGCTGCGCTCCCGCATCCTCGACCTGTCGGCGACCACGGGCATCGCCGCCGACTGCGGCGTGGCGCCGGACGACGACCCGCCGACCGCGCTGTCCAAGCTCGACCGGCACCTCTGCGAACTGAAGGAACTGCAGATCCGCGACGGCCTGCACGTCTTCGGCCTGTCCCCCGAGGGCGAACAGCGCGACACGCTCCTGGTGGCGCTCGCCCGCCTGCCGCGCGGCAAGGGCGAGGGCAAGGACGCCTCGCTGATCCGCGCGCTGGCGGCCGACCTGGGCTTGGACGGCTTCGATCCGCTCGACACCGACATGGCCGCCCCGTGGACCGGCCCGTGGCCCGACGCCCTCGCAAGTAAGGATGATCCCTGGCGCACCGCCGGCGACACGGTGGAGCGGCTGGAACTCTTGGCGCTGGCGCTGGTCGCCGGCAAACAGCCCTGCGACCCGGCCTGGACGCGCACGCGCGCCGTGCTCGACTGGATCGCCGATGAGCTGGTGCCCACCGTGGACGCCTGCGGCCCCGCCGAGACCGACGGGCTGATGCGCGGCCTCGCCGGCCGCTTCGTGCCGCCCGGCCCGTCCGGCGCGCCGTCGCGCGGGCGGCCGGAGGTGCTGCCCACCGGGCGCAACTTCTACTCTGTCGACACCCGCGCGGTGCCGACCCCTGCGGCGTGGCAGCTCGGCTGGGCCTCGGCCGGGCGCGTCGTCGAGCGGTATTTGCAGGAGCACGGCGACTGGCCGCGCACGCTGGCGCTGTCCGCCTGGGGCACCGCCAACATGCGCACCGGCGGCGACGACATCGCCCAGGCGCTGGCCCTGATGGGCGTGCGGCCGACCTGGGACACCGCCACCGGCCGCGTCACCGGCTACGAGATCCTTCCCCCCGGCGTGCTCGACCGCCCGCGGGTGGACGTGACGCTGCGCGTGTCGGGATTCTTCCGCGACGCCTTCCCGGCGCAGATCGACCTCGTGGACCAGGCCGCCCGCGCCGTCGCCGCGCTCGACGAGCCGGAGGATGTCAACCCTCTGGCCGCCCGCGTGCGCGCCGACCGTGCCCGGCTGGAGGCCGCCGGCGTCGCCTCCGACGAGGCCGCCAGGCGCGCCGGCTTCCGCGTCTTCGGCTCGATGCCCGGCGCCTACGGGGCCGGGCTGCAAGCGCTGATCGACGAGCGCGGCTGGCAGACCGACCGGGACCTCGCCGACGCCTACCTCGCCTGGGGCGGCTACGCCTACGGCACCGGGGTGGCGGGCGTCCCGGCGCGCGCCCAGTTCGCCGAGCGCCTCACCGCCGTCCAGCTCGTCCTGCACAACCAGGACAACCGCGAGCACGACCTGCTGGACAGCGACGACTACTACCAGTTCGAGGGCGGCATCACCGCCGCGGTGCGCGTGCTGTCCGGCCAGCAGCCGGAAGTCTTCCACAACGACCACTCGCGCCCCGAATCGCCGCGGGTGCGCACGCTGAAGGAGGAGATCGGCCGCGTCGTCCGCGCCCGCGTGGTGAACCCGAAGTGGATCCGCGGCGCCATGCGGCACGGCTACAAGGGGGCCTTCGAGCTGGCCGCGACCGTGGACTACCTATTCGCCTTCGCCGCCACGGCGTGCTGCGTCGGCGACCATCATTTCGACGCGGTGTTCGACGCCTATGTCATGGACGACGAGGTGCGCGCCTTCATGGAAAACGCCAACCCGGCGGCGCTCAAGGAGATGGCCGAACGCCTGCTGGAGGCGCTCGACCGCGGCCTGTGGCGCCCGCGTGCCAACGCGGCCCACATCACGCTGAAGGAAATCAGCGGACAACGAGGGGAAGAGGAATGACCGAAGAGACGCATGAGGGCGAAGGCGAGCCCGGTGGAGAAGACGTCAACGCCCGCCACGCCGAGAAGATGGCCAAGAAGAAGGCGGCGCGCGACCGCATGCTGGCCGGCAAGACCATCGAGAAGGGCCTGCTGATCGTCCACACCGGCAAGGGCAAGGGCAAGTCCACCGCCGCCTTCGGCATGGTGCTGCGCGCGGTCGGGCACGGCATGCGGGCCGGCGTGGTGCAGTTCGTCAAGGGCAAGTGGGCGACCGGCGAGCGCACGGTGCTGGAGCGCTTCCCCGACCAGGTGGAGTTCCACGCGCTGGGCGAGGGCTTCACCTGGGAGACGCAGGACCGCGAGCGCGACATCGCCTCCGCCCGCGCCGCCTGGGACGCCGCCAAGCGCCTGATCGAGGATCCGGAGATCCGCATGGTGCTGCTGGACGAGCTGAACATCGTGCTGCGCTACGGCTATCTCCCCCTGGAGGAGGTGGTGGAGTACCTGCGCAACAAGCCCGCCGACACCCACGTCATCGTCACCGGCCGCAACGCCGCCGACGAGCTGATCGAGGTGGCGGACCTCGTCACCGAGATGACCATGGTGAAGCACCCGTTCCGCGACGGCGTGAAGGCGCAGGCGGGCATCGAGTTCTGATAGACTGCCCTCTCCCGCCCCGGGAGAGGGTGGCGCCGAAGGCGCCGGGTGAGGGTAAAATCAAGGATCCTTGGCTTTACCCTCACCCTCCCACGCTTCGCGTGGATCCCTCCCTCTCCCGGGGCGGGAGAGGGAGAATCACGTCATGCACCTGCCGACCATCCGCGACTTCGCCCGCGAGGCCACCGTGCCCGGCTGCTACACGGCGCTCGGGCCGGACTGGTCGCTGGCCGTCGCCGACGTGATCGGCAGCACGCGCCTCGCCTCCGAGGGGCGGCACCGCGAGGTGAACTTCGTGGCCGGCGCGGTGATCGCCGTGCTGACCGAGGTGCTGCGCCAGCCCGGCGTCGAGCCCGCCTGCCAGTTCGGTGGCGACGGCGCGCTGGCCGCGGTGCCGCCCGGCTTCCGCTCGGCGGCGGCGGACGCGCTGGCGGCGCTGGCCGACTGGTCGGGCACCGAGATGGACGTGCCGCTGCGCGTCGGCATCGTGTCCGTCCGCGAGCTGCTGGACGCCGGCCTCGACGTGATGGTGGCGGTGCAGGACTTCGGCGCCGGCAACGCCTTCGGCCATTTTCTGGGCTCCGGCGTCGCCGCCGCCGAATCCTGGGTGAAGGCCGAGCCGAAGCGGCAGATCGCCCCGCGCCCCGGCCCGCTGCCCGGCCTGGAGGGCCTGTCCTGCCGCTGGCGCCCGGTGCCGGCGCGGCGCGGCACCATCCTCTGCGTCATCGCCGACCCGGTCGCCCCCGGCGTCCGGGGGTTGGAGATCATTGCCCGCCTGCAGGCCGACATCGAGCGCGTCGTCCCCACCGCGGCGGCCGCCCCGCTCGGCACCGGCGAGACGCTGCACCCCAAGCTGCCCTCCGCCGACTCCCTGAAGCTGGAGCTGCGCACCGAGCCGCCGCGCCGCCGCCTGTCGCGCGCCATCCGCGCCGTCGCCGGCACCGGACTGCTGTGGCTGGCCGACCGGACCGGGCTGCGCGTCGGCGCGCTCGACGTGCCGCGCTACCGCGCCGCGCTGGCGGAGCGCTCCGACTACCGCAAGGAAGCCAACGGCCCGCGCTACGTCCTCGACGTGACGGAAGAGGAGGCGCGGGCGCTGGAGGCGCTGCTGGAGCGCTACGCCCAGGCCGGCGAGATCGTCTACGGCACCGCGCGCGCCGCCTCGACGACGATCACCTGCGTCGTCGGCGACTTCGCCGCCGACCGCCACGTGCATTTCGTCGATGGGGCCGAACTGGGGTTCTGGCGCGCTTCGGTTCAGCTCAAGGCGATGCGCGCCCACACCGCGGAACCCGCGGCCTAACGGCCCTGCAGGCAGCGCCCGTAGGCCTTCGGGTCGTTCTTGTAGAGGCGGGTGCAGCCCTCGACCAGCGAGTCCTCGCTCTTGCGGCTGCCGCTGACGCACTGGGCGTACTTGTTGGTGCCGGGATTGAAGCGCTGCTTGCAGCCCTCGGCCAGCGCCGCCATGGAGCGCCCGCTCATCCGCCGCGGCTCGTCGTAATCGTAGGAAGTGCGCGGCCGGCCGTAGCCGCCCCAGCCGTAGGGAGACCCATAGGGCGACGCATAGCCCGGCGCGTACCCGTACCCGGACGGCGCGGCCCCGTAGGACTGGTAGGAACCGCCCTCGGTCACGCACCCGGCGAGCAGAAGCGCAAAGCCCGCCGCCACGATCAGAGTCCGCCCCGTCCTCATCGCCGCCTCCGTTCGCCCGTCATGCTGGTAAGCACGTTCCATAAACGCGCGCCGATCCGGCTTTCATCCGAGGGTACCGCAAAATCACGAAAAGGCGCGATCCACTACGTGCAGGAAGGAGCCGCACACCGTCCCGCACCGGCTGCCCAGCGCGCCGAGATCGGCCCCGCGCGCGTCGGACACGCTGAACAGCGGCTCGCCAGCTCCGGCCGAGGTGATACTGGCGTAATGAAACTCGTGCCCACGCAGCTCGGTGCCCGCCGGCCCGAGCGCCGAGTCCGCCAGCGTCACCGCGCGCCGATATCCCAGGTGCAGCGTGCGCCGGGCGAACGAGGTCGCCACCGGCAGCAGCCCGGCCATCGCATGCGTGCCCCCGTCCGCGTCCTCCAGCGCCTCGCCGAGCACCATGTAGCCGCCGCATTCCCCGTACACCGCCGCCCCGCGCGCCGCCGCGGCGCGCAGCCCGTCGAGGAAACTGCGGTTGCCGGCCAGCCGGCCGGCATGCAGTTCCGGATAGCCGCCGGGCAGGTAGACGGCGTCCGCCGCCGCGTCCGGCGCCTCGTCGGCGAGCGGCGAGAAGGGCAGCAGCTCCGCCCCCTGCGCCCGCCAGTCCTCCAGCAGGTGCGGGTAGGCGAAGGCGAAGGCCGCGTCCGCCGCCACCGCGGTCCGCTGCCCGAGCGGCGGCAGCGCGAAGCCCGCGCCCGGCGCCGCGAAGCGCGCCGGCCGCGCCAGCACGCGCAGGGCCTCCAGGTCCACCGCCGCGCCCAGCCGCGCGGCGGCGCCGTCGAGGAAGGCGTCGAGGTCGGCGTGCTCCTCCGCCTGGACGAGGCCGAGGTGCCGGCTCGGCAGGTCGAGCGCCGCGTCGCGCCGCACCGCCCCCAGCACCGGCACGCCCGAGGGCGCCAGCGCCGCGCGGATCATCGCCTCGTGCGAGTCGCTGCCCACCCGGTTGAGGATGACGCCGGCCACGTCCACGTCGCTCCGAAAACGGCTGAAGCCGTGCAGCACCGCCGCCGCCGACTGCCCCTGCCGCGCCACGTCCATCACCAGCACCACCGGCCAGCCGGCCAGCGCCGCGAGGTCGGCGGTCGAGCCGGTGCCGTCCGCCGCCCCGTCGAACAGGCCCATCACGCCCTCGACGACCAGCAGCTCCGCGTCGCCTTCGGCCAGCCGCGCCAGCGTCTCCGGCCGCATCGCCCACGGGTCGAGGTTGCGGCACGGCCGGCCGCTCGCCGCGGCATGGAAGCGCGGGTCGATGTAGTCCGGGCCGACCTTGCGGGACGCCACGTCCACCCCGGCCCGGCGCAGCGCGCGCAGCAGGCCCAGCGTCACCACCGTCTTGCCGCTGCCGGAGTGCGGCGCAGCGATGACGATGCCGGCTGCTACCACGGCAGCTGCGCCTTGCCCTGCCCCAGCACCGCGTGCAGGTCGACCACCGGGCCGATGACGATCATCGCCGGCGGCTCGATGCCGCTGGCCGCCACGTCGGCGGCGGCACGGGCCAGCGTGGTGGTCAGCACGCGCTGCTCCGGCAGCGTGGCGTTGGCGACCACGGCGACCGATTCGTCCGGATTGCGCCCGCCGTCGATCAGGCGCGCCGCGATGGTGCCGATGTGCTTGAGTGCCATGTACAGCACCAGCACGTGCGTGCCGCGGGCCAGCGCCGCCCAGTCGAAGGCGTCCGGCACGTCGCCGGTGGCGGAGTGCCCGGTGGCGAAGGTCACCGCCTGCCCGCTCTCGCGGTTGGTGATCGGGATGCCGGCGTAGGCTAGCCCGCCGATGCCCGCCGAGATGCCGGGGACGACGCGGAACGGCACGCCGGCCTCGGCCAGCTCCAGCGCTTCCTCGCCGCCGCGGCCGAAGACGAAGGGATCGCCGCCCTTCAGCCGCAGCACCCGGTGCCCGGCCCTCGCCAGCTCGACCAGCTGGCGGGAGATGTCCGGCTGCTTGGGCGACGGCTTGCCGCCGCGCTTGCCGGCGAAGATCCGCTCGGCGCCCGGCCGCGCCATCTCCAGGATGCCGGGGCCGACCAGCGCGTCGTAGACCACCACGTCGGCCTGCCGCAGCGCGTTCAGCGCGTGCAGCGTCAGCAGGCCCGGGTCGCCCGGCCCGGCGCCGACCAGCCACACCGTGCCCGGCTCGAAGACCGGCAGGTTCAGCTCCGGCATCGCAGCAACGCTCATTCACCCCTCCCAAACGCTCCGTGCGGAGCCTATAACCCGATCATGACCAAACCGGCCAGCGCCAAACCAGAAGGACCGTTGCGCCGCGGCTGGACGACCGGCGCCTGCGCCACCGCCGCCGTCAAGGCGGCGTACACCGCGCTGCTCACCGGCGCCTTCCCCGACCCGGTGGAGATCGTCCTGCCGCGCGGCGAACGGCCGAGCTTCCCGCTCGCCCGCGCCACGCGCACCAACGATGCCGCCACCGCGGGAATCGTCAAGGACGCCGGCGACGACCCGGACGTGACGCACGGCGCGCTGGTCCTCTCCACCGTGTACCACGGAGTACCGGGCTCCGGTGTGATCTTCCGGGCGGGGCCGGGGGTGGGCACCGTCACCAAGCCCGGCCTGCCCATCCCGCCCGGCGAGCCGGCCATCAACCCGGTGCCGCGCGCGATGATGCGCGCCGTCGTCGAAGAGGTGGCGGCGGCCTTCGGCGGCAGCGGCGACGTGGTGGTCGAGGTCTCCGTGGAAAACGGCGAGGCGCTGGCCCGCAAGACCTGGAACCCGCGGCTCGGCATCGTCGGCGGCCTGTCGATCCTCGGCACCACGGGGGTGGTGGTGCCGTTCTCGTGCTCGGCCTGGATCCACTCGATCCAGCGCGGGGTGGACGTCTCCCGCGCGCTGGGGCTGACGCACGTCGCCGGGTGCACCGGATCGACCTCGGAAGCGCTGGTGCAGCGGCTGTACGGGCTGGACGAGTCGGCGCTGCTCGACATGGGCGACTTCGCCGGCGGGCTGCTCAAGTACCTGCGGCGCCACCCGCTGCCCAGGCTGACCATCGCCGGCGGCTTCGCCAAGATGGTGAAGCTCGGCCAGGGCGCGCTGGACCTGCACTCCGGCCGCAGCCAGGTGGACCTGGACCGGCTGGCGGAGCTGCTGGAGCGGTGCGGTGCCGATCCCGGTCAGGTCGCCGCCGCGCGCACCGCCAACACCGCCAAGGAGGTGCTCGACAACGCCGCCGGCTTGCCCCTCGCCGACGCGGTCGCCGAGGCGGCGCAGCGGACGGCGCTCGACGTGCTGGACGGCGCGCCGGTAGCGGTCGAGGTGCTGGTGGTCGACCGCGCCGGGCATCTCGTCGGCCGGGCGGGCTGAGCCGTGCGGGTGCTGATCCTCGGCGGGACCACGGAGGCGGCGGCCCTGGCGCGCGCGCTGACGGACGTCGAGGTCGTCACCTCGCTGGCCGGCCGCACCCGCAGCCCGGCCGCCCTGCCCGGCCAGGTAAGGATCGGCGGCTTCGGCGGTGCACAAGGCTTGGCGCAGTACCTGGATGCCGAAGGCATCGGCGCGCTGGTCGACGCCACCCATCCCTTCGCCGCGCGGATCTCCGCCAACGCCGCCGAGGCCGCCCGGCTGCGCCCGACGCCGCGCCTGATGCTGGTCCGCCCGGAGTGGACGCCACAGTCCGGCGACCGCTGGACGATGGTCCCGGGCATCCCCGCCGCGTCCGACGCGGTGCCCGGGGGAGCCCGCGCCTTCCTCGCCATCGGCCGGCAGGACCTGGCCCCCTTCGCCGGGCGCGCCGACGCGTGGTTCCTGATCCGCAGCGTCGAGCCGCCGGACGGGCCTTTGCCGTTGCACCACTCCGTCATCACCGCGCGCGGCCCGTTCCGGGTGGAAGACGAGGCGGCGTTGCTGGCCGAGCATCGGATCGACGTCCTGGTCGCCAAGAACAGCGGTGGTGACGACGCCAAGCTGGCCGCCGCGCGGCGGCTGGGGATTCCGGCGGTGCTGGTGGAACGACCGGCGCTGCCAGAGGGGGAGCGTGTCGGAACGGTGGAAGAGGCCGTGCGGTGGGTTCAAGCCCTCCCCCGCCCCCGGCGGGGGCGTGGAGCCGGTGCCGAAGGCAACGAGCGCCAAAGGCGATCGTAGGCGGAGCGCGGCCACCCGACTTGCGGGTGGCCGTGGAGGGACCCGCGCAGCGGGAGGGTGGGGGCAGCGGCCTGTCCGACAAGCCGTAGCCCCCACCCCGCCCCTCCCCCATCGGGGATGGGGGAGG
>NZ_LGQZ01000007.1 GCF_003116015.1 Azospirillum sp. TSO22-1
GGATGGCCGGACGGACGTAGCGCTTCTGCCGGCGCCGCTCGTGCGGTTCGGGCGGGCGGGGTGGGGCGGCGTCCTCGGCGGTCAGGCCGGAGCCCTCCAGCTTCGCCCCGCTCAGCGTCGCCGAGCGCACGACCGCCCGCTTGAAGTCGGTGTCGCGCAGGTCGGCGCCCGAGAGGTCGGCGCCGTCGAGGTTCGCCGGCCACTCGCGCCCGCCGGCCAGCGGCAGGGGCTGTGCCAGCGCGCCGGTCAGCACCGCACCCTTCAGCACGGCGCGGCGCAGGGTGACGCCGCGCAGGTCGGCGCGCCGGAGGTCGGCGCCCTCCAGCTCGGCGTAGGACAGGTCGGCCATCTGCAGATCGGCCCCGGCGAGCCGGACCCCCGGCAGCCGGCAGCGCCGCAGCCGTGCTGCCGCCAGCACCCGGCCGCCCAGGTCGAGCCCCGGCGGCACCTCCACGAGGTCGAGGTCGAGGCGGGCTCCGCTGCGGCCCTGCTGCTCGACCCAGTCCTCGTGTGCGCCGAGCGCGGCGAGGAAGGCGTCCGTCGCCATCGGCGCGTAGCTCGGCTCGACGACGGCGTCGGGCGGCAGGACGAAGGGGATGTAGGTGCGGCTCAGCGTGGCGTGGTCGATCACCGTACCGCCGAAATTGGTGCCCTCCAGCGTGGCCCCCGTCAGGTCGGTGCCGAGCAGCACCGCCGAACTCAGCTCGGCTCCGCTCAGGTCGGCGTCGTTGAGGTCGGCGCCGGACAGGTCGCAGCCGGTGAAGTTGGCGCCGGTGAGGATGGAGCGGTCCATCCGCGCCTCGGTCAGCCTGGTGGTGCCGCCGGTGCGCGCCTCGGTCGCACGGGAGTCGGGGGCACGGTTGCCGTCGTCCACCAGCTCGCCGGCGCGGAAATCGGCGCCGCGCATCACCGCGTCGGTCAGCACCGCCCGGTGCAGGTTGGCGCCGCGCAGGTCGGCGCCCGACAGGTTGGCGCCGGTGAGGTCGGCGCGCTCCAGGTCGGCGCCGAACAGGTCGGCCTGGCTGAGGTCGGCGGTCGCCAGCTTCGCCCCGGAGAGGTTGGCGCCGGCCAGTTTCGCCCCGGTCAGCGTGACGCGGGTCAGATCGACGTCGGCGAGGTCGCGGAAACTCAGGTCGGCGCGCTTGCCGCCACGCCGCCGCAGCCAGTTCTGATGGGCGACCAGGATGGCTCTGATCTCGGCGATCTCGACGGCGGAGGGAGGCATGCGTGGCTGTGCGGTCTGTGGCGTGGGTGGCCGAGTATGCGCGCGCAACAATGCCGCGTCACCTGCGGCGGCGGCCGGTGCAGTGCTTTTTCCTTCCGAATCCTGCCCTTAGACGTATGCCCGTCCGGGGGTGGCCTCGGTCGTTGGTGAGGGGCGCCTGACCTTGACCGGGAGGGAGCGAGTCGCCACTGTTCCATCGCCGGTCGCGCCGCGGCAGCGGGAGAGTTTGAGGATGATGGACCTGGACGAACTGGAGCGCGACGCGCTGACCGAGTTGCTGAACATGGGGGTGAGCCGTGCGGCCACCTTCCTCAGCAAGATGGTTTCCGACCAGGTCGCGCTGTCGGTGCCGTTGGTGTCCATCGTCGAGCGCGAGACGGCGATCGAAGCCTTCTCGCGCGGCGGGCCGACGCAGTTCGTGGCGGTCGGGCAGAGCTTCCAGGGGCGTTTCTCCGGCCGGGCGCTGCTGATCTTTCCCGAAGTCAATTCGCTGGAGCTGGTGCGCGCCGCCGTCGGCGACGGCTACAGCCTGGAGGAGATCGTCGACCTGGAGCAGGAGGCGCTGACCGAGATGGGCAACGTCATCCTCAACGGCTGCCTGTCGATGATCGCCAACGCGCTGCGCGAGAGCCTCAGCATCTCGCTGCCCAGCCTGCTGCGCGGCGACGGACGCACGATCCTGTACAGCCATGGCGACGCCGAGGTGCCGAGCGACCATGTTCTGCTGCTCTACATCGACTTCTCGATTCGCAGCCGTGCCATCCGCGGCTATATCGCTCTCTTGATGGACCTGCCGTCGCTGACGGCACTGCGCGAGCTGATCCACAGATTCATCGCGGGCATGGTGCCGGAGGCCGGGCATGACAAATCGCCCCGCTGACGCTGTGCCGCCGGAGTTGTCGTCCGGCATCCTGGGCGCGCTCGACGTGGGCGTGATGGTGCTCGATTCGCGGCGGTGCGTGCGGCTGTGGAGCGCCTGGATGGCGCGCGCCACCGGCCGTCCGGTGGACGAGGCGGTGGGGCGCAACTTCCTGGACCTGTTCCCCGAGGCGCGCGATTCGCGCATCGACCTCGCCGTCGGCGACGCGCTGGCGACCGGCGCGCCGGCCGTGCTGTCGCACACGCTGAACCGCCACCTGCTGGGGCTGACCCGGCCGAACGGCCAACCCATGGTGCACAGCACCACCGTGCGCCGGCTGGACCCCGGCGCCCCGGAGGAGGGGCCGCTCTGCCTCGTGCAGGTCGTCGACGTGACCCCGGCGGCCGAGCGCGACCGCCAGCTGCGCGAGCGGCGCGAGGCGCGCTACCGGGCGGTGGTCGATACGGCGCGCGACGCCATCGTCACCACCGACGTCGCCGGCACCATCCAGTGGCTGAACCGCGCCGCCGAGCGCGGCTTCGGCTACACCACGGACGAGGCGGTCGGCCAACCGATATCGCTGATCCTCGGCGAGGACGCGGGGCGCTGGTTGACGCCGCCCGGCCCGGCGGATGAGGGATCCTGCGAGGTGACCGGCCGGCGCCGGAGCGGCGACGCGGTGGCGCTGGAGCTGTCGCTGGCGCGCTGGATGGTGGAGGGCAGCGGCTCGATCACCGGCATCCTGCGCGACATCACCGAGCGCCGCCGCGTGCAGCACGAGCTGCAGCGCGCGCTGGAGCAGAAGAGCCTGCTGCTGCGCGAGGTCAACCACCGCGTCAAGAACAGCCTGCACCTGGTGTCCAGCCTGCTGCAGCTGCAACTGCGCGGGCTGTCCGACCCCGAGCTGCGCCACCAGGTGCAGGATGCCATCGGCCGCATCCAGGCCATCGCCCAGGTGCACTCCCGCCTGTACCAGACCGAGCGGTTCGAAACGGTCGAACTGGCGACCTACCTGGAGGCGCTGTGCGACGATCTGGTCAGCGCGTCCGGCGATTCGGCGGCGTTCCGGCTGCGCGTCGAGGCGGATCCGGTCGAACTGCCGATCGACACCGCGGTGCCGCTCGGCCTCATCGCCAACGAGCTGATCACCAACGCCATCAAGCACGGCGGCGACCGCCCGCTGGAGGTGGTGCTGTCGCTGAAGCGCGACGCGGGCCGCCTGCTGTTCACGGTGTCCGACACCGGTCCCGGCCTGCCGCCGGACTTCACCCTGGAGGCGACGCGCAGCCTGGGCATGCGCATTGTCACCACGCTCAGCCGGCAGATCGGCGGCGCCCTGGAGGTGCTGCCGGCGGCCCGCGGCGCCAGCTTCCGCGTGGCGATCCCGCTGGCCGAGGCGGGCGTGCCGGAGCCGGCGGGGGCGTAGAGGGTGGGATCCTCGCCAGCGATCCGTATCCGCGGCAACATTCACACGGATTGCACGGATTTGGGCACGGATTACACGGACATTTTGATGCTTGCAGCGCGCGAGCTTATCCGTAAGCCGTTGCCAAGCAAGAAGAAAAGATCCGTGTAATCCGTGCCTCGATCCGTGCAATCCGTGTGAATGTTGCCCGCCGTCACGGTGCCCCGGCAGGAATCAGGTCGTTGTCCAACAAAAAAAGGCCGCCCCGAAGGACGGCCCTTTTCCCGATGAACGGCCCCGGTCAGCCCGGCTGCTGCGCCGTCTTCTGGCGCAGGGCCTGGATCAGGCCGTCGATCTTGCCGCCGTTCGACTGGATCACCGAGGCGAACTCCTGGCGCTGGGTCACGCCCATGCTCACGCCCTCGACCACCACGTCGATGATCTTGTAGCTGGCGTCGCGCTTGCGCACGCGCCAGTCCACCGCCACCGGCGGGCCGGCCGGGCGGATGATCTGCGTGGTGACCATGGTGTCGGACTCGCCCTCGGGGCGGGTGCCGGTGATCTTGAACGTCTCGCCGGAGTACTCGACGAAGCGGTCGGCATAGGTCTTGACGATCAGCTGCTCGAACAGCTTCTGGTATTCCTGCTGCTGCTGCGGGCTGGCCTGGTTCCAGTAGCGGCCGAGCACCCAGCGGCCGATGTACGGCACGTCGAAGCCCTCGCTCAGCAGCTGCCTGAACTTGGCGAGCGCCGCGGGCTTCGGCTGGCCCTTGTTGGCGAACGAATTGATCGCCTCGGTGCCGAGCTTCTGGATGAACGCGCCGGCGCCGGGATCGGCGGACTGCGCGAAGGCGGGGTTCAGGGAGGCCCAACCGCTGAACGCGAGCAGGGCCGCACCGGTGAGGAGATGGCGACGGGTCAGCATGGCAAAGTCAAAGTGGCGGTGCCCAGGCGATTGTCAACAGTGGCGGAAGACGCACTCGCTTCGGATCAGCGCAGCGGCGAGATGTTCGGCTTGGCGTCCTCCGGGAACTCCGGGAACTCCGGCGTGCCGGCGCTCGTGCTGTTGCTGATCGACGCGTTGCGCTGCTGGTGGTAGAGGCTGCGCGCGGCGGCGTAGAAGTCCACCGAGCTGCGGCGCATGTCATCCACCTCGCGCAGGAGGCGGGAGCGGGTGTCGATCGCGGCCGCGGCGGAGCGGCTGTAGAGGACGCCGTTGGCGTTGGCGGCCGACGTCGCGATCCGGAACGGGTCGGCCACCGTATCGACGCCGTAGCCCACCGCATCGCGTGCGTTCGAGCGGCCGATCAGCGGCAGCACCAGATACGGCCCTTCGCCCACGCCCCACACGCCCAGCGTCTGGCCGAAGTCCTCGGTGCGGTAGGCGGGGATGCCGGCCGTGGAGGCCACGTCGAAGACGCCGCCCAGGCCCAGGATGGCGTTGGTCATGAAGCGGCCGGTGGCGTCGCTGGCGTTCTGTCCGTCGCCCTGCAGCAGCGAGTTGCCGATGACCAGCGGCGCCAGCAGGGTCTCCAGGATGTTCTGCACCGCGTTGCGCACGGGATCCGGCACCGTGCCGGCATAGATCTCGGCCGCCGGACGGATCACCAGGATGTCGGCCGCATCGTTCATCGCGAACACGAAGCGATTCGGCACCTCCAGGGGGTCGTAGACCTCGTCCTGGCCCGTTCCGTTGCGGCCGGACGCGCACCCGGCCAGAGCCAGGGCGACGGTGGCGGCGAGCGCCGTGCGGAAAAGGCTGCGGATAGCGGTGGCCGGCATCATGGAGGCTTCGTTTCTTGTTGCGACGAGGGCGGAAACGGACGGGCGGCGGACGCCGCCAGCCTGACGCCGGACAACACCCGCCCATTCCGTCCACTAACACAGGCGTAGCCTTTTGACCAGTCTAGGACATTCGAGAGGCAAGGAACCGGGCGCGGGTGTGGTAAGCGCGTCCACATCCGTGCTGCGGACGCCCATTTGGTGGGCGAAAACCGGCGCCGCGCCGAATTCGGTTTACGCTGCATAAAGATATCTTTATATCTGTATCAGTGAGAGCGCATGGCGCTTCCGAATCGGGGGATGGACGGCTGGCGATGGACGATCTGCTGGCGACATTGAAGGCAGCGGCGGAGCCGACGCGGTTGCGGCTGCTGGCGCTGTGCGCCCACGGCGAGCTGACCGTGAGCGAGCTGACCCACATCCTGGGCCAGAGCCAGCCGCGAGTCTCGCGCCATCTGAAACTGCTGTGCGACGCCCGCCTGCTCGACCGCTTCCGCGAGGGCACCTTCGCCTTCTTCCGGCTGGCTGAGCGCGGCCCCTCGGCCGAACTGGCCCGCGTCCTGGTGGACGCCATCCCCGCCGACGATCCGACGCTGGCGCTCGACCTGGAGCGGCTGGAGGCGATCAAGCGCGGCCGGTCCGAGGCGGCGTCCGCGTATTTCCGCGACAACGCCCAGCGCTGGCACGAGATCCGCTCGCTGCACGTGCCCGAGCGCGAGGTGGAGGAGGCGCTGCTGCGCCTGCTGCCCGACTCCGGCCCCGGCGAGTTGCTGGACATCGGCACCGGCACCGGCCGCATGCTGGAGGTGCTGGGGCCGAAGAGCCCGCGCGCGGTCGGCGTCGACCAGTCGCGCGAGATGCTGGCGGTCGCCCGCTCCAATCTGGAGGCCGCCGGCCTGCGCCACTGCCACGTGCGGCAGGCCGACATGTACCAGCTGCCGTTCCCCTCGGCCTCCTTCGACACCGCGGTGGTGCACCAGGTGCTGCACTTCTCCGAGGACCCGGCCGACGTGCTGGGGGAGGCGGCGCGCGTGCTGCGCCCCGGTGGGCGGCTGCTGATCGTCGATTTCGCGCCGCACGGGCTGGAGGCTCTCCGCGCCGAGCACGCCCACCGCCGCCTCGGCTTCGCCGACGACGAGGTCGCGGCGTGGTGCCGTCAGGCCGGGCTGGAGTGCGGCCCGGTGGTGCACCTGCCGGGCGACCCGCTCACCGTTTCCATCTGGCCCGCCGTCCGGCTCGCCGGGCGCGCGGCCGTTTCGTCCACTCCCTCTCTCTCCATGACCGGAGCCCACTCATGACGTCCTCTGCCCCGGCGGTCAGCTTCGAGTTCTTCCCGCCCAAGACGGAGAAGATGGAACAGAGCCTGTGGCAGGCCATCCAGCGCCTCGCCCCGCTGGCGCCGGCCTTCGTGTCGGTGACCTATGGTGCCGGCGGCTCGACGCGCGAGCGCACGCACAACACGGTGACCCGGATTCAAAAGGAAACCGGCATCCCGGCGGCGGCGCACTTCACCTGCGTCGGCGCCACGCGCGAGGAGATCGACGCCATCGCCCGGACCTACTGGGACGCCGGGATCCGCCACCTCGTGGCGCTGCGCGGCGACCCGCCCGAGGCGGCGGGCGGCCTGGGCGGCCGGTACGAGCCGTACCCCGGCGGCTACGCCTACGCTGCCGATCTGGTGGCCGGCATGAGGACGGTCGCCGACTTCGAGATTTCGGTGGCGGCGTACCCGGAGACGCACCCGGAGGCGCCGAACGCCCAGTTCGACCTCGACAACCTGAAGCGCAAGGTGGACGCCGGGGCGACCCGCGCCATCACGCAGTTCTTCTTCGACAACGAGAAGTACTTCCGCTTCCGCGACCGCTGCGCGGCGGCCGGCATCCACGTGCCGATCGTGCCGGGCATCCTGCCGATCACCAACTACGCCCGCGCGGTGGAGTTTGCCGGCAAGTGCAACGCCACCATCCCCGCGCGGATGGCCGAGACCTTCGAGGGCCTGGACGACGACCCGGAGACCCGCCAGCTGGTCGCCGCCACCGTGGCGGCCGAGCAGTGCCAGGACCTCCAGGCGCAGGGGGTGGAGCACTTCCACTTCTACACCCTCAACCGCGCCGACCTGACCGTCGCCATCTGCCGGATGCTGGGCATCAAGGCGAAGGCGGCGGTTCCGGCGGCTGGGTAGGACGGCCGATGGCGCCCATGTTAGGGTGGCGGGGCATCGGATGAGCGGAGGCCGGCCATGAGCGGCAAGTTCGCCTACGACGAGGATTTCTACGCCTGGACCCAGGAGCAGGCCGACCTGCTGCGTCAGGTCGCGCGCGAGCGGATCAGCACGCCCATCGATTGGGAACTGGTGGCAGAGGAGATCGAAAGCGTGGGCCGTTCGGACGCCAGGGCACTGAACAGCGCCCTCATGCGGGTCATCGAGCACCTTCTGAAGCTCGAGTATTCGCCGGCTCGCGATCCCCGTCCCAACTGGCGGACCTCGGTGACCAATCATCGCATCGAAGCGGAAGAGGAAATCGAGACCAGCCCCAGCCTGCGCGGGCGGATCGACCTCGTCCGCATTCATCGCAATGCGCTCCGGCTGGCCGCCGATGGTTTGGCCCAGGACGGCGTTCCCGCAAGAGTGCTGCCCGTCGAGTGCCCGTACACCCTCGATCAGATCCTCGATCACGGCTGGTGGCCGGCGAACCGCCACGGCCTCGACTGACCCGAACCACACCGAAGCAAAGAAAACAGAGTCCCATGCCCCACATCCTCGACACCCTGCGTGACCGCGTTCTCCTGTGCGACGGCGGGTTCGGCAGCCGCATCCAGGCAATCGACCTCGACGTCGAGAAGGACTTCTGGGGGCACGAGAACTGCACCGACATCCTGCCGCTGTCGCGCCCGGACATCGTCCGCGAGATCCACCGCGGCTATTACGAGGCCGGCGCCGACATGGTGGAGACCGACACCTTCGGCGCTTCGCCGGTGACGCTGGGCGAGTTCGGGATCGCGGAAAAGGCGTTCGAGATCAACCAGCGCGCCGTCGAGTTGGCGCGCGAGGCGGCGGAGACCTTCAAGGACGGCCGCGCGCGCTTCGTCCTCGGCTCGATCGGGCCGGGCACCAAGCTGCCGAGCCTCGGGCACATGCCCTACGCGGATCTTGAGGAGAGCTTCTTCGTGCAGGCGGCCGGGCAGATCGCCGGCGGCTGCGACGCCATCCTCATCGAGACCTGCCAGGATCCCCTGCAGATCAAGGCGGCGGTAAACGGCGTCAAGCGCGCCCGCCGGGACGCCGGCACCGACACGCCGATCTTCGTGCAGGTGACGGTGGAGACCACCGGCACGCTGCTGGTCGGCACCGACATCGCGGCGGCGGCCACCATCATCGAGGCGCTCGACGTGCCGCTGATGGGCCTGAACTGCGCCACCGGCCCGCTGGAGATGGGCGAGCACGTGCGCTGGCTGTCGCAGAACTGGCCGGGCCTGATCTCCGTGCAGCCGAACGCCGGGCTGCCGGAGCTGGTGGACGGCAAGACGCACTACCCGCTGGCCGCCGCCGACTTCGGCCACTGGCTGGAGCGCTTCATCGCCGAGGACGGCGTCAACCTGGTGGGCGGCTGCTGCGGCACCAACGTGCCGCACATCGCCGCGGCCGACGCCGTGCTGCGCAAGCTGGCCCCCGCCGGCCAGCACCGCCCGGCGCCGAAGGGCCGCACCGTGCACTGGGTGCCGGCGGTGGCCTCGCTGTACGGTCAGGTGACGCTACGCCAGGAGAACGCCTTCTTCGCCATCGGCGAGCGCTGCAACGCCAACGGCTCCAAGAAGTGGCGCGAGCTGCAGGAGAAGGGCGACTGGGACGGCTGCGTCGAGATGGCGCGCGAGCAGGTGAAGGAGGGCAGCCACTCCCTCGACGTCTGCACCGCCTTCGTCGGCCGCAACGAAGTGGCCGAGATGAATGAGGTGGTGAAGCGCTTCGTCGGCTCGGTCACCGCCCCGCTGGTGATCGATTCCACCGAGCTGAATGTGCTGGACAGCGCGCTGCAGCTCTACGGCGGCAAGGCGATCATCAACTCCATCAACTTCGAGGATGGCGAGGACCCCGCCCGCAAGCGCCTGGAGCTGGCCAAGAAGTTCGGCGCCGCGGTGATCGCCCTGACCATCGACGAGGAGGGCATGGCGAAGACGCCCGAGCGCAAGCTCGCCGTCGCCAAGCGCCTCTATGATCTGGCGGTGGGGGAGTATGGGCTGAACCCGGCCGACCTGCTGTTCGACCCGCTGACCTTCACCATCGCCACCGGCAACGAGGACGACCGCAAGCTGGCGATCTGGACGCTGGACGGCATCGAGGCGATCAGCCGCGAGCTGCCGGGCTGCCAGATCATCCTCGGCCTGTCGAACGTGTCGTTCGGCCTGAACGCGGCGGCGCGGCACGTGCTGAACTCGGTGTTCCTGGATCACGCCGTCAAGCGCGGCATGACCGGCGCCATCGTGCACGTCTCCAAGATCATGCCGCTGCACCAGATCCCCGAACAGGAGGTGAAGACCGCCGAGGACCTGATCTTCGACCGCCGAGCGGACGGCTATGACCCGCTCCAGGCCTTCATCGCCCTGTTCGAGGGCCGCAAGGCGGCCGACGCCAAGAAGAAGGCGCGCCCCGAGACCATCGAGGAGTGCCTGAAGCAGCGCATCGTCGACGGCGACCGCACCGGGCTGGAGGACGACCTCAAGAAGGCGCTGGAGACGTACAGCCCGCTGGAGATCATCAACACCTTCCTGCTCGACGGCATGAAGGTGGTGGGCGAGCTGTTCGGCTCGGGCAAGATGCAGCTGCCGTTCGTGCTGCAGTCGGCCGAGACCATGAAGGCGGCGGTGGCCTACCTGGAACCCCTGATGGAGAAGGTCGAGGGCCAGCAGAAGGGCACCATGGTGCTCGCCACCGTGAAGGGCGACGTGCACGACATCGGCAAGAACCTCGTGGACATCATCCTCACCAACAACGGCTACAAGGTGGTGAACCTCGGCATCAAGCAGCCGGTCGGCGCCATCATCCAGGCGGCGAAGGAGCACGGGGCGGACGCCATCGGCATGTCCGGCCTGCTGGTGAAGTCCACCGTGGTGATGCGCGAGAACCTGGAGGAGATGACCCGTGAGGGGCTGGAGGTCCCGGTTCTGCTCGGCGGCGCGGCGCTCACCCGCGCCTACGTCGAGGAGGATTGCGTCCGCTCCTACGGCCCCGGCCGCGTGGCGTACGCGGGCGACGCCTTCGATGGCCTGACGCTGATGGATCAGGTGGTGACCGGCGGCTTCGACAACCTGCTCGCCGTCCAGCAGGCCAAGCGCGCCGGCAAGGCGACGAACCGCCGCCGCGTGCTGGGGCAGGCGACCAGCGCCGCCACCGGCCCGGTCGACACGGCGGCCGTGCAAGCCCGCCGCAACCGCCTGGCCGAGGGCGTCGCGGTGCCGCCCCCGCCGTTCTGGGGGGCCAAGGTCATCGAGTACGTGCCGCTGAAGACGCTGGTGACCTACCTGAACGAGCGCATGCTCTACCAGCTGCAGTGGGGCTACCGGAAGGACGGCAAGTCCTTCGAGGAGTTCATGGCGTGGTCGAAGAAGGAGCTGCGCCCGGTGCTCGACCGCATGCTGCAGCTCTGCGCCAAGGAGGAGATCCTCCAGCCGCAGGCGGCCTACGGCTACTGGAAGGCGGCGGCCGAGGGCAACGACGTCATCCTCTTCGATGAGGGCGGGAAGACCGAGGTCGCCCGCTTCACCCTGCCGCGCCAGGGCAAGGAGGACGGCGAGTGCATCGCCGACTTCTTCCGCGACGTGGACTCGCCCGAGCGCGACGTCATCGGCCTGCAGGTCGTCACCATGGGCCAGAAGGCCTCCGACGTGGCGCGGCAGTGGTTCGCCGAGAACCGCTACCAGGACTACCTGTACCTGCACGGCCTCTCGGTGGAGATGGCCGAGGCGATGGCCGAGTACGTGCACGCCCGCATCCGCGCGGAACTGGGCTTCGGCGCCGAAGACGCGCGCGACAAAGAGAAGCTGCTGCAGCAGGGCTACCACGGCTCCCGCTACAGCTTCGGCTACCCGGCCTGCCCGAACCTGGAGGACCAGAAGCACCTGATGGCGCTGCTGGGGGCGGAGCGCATCGGCGTCGAGCTGTCCGACGAGTTCCAACTGCATCCGGAGCAGAGCACCTCGGCCATCGTGGTGCACCACCCCAGGGCCAGGTACTTCAGCGTGTAGCCGGGAGGCCGTTCATCGGTCCCATCCCCGCCAGTGTTCTTCGAGGCGGGCGAGTTCAGTGGTTGCCGGGTCGCCTTCGACGCCCGGCAACCGCCCCATGGGCCAATCTCCGAGCGGTCTGATACCGTGGTCAGCCAGGAAGCGCACGAATTTCAGCCGATATTCAGCGGTACTGAAATCATTAAAGCATTCGGCCAGTTGCGTTCGCCAAATTTCACCCCCTTGGCACAGCCAGGATCCGGCTGCGATCTTCAATTTCTTCCTATCTTGTAATAAAATATAAGTTCCTTTGAGAATTAAGGAGAGCCAAATAATGGCAGCGATACCAAACATGACAAATGTCACAATGGTTGCATAATTTTCAATGGCGCTCCATACAAATTTAATGGCATAATACAAAAAACTCTCGGTTAATTTATTTTGTGTCATAAGTATGAATGACAATGCAATAATCTGAATTGCTATTTTTGACGTTATGCTCCATTGAAGCTTTGGAGCATTTTTAATAGCGCCAATTGTATAAAAGCATAGATCGCGTCGATTGACGGTTGACGCACTGCAAACAACGCTAAATACAAGGAGTGAAACCCAAATATTCCACCATCCCCATTCAATTATTTCGCTCATACCAATATCCCTCCAAATATAATAAAAAACCAATGCTGAAAAAGCATAACTAAAAAAGTAAATTTCATAAAATTCAACAATCTCAGTGCGAGATTTATTAAGAGATTGGCGATATTCCATCGCGTCAATTATATCATCCGTGCTTTTTTCATCGTATATATATTCGTTATAATCTTCATGTAAGTGAAATTCTTGCGTTAATTGATTTTTATCAGCTGTTATGACGGGGCCTAAATATTTTGAGAACAGATGATTTGCCACACTGTTTGCGGTGGCAAATAGTGCTGGTATAACATTGTAAAACGAAATGCCCATGGCTAACAAAAATGAAAAGCGAAATGCAAGCAGATATTTTATGTCGCGACCAAATTGGCGAAGTGATATGGAGGATTCTGCATCCTGGAGCATGCTCATGTATTCTTTTATCAATTCGGTGGTGGGCATGGACATGGCCTGCTCGGTAATCGCCATGCGCAGATTATCCCCTGCGGAGGTGACGTAGCGGCAGGACCGGAACGCAGTCTCGCGAATCCAGGAGTCGGATGTGTCCAACGCGGCAAGAAGTACTTGCCCCAGGTGTTCGCGCTCGGTGACGCCCGCCGCTTCGACGAGCAGCTTTTTCGTGAGTATGTCGAATGGCCCGGCTATCCCCCAGATAAGGAAGAGGTGAAATTGGCTGACTTCGGCATTGAATGCGTCTCTCCTCGTTCGGAAAGCTTCCGCGATAAATCGCAGGCAGTGAATCCCGCGGATCCTCCGTTGTGGGTCGGATGAGATGATCGTGTCTTTGACCGTGTCAAAGCAGAAGCGAGCAATGGCGCGCGCCTGGTTTTCTCTTGCAACTTCAGCATAGAGGATAAGAGAATCTCTAAGCTTTCCGTTTCTTGCGATTTCTTCGAGTTCAACGGTGTGATCGGTTTTGATGATTTTTTGGACAAAAAAGAATTCGTTAAACCTCCTATGGGAAAATGTGAAATGCGATGATCCGAATTCCCCGCCTTTTGCAACCAGGCTGTGTGTCAAAACATGAAGCAGGCCGTCAACATCATGCGTGCTTCCATATTTCCTCCGTATATCTCCGATGGAAATTTCCAACGCAGGCAAATTCTTGCTGAACATGATCCACGCAAGTTCCGTGCAGAAAGAGATTATTTCTTCCACGGTCAGTCGGTATTGCGTAAGCGTCTTCAGCGACGTCTCGATCGACGTTCGGACATAGTGTTCGTACAGCGCGGACTGCGAGGGAGGCAGTTTTCTCTCTGCCGATGCATAGGTTGCCAGCAGCATCAGGGTGAACGGATTGCGGACGACGCCACTCAGGTCGTCTCTCCTGGTGCGCAATTCGGAGAGAAGCTGATCGGAGCGGTTGCTGAAGCTGGTGAGCAGCTTTTTTATACGCTCGTCGGTAAAGGGCCGGACTTCGAGCTTGACGTAGGTTTGAGCGTGTATGCGCGGACGTCGAAAGTAGCGGGAGGCGATGATCGCCCGTGATGGCCCGACGTTGATGGCGAACCGGACGATCAGGCTGGCGAGTTCCTGCACGATCCAGGACGTTTCGTCCTGGTCAAGGATGGCGGGGATCTCATCGAACGAATCGAAAACGAACAGCAGGTGCCCGGTTTCCCTCATCCTGTCGAAGTAATCCTCGATGAAACGTGCCCCAGGGCCGCCAGTGCGGCTCCGGAGCCGTTGCGTGATGAAACTGTTCAGGTCGTCCTCGGTCGGGGGGGCCGATGCGCTCCACGTCTTGTCCGTCAGCCATTCGCGAAGATTGATGTAGATCGGGATGCGGCGGGTCTGCTCGACGTCATTCAGCATGACCCGGCACAGCTTTCGCAGGGCAACGCTCTTGCCGGCGCCCGGATCTCCAAGCACCAGAAACAGCGGCACGTCGCGGCTCTCCCGCAGCAAGGCGATGAGGTCGCCAAAGCGGCGCCGGCGGCGGTTGTCCGCGAACAGCTCGAACTCAGCCTCGAGTGGTATGAAGTTATGGTGGACCCAGTTCGTCCTGCCGTCGATGTCGTTGATGTCGAGTTCCAAGCTCTTGCAGAATCGATTCAGACGGTCGCGGAAGTCCGGTTCCGGGAATTCGCGCTCGAATGGCGTCGGATGCGGCCTGACCGCATGCCCGCCCGTTCGCAGGGAGAGGATGAGGTAGAAACCGCCGATGGTAATCAAAAGAATGACGATGTTCGTGATGCGGTCCGGCAGGGCGTCGCTGCCGGGCACGACGTGAGCCAGTTCCGGGTAATAGAGAGCCAGAAGCCGCTGTGCAGTGCCCAGGGCTACCGGCGTAAGAACATCCGATGCGCCCAGGACCACGAAGGCAATGCCGCCAATGCTGATCAATGCCACTCTGGTCAGGGACTGATCGCCGTAGTGCCGCGGCAGCCACGCCCAGCGTGTAATATAAAGAATGGCAAACCAAGTCATGCCGACCAAAAGCCGGGATGGCAGATCGAACGCCGGGATCGCCATGATTCCGACGACCAGCATTGAAAAGAGGAGCGCAGCGCAGAAGACTTTCTGGGCACCTGTCATGCCTGCGACATACCCCTGTATGTTCCTGGTGAGGTGCTGCATGTCCATCTCCGCACTGGCTGTTGTTCAGATTAAGCTGCGCTGGCGTGGAGGGAAATGGCTAAGTGGTGTTGTCCGGCCGGGTGGCGAATGCGGCGGCCGAGCCGGCTCCATAGCGTTCGGTCGCTTATGTTCACGTCGGTGCAATGCTATGCTCTCCCCATGACCATCCCCGCCCCCTTCGCCCTCCACGCCGAGACCGTCCGCCCGGAGTGGATCGACTACAACGGCCACATGAACGTGGCGTACTATCTGCTGGCGTTCGACCACGCGACCGACGCGGTGCTCGACCACTTCGGCATCGGCAAGGACTACGCCGAGTCCCAGGGGCGCTCGATGTTCGTGGTCGAGGCGCACCTGACCTACGCGCGCGAAGTGACGCAGGGCGACGGGCTGCGCTTCGCCTCCACCATCCTCGCCGCCGACGCCAAGCGGCTGCACCTGTTCCACGAGATGCGCCACGCCGGCGAGGGGTTCCTAGCGGCCACCGCGGAATTCCTGCTGCTGCACGTGGACCTCGCCGACCGCCGCGCCGCCCCCTTCACCGGGGAGATGCAGGCCCGTCTCGCCGCCGCCGCGCAGGCGCACGCGGATCTTCCGCGCCCGCCGCAGGCCGGGCGGGCGGTGGGGCAGCCCCGATAGGGTTTGGTTTTGCCGGCGCCCTCCCTTATCTCTTGCGGGATGAAACGGACAATTTTCGCCGCCTTTGCGCTGTTGCTGGCCGCCGCTCCCGCGGAGGCCGCCTGCACCGATCCCGCGCAGCCCAAGGTGATCTGGCGGCGCTGCTACTTCGATGGCGGCGAGCTGCACGGCGCCGACCTGACGGGGGCCGAGCTGCGCGACGCCACCTTCGCGCGCGCCACGCTCAAGGACGCGGCGCTGGTCGACGCCGACGCCTACCGCGCCAAGTTCGTCAGCGCCGTGATGATTGGTGCGAAGCTCGATCGCGCCCGGCTGATCGAGGCGGACTTCACCCGCGCGGAACTGGACGGCGCGTCCTTGCGCGAGGCCGACCTGCGCAACGCCAAGCTGGTGGGGGCGTCGCTGAAGCGCTCCGACTTCACCGGCGCCAAGCTCGGCGGCGCCGACTTCCGCAACGCCGACCTCACCGGCGCCACCTGGGTCGACGGCAAGAAAATATGCGCGGAGAACTCCGTCGGTCAGTGCAACTGATTTCGGCTGCCCAAGTCTGCCCCTGCTTTTGATCTTTACCATGAAAGACGCTTGCCGTGCAGGGAAATACCAATATACGGTGTGGATAGGTCTAGAGTTGGAGTGATCGGCGGGGGTGGCGGCTGTGGCGTATTCGGACGATTTCGAACGGGCGGGGGAGCTGGCGGCGCGCGCGATGAGCCGCATGTTAACCGATCGGCTGCCGCCCAATCCGGAAAACTTCACGCTCTGGTACGCCTATCACAGCGGCCAACTGCCCGACCTGACGCGTGCCGTCGACATGGCGCAGCGCGAGGGTGGTCCCCTGACCCAGTCGCACTGCGACGAGCTGTTCAAGCGCTTCTTCACCCTGGACTCCGAGGCGCAGGCGATCCGCGAGACCAGCGAGCGGGCGCGTTCGGCGCTCGGCAAGCTGCTGGACCTGCTGAACGCCGCGGGGGCGGAGACCAACCGCTATGGCCATGCGCTGGCCGGTTTCCAGGGCGATCTGGACGAGCCGATGTCGATGGAGGACCTGCGCGCCATGGTCGCCGCCATCGCCGCCGAGACCACCGCCATCGCGGACCAGCAGACCCGGCTGCAGTCGCAGCTCCTCGATTCCAGCCAGCAGCTGGCCGAGATGCGCGTCAACCTCGACACCGCCCGGCGCGAGGCGATGACCGATGGCCTGACCGGCATCGCCAACCGCAAGGCGTTCGACGTCACGCTGAACGAGGCGGCGCGCGAGGCGGAGCAGGAGGGCATCCCGCTCTCGCTGCTGATGGTCGATATCGACCATTTCAAGGTCTTCAACGACACGCACGGCCATCTGGTCGGCGACCACGTGCTGCGCCTCGTCGCCAAGGTGCTGACCGAGTGCATCAAGGGTCGCGACACCGCGGCGCGCTACGGCGGCGAGGAGTTCTCGATCATCCTGCCGCGCACCGCGCTCGACAATGCGCTGAAGGTAGCGGAGCAGGTCCGCGCCACCGTCGGGTCCCGGCAGATCGTCAACAAGTCGCGCGGCGCCTCCTACGGCACGGTGACGCTGTCCATCGGCGTGGCGCAATACCGGCCGGGCGAGCCGCTCGCCGACCTCGTCCGCCGCGCTGACGCCGCGCTCTACGCCGCCAAGCGCGCCGGGCGGAACCGGGTGGGCGGCGAGGCAGGCTGACTATCCTTAATGTTCAATACGTTGTTCCCTTTTAAGGGAAACCTCCCTGCCTCATTAATTAGTTGGCAATACTAATACATTTTGACAGCCATACCCACGTATGCTCAGGATGTCTTATGCCGTCGGAGCTACTCCGGACGGACGAGCAGCGATCGCCGTCGCGGAGCGTCGGCAGGGAAGGGGCTGGTGATGCTGGAAAACCAGAAGGTGGGAACGCGCGTCGCGCTGGGCTTCGGCGTGGTCGTGGTGATGCTGGCGGCGCTCGGCGGCGTGTCGTGGCACGAGGCCGCCGAATCCAGGGATGCCGTGGGAGAGCTCGCCGATCAGGCGATCGTTGCCGAACTGGTGTCGCGCGCCGACGGATCGGTGCTGCGGGCGCGGCTCGGCAGCGTGCGCTACATCTATGCGGGCGGCGAGGCGAACGCCAAGACTATCCCCGCCGAGTTGGCCACCGCGCGCGGCGAGCTGACCCAGGCGCGGGCGCTGATGAAGCAGGAGGCGAACCGCACGCGTGTCGACCAGATCCTGGCGATGCTCGACGACTATGAGCGCACCTCCGCGGAGATCGCGATTGCCCGCGAACAGCGCGAAGCCACCAACAAGGACGTGATCTACGAACTCGGCTCCAAGTTGCGCGGCCTGATGGTCGAGATGCGCGACGCCGAAGTGGCCGCCGGCCACCTCGCCGCCGCCACCGCGGTGACGCGGCTGGCCGAGGATGTCTGGACCGCGCGCATCCTGGTCTTCCGCATCCTGGACGGCGACACCGCCTTCGACTTCGCCGCGGTGCGCAAGCGGGTGGACGGCGCGGCGGCCACCTTCAAGGATCTCGCCGACCTGACGCTGGCCGAGGGCCAGACCGAGCGCATCGCCGCCGCCGGCGCGATGCTGCGCGACTTCTCCAACGGGCTGTCGGTGCTGGAGAAGGCCATCGCGACGGTCGATCAGATCCGCGACAAGCGCCTGGCCCCCATCGGCCGTGCGACCGCCGACAAGCTGAAGGAGGCGCGCGAGGCCGCCACGGCGCGGCAGGGCGAGATGCGCGCGGCGGCGATCGCCACCTCGGGGTTCGCCGAGACGGTGGCGAAGACGCTGACGCCGGTCGCGGTGCTGCTGGCCTGCCTGCTCGCCTGGGCCATCGGGCGCGGCGTGTCGCGCCCGGTGGTGGCGATGACCGGCGCCATGGAGCGGCTCGCCCAGGGCGACACCGCGGTCGAGGTGCCGGCGGCGGGCCGCCGCGACGAGATCGGCCAGATGGCGGTGGCGGTCCAGGTGTTCAAGGACAACCTGATCCGCAACCGTGCCATGGAGGAGGAGGTCAAGCGCGCCCAGCGGGCCGCCGAGGAGGAGAAGCGCGCCGCCATGCGCCGGCTCGCCGACAGCTTCGAGGCCAGCATCAAGGGGGTGGTCGCCCAGGTGTCGTCCGCCGCCAGCCAGATGCAGGCCAACTCCCGCCGCCTCACCGAGATGGCGGAGGACGGACGCGAGCGCGCCGGCACGGTGATGCAGGCGGCCGAACTGGCCTCGGCCAACGTGCAGACGGTCGCCGCCTCGGCCGAGGAGATGACCAGCTCGATCAGCGAGATCTCGCGTCAGGTCAACCAGTCCAGCGAGGTGGCGCGCCGCGCCTCGCAGCGCGCCGACGACACCACCCGCAGCGTCCAGGCGCTGGCCGAGCAGGCGCGCAGCATCGGTGACGTGGTCGAACTCATCAACTCCATCGCGGCGCAGACCAACCTGCTGGCCTTGAACGCCACCATCGAGGCGGCGCGCGCCGGCGAGGCGGGAAAGGGCTTCGCGGTGGTCGCCTCCGAGGTGAAGAGCCTCGCCACCCAGACCGCCAAGGCCACCGAGGAGATCGCCGGCCAGATCACCGGCATGCAGGACGCCACCCGCGGCGCCGTCGGCGCCATCGGCGAGATCGCCGCGGTGATCGCGCAGATCAACGAGATCGCCACCACCATCGCCGCGGCGGTGGAGGAGCAGGACGCCGCGACCCGCGAGATCGCCCGCAGCGTGCAGCAGGCCGCCCAGGGCACGGAGGAGATCTCGCGCAACATCGGCGGCGTCCAGCAGATCGCCGACGGCACCGGTTCCGCGGCGCATGAGGCGCTCGGCGCCGCGGACACGCTGTTCCGCGATTCCGAACGCCTGTCGCAGGACGTCGACCGCTTCATCGCCGAGGTGCGGGCGAGTTGACGGGAACATGGCCCTCCCCCAGCTCCGCTGGGGGAGGGTTGGGTGGGGGCTGCGGCGAAGGTGGCAGCCGCGGATTCTCGTGCGCGCCGCTGCCCCCTCCTAACCTCCCCCAGCGGGGCTGGGGGAGGGATTGCTTTTACGCTGTCCGCACCCACACGGCGTTGTCGTGGAACGCCGCACCACCGGCCGGCGGGATCGACTGCGGCGAGGTCAGGGCGTTGATGCCGACGCCCTCGACGAAGGCGCTGCCGGGCCAGATGCCCTCCACCGCCAGCACGCCGCGCCGGATGCCGTCGAACAGCCCGGCGTGCAGCGCCACCGACGCCTGGCGGTTGCCCAGCCGCACCAGATCGCCGTCGCTGATGCCCAGGCCCGCCGCGTCGTCCGGGTGGATCAGCACGGTCGGGCGCTTCTCGCGAGCGAGCGAGGTCTCCGTGTCGGTGAAGCTGGTGTTGAGGAACTGCCGGGCCGGCGGGGTGAACAGGCGGAAGGGGTGCTCAGCGTCGGTGCCGCGGCCGGGCGGCATGTGGTCGGGCAACTCCGGGCAGCCGCCGTAGGGCCCCAGCGCCGCCCAGTCCGGCGCAAAGCGGAAGCGGCCGTCCGGCCAGGCGAAGCCCTTCAGGAAGTGCGAGGTCTCGAAGTCCGGCTGGGCGTCGTGCCAGCGGTCGGCCGCCAGCGTCGCGGCGTCCGGCAGGTCGGACGCCGTGAGCATGGCGTCGATGATCTCCCACGCCGTCATGCCGAAGCCGGGGTGCTCGGCGCCGACGCGGCGGGCGATCTCGCCGTTCACCCAGTGGTTCTCGCGGGCCTCGCCCTGCGGCTCGACCACCTTGCGGCCGATCAGGATATGGCTCTGGCCGCCGCCGCGGTAGAGGTCGTCGTGCTCCAGGAACATGGTGGCCGGCAGCACGAGGTCGGCCAGCGCCGCGGTGTCGGTCATCACCTGCTCGTGCACGGCGACGAACAGGTCGTCGCGCTTCAGGCCGGCGATCACCCGGGTCAGGTCCGGGCAGACGGCGGCCGGGTTGGTGTTCTGCACCAGCATGGCGGTCACCGGCGGGCCGGACGTGATGTCCGCGCCGGTCAGCACCGCGCCGATGCGCGACTGGTCGAAGCCGCGCACCGCGGTGTCCAGCCGGTCCAGCCCCTCGGACAGCGTGCGGTCGATCCGGTAGATCCCCGACGAGCAGTACAACCCGCCGCCGCCGCGGTGCTGCCACGCCCCGGTGACCACCGGCAGGCAGGACGCCGCGTGCATCTGCGCCGCCCCGTTGTGCGCCCGCGTCAGACCGTAACCCATGCGCAGATAGCTGCGCTTGGTCTGGCCGTACAGGCGGGCGAAGCCGACGATCTCCTCCACGCTCAGCCCGGTGATCGCCGCCGCCCAGTCCGGCGTGCGGGCGGCCAGATGCTCCTCCAGCCGCTCGACGCCCGCGGCGTAGCGGGCGAGGTAGGCACGGTCGGCGAAGCCCTCCCGGAACAGCACGTGCATCACCGCGCAGGCCAGCGCGCCGTCGGTGCCCGGGCGGAGCATGAGGTGCAGGTCGGAGACCTCGGCGGTGCCGTTGCGGTACGGGTCGATGGTGACCAGCTTCGCCCCGCGCGCCTTGCGGGCGCGGGCGACGTGCGTCATCACGTTGACCTGGGTGGCCACCGGGTTGCCGCCCCAGTTGACGATCAGGTCGCTCTCGGCCATCTCGCGCGGGTCGCTGCCGCGGATGTCGCCGTAGCCGGCCATCCAGCCCATGTTGGCCGGCGTGTCGCAGATCGTGCTGATCTGCCGCGAATAGCCCTTGGCGTGGCGCAGCCGCTGGATCGAGCCGCGCTGCACGAGGCCCATGGTGCCGGCGTAGAAGTACGGCCACACCGCCTCCGGCCCGTGCGTCCGTTCGGCCTCCAGGAACTTCTCGGCGACGCGGTCCAGCGCCTCCTCCCAGCCGATCTCCCGCCACTGGCCGGCGCCCTTGGGGCCGGTGCGCAGCAGCGGCTTCAGGATGCGGTTCGGGTTGTGCACGCGCTCGGCGTAGCGGCTGACCTTGGCGCAGATGACGCCGGCCGTGTAGGTGTTCGCCGCGGCGCCCCGCACCTTGCCGATGCGATCCGGGGCAAGGCGCTCCACCTCGAGCGCGCAGGTGCTCGGGCAGTCGTGCGGGCAGGCGGAGGGGACGAATTCGGACACGGGATCTTCTGCCTCGGAATGTCAGACCGGGGCGCTAGGGTACGGCGGCGGGCCGGCCGTGACAATTGCCTCGTCGGTTAGCATTTCGACATCGCGATTCAACATTCCGGAGGTATGGTTGCCCGCGACGTGAGCGGTATGAGATAATTCGCACCGCAATATCTCGAATTGAACGCAATGGGGATGCGTATGGGTGCTTCTACGTTCGGGCGGATGTTCAAGGCGCTGGCGCTGGTGGGAGCGGTGACGGCGGGCATGGCCGGCGTGGCGCAGGCCGATCCGATCAAGGTCGGCTACGTCGAGTTCCCGCCCTACAGCTACACGGACAACGGCAAGCCGGCGGGGTCGCTGATCGAGACGCTGCAGAAGGTCGCCGCCGACCAAGGCATCGAGTTGGCCATCGAGTCCGTCCCGGCGCGCCGCCTGATGGCCGCGCTGCCGCTGGGCGAGCTCGACCTGTTCCTCGGCGTGAAGACGGCCAAGGAGTTCGAGGGCACGACGCTGGCCAGCGCCAACCCCATCGACACCGTCGAGATGAACGCCTACGCGCTGAACGAGGCGCCGGCGGTGAAGGTGAAGGAGGACCTGGCCGGCAAGGCGGTGATCGCGCTGAACGGCTTCTCGCTGGGCGGCTGGCGCGCCTGGATGGAGGATCCGGCCAACAAGGTGACGCTGGTCGATGCCCGCACCACCGAGCAGGCCCTGGCCCTGCTGGAGGCCGGCCGCGCCCCCGTGTTCATCCAGTGGTCGAAGCCGGTGCAGACCGCGCTCGCGGCCAAGCCGATGCCGGCGCTGAAGACCACCTCGATCTCCAGCACCCCGGTGTACTTCGTGGTGTCGAAGAAGGCCCCGGGCGCCGAGGCGCTGATGGCCAAGCTCGAGGCGGGCTTCCAGAAGCTCAAGGCCTCGGGCGCCCTGAAGTAGGAAAACGGGCGCCGGCCGCCGCGGAGCGGACCGGCGCCGCCGCATGCAAAGGGAAGAGACGATGTCGAACGGCGGGACGGGTGGTCTTCTCGGCGGGCTCAGCCTGCGGATGCGGGCGCTGGTGCTGATCGGCGGGGTGTTCCTCGCCTATCAGGCCGCCGCCATCGTGTTGAACGTGCACGGCGCCACCGGCGAGGCGCACGAGGGGCTGTCGTCGCGGGCGCGGATGATCGCGTCGCTGCAGGCGCGCGCCGCCAGCATCCCGCTCAATGATCTCGACTACGAGCAGGTCAAGCAGGTCGCCAAGGCGCCGTCGTCCGACCCGGACTACCGCGGCGCCATCGTGCGCGACGACAAGGGCAAGGTGCTGGCGGAGGACGGCGACGTCCGCCCCGGCAAGGGCTACACCGAGGTGACGGTGCCGATCGTCGCCGGGCAGAAGACGCTGGGCGAGTACGTGCTGCGCCTGCGCACCGACCGCGTCGAGGCCCGCATCGCCGAGGACGCGTGGCTGGCCGTGTTCGGCGGCACCGCGGCCTTTCTGGCGATCATGGGCGTGCTTTATCTGGTGGTGTCGACGATCACCCGGCCGCTGTCGCAGATCACCGGCATCGTCGGCCAGCTGGCCGAGGGCGACTACGGCATCACCGTGCCGGCGCTGGACCGCCGCGACGAGGTCGGCGCCATGGCGCGCGCCATCGACGTGCTGCGCGGCAACGCCGAGCACCGCCAGCAGCTGGAGGCCGAGAAGCGGGCCCGCCAGGAGGAGGACGTGAGGCGCGCCAACCGGCTGGCCGAGCTGGCCGGCACCTTCGACAGCCGCATGCAGTCGATGGTGCACGAGGCCTCGGCCTCGGCCTCGCAGATGCAGGGCAGCGCCGGCACCATGCTGGACAGCGCGCTGCGCGCCGACCACTGCAACGCCACCGTGGCCGGCGCCGCCGACGGCGCCGCGCGCAGCGTGCAGGCGGCCAGCGCCGCGGCCGAACAGCTGACCCGCTCGATCCGCGCCATCGCCGAGAGCGTCAACCAGTCCGTCGCCATCTCCGGCCAGGCCATCGAGCGCGCCCGCGCCAGCCGCGAGACGGTGGAGGCGCTGGCCACCTCGGCCGCCAAGATCGGCGAGATCACCAGCCTCATCCAGGACATCGCCGGGCAGACCAACCTGCTGGCGCTGAACGCCACCATCGAGGCGGCGCGGGCGGGGGAGGCCGGCAAGGGTTTCGCCGTGGTGGCGCAGGAGGTGAAGAACCTCGCCAACCAGACCGCCAAGGCCACCGAGGACATCTCCAGCCAGATCGGCGCCATCCAGGCGGTGACGCACGACGCGGTCAGCGCCATCGGCGCCATCACCGACACCATCGGCACGCTCAGCCAGCGCTCCTCCGACATCGCCGTGGCGGTGGAGGAGCAGCTCGGCGCCACCGGCGAGATCGCCAACCAGGTGCGCTCGGTGGCGCAGGAGGCGCAGACGGTGACGCAGAGCATCGGCGTCGCCTCCGACGCTTCGTCCGAGGTGGCGGGGGCCGCGCGCCAGTCGGTGGACGTGGCGAAGATGCTGCAGGAGCGCTTCGTGACGCTGCGCGACGAGGTTCAGCGCTTTCTGGTGTCGATCAAGGCGGCGTGACGGGCGCCGCGCCGAGCGGGGTGAACGGCTTCGCCTCGCGGTGGGCGTGCTCGATCATGCGGCGGGCCACCTCGCGCTCGCCCATGAACACCGCATCGACGCCGTGCTGCTCCAGGTGCGCCACCGCGTCGTCGCTGTGTGCCCGCGCGACGACGCGGATGCCGGGGTTGAGCTGACGGGCGCGCTCGACGATGGTGCCGGCCTCGAAGCCGTCGGGCACCGCGACCAACAGCAGGTCCGCCCGCGCGAGGCCGGCGCGTTCCAGCACGCCCGGCGCCGTGGCGTTGCCGTACACCGCGTCGATGCCGCGGCCGCGCAGCGCCTTCGCGCGCTCGCGCTGAAGCTCCACGACCACGCAGGGCAGGCCGCGCCGCGTCAGCTCCTCGGTGACCAGGGCGCCGACGCGGCCGTGGCCGACGATGACAGCGTGGTGTTCCAGGTCGTAGCTCGGCTCGGCGTCTTCGGCCGGCGCAACGGTGGGGGCGGTTTCGCGGCGCGCCTCGAGCCGGCCCAGCAGGGCGAAGAGGAACGGGTTCGCCGTGATCGACAGCAGCGCGCCGGCCAGGATCAGCGCCTGCCCTTCCTCCGGCAGTACGCCGAGCCCGACGCCGAGGCCGGCCAGGATGAAGGAGAACTCGCCGATCTGCGCCAGGCTGACCGCCACCGTCAGCGCCGTGTTCATCGGGTAGCGGAAGGCGAGCACCAGGGCGAAGGCGGCCAGCGACTTGCCGACCATGATGATTGCCACCACCGCCGCCACCGCGCCGGGCGAACGCACCAGCACGCCCGGGTCGAACAGCATGCCCACCGACACGAAGAACAGCACGGCGAAGGCGTCCTTGAGCGGCAGCAGTTCCTCCGCCGCGCGGTGGCTGAGGTCGGACTTGTTGAGGACCATGCCGGCGAAGAAGGCGCCCAGCGCGAAGGAGACGTGGAACAGCAGCGCTGAGCCGTAGGCGATGCCGAGCGCGATGGCCAGCACGCCCAGCGTGAACAGCTCACGCGAGCCGGTGCGGGCGATGCGCGCCAGCAGCCAGGGCACCACGCGGCTGCCGCCGATCAGCATCAGCGCGACGAACAGCGCCACCTTGCCCAGCGTGGCGGCCAGCGACAGCCACAGCTCCGCGCCGGCCGTGCCGCCCCCATCCAGCATCCGGGCGACCGAGGGCAGCAGCACCAGGACCAGCACCATCGCCAGATCCTCGACGATCAGCCAGCCGATGGCGATGCGCCCGCGCTCGGTCTTGAACAGGTCGAGCTGCTCCAGCGCGCGCAGCAGCACCACGGTGCTGGCCACCGACAGCGCCAGCCCGAGCACCAGCCCGGCCCCCAGGCTCCAGCCGAGCAGCCGCGCCAACCCCCAGCCGAGCACCGTCGCGATGCCGATCTGCACCACGGCGCCGGGCACCGCGATGCGCCGCACCTTGAGCAGGTCGTCCAGCGAGAAGTGCAGCCCGACGCCGAACATCAGCAGGATGACGCCGATCTCGGCGAGCTGCGGCGCCAGCTGAAGGTCGGCGACGTAGCCCGGCGTGAACGGCCCGATCACCACCCCGGCCAGCAGGTAGCCGACCAGCGGCGACAGCCGCAGCCGGTTGGCGAGCGCCCCCAGCGCGAAGGCCAGGACGAGCGCGGCCACCATGGTGGCGATCAAGGAGGTGTGATGCGGCATCGCACGGACGCTCCCTGCATGTGGTTGGGGCGGATGGACGGTGTGTGGCGGGCTCGCCCTTTTATTTTTGACCAAAAAGGCTATTTTCAACCCATATGGCCGACTTTTTCCGGAGATCGGGATGCAGCTCAGAAGCGGTTTGACGGCCGGTCAGTGCCGGGCCGCCCGCGGCTTCCTGGAGTGGACGCAGGAGGAACTTGCCGAGCGCGCGGCGGTGTCGCGCGGCACGGTCCGCGACTTCGAGAAGGGGCACCACGCCCTGCACCGCGGGACGGAACGCCTGCTGGTCGAGGCGTTCGAGGCGGCCGGCGTGGTCTTCGTGCCGGCGGAGGAGGGCGGTCCGGGGGTTCTGCTGCCCGTGGTGGACCGCTCCTAACGAAAAGGGCCCCGCCGATGGCGGGGCCCTTCGTCGTTCCAGGGGCAGGAGGGGCTACATCATCCCCAGCGCCCGGGGCAGCCACAGCGACAGCGCCGGCACGTAGGTGATCAGCACCAGGAAGCCCAGCATGGCCAGCAGCCACGGCCACACCGCGATGGTCAGCTCGGTGATGCCCATCTTGGTGATGCCGCTGGCGACGTAGAGGTTCAGGCCGACCGGCGGGTGGCACATGCCGACCTCCATGTTGACGACGATCAGGATGCCGAAGTGCACCGGGTCGATGCCCAGCTTCACCGCCACCGGGAACAGGATCGGCGCCATGATCAGCACGATCGACGACGGCTCCATGAAGTTGCCGGCCATCAGCAGCAGCAGGTTGGTCACCAGCAGGAAGGCGACCACCCCCAGCCCCTGGCCGACGATCCAGTCGGCGATGTGCTGCGGGATGTTCTCCGAGGTCAGCACGAACGAGAACAGCACCGCGTTGGTGATGATGTAGAGCAGCATCGCCGACATGTTGGCCGACGACAGCAGCACGTTCGGCACGCCCTTCAGCGGCATGTCCCGGTAGACGAACACCGCGATGACGAAGGCGTACACCGCGCTCATCGCCGCCGCCTCGGTCGGCGTGAAGACGCCGGTGTAGATGCCGCCAATGACGATGACGATCAGCAGCAGGCCCCAGATCGCCTCGCGGAAGGTGCGCCAGCGCTCGAGCGGGCTGGCCTTCGGCATGCGCGGGTAGCCGAACTTGCGCGCCCGGTACCACGTCACGCCGCCCAGCAGCGCCGCCAGCATCAGGCCCGGGATGACGCCGGCCATGAACAGCTGGCCGACCGAGGCCGAGTGCTGACTGCCGCTGGTCGCCACGGCGTACATCACCATGACGATGGACGGCGGGATCAGGATGCCCAGCGCGCCCGAGGTGGTGATGACGCCGGCGCCGAACTGCCGCGGGAAGCCCTGCGCCACCATCGCCGGCAGGATGATCGAGCCGATGGCGACCACGGTGGCCGGGCTGGAGCCCGACACCGCGGCGAACAGCGCGCAGCCCAGCACGCCGGCCAGCCCCAGGCCGCCGTGCCAGTGGCCGACCATGGCGGTGGCGAAGTTGATCATGCGGCGCGCCACGCCGCCGTGCGTGAGGAAGTTGCCGGCCAGGATGAAGAACGGGATCGCCATGATCTCGAACTTCTCGATGCCGGTGAACAGCTTTAGCGCCACCGCCTGGATCGGCACCTCGGTCATGGTGAACAGGAAGGTGAGCACGGTGAGGCCGAGCGAGATGGAGATCGGCATGCCGGTCAGCATCAGGCCGAGCAGCAGGCCGAAGATGATGGCGGCGTTCATCGGTTGCTCTCCTTCTCGCGCCGCTCGTCGCCCTCGTGGTGGGCGATGTCGTGCGGGTGCAGGTGGTCGTCCATCTGGAACCAGTTGACGTCCTGCGCCGCGCGCTGCGGGTCGCTGACGTCTTCCTCCAGGCCCTCGACGTGGCCGTGGTCGTGATGCGGCAGCTCGCCGGTGCGGAGGAACGCCACGGTCACCTGCAGGAAGCGGAAGCACATCAGGAAGGACCCGAGCGGGATCGCCAGATAGATGATCCACATCGGCCATTCCAGGTCGGCCGAGGTCTGGTCGGTCTGCGACATGTGCCAGACGAAGTTGGTGCCCAGCGAGCCGACGACGCCGGTGAACAGCGCGCCGGCCAGCAGGCCGAAGACGACGAACTTGGCGCGGTTCTTCGGCTCCAGCTTGTTGATCAGCACGTCGACGCCGACGTGGATGCCGGTGCGCACGCCGTAGGCGGCGCCGAACTTCGCCATCCACACGAACATGTAGATGCACAGCTCCTGCGCCCAGGCGAAGTTCCAGTGCAGGATGTAGTCCTGGATGACGGGCAGGCCCGAGGCGTAACGGTGGACCACCGCGACGAAGATGATCGAGGTCGCCAGTCCCATCAGGGTGGCGATCACGATCTCCTCGAGGTGGTCGAGGGCTTTCATGAACATGGCGGCTCCGCGCGAGAAAGGGGCGGCGGAAAGCCCCTCTCCCTCGACGGGAGAGGGGTTGGGGAGAGGGTGGCGCCGGCGACAGCCGGTCAAGTCACATTCCCCCTCTCCCCAAACCCCTCCCCCGCAAGGGGGGAGGGGCTTCAGGCGCTTACATCTTGAAGCCGGCGGCGGCGGCTTCCTTGTAGAGCGACTCCATCAGCTCCTTGCCGACGCGGCCCTCCATCTCCTTGTGGACCGGCAGCAGCGCCTTGCGCCACGCCTCGGCCTCCTCCTTGGTCGGGGTGTAGAACTCGGTCTTGCCCGAGGCCTTCATCGCCGCCAGCGCGTCGTCGTTCTCCTTCTGCGCGATGTCGTTGGCGAAGGTGGTGGCGTCCTTCATGGCGCCTTCCAGCTGGGTGCGGACGTCGGCCGGCAGGCCGTCCCAGAACTTCTTGTTCACGATCACCGCATAGCCGAGATAGCCGTGGTTGGTGAGCGTGGCGTGCTTCTGCACCTCGTGCATCTTCTGGGTGTACATGTTGGACGGCGGGTTCTCGGTGCCGTCCACCACGCCGGTCTGCAGCGCCTGGTAGACCTCCGAGAACGCCATCACCTGCGGCAGCGCGCCCAGGGCGCGCATCTGCGAATCCAGCACCTTGGACGACTGGATGCGCAGCTTCTGGGCCTTCATGTCGGTGGGCAGGTGGATCGGCTTGTTGGCCGACATGATCTTGAAGCCGTTGTCCCAGTAGGCGAGGCCGGTGATGCCCTTCGACTCCAGCTTCTGGAACAGCTGCTTGCCGACCGGGCCGTTGGTGACGCGGACCAGCACGTCCTTATTCGGGAAGATGTAGGGCAGGTCGAAGACCTCGAACTCCTTGGCGCCCAGCGGGCCGAACTTGGCCAGCGACGGGGCCAGCATCTGCACGGCGCCGAGCTGCAGCGCCTCCAGCTCCTCCTTGTCCTTGTAGAGCTGGCTGTTCGGATAGACCTCGATCTTCACCTTGCCGCCGGTGCGTGCCTCGGCCAGTTCCCTGAACTTCTCGGCGCCCTTGCCCTTGGGGGTGTCGGGGGCGACGACGTGGCTGAACTTGATGACGATCTGGTTCTGCGCGAACGCCGGCGAGGCGAGCAGGCAGCCGAATGCGGCCGCGCACAGCAGCTTGGAGAGCTTCATGTGACCGTATCCTCCCGGATTTATGGGGTTGTTCGTGTTCCCTGCATTGTTCGCCAACTCCGCAATCGCCGCTATTGTGGAAATCCGTATCTTTCTCGATAAGGGACCGATGATCCGCCTGCCCGCCCTGTTGAGCCGCCGCGGCACCGCCATGCCCATCGTCGCCATGGTGCTGGTGGTGGTGCTGCTGGGGGTGTTCCTGTGGCTGCTCGACCGTTCCGAGCGCGAGGAGGAGGAGCACGCGCTGATCCGCGACGCGCTGTGGGTGGAACAGAGCCTGCGCTTCCAGCTCGCCTCCGACGTCGACCGGCTGGAGCAGTTGGCGGACACGCTGGGGCGCGCGCCGGACGCCGACGTCGTCACCGCGATGCGTCAGCTCGTCACCACCAATCCGGCGGTGGAGCGGGTGCTGTGGCTGGACGCCGAGGGGCGCATCACAGCGTCGGTGCCGCCGGTGCCGGACGGCCGCGCGGTGGAGGAGGGGCCGGAGCCCAGCCCGCGCGGCGACGCGTTGCGCCTCGCCAGTTCGCTCGGCAAGCGGATCTACACCGCGCCCTATCCGCTGCCGCAGGCCGGCATCGGGTTCGACGTGGTGGTGCCGGTGTTCCAGGACCGCGGCTACGCCGGGGCGCTGGTCGGCGTGTTCGCCATCGACGACATCCTGACCCACCACGTGCCCTGGTGGATCGCCGAGCGCTACCAGATCGCCGTCGCCGATTCGAACGGCGCGGTGCTCGGCGCCAAGTCGCGCATCGACGAGCCGACGCCGCGGCGCAGCCACGCCATCCCCTTCGACCCGCCGGGCCGGGGCATGACGCTGGTCGCCACCGTGCACCGGACCGAGAGCAACTTCGGCCGCACCGTGCTGGTGGCCGCCATCTTCGGCCTGACCGGCTCGGCGCTGTGGAGCCTGTGGATGGTGCGCCGGCACATGCGCCGCCGCCTGCGGGCCGAGCAGCAGCTGCGCACCGAGCACGCCTTCCGCAAGGCGATGGAGGACTCGCTGACCGTCGGCATGCGGGCGCGCGACCTGGAGGGGCGGATCATCTACGTGAACCCGGCCTTCTGCCGCATGGTCGGCTGGAGCGAGGCGGAACTGCTCGGCCGCGGCCCGCCCATGCCCTACTGGCCGCCGGAGGACCTGGAGCGCTGCGCCCAGGTGTTCAGCACCGTGCTGGCCGGCGAGGCGCCGCCGGACGGCTTCGAGCTGCGGCTGATGCGCCGCGACGGCGGGCGCTTCGACGCGCTGATCTACGAGGCGCCGTTGATCGACGCCAACGGCCGGCACACCGGCTGGATGGGCTCCTTCGTCGACATCACCGAGCGCAAGCGCGCCGAGGATCTGGCCCGCCAGCAGCAGGAGCGCCTGCAGCACACCGCCCGCGTCATCACCATGGGCGAGATGGCCTCGACCCTGGCGCATGAGCTGAACCAGCCGCTGTCGGCCATCGCCAGCTATTCCGCCGGCTGCCTGAACAAGCTGCGCGCCGACACGGTGGCGCCGGCCGAGTTGATCCCGCCCCTGGACAAGCTGTCCAAGCAGGCGATGCGCGCCGGCCGCATCATCCGGCGGATCCACGAGTTCGTGCGCAAGCGCGACCCCAAGGTGGCGCCCTGCGAGGTGGCCGAGGTGGTGGAGGACAGCGTCTCGCTGATCCGCGCCGACGCCCGCAAGCACGGCGTGCGCATCGAGGTGGACCTCGCCCCCGGCGCGCCGCCGGTGCTGGCCGACCGCATCCTGGTGCAGCAGGTGCTGCTGAACCTGATGCGCAACGGCATGGAGGCGATGGCGCAGACGCCGCGCGACGCCCGCTTGCTGCGCGTGACGACGCGGGTCCAGAATGGCGCGGTGCTGACCCGCATCCGCGACCGCGGCTGCGGCGTGGCGCCGGAGGTGGCGGAGACGCTGTTCTCGCCCTTCTTCACCACCAAGAAGGAAGGCATGGGCATGGGCCTGAACATCTGCCGCTCGATCATCGAGAGCCACCACGGCCGGCTGTGGTTCGAGCCGGCGCAGGGCGGCGGCACCGCCTTCCTGTTCAGCCTGCCGGTGGCGTCGTGAGCGCTGCCCCCCCCTTCAACGCCAAGGTCCACATCGTCGACGACGACGAGGCGATCCGCGACGCGCTGTCCTGGCTGCTGCAGTCGCGCGACGTGCAGGCGCAGACCTGGGAGTCGGCCGAGGGTTTCCTGGCGGCGTGGACTCCGGACCTCGCGGGGTGCCTGCTGCTCGACATCCGCATGGAGGGGATGACCGGGCTGGAGCTGTTCGACCGCCTGCGCGAGCGGGGTTGCCGGTCGCCGGTGATCTTCCTGACCGGGCACGGTGACGTGCCGATCGCGGTGTCGGCGCTGAAGAAGGGGGCCCGTGACTTCGTCGAAAAGCCGTTCAACGACAACGATCTGGTGGACCGGGTGATCGAGGCGCTGGCCTTCGACGCCGAGCAACGGGCGCGCGAGGCCGGGCACGCGTCGGTGACGGCGCGTCTGGCGACGCTGACCCAGCGCGAGCGGCAGGTGATGGACCTTGTGGTCGCCGGCAAGCTGAACAAGGTGATCGCCGACGACCTCGGCATCAGCATGCGAACCGTGGAGGTGCACCGAGCGCACGTCTTCGAGAAGATGGGCGTGAAGACCGCGGTGGAACTGGCAAGGCTGCTGGCGACGGTGTGATTGAAGTCCCTCCCCCGCCTCGGGCGGGGGAGGGAAGGGTGGGGGCTATGGATTCCCGGGGCGGCCGCTGCCCCCACCTAACCTCCCCCAGCGGGGCTGGGGGAGGGACTGGGCATCCCTACGCCGCAGCCCGCGACAGCCTCTGCTCCACCTCGGCGATGGCCAGGATCATCTCCGCGACGGCTTGATCCGCCTGTGCGCGAGCGAAGGGCCAGGCGTCGTCGCTGGCCTGACGGGCGGACTCGATGCGGGCGAGAACGCGGTTGCACAGGCCGCGGGCGTGGTCGAGCGCGCGTTCCAGTTCCAGCCGGTTGCCGTCGCTGCGCTCCGCTTTGGTGCGGAGTTCCTCCAGGCGCGCCTCGACCTGCGCGAGACGATCGCGGCACAGCCCCTCGTGGGCCTGCCGGCGGCGGCGAGTCATCGTCGTGTTCCCCCTCTGGACGCTTCGGTGCGGCGTTCCGGCCGTCCCCTTCCCACATAAGTCCTGGCTCCGCGATCTTTGTGCGGTGCAAAGAAATCCATGTGCGGTGCGGAGGGAAAAAACGACCGAATGCACGCTGCCGGTATGGCAATCGTTGTCCGTGTCCCGAAGTCGTTGGCTGGCGTTGAGCGCTTCCTCTGTGGCCGCCGGCGTTGGCCGGTGGGCATTGCTGGTGTTCCCAGTCTTGTGGTGGCGCTTATCTGCCCGATTCACTCCGGCGGGTCAACCCGACCAAACGCATAGTACACGGGCACGTTGTCGCATCCGCGAGGCAAAAAAAAGCGTGCGGACGCCGGAGCGTACGCACGCTGTGTCGAGGGATGGAGGCGTTCTTATTCCGCAGCGACGCCGTATGCGAAATCGGCGTCGGTGTTGGCCGGTTCGTGATGATGAATCTCGTGGTTCCCGCACTGGCCGCAGTTGCCGCCGCAACCGCCACCGGTGCGCTTCGTCTCGCGGTGCTCTTCCACCATGCCGCGGACATAGGGCACGCACTTGCCACACTGCACCTTGTGGCCGAAGTGGCGAAACACCGCTGCGGTGGTCTGCGCGCCGTCCTGGAGGACCTGCTTGATCTGCTTGTCGGTGATCGGATGGCAGATGCACACGTACATGAGTGGCTGTGTCCTCTGGCGTCGCGCTGACCCCACAGGTAATGTGATTGCGAATCATTGTCAATTGCGATTGTGACGCCTCCGAAGAGGTGCGCGCATTTGTCACGGAGGCCCGCTATGGTGACGGCGGGATCGTCCGAAGGAAGAAACGGGGCGCAGGGGAGGGGCATGGCCGAGTGGTGGCGTGGCGCGGTGGTCTACCAGATCTACCCGCGCAGCTTCTTCGACACGAACGGGGATGGCGTCGGCGATCTCGCCGGGGTGACCGAGCACCTGTACCATGTCGCCGCGCTGGGCGCCGACGCGGTGTGGCTGTCGCCGTTCTTCCGCTCGCCGATGAAGGACTTCGGCTACGACGTCGAGGACTACCGGGCGGTGGACCCGCTGTTCGGCGCGCTGGCGGATGTCGATCGGCTGCTGGAACGGGCGCACGCGCTGGGGCTCCGGGTGCTGATCGACATGGTGCTGAGCCATACCTCCGACCGCCACGCCTGGTTCCGCGAGAGCCGGCAGGGGAGGGGCAATCCGAAATCCGACTGGTACGTCTGGGCCGATCCGAAGCCGGACGGCACGCCGCCCAACAACTGGCTCTCGGTGTTCGGTGGCCCGGCCTGGACCTGGGACAGCCGGCGCCGGCAGTACTACCTGCACAATTTCCTGCCCGGCCAGCCCGACCTCAACCTGCACAACCGCGCGGTCCAGGACGCCGTGCTGGCGGAGTGCGCCTTCTGGCTGGAGCGCGGGGTGGACGGCTTCCGGCTCGACGTAGCCAACTACTACCTGCACGACCGGCTGCTGCGCGACAACCCGGCCCGCGCCCCCGACGCGCCCTGGCCGGACGGCGTGCCGCCGGGCAGCGCCTACGGAATGCAGGTGCACCGGCACGACAAGTCGCAGCCGGAGACCGTCGCCGTGCTGCGCCGGCTGCGCGGGCTGCTCGACCGCTACCCCGACCGCATGGCGGTGGCCGAGGTGCACGACGACGACAGCGTCGCCCGCGCCGCCGAATACGTCGCCGCTCCCGACCGGCTGCACACCGCCTACAACTTCGCGCTGCTCGGGCCTTTCGGCGGGGCCGCCGCGGTGCGCCGCGCCGTCGAGGCGTTCGAGCGGCAGCCCGGCCGCGGCTGGCCATCCTGGGCCTTCTCCAACCACGACACCGAGCGGGTGGCGAGTCGCTGGGCCGGTCCCGAGGCGCCGCCGGCCGCCGCGCGGCTATTCCTGGCGCTGCTGACCAGCCTGCGCGGCACCGCCTTCCTCTACCAGGGCGAGGAACTGGGCCTGCCGCAGGCCGAGGTGCCGTACGACCGGCTGCGCGATCCCTTCGGCATCGCCATGTGGCCGGAAGCCGGCGGCCGCGACGGCTGCCGCACGCCGATGCCCTGGACCGCGGAGGGGGCGCACGCCGGCTTTTCCCCGGCCGAGCCGTGGCTGCCGATCCCCGACGCGCACCGCGCGCGGGCGGTGGACGTGCAGCGCACCGACCCGGACAGTGTGCTGTCCTTCGCCCGCGGCTGGCTGGCGTGGCGCAAGCGCCAGCCGGCGCTGCGGCTGGGCGACATCCGCTTCCGCGACCTGCCGGAGCCGCTGCTGGCCTTCGAGCGCCGCCATGAGGAGCAGCGGCTGCTGTGCGTCTTCAACCTCGGCCCGCGCGCCGTGGAGGCGCCGCTGGCGGATGCCGAGCGTTGGCAGGCGCTGGCCGGGCACGGGCTGCCGGGGGCGCTGTCCGACGGCGTGCTGCACCTGCCGGGGTGGGGCGGGGTGGTGGTGGCGTCGGAGGAGCAGGCGCGTTGACGGTCGCCGGCGATCGCGCGCTTGCGGAACGCGTCGCGACGCTGTTTTCTCTGCCTCCCAAAGCCGGATGAAGACAGCGCGATGACTCCCCTGAACCAGACGATCTACCTCGCCCCCGAGGGATTCGTGGACGACCTCGTGGCCGAGTTGGGCGATGTGGCGGCGGTGGAGGACCGGCTGGTCTTCGTGGACGGCCCGGCGCGGCCGGCGGCCTGGGCGCAGAACATCTGGGTCGATCCCGTGCGCATCGAGGTGGAATCCATCAAGGACGCCGCCAAGAAGCTGCGCGCCATCCAGCGGAACTGGGCGCTGTGGTCGCTGCGCCACCACCGCCGCGCCAACCTGATCCAGGAGAACCTGCCGCACGTCTCGGCCAAGCCGATCGCCTTCCCGTCGCCGATCCCCACGGCGCCGCTCGGTTCCTGGACGCTGCTGGACGAATTCACGGTGATCGCGGCGGCGCGCTGCTCCAGCCCGTGGCGGCACGGCGAGCTGCATTTCGTCGAGAACAAAACCGCCCCGCCCAACCGCGCCTACCTGAAGCTGTGGGAGGCGCTGACCCGCATGGGCCGCCACCCCGGGCCGGGCGACCGCTGCCTCGACCTCGGCTCCAGCCCCGGCGGCTGGACCTGGGTGCTGCACGAATTGGGCGCCGCGGTGGTCAGCGTCGACAAGGCGCCGCTGGCGCCGGAGATCGCCGCCCTGCCGCGCGTCGAATACCGGCAGGAGAGCGCCTTCGGCCTGAAGCCGCAGGACATCGGCCCGCTCGACTGGCTGGTCTGCGACGTCATCTGCTACCCGACGCGCCTGCTGCGGCTGGTGGACGAGTGGATGCGGAGCGGGCTGGTGAAGAACTTCGTCTGCACCCTGAAGTTCCAGGCGGAGACCGACCATGAGACGGCGCGCGCCTTCGCCGCCATCCCCGGCGGCCGGGTCGAGCACCTGTTCCACAACAAGCACGAGGTCACCTGGATGTGGCCCGCGGCCTGAGGTTGCGGCGCCCGACCTGCGACTCCACGCCGCACCTGCATTGCAATTGCATCGCGTTGACAGTTCTGCCACGGCGGTGAGAATGCTTCTCAGTTGAACCGACACCGTCGTGGGAATTGTCCGACATGCGCCCTTGGATCGCCGCCCTTGCCGTCGCCCCGCTGCTGCTGGCGGGCTCCGCCCTGGCGGCGGATAACGAGTTCACCATCGTTATCAAGGACCACAAGTTCCAGCCCGCGACGCTGGAGGTCCCGGCCGGGCAGAAGCTGGTGCTGATCGTCGACAACCAGGATGCGACGGCAGAGGAGTTCGAAAGCCGCGACTTCAAGGCGGAGAAGATCATCGGCGGCGGCAAGTCGGCCAAGGTCAACGTCGCCCCGCTGAAGCCCGGCACCTACAAGTTCTTCGGCGAGTTCAACATGGACACCGCCCAGGGCACGCTTGTTGCTAAGTAAGGGCGTCCAGTCACGCCGGAGGTCGCCATGCTCGCCAGTCTCATCATCGTCTTCCGCGAGGTCCTGGAAGCCGGCCTGATCATCGGCATCGTGCTGGCGGCGACGCGTGGCGTGCTCGGGCGCGGGCGCTGGGTGGCGGCCGGCGTCGGCGCCGGCGTCGCCGGGGCCTGCGGCGTGGCGGCCTTCGCCGACGTGATCTCCGACCAGCTCGACGGCAGCGGGCAGGAGCTGTTCAACGCCGCGGTGCTGCTGACCGCGGTGGTCATGCTGGCGTGGCACAACGCCTGGATGGCCCGGCACGGCCGCGAGCACGCGGCGGAGATGCGCGCGGTCGGCCGCGCCGTCGAGTCCGGCGACCGGCCGCCGCACGCGCTGGCCGTGGTGGTCGGCGCCGCGGTGCTGCGCGAAGGCGCCGAGGTGGTGCTGTTCCTCGCCGGCATCGTCTCGGCCGAAGGCGGCGGCGGCGCCTCGGTGGCGCTGGGCGCCCTGGGCGGCGTCGCGCTGGGCGCGGTGGCGGCGTTCCTGGTGTACCGCGGGCTGCTGACCATCGCCACGCGGCACCTGTTCAGCGTCACCAGCTGGATGATCACGCTGCTGGCCGCGGGCATGGCGGCCTCGGCCATGCACTACCTGTCGCAGGCCGGGCTGGTCAGCTTCGGCGAGGCGGAGCTGTGGGACACCAGCTTCCTGCTGAGCGACGGCAGCGCGCTGGGGCAGGTGCTGCACATCCTGGTCGGCTACACCGACCGCCCGACCGCGCTGCAGGCCGGCGCGTGGCTGGCGGTGGTGGCGGGCATCACCCTGCTGACCCGCCTGATGCGCCCGCAGGCCCCGGCGCGGCCGATCGCGGCGGAATAGGCCGGCAATCCTGCTCTTTCGTGTTCAGCCGCGCCGGGAAGCCGGCGCCAGCTTCGTCGTTGCTGCGGCGCCGGGTGCTCGGCGCGGCTGAACGCGAAAGGGCGGGGTGCCGGGCCTATGCCCGGCGCAGCGCCAGTTCGATCTGCGGCCGCATGATGCTCGCCGCGGCGTAACCGATCTCCACCACCTCCGCGGCACGGTCGAATTCCAGGATCCCGATGTGGCCGAGGCGCGGCGTCACCAGCACGTCCGGCGGCTCGCCGGCGAGGCGGGAGCGGGTGATGCGGTCCTGCATGATGTCGATGGAGCCGGCCAGGATTTCCAGCACGTTGGGCGCCGGCTCCTTCACCGCCTCCTCGATCTGCTCGGCGAAGAAGCGCGTGCGCAGGTTCGGCCGCTTGCCGATCCAGGCGCCGACCTGCTGGGTCAGCTGCTGGAAGGTGGAGGGCGCCACCCCGGCCTCCGCCATCACCGGGCGGGAGGGGGCGGACATCTCGCTGTTCAGGTTCACCGCGATCACAAGATCAGCGCCCAGCGCCCGGCACAGCGACACCGGCACCGGGTTGACCAGCGCGCCGTCCACCAGCCAGTGCTGGCCGTTGCGCACCGCCGGGAAGACGCCGGGCATCGCCGCCGAGGCGCACACCGCGTCCAGCATCGGCCCCTCGCGCAGCCAGATCTCCCGGCCGGTCGCCAGGTCGGTCGCCACGGCGGCGTAGGGCTTCGGCAGCTCCTCGATGCGCACGTCGGTGGCGGCGTTGCGGAAGCGCTCGAACACGCGTTCGGCGGCGACCAGGCCGCCGCGCCGGAACGTCACGTCGATGATCCCCAGCATGCCGAGCAGGCCCATGCTCTGCGCCCAGCTCTGCAGCTCGTCGAGCTGCCCGGTCAGGTAGGCCGCCCCCACCGCCGCGCCGATGGAGGTGCCGCAGACGATGTGCGGCTCGATCCCCAGCTCGTCCAGCGCGCGCAGCACGCCGATGTGCGCCCAGCCGCGCGCCGCCCCGCTGCCCAGCGCCAAGCCGATCTTCAGTCCTGTCACGGTATGCCTCGCTCTGCACCCCCTCCCAATTTGGAGCATCGCCGCGCGGATGAAAAGCCGCCGGACGGACGCCGTCCGCTCGGCCTACGTCCCGCCGCGGCCCCTATGCCGCGCGGCCGGGATCGCCCCTCCGGGTTAGCTGAGGGGCTGGTGTCTTTTGTCGAAAGTTTTCGGCGATCATCCATCGGATTTCTTTAAAGCCGGGCGGGCTGTGACGATTTTTGGATGGATGATTTTTTCTCTGCTGCCCGTTAACCAAGCAGAAACTTGCTGGGCGGTAGGGTGACAGCGATCAGTTCTCTTGCGTGGCGGAGGCAGCCATGTCGAACGACCTGAAAAGCTTCAAGAAGGATTGGCAGCGCTGGAGCCGCGTCGAGCGGCTGACCGCCGTCGCCCTGTTGATCGGCGCCACCGCCCTGCTGGGCGGCCCGCTCACCCTCGGTATTCTCTGAGCGCCTAAAGGGCCGCGGCCAGGGCGAGCAGCCCGAACCCGGCCAGCACCGCGCCCGACGCGCGGTTGATCCAGAGCATGGCGGCCGCCGTCACCCGCCGCCGGAACACGCCGACCCCGGCGCTCAGCACCAGCCACCACGCCGCCGACCCCAGGAACACCCCGAGCACCAGCATCGACGCCCCCAGCGCGGGCGCGCCGCCGGCCTCGGCCAGCCCCAGGGCGCCGAACACCGCGACGAAGCTGATGATCGTCGCCGGGTTGGCCAGCGTCAGCACCACCGTCGTCGCGTAGGCTCCGGCGAGGCCGTGCGCCGTCGGCGTCTCCGCCGCCTGCTCCGCCGGCCCTTTCGCTGGATGGGCGCGCATGGTGGCGAAGCCCAGCCACAGCAGCACCAGCCCGCCGACCAGCCGCAGCGCGGTCTGCCAGCCCAGCAGCAGGTCGGTGACGGCGGCCAAGCCGAATCCGGCCACCGCCCCGTACGCGGCGTCGGCGGTGGCGGCGCCCAGCCCGGTGGCGAACCCCACGGCCGCGCCGTCCGCCAGCGTGCGTCGGATGCACAGCAGGCCGATCGGACCGACCGGCGCGGCGATGGACAGCCCGATGACCGCGCCTTTGAGGAACAGGAACGTCGTGTCCATGGCGGCTATCCGACCGGCAGCGCGGCCGTCTCCTTCACCGACGACAGGGCGATGGCGGTGTGCGAGCGCACCACGCCGGGCAGCGCCTTCAGGTCCTCCGTCAGGAAGCGTTCCAGCGCCGCGGTGTCCGGCACCCGGACCTTGAGCAGATAGGACCATTCACCGGTCAGGTGGTGGCATTCCTGGACGGAGGCGTTGCCGGTCATGGCGGCGCGGAAGCCGGCGTCGTGCTCCGGCCGGTCCAGCAGCACATGCACGAAGGCCAGCACGTCCAGCCCGACCGGCTTCGGCGCGATGCGCGCGCCCCAGCCGGCGATCACCCCGGAGGCCTGGAGCTTCTTCAGCCGCTCGTTGACCGCGGACACCGACAGCCCGACAGCGGTGCCGATGTCAGCGTAAGAAGCGCGTCCGTCGTGCTGGATGTGCGCTATGATTTTGCGGTCGATGTCGTCCATGACCGCAGGATATGCGGAAATGGGGCGAAAAGCAATCCCTCCCCCATCCCCGATGGGGGCGTGGAGCCGTTGCCGAGGGCATTCGCGGTGAAGCCGCGAAAGGCGGAGCGCGGTCGCGAGACTTGCGAGCGGCCGTGGAAGGGGCCCATGAAATGGGAAGGGTGGGGGCTGCGGCTTGTCCGAAAGGCCGCTGCCCCCACCCTCCCGCGCCGAGCGCGGGTCCCTCCCTCCCCCTGCGGAGCAGGGGGAGGGCTATGCAAACACTCACTCGATCTCGCCGATCGCGCTTTGCAGGAAATTCTGCAGGCCGACGCTGGCGATCAGGCCGATCTGGGTCTCGATGTAATCGATGCGCTCCTCGGTCTCCTCCAGGATCTCCTCCAGGAGGTCGCGCGAGACGTAGTCGGCCTTCTGCTCGCAGAGCGCGATGGCGGCGACGATGCGGTCGCGGTACTCGCGCTCCATGGCGAGGTCGGCGTCGAGGATCTCCGGCACGTCCTCGCCGATCTTCAGCTTGCCGAGATCCTGGAGGTTCGGGATGGCTTCCAGGAACAGGATGCGCTCGACCAGTTCGTCGGCGCTCTTCATCACCTCGATGGAGGCCTTGTATTCCCACTTGCCCAGCGCCTTGAAGCCCCAGTTCTTCTCCATGCGCGCGTGCAGGAAGTACTGGTTGATTCCGGTGAGCTGGTCCTTGAGCACCAGCTGCAGCTGGGCGATGACGTCGGGGTTACCCTTCATGGCGGCGCTTCCTTATTCCGAAACCTTGCCCATGGCGGATTGCAGGTAGTTCTGCACGCCGATGCGGTCGATCAGGCCGATCTGCTGCTCCAGCCAGTGGGTGTGATCCTCCTCGGTGTCCTCCAGCAACTCGACCAGGATGCGGCGGGTGTCGTAGTCCTGCTCCTGCTCGACGTGGGCGATCGCCTCCTTCAGCTCGGCGACGACCTGGAGTTCATAGGCGAGGTCGTTGCGCAGCATCTCCGGCACGTCCTTGCCGATGTTCAGCGGCGCGCGGCTGGCGACGTCGGGCGTGCCTTCCAGGAACAGAATGCGCTTGATGAGCTTGTCGGCGTGCTCCAGCTCGTCGTGCCGCTCGTGCGCGATACGGTCATAGAGCGCCTTGAAGCCCCAGTTTTCCATCATCCGCGAGTGCGCGAGGTACTGGTCGGCGGCGCTCAGCTCGCCGGTCAGCAGCCGGTTCAGGCGGTCGATGACGCTCTGCTTTCCCTGCATGGCATGCCTCTTCTTCTTTTGTGGGCCTGCATGCCGTATCGCACGGAGATTGGAATTGGTCAAATCAAAATTCGAATATTCGGAGATCGCTAATGAATCTTGTCTCTTCCGATCCGCCTATGTCGTGAGCAAATGCTTTTCTGTTCTTTGCAAATGAGAATGATGTGCGGAAAAAGAAACGGGCCAAGCGCCGTTTCATTCGGCGTCCAACCCGCGTGGGAGCGCGGTCAGACCGCCTCGGCCTGGCTGGTCAGCCCCAGGCTTTCCGCGGTGTTGGCGACGGTGGCGAGGCAGGCGGCGGCGCGCTCGGCCGGGATGGAGACGGCGAAGCGGATGGTGTAGCGCCCACCCTCGCGGTCGGGCAGCGTCTGTGCGTCCAGGCGCACGATGTTGGCGCCGAACTGCCCGAACACCTCCGACAGCCGGGCGATGAGGCCCGGCTGGTCGCCGCCCGACACCGCGACGCGGTGGGTGATCAGGCCGAGCGGGCCGGGGTTCGGGTCGAAGTCGAACGGCGTCACCTTGATCTGCGCGCCGGCCAGTTCCGGCGTGGCGGCGAGGCTGGCGTGCAGGTCCTCGACCGAGACGCCGCCCGGCAGCTCGCACACGGCGGAGAACTCGGCGCCCGAGCCCATCACCGCGAAGGTGACGTCGCGCAGGTTGATGCCCTGGTCGAACAGGTGGCCGGTGATCCCGGAGACCAGCCCGACGCGGTCGGGGCAGAAGGTGGATACCAGTGCGAGTCCTGCCACGGTGGCCTCCCTTTGAAATGGTTTTGTCAGCATGGCTGCGCGTCGGCTACGGCCCCCCTAACCCTCCCCCGCTCTCGGCGGATCCGGAGGATCCGCCTGCCACGTCAGCGCAAGCTTCGCTTGCGCGAGAGCTGGGCGGGGGAGGGAACTCCGCCGCAATGCAGGTATGGCAGTGCATGCCCCCTCCCCCGCCCAGCGGGGGAGGGATGGGGTGGGGGCGGCGCGAAAGACTTACGCCGCGGTCCCGCCCACCGTCAGCCCGTCCAGCCGCAGCGTCGGCTGGCCCACGCCCACCGGCACGCCCTGGCCGTCCTTGCCGCAGGTGCCGACGCCCGGGTCGAGGCGGCTGTCGTTGCCGACCATCGCCACGCGCGTCAGGCTGTCCGGGCCGTTGCCGATCAGGGTGGCGCCCTTCACCGCCGGGCCCAGCTTGCCGTCCTCGATCAGGTAGGCTTCGCTGGCCGAGAACACGAACTTGCCGGACGTGATGTCCACCTGCCCGCCGCCGAAGTTCTTGGCGTACAGGCCCTTCTTCACCGAGGCGATGATCTCGTCGGGCGCGTGCGGGCCGTTGCGCATCACCGTGTTGGTCATGCGCGGCATCGGGTGGTAGGCGAAGCTCTGCCGGCGGCCGTTGCCGGTCGGGCGCACGCCCATCAGGCGGGCGTTCATGCGGTCCTGCATGTAGCCGACCAGGACGCCGTCCTCGATCAGCGTCGTGCACTGCCCCGGCGTGCCCTCGTCGTCCACGCTGATCGAGCCGCGGGCGTTCTCGATGGTGCCGTCGTCCACCACCGTGACGCCGGGAGCGGCGATGCGCTGCCCCATCAGGCCGGCGAAGGCCGAGGTCTTCTTGCGGTTGAAGTCGCCCTCCAGCCCGTGGCCGATCGCTTCGTGCAGCAGGATGCCGGGCCAGCCGGGGCCGAGCACCACGGTCATCTCGCCGGCCGGCGCGGCCACCGAATCCAGGTTGACCAGCGCCTGGCGCAGCGCCTCGTCGACGAAGAAGCGCCAGGTCTCCGGCTGCAGGTACTGCTCGTAGGTGACGCGGCCGCCGCCGCCGTAGCTGCCGGTCTCCATCTTGTCGCCGTCGCCGACCACCACCGAGACCGACAGCCGCACCAGCGGCCGCAGGTCGGCCACCCGCACGCCGTCGCCGCGCAGGATCTGCACCGCCTGCCACTCGCCGCTGATCGAGCAGCTGACCTGCCGCACGCGCGGGTCCTTGGCGCGGGCGTAGGCGTCGATGTCGGCCAGCAGCGTCACCTTGTCGGCGAAGGGCACCAGGGAGAGCGGGTTGTCGGGCATGTAGAGCGCCCGGTTGGTGCCCGGCGGCGGCTCCGCCACGGTGCCGGTGTGGCCGGCCTGCACGGCGCGCACCGTCTCGGCGGCGCGGCGGATGGCGTCCTCGGACAGGTTCGAGGCGTGCGCGAAGCCGGTCGCCTCGCCGGCGATGCCGCGCAGGCCGAAGCCCTGCGTGGTGTCGAAGCTGGCCGACTTCAGCTTGCCGTCGTCCCAGCCCAGGCTCTCGCTCTGGGCGTATTCCAGGTACAGCTCGCCGTCGTCGGCGCCGCGGAGCGCCTCCGACACGATCCCCTCGATGCGGGGGCGGTCGAGGCCGGCGCGGTTGAAGAACAGGTCGTCGGTGACGGCGAGCGCGCTCATGGAAGCTCCGGTGCTGGTACCATTTGATGAGCCGGGGACGCCTAGGCACCCGGCCCCGGGATGTGGTCTATAGTGTGGCGACACAAAGCCGGCCCGGCAAGCCTCGCCGTCCGGCCATGCACGGGAGGGGCAGGATGGACAAGGTGAATCTGGCCGAGGCGTTTCGGAGTTTCTCCGATCCCTGGAGCCCCCGGGTCGCCGGCGACATCAACGCGTTCCAGGTCAAGCTCGTCAAGCTCCGGGGGGCCTTCGACTGGCATCACCACGAGGTGGAGGACGAGCTGTTCCTGGTCGTCGCCGGGCGGATGCGGATGGGCTTCCGCGACCGGGCCGTCGACCTCGACCCTGGCGAGTTCATCATCGTCCCGCACGGCGTGGAGCACCGGCCCGAAGCCCTGACGGACGAGTGCCACGTGCTGCTGCTGGAGCCGAACACCACCCTCAACACCGGAACCGTCGAGACCGGGCGCACTGTGCGCGAGCTGCAACGGATCGTCCCGTGACCGAACTGAACGCCGGGACCGAGCGCCCGCTCGCCACCACCGCCCATCCGCTGCGCGAGCATGCGTTGCGCGTGCCGCTGACCAACGAGGTGCACGCCCGTCCGTCCGAGGCGATGCGCGCCCCGGTGCGCGCCACCGTGCTCGCCATGCTCTCCGGCGAGGCGGCGGGGGAGCGCGAGCGCAAGCACCTGGAGCAGCTGTGCGACTGGGCCGGCGTGGCGCGCCCGGCGTCGGGCGCCACCCACTACAGCGGCAATTTCGGCAGCTTCCGCCTGAAATGGGAGCGCCACACCGAGTTCTCGACCTGGACCGTCTACCGCGAGGGCGCCTTCGGCGAGCCCTTCGCCGACCCGGCGCTGAACGCGCTGCCGCGCGACTGGCTGGCCGGGCTGGCGGGGGAGCTGCTGGTCGGCGTGCACGTCGCCGTGCTCGGCCCCGACATGCCGGAACCGACGGGACCGCAGCTGGCGGGGGTCTTCGGTTCGGACGCCTATGTCGGCTCGCGGGTTGCCGGGCGGGCGGCGATGGCGTGGACCGACTTCCGCATCCACGGCGACGGCTTCTCGCGCGTGCTGATCGCCAACCACAGCATGTCGGCGTGGCAGACCGGGCGAATCGTCCTGCGCCTGCTGGAGATCGAGGTCTACCGCATGATGGCGCTGCTGGCGCTGCCGGCGGCGCGCGGCGTGCTGCCGCGCATCGGCGCCATCGAGCGCGAGCTGGCCGAGCTGACCGCCCGCACCACCGACCTCTCCGGCCTGGAGGACGAGCGCGGCGTGCTCGACAAGCTGACCCGGCTGTCGGCGCAGACCGAGCAGATCGCCGCCGAGACCGCCTATCGTTTCGGCGCCGCGCGCGCCTACTACGAGCTGGTCGAGCGCCGCATCGGCGAACTGCGCGAGATGCGCATGGAGGGGCTGCAGACCGTCGGCGAGTTCATGGACCGCCGCCTCACCCCCGCCATCCGCACCTGCGAGGCGGTGCAGGGCCGGCTCGACACGCTGTCGCAGCGTCTGGCGCGCGCCAGCCACCTGCTGCGCACCCGCGTCGAGATCGCGGTGGAGGGGCAGAACGCCGAGCTGCTGCGCTCCATGGACCGCCGCGCCGACCTCCAGCTGCGGTTGCAGGAGACGGTGGAGGGGCTGTCGGTGGTCGCCATCAGCTATTACCTGATCGGCATCGTCGGCTACGCCGCCAAGTCGTTGAAGGGCTTCGGCTGGAAGATCGACCCGGACATGATCGTCGGGCTGATGATCCCCGTCGTGCTGTTCCTGGTGTGGAAGGGCGTGCGGCGGATCCGCAAGGTGCTTGCCCATCACGGGTAGAGGGCTGCCCAGGCCTGCGCCATTTTGCCTCGTTTGCATGCATAATTGCATCCGTAAAATCTCACTAAATTGCACGGGATTGGCCGTGCCAACGGTGGGAAGGGTGTGCGATGACGATCCGGGCGAAGCTGCTGGCGCTGGTTGCCATACTCGGGGCCATGCTGGTCGCCGTGGCCGGGCAGCGGGCGCTGGATGCGCTGGAGGCCCGGCGGGCGGCGGAGCAGGTGCGCGCCGTCAACGGCATCTCCGACCAGTTGCTGGCCGCGGCCGGCGCCTGGGCGGTGGAGCGTGGCACCGCCAACGCCGTCCTGGCCGACCCGAAGGCGGCCTCCCCGGCGCAGCGCGACGCCATCGCCGGCAAGCGGCGCGAGGCCGACGCCGCCTTCGCCGACGCGGTCGCCCGCGCCCGCCTGCTGGGCGCCGCCCTCGACAAGCCGCTGGGTGACGCCGAGGCGGCGCTGCGCGCGGTGGAGGAGCTGCGCCGCGGCGTGGACGCGGCGCTGTCCGGCGGTCAGGCCTCGGCCGAGCTGAAGCGCGACTGGTTCCCGCGGGTGAGCGCGCTGATCCTCGCCAGCCAGGCGTTCCGCGGCGCCGTGGAGGATTCCGGCCCGGCGGCCGGCGGCGCCGTGCTGCGTGCCTTCGACCTGAAGAACACCCTGTGGGAGATGAGCGAGTTCGCCGGGCGCGAGCGCGGCATGGTGGCCGGCGCGGTGGCTGGGGCCAAGCCGTTCACCCCGGCGCAGCTGGAGGCGGTGTCGCGCGCCCGCGGCCGCGTGGACAGCGGCTGGACGTCGTTCCGGCGGCTGGTCGGCGGCTTCGGCCCCGGCATGGCCGCGGCGGCCGACGCCATCGCGCGCGTCTATTTCGGCGAGTTCGAGGCGACCCGCGCCGCGGTCTACGACGCCTCGGCCGCGGGGGCGGCGTACCCGGTGGACGGCGCGCGCTGGTTCGCCGCCGCCACGGCCGGCATCGAACGCATCCTGGAGGCGCAGGCGGCGGCCTCGGCCGAGGTGCGCGGGCTGCTCGACCGCGAGGCGGCGGCGGCCGACGGCACGCTGACGGTCAGCGTGGCGCTGCTGGCGGCGGTGCTGGCGCTGGCTGCGGTGGCGGCCTGGGTCATCACCGCGCAGGTCAACCGGCCGATCCGCGGCATGACCGACACCATGGGCGTGCTGGCCGAGGGCCGCTTCGACGTCGAGGTGCCGGGCACCGCGCGGCGCGACGAGATCGGCCTGATGGCCAGGGCGGTCGAGGTGTTCAAGCAGCACGGCCTGGACAACGAGCGCCTGCGCGCCGAGCAGGAACGCGCCCGCGCCGAATCCGAGGCGGCCAAGCGCGCCGCGCTCGCCGGCATGGCCGACACCGTGGAGCGCGAGATGCGCTCGGCCGTCGAGCGCGTGGCGGCGCGGACCAAGGAGATGGACGGCTCCGCCGGCTCCATGGCCACGTCGGCCGACCAGGTGTCGAGCAACGCGCAGGGCGTCGCCGCGGCGGCCGAGCAGGCGCTGTCCAACGCCCAGTGCGTCGCCACCGCGGTGGAGGAGCTGACCGCCTCGATCCGGGCGATCAACGACCAGCTCGGCCACGCCAGCGCGGTGACGCGGCGCGCGGTGGGGGCGGGGACACGGACGCAGGAGACCATCCAATCGCTGTCCGACACCGTCAGCCGCATCGGCGAGGTGGCGACGCTGATCCAGGGCATTGCCGGGCAGACCAACCTGCTGGCGCTGAACGCCACCATCGAGGCGGCGCGGGCGGGGGAGGCCGGCAAGGGCTTCGCCGTGGTGGCGACCGAGGTCAAGAACCTCGCCAACCAAACCGCCAAGGCGACCGAGGAGATCGCCCAGCAGATCGCCGCCGTGCAGGTCGGCACCGCCTCGGCGGTGGAGGCGGTGCGCGAGATCGGCGCGACCATCCAGGAGATCGACTCCATCGCCGGCTCGGTCGCCGTCGCCATGGAGCAGCAGGGGGCAGCGACGCACGAGATCTCGCGCAACGTGGTCGAGACCACCGGTGCCGCGCAGGAGGTGTCCTCGCGTATCGCCCAGGTGTCGGCGGAGGCGTCCGCCAACGGCGCGCGCGCCTCCGACGTGCGCGGCATCGCCACTGAGCTGGCCGGCAGCATCGACGCGTTGCGCGCCACGCTGGTGCGGGCGGTGCGCACCGCGACGCAGGAGGTGGATCGCCGGCAGCGCCCGCGCTGGCGCCTCGACCGCGGCTGCCGGGTGGTTGTGGCTGGCGCCGAGTCGGCGGCGCGGGTTGCCGACCTGTCGGAGCGCGGCGCCTGCCTGACCGGCGCGCCGGAGCTGGCGCCGGGTACGGCGGGCACGCTGCGGGTCGATGGCTGCGCGGTGGCGATCCCCTTCACCGCCATGGAGCGCCGTGACGACGACCTCCGCGTGCGATTCGAGCTGGCGGGCACGGACGCCGAGGCCTTCGCCCGCACCTTCCCGCAGCTGGTGGCCGGGGCGCCGCGGCTGGAAAGCGCCGCTTAAGCCCCTCTCCCCTTGCGGGAGAGGGGTTGGGGAGAGGGGGAAGGGCGCAGAGCGCCGACCGGGTTTTTCACCACGAAGGCACGAAGACACGAAGGTGGCGGGAACGCGCCTCCCACCTTCGTGTCTTCGTGCCTTCGTGGTGACTCGGTTTCGGGTCAGGTGGCGTTCCTTCCCCCTCTCCCGCAAGGGGAGAGGGGCTTTTTGCGGCCATTTGACCAACGCCAATCGTCAGTCCAGCTGACGGCCTGCGTCAACCTGTCGCACTTATCACTTGACGATCGCACTCAACCATTAGGAAAAGGCTGTGGCCACGCTGCGGACCATCGGCCTTCCGGAATGCGGCATAAAGCCACATTTTGTGTACGGAAGACCTTGTAACGCGGGCATGGCAGGAGCTACGTTCTAGGTGCGCGGATTTGTCGCACATGCAGTGGGGGTATCGCAGATCATCCCCAGGCGCATGGACGGCCCGCGGAGAAATCAACACCGGCGCCGCCGGAACCGTCCGCCCTCAGACCCGGAGAACCGGGCGGGGCGCGAGAGACAGGACGGGGTGGCAGCCGGGCCATAGGGGCATCCGTGGGCCGTGGTCGGCCGCACGGCAGAGAGAGGGTTGGGGATGACCAGGCACACCTTGCGCGCCGTCGGCGCGACAGCACTCACTTGCGTACTCGGATTGGCTCAAAGCGCGCTGGCCGCCGCGCCCCAGCCTTGGGAACTGGGCCTGCAGCCGGCGGCCTCGCCGGTCAAGCACGCGCTCGACGATTTCCACAACCTGCTGCTGGTGATCATCACCGCCATCACGCTGCTGGTGTTCGCGCTGCTGGTCGCGGTGGCCGTCCGCTTCAACGCCAAGCGCAACCCGACCCCGTCCAGCACCTCGCACAACACGCTCTTGGAGGTGGCGTGGACGGTGGTCCCGGTGATCATCCTGATCGTCATCGCCGTGCCGTCCTTCCGCGTCCTCTACATGATGGAGGTCACGCCGGAGGCCGAGATGACCATCAAGGTCACCGGTCGGCAGTGGTACTGGGACTACGAGTACCCGGACCAGGGCGGTTTCGCCTACTCCAGCTACATGATCCAGGAGGCCGACCTGAAGCCGGGCCAGAAGCGCCTGCTCGAGGTCGACAACCGCGTGGTCGTGCCGGTCAACACCGTGGTGCGCGTGCAGCTCACCGCCGGCGACGTCATCCACGCCTGGGCGCTGCCCGCGTTCGGCGTGAAGAAGGACGCGGTGCCCGGCCGCCTCAACGAGACCTGGTTCAAGGTCGAGAAGGAGGGCGTCTACTACGGCCAGTGCTCGGAGATCTGCGGCACCAACCACGGCTTCATGCCCATCGCCGTCGAGGCGATGTCGAAGGAGAAGTTCGCGGAGTGGGTCGCCAAGGCGAAGGTCGCCTACGGCACGCCGGACGGCTCGCGCGAGTTGGCGCAGATGCCGGCCGCCGCCGAGACGCGCTGACGCCCGTAATAAGAATCGCCTAAGCGAGGGATAGAGATGGCTAACTCCACGGGTGCGCACGGGCACGACGCCCACGACCACCACACGCCGGGCTTCGTGCAGCGCTGGCTTTGCTCCACCAACCACAAGGACATCGGGACGCTGTACCTGGTGTTCTCGGTGATCGCCGGCCTGATCGGCGGCCTGTTCTCGGTCATCATGCGCGCCGAGCTGCAGAGCCCCGGCATGGGCATCGTCGGCGACGGCCAGATGTGGAACGTGCTGATCACCGCGCACGGCCTGATCATGGTGTTCTTCGTGGTCATGCCCGCGGTGATCGGCGGCTTCGGCAACTGGTTCGTGCCGATGATGATCGGGTCGCCCGACATGGCGTTCCCGCGTCTCAACAACATCAGCTTCTGGCTGATCGTGCCGGCCTTCCTGCTGCTGCTGGGCTCCGCCTTCGTCGGCCAGGGCGCGGGGACGGGGTGGACCATCTACCCGCCGCTGTCCGGCGCCATGGGCCAGAGCGGCCCGTCGGTGGACATGGCGATCTTCGCGCTGCACCTCGCCGGCGCCTCGTCGGTGCTGGGCGCGCTGAACTTCATCACCACCATCTTCAACATGCGCGCGCCGGGCATGACGCTGCACAAGATGCCGCTGTTCGTCTGGGCGATGCTGGTGACCGCCTTCCTGCTGCTGCTCGCCGTGCCGGTGCTGGGCGGCGCCATCACCATGCTGCTGACCGACCGCAACTTCGGCACCTCCTTCTTCAACCCGGAGGGCGGCGGCGACCCGATCCTGTTCCAGCATCTCTTCTGGTTCTTCGGCCACCCCGAAGTCTACATCATGATCCTGCCGGGCTTCGGCATCATCAGCCACATCGTCTCTACCTTCTCGAAGAAGCCGGTGTTCGGCTATCTCGGCATGGCCTATGCGATGGTCGCCATCGGCGTCGTCGGCTTCGTCGTGTGGGCGCACCACATGTACACGGTGGGCCTCAGCGTCGATACCAAGGCCTACTTCACCGCGGCGACGATGATCATCGCGGTGCCGACGGGCATCAAGATCTTCAGCTGGATCGCCACCATGTGGGGCGGCTCCATCGAGTTCAAGACGCCGATGCTCTGGGCCATCGGCTTCATCTTCCTGTTCACCGTCGGCGGCGTGACCGGCGTGGTGCTGGCCAACGGCGGCATGGACGTGGTGCTGCACGACACCTATTACGTGGTCGCGCACTTCCACTACGTGCTGTCGCTGGGCGCGGTGTTCTCGATCTTCGCCGGCTGGTACTATTGGATCGGCAAGATGTCGGGCCGCCAGTATCCGGAGTTCTGGGGCAAGGTCCATTTCTGGACGACCTTCGTCGGCGTCAACCTGACCTTCTTCCCGCAGCACTTCCTGGGCCTGTCGGGGATGCCGCGCCGTATCCCGGACTATCCGGATGCGTTCGCTGGCTGGAACCTGATTTCCTCCATCGGCTCCTACATCTCTTTCGGCTCCACGCTGTTGTTCGTGTGGATCGCCATCACCACGCTGACCCGCGGGGCGCGCGTGGGGGCGAACTACTGGGGGCCAAGCGCCACGACGCTGGAATGGACGGTCAGCTCGCCGCCGCCGTTCCACGCCTTCGAGACGCTGCCCAGGATCAAGTGATTGGGCATCAAGTAAGCACGGTCAAGGGTTAGAGACGCGGGGGAGGGAACGCCTCCCCCGTCACCGGAGGAAAGAAGAATGACGGATCTCACCGTCCAGCGCGTCTCCGCCGACGCGCCGTCCGCCACGGTCGGCGACTTCATCGAGCTGCTGAAGCCCCGCGTCATGTCGCTGGTGGTGTTCACCGGCTTCGCCGGCATGGTGGTGGCGCCGGGGCACCTGCACCCGCTGCTGGCATCCGTGGCGGTGCTCTGCATCGCCGTCGGCGCCGGGGCGTCGGGCGCCATCAACATGTGGTACGACCGCGACATCGACGCGGTGATGACCCGCACGGCCAGGCGGCCGATCCCCACCGGCCGGGTGGCGCCGGACGAGGCGCTGGCCTTCGGCGTCTTCCTGGCAGTGGCCGCGGTGCTGGTGATGGGAGTGGCGGTGAACTGGGTGGCGGCCGGCATCCTGGCGCTGGCCACGCTGTTCTACGTCTTCGTCTACACCATGTGGCTGAAGCGGCGCACGCCGCAGAACATCGTGATCGGCGGTGCGGCCGGCGCCTTCCCGCCGATGATCGGCTGGGCGGCGGTGACCGGCGGGGTGGACGTGGCGTCCATCGCGCTGTTCGCGCTGATCTTCCTGTGGACGCCGCCGCACTTCTGGGCGCTGGCGCTGTTCCGCAGCGGCGACTACGCGCGGGCCGGCGTGCCGATGCTGCCCGTGGTCGAGGGGCCCGAGACCACCAAGCGGCAGATGCTGCTGTACACGCTGCTGCTGCTGCCGGCCGCCGTGGCGCCGTTCTTCCTGGGGATCGCCGGCTACGCCTACCTCGCCGGTGCGGTGGTGCTGGGCCTGCTGTTCGTGCTGTGCGCGGTCCGCGTGCTGAAGTCCACCGACGACAAGCCGGCCAAGCAGATGTTCGGCTTCTCGATCCTGTACCTGTTCCTGCTGTTCGCCCTGCTGGTGGGTGAACATGCCGTTCCCGGAGGCTTTTAAATGGCGATGACCGAACCGCAAGACGATCGTGCCAAGCGGCTGCGCGGCCGCAACCTCGCCACGCTGCTGGCGTTGCTGGGTCTGGTGGCGCTGTTCTACCTGATCACCATCGTCCGCATGGGCGGGCATTGAGCCAGGAGAATGGTGATGGACGAGCGGACCCGCCGCCGCAACCGCGGCTTCCTGATCGGCCTGCTGGGGCTGGCCTTCGGGATGGTCGGGCTGGCCTACGCGTCGGTGCCGCTCTACTCGCTGTTCTGCCAGGTGACCGGCTTCGGCGGCACCACCCAGCGTGCGGAGAAGGCGCCGGACACCGTGCTCGACCGCACGGTGACGGTGCGCTTCAACGCCGACGTCAACACCGGGCTGCCCTGGTCCTTCCGCCCCAACCAGCGGGAGGTGACGGTGAAGCTCGGCGAGACGGTGCTGGTCAGCTACCACGCGGAGAACCGCGGCAAGGAGCCGCTCACCGGCACCGCCGTGTTCAACGTGACGCCCGAGAAGACCGGCGCCTACTTCAACAAGATCGAGTGCTTCTGCTTCACCGAACAGGTGCTGAACCCCGGTGAGGCCGTCGATATGCCGGTGGCGTTCTTCGTCGATCCGGCGATCGTCAACGACCGCGACGCGGAGGACGTGAAGACCATCACGCTCTCCTACACCTTCTTCCGCGCCAAGACCGGCGCGGCATCGTCAACCAAGGAGCGTACGGCCGCCCGCCCGGGCGAGACCGGCGCCACGAATTGAGCACGGGGTTGGAGCATATGGCCGACATCACGCACGACACAGCGCCCGCACCGCACGGGGAGGGCATCCCGCACCCCTACCACCTGGTGAAGCCCAGCCCGTGGCCGCTGGCCGGCGCCTTCGCGGGCGGCCTGCTGGCCACCGGCGCCATCTTCTACATGCACTACAACACCGTGTGGCTGCTGGTCCTCGGCTTCCTGGCGGTGTCGGCGGTGATGTTCCTGTGGTGGCGCGACATCATCAGGGAAGCGGTGGTCGAGCACGCCCATACCCCCGTGGTGAAGATCGGTCTGCGCTACGGCATGGCGCTGTTCATCGCGTCGGAGGTGATGTTCTTCGTCGCGTTCTTCTGGGCGTACTTCGACGCCTCGCTGTTCCCGAAGATCTTCGCGCAGAACCCGCACGGCGTGTGGCCGCCGCCGGCCATCAAGCCGTTCGACCCGTTCCACCTGCCGTTCATGATGACGGTCATCCTGCTGCTGTCCGGCGTGACGGTCACCTGGGCGCACCACGAGCTGCAGCACGGCAACACCAGGAAGGCCGGGCAGGCGCTGGGCCTCACCGTGCTGCTCGGCGTGATGTTCACCTTCTTCCAGGGCTGGGAGTACAGCCACGCCTCCTTCGGCTTCACCGAGGGCATCTACCCGTCCACCTTCTTCATGGCGACGGGCTTCCACGGCTTCCACGTCTTCGTCGGCACCATCTTCCTGGCGGTCTGCTGGTACCGCACGGTGAAGGGCCACTTCACGCCGGACAGCCACTTCGGCTTCGAGGCGGCGGCCTGGTACTGGCACTTCGTGGACGTGGTCTGGCTGTTCCTGTTCGTCTCCATCTACTGGTGGGGGTCGCTGGGCGCGGCCGCCGGGCATTGACCACACACTACCCACGGGTAGCGCCGTTGAGCGCGGGCATGCGGTGCGTGTGCCCGCGCTGCGGCAGGGGGAGGCTCTACAAGGACTTCCTCACCGTGGCCGACGTCTGCGAGGTCTGCGGCCTCGACCTGGGCAAGCAGGACACCGGCGACGGCCCGGCGGTGTTCCTGATCTTCATCCTCGGCTTCCTGGTGGTGCCGGTCGCGCTGTGGGTGTCGATGAACGTGGAGTGGCCGTTGTGGCTGCACGCGCTGGTCTGGGGTGTGCTGATCCTCGGCCTTGCGCTCGGCATGCTGCGGCCGGCCAAGGCGTATATGATCGCCTTGCAGTACCGTTACCGCCGCCACGATTACGAGGGGCCCGCCGCGTGAGCGCCGCCCCATCTATGCAAAGGGCCATGTCCGGTCCCGCCCGCCGTTTCCGCCCCAGCCTGTGGGCGACGCTGTTCACCGTCCCGGCGGTGCTGGCGATGCTCGGCCTCGGCACGTGGCAGGTGGAGCGGCTGGGCTGGAAGGAGGACCTGATCCGCCGCGTGCACGCGCGCATGGGGGCCGCCCCCGTCCCGCTGCCGGCGACGGTCGCCGACCCCGACGACCTCGACCTGCGCCCGGTCACCGTCACCGGGCGCCTGCTGAACGACCGCGCGCTGCTGATGATCGCCCGGCCGCGCCAGGGGCAGATGGGCTACGAGGTGGTGACCCCGTTGCAGCGCGCCGACGGCGGCCCACCGGTGCTGGTCAACCGCGGCTGGATCCCGATGGACCGCAAGGACGCCCGCCGCGACGGCTCGCCGGGCGAGGTGACGCTGCGCGGCGTCGCCCGCCTGCCGGCGCCGGCCGGCTGGATGCAGCCCGGCAACACGCCCGGCGCCGAGGTGTGGGTTCGCCTCGACCCGCCCGCCATGGCCGCCGCGCTCGGCTTGGCCGCGGTGGCGCCGGTGGTGGTGGAGGCGCTGCCGGGTCAGTCACCGGGCGGCCCCTCCGGCATCGAGCCGCGCGTCGATCTGCCGAACAATCACCTGCAATACGCCATCACCTGGTATAGCCTCGCGGCGACCCTGCTGGTCATCTATGTCGTCTTCCACCTTCGCCGCAGATCGGACCCATGACCGCTTACCAGGACCTGGAACGCCGCTTCGCCCGCGTCGCCGCCATCGGCGGAGCTTTGGGTATCCTCGGCTGGGACACCCAGACCATGATGCCGGACGGCGCCGCCGACGGCCGCGCCGAGCAGACCGCCACCCTGTCCGTCCTGGCGCACGAGCTGATGACCGCACCGGACATGGCCGACCTCCTCGCGGCGGCCGGGGCGCAGGGCGGGCTCGACGCGTGGCAGGCGGCCAACCTGCGCGAGATGCAGCGCCTGCACGTCCAGGCCACCGCGCTGCCCGCCGATCTGGTCGAGGCGACCAGCAAGGCGATCTCCACCTGCGAGATGAGGTGGCGCACCGCACGGGCCGAAAGCGACTACGCCGCCCTGCTGCCGTCGCTGCGCGAGGTGCTGCGCCTCGTGTGCGAGGGCGCACGGGCGAAGGGCGAGGCGCTGGGCGTCTCCCCCTACGACGCACTGCTGGACGAGCACGACCCCGGCTCGCGCGCCGTGCGGATCGACGCGCTGTTCGACGATCTGGCGGCTTTCCTGCCCGGCCTGCTGGAACGTGTCCTGGAGAAACAGGCGGCCGAGCCGCCGGTGCTGCGCCCGGAGGGGCCGTTCCCGGTGGACCGCCAGAAGGCTCTGGGCGAGCGGATGATGCGCGCCGCCGGGTTCGACTTCACGCGCGGCCGGCTGGACGTGTCGCTGCACCCGTTCTGCGGCGGCGCCAACGACGACGTGCGCATCACCACCCGCTACGACGAGGCCGACTTCGCCAAGGCGCTGATGGGCGTGCTGCACGAGACCGGCCATGCGCTGTACGAGCAGGGCCGCCCGCGCGCCTGGATGCTGCAGCCGGTGGGCAACGCCCGCGGCATGGCGGCGCACGAATCGCAGTCGCTGATCGTCGAGATGCAGGCCAGCCGCTCGGCTGAGTTCATCGGCTGGCTGGCCGGTGAGGCGCGCGCCGCCTTCGACGGCCACGGCCCGGCCTGGGAGCCGGACACCCTGCGCCGCCTCTATACCCGCGTCGAGCGCGGCTTCATCCGCGTCGACGCCGACGAAGTGACCTACCCGGCGCACGTCATCCTGCGCTACCGGCTGGAGAAGGCGCTGATTGCCGGCGACCTCGACCTCGCCGACCTGCCGGGGGCGTGGAACGAGGGCATGCGGGCGCTGCTGGGCGTGACGCCGCCGGATGACCGGCTGGGCTGCCTGCAGGACATCCACTGGCCGGGCGGCGGCTGGGGCTATTTCCCCACCTACACGCTGGGCGCCATGACCGCCGCCCAGCTGTTCGAGGCCGCCTGCGCCGCCGAGCCCGACGTGAAGCCCGGCCTCGCGCGCGGCGACTTCGCCCCGCTGGTCGGATGGCTGCGCGAGCATGTGCACGGCAAGGGCAGCCGGCCGGCGAGCACGGACGAGTTGCTGACCGAGGCGACCGGCCGGCCGCTGGACGTCGCCGTGTTCAAGCGGCACCTGGAGCGGCGGTATCTGGGCGTCTAGAACGCCAGCGCCGCCCCCGCGACCGCCGCGTGCGCGCGGTAGTTCCGGCGTAGGTCCCCTTCATAGCGGACATACGCCCACCCACCCGCGACCCGCCCGGACAGCCCGAGCGCCGGCTGCACGCTCCACGCCGACTCATCCGCGGTGTCGACCGCGAACGATCCGGGCTGCCCGGTCAATCCCGCGCTCACCGTCCCCGACGCCGCCGACAGCCGCTGGCTCCACAGCAGCCGGCCGTCCAGCGTCCAGTCCGCGGCGACCGGGTAGGCGAGGGCGATGCCGGCGCGCGAGCGCAGGCTGTGCCCGTCCCGCCCGTCCACCGCGAGGTTCAGGCCGTCGGCACCGCTCTCGGTGAAGCCGCGCCCGTTCAGCCATGCGTGCTGCAGCCCGATGAAGGGTGTGACCCGCACACTCTCCAGCGTCACCTCGGTGCCGAGGTCGAGGCGGGAGGCGATGGACTCCGCCCGTGGCTTGCCGGTGGCGGTGCGGGCGATGGCGGTGGAAATTCCAGGCAGGGCGCCGCTGTCGGCGATGGCGATGCGGCGGCTGACCTCGCCCCAGCTGGTGCCGCCCGCCACCTGCCCGTTCAGGAACACGCCACCCAGCGTGTAGGTGCCGTGCACCCCCAGCATCGCCGTCTCGACCCGGCCGGCGCTGGATCCGGCGTCCTTCCAGTCCAGCCGGCTGCGCAGGTAGGCGCCGCCGACGCCGATCTCCAGAGCGTCGGACACGCGGTAGTCCGCGCCGCCCATGCCGGCCCAGGTGGCCGAGCGGTAGCCCGCCATCTCGTCCGTGCCGCCCAGGCGCGCGGCCGCGCCCAGTGCCTTGGTCCACACCGTCAGTCCCGACGCCAGCACCGCCTCCGGCCCGCCGCCCCGCCGGCCGAGCGCGTCGAGGAACAGCGTGCGCTGGTGGTCGAGGACGTGCGGCAGCGCGCCGTATACCTCCGGCCCGAACTGCCGGACGGCGGCCTGCAACGGCGCGGCGTCGGCCGGGCTGGTCAGGTTCAGCACATCAAGCGTCAGCAGCGCGCGGTCGAGGCCGCCGTAGGCGGCCACCGGCACGCCGTCCAGGTAGGTTCCGACCGCCTTCGCCGCGCCGGACAGCCGCGGGCCGTAGGCCAGCACCGGCCCCGGATCGGCGCTGCCGGTGACGGTGTAGTTGGCCGCCGGCACCTGATAACCCTGCACCCCCGCCGCGCCCCAGCCGACGTAGTACTGGATGCCGCCACCCCGGCCCCAGGTGCCGGTGCCGTCCACGGCGTCGGTGATCGGGCCGGCGACGCCGCTCCAGAACGACACGCCGGCCGGGACGACGACCAGCGTCATCGTGTTGTTGCGCGTGCCGTCGCTGTAGACCGGCAGCGCCCAGCGGTCGAGGATCCGCGCCCGCGTCAGCCCGCGCATCTCGGCGATGGGCATGATCCAGCCGCCGGTCTGCCCCGCCTTGCCCGGCAGGTCGCGTGGGCTGACGTAGCTGCGCACCGCCACGAAGGGCTGCGTGGTGCGCACGACGTACGCGGTGGTGCCCGGCTCGAACGGCGGGTTGACCTGGGTGGTGCCGTAGATGCCCTGGAAGACGGTGAGCATCGACTCCGCGCTCGCCGTGCCGAGGACGGTCAGGCCGGGGATGCCGGTGGCCGTCGCGGTGCCCGCCGCCAGCGCGGGGGACGCACCCGGGAGCGCAAGTGCGGCCAGGATCGCCGCGGTGTGCCGGAAGGCCATGCGGACGTATTTCCCGCCTTACGCCGCCGGCTTGAAGAACGTTGCGACGAACTCCTTGATGATGATGTCGATCATCCAGCGGGAGACGTGGACGGACGCGCCGTCGTCGGCACCGTACGCGGTGCCGTCGTAGGCGCCCAGCCACTTCACCGCCTCGAAGGCCGGCCAGTACCAGACGTCTTCGGGGTTGTCGCGCAGCGCCTCGGCAATGGCGACGCGCAGCGTCGACTTGGACAGGCAATCGGTTTGCACCGCCGGCATATCGCCGAACGCCACGTGCAGCGGCACCGGCGACAGGGTGACGACGATTTTCATGGCGGGGTTGAGGCTGCGCAGCAGGGTGAAGATCTGCCGGGCGTTGTCGACGTTCTCCTGCACCGTGCTCATCCGCGAGTGGCACTTGCCGGTCAGCGCGTGCACCGAGGCGTGGCTGCCGCCGGCCAGCGTGAACGCGCCCGTCGCCTTGTCGAAGAAGCAGGGGGCGACGCCGAAGGTGAAGATGAACAGCGACGAGCGGGCGATCGCCTCCCGGTCGGCGATGGGGTCGCGCCCGATCATCTCGCACAGCGCCCGGCCGTTGTGGTCCAGCGGAAAGCCGCAGACGCGCTCGATGTAGGCGCGGTTGGCGAAGGTGCTGTTGATGAGCTCCCCGAAGCCGGCGTTGATGGTCCGCACGCCCTGGGCGGTGAGCGCCAGCGCGATGTTCTGGGCGAAGCACGAGCCGGCGGTGAACACCTGCGCGGTGCGGTCGAGCGGTGGTTCCATGCCGACCAGCTTGCCCAGCACGTGCTTGCGGAAGCTGCCGGCGATGTCCGCCTTGATGTCGTCCACGCGCTCCGGGAAGCGGGAGAACGGCTGCCGGCGGATCTTGCCGAGCTTCTCCAGCTCATCGCGGGTGCTGCGGAACGCCCCGTTGTCGGGGGCGAGCCGGACGGCCGTCTCCGAGCACCGGAGCGCGTCGTCGAAGCGACCGACGGTGGAGAGCACCGTCGCCATGTGATGATTCGCCGCCGCCTCCAGCCGGGGGGCCGCCGCCGCGGCCTCGATGTGGTGCAGCGCCTCCTCGTAGCGGCTCTGGACGTACAGCGCGCGGCCCAGCAGCAGTTGTGCGTCGGCGTTGTCATGCCAGTGCTCGACCGCCACGCCCATCCAGCGCGCGGTCTCGCGCCCGTAACCGGGGCCGAGCTGGAACAGCAGATAGCCGAGCATGTAGGCGGCCGCCACGAACCGCTCGTCCACGGCGAGCGCCGCGCGCAGCTTCTCGACGTTCGCCAGAACGGTCGAAAGCTCCCGCGCCTGCGGGGAGGGGAGGGACGCCCAGACCTCCAGGACGTTCCGGGCCGCCGCCATGTAAGGACCCGGCGGCTGCGGCAGGCGGTCCGCCGCCTCGGCGGTCTCGGGATCCAGCTTCAGGCCGTAGAGGCGCAGCGCCGCCTCGGCGAAATACCCGTGGTTCAGCAGGGCGGTCACGGGGTCGGCGCCGTCCTCGCCCGGCGGCAGGAAACCAACGAACGGGCAGTCCCTCATCTCGGTCCTCTTCGGCAGGGGGCGCGGCCACGGACGGGACGCCGGACCATTGTACCCGCCGCCGTTCGGCCACCCCAGGCCTTTGTGGTCGCAGGGCCGGGACAAACCACGGCACCCCGTACGCTGCCGCTTGCGGAAAACCCGCGCCTGCCGCTACTTTTGCCGCCTTTCCTGTCCAGCGAGAGTGATCGCGGTGCGCTACATCAGCACGCGGGGCGCGGCCCCGGCCCTGGGTTTCGAGGACGTCCTTCTGACCGGGCTCGCCCGCGACGGCGGCCTGTACGTGCCGGAGACCTGGCCGCAGTTCACCGCCGACGACATCCGCGCGCTGCGCGGCCTGCCCTACAGCGAGGTGGCGGTGCGCGTCATGCTGCCGTTCCTCGGCGGCGCGATCTCCGAGAGCGACTTCCGCGCCCTGGTGCGGGACGCCTACGCCACCTTCGACCACGACGCGGTGACGCCGCTGGTGCAGCTCGACCAGCGCACCTGGGTGCTGGAGCTGTTCCACGGGCCCACCCTGGCCTTCAAGGACGTGGCGCTGCAGCTGCTCGGCCGCCTGTTCGACCACGTGCTGGAAAGGCGCGGCGAGCGCGTGACCATCGTCGGCGCCACCTCGGGCGACACCGGCTCCGCCGCCATCGAGGCGTGCCGCGACCGCCACAACGTGGACATCTTCATCCTGCACCCGAAGGGCCGCACGTCCGAGGTGCAGCGCCGGCAGATGACCAGCGTGCTGTCCTCCAACGTCCACAACATCGCGCTGGAAGGCAGCTTCGACGACTGCCAGGACCTCGTGAAGGCGATGTTCAACGACACCGCCTTCCGCGACAAGCTGAACCTGTCGGCGGTGAATTCCATCAACTGGGCGCGCATCATGGCCCAGATCGTCTACTATTTCGCGTCCGCGGCGGCGCTCGGCGCGCCGGACCGCGAGATCGACTTCGTGGTGCCCACCGGGAACTTCGGCAACGTCTACGCCGCCTATGGCGCGCGGGCGATGGGGCTGCCTACGGCCAAGCTGATCGTCGGGTCGAACACCAACGACATCCTGGCGCGCTTTTTCGCCAGCGGGACGATGGCGGCGCAGGGCGTCACGCCTACTTTAAGCCCCAGCATGGACATCCAGATCTCGTCCAACTTCGAGCGCCTGCTGTTCGACCTGCTGGGCCGCGACGGGGCGGCGGTCGAGGCCTGCATGCGCACCTTCCGCGCCGAGGGCCGCTTCGCCGTCACCGACGCGCAGCTCGCCCAGGCCCTGGCGATCTTTGCCGGCCACCGGGTGGACGAGGACGCTACCATGGCCACCATCACTGACACCTGGAGACGCCACGGCGGCTACACTGTCGATCCGCACACCGCGGTCGGCGTCGCCTCGGCCGCCGCGGCCGGGACCGCGCCCGGTCGTCCGGTCGTCGTGCTGGCCACCGCGCACCCGGCCAAGTTCCCCGATGCCGTCGAGAAGGCCACCGGCCGCCGTCCCGCCCTGCCGCCGCGCCTCGGCGACCTGTACGAGCGCGAGGAGCGGTTGAGCGTGCTGCCCAACGACCTCGCCCAGGTGCAGGGCTTCGTCACCCAACGCGCCCGCGCCGCCCAGGGGGTGGCATGAGCCGGGTGCGGGTGACCACGCTGGCGAACGGCCTGCGCGTCGCCACCGACACCATGCCGGACGTGCAGACCGTGTCGCTCGGCTGCTGGGTCGGCGTCGGCACGCGCAACGAGGCGCCCAGCGTCAACGGCGTCGCCCACCTCGCCGAACACATGCTGTTCAAGGGCACCAAGCGCCGCACGGCGTTCCGCATCTCCGAGGAGATCGAGAACGTCGGCGGCCAGCTGAACGCCTACACCACGCGCGAGCACACCGCCTACTACGCCAAGGTCCTGCACGAGGACGCCGGGCTGGCGCTGGACATCATCGCCGACATGCTCCAGCACTCGCTGCTCGACGAGGGCGAGCTGGCGCGCGAGCGCACCGTGGTGCTGCAGGAGATCGGGCAGGCGGCCGACACGCCCGACGACATCATCTTCGACCACTTCCAGACCACCGCCTACCCGGAGCAGGCACTGGGGCGGCCGGTGCTCGGCTCGGCGGACATCGTCGGGCGGCTGCCGCGCTCGGCGCTGGTGGACTACCTGGGGCGGCACTACTCCGGCCCCGCCACCGTGCTGGCCGCCGCCGGGCGGATCGAGCACGACGCCTTCGTCGCCCTGGCCGAGAAGGCCTTCGCCCACCTGCCCAACACCACGCACCCCGAACCGGAGCCCGCCCTCTACCGAGGCGGCGACTTTCGCGAGGAGCGTGACCTGGAGCAGCTGCACCTCGTGCTGGGCTTCGACGGGGTGGGTATCCACGATCCGGACTTCTACGCCCACGCGGTGCTGTCGACGCTGCTGGGCGGCGGCATGTCGTCCCGCCTGTTCCAGGAGATCCGCGAGAAGCGCGGCCTCGTCTACTCCATCTACACCTTCACCGGCGGCTACCGCGACGGCGGGCTGTTCGGCGTCTACGCCGGCACCGGCGAGGGCGAGGTGGAGGAGCTGGTCCCGGTGGTCTGCGACGAGATCGTCAAGGTCGCCGACGGCGTCAGCGAGGACGAGCTGGCCCGCGCCCGCGCCCAGATGAAGGCCGGCACGCTGATGGCGCTGGAGAGCACCATGTCGCGCTGCGAGCAGCTCGGCCAGCAGCTCCTGGTCTACGGCCGGCCGATCCCGGTGGAGGAGATCGTCACCCGCATCGAGGGCGTGGACGCGGATGCGATCACCCGCGCCGCCCGCCGCCTGCGCCAGTGCCGCCCGACCGTGGCGGCGCTCGGCCCCGTGCACCGTCTGGAGGCGTATGAGCGGATCGCGGCCAGATTGGCTTGATAGCTATTGGCGTAAGGGCGCGCCGTCATGATCCGCCTGCTCGGCAGCGGCCTCATCAGCCCGCCGGCGGTGCGGCTCGACGGGCCACGCTGCTACATCCGGCCGCCGCTGCCGCGTGACTGGCGCGAATGGGCCGACCTGCGCGCCGAATCCCGCGCCTTCCTGACGCCGTGGGAGCCGACGTGGCCGGCCGACGCGCTGACCCGCTCCTCCTTCACCCGCCGGCTGCGCCGGCAGGCGCAGGAGTGGCGCGACGACGAGGGCTACAGCTTCCTCGCCTTCGACCGGCCGACCGACACCATGGTCGGCGGCCTCGGTCTGTCCAACGTGCGGCGCGGCGTGGCGCAGATGGCGACGCTCGGCTACTGGGCCGGCAGGCCGTACGCGCGGCGCGGCTACGTCTCCGCAGCGACGCGTCTGGTGCTGGATTTCGCCTTCGGCCAGCTCGGCCTGCACCGCGTCGAGGCCGCCTGCCTGCCGACCAACGAGGCGAGCCGCGGCCTGCTGGAAAAGGTCGGCTTCACCCATGAGGGCTACGCCCGCGGCTACCTGCGCATCGACGGCACGTGGCGCGACCACGTGCTCTACGCCATGCTGCGCGAAGAGTGGCGCGATTAGGAAGTATCAATAACTCCCATTCGAACGTTCCGGATATTGCCGAGTTAAGCAACGTTTAACCTCTTCCGGGCACCCTGTAGGCAACAACGTTCCAAAAGCCTATGGTGCAGCGATGACCGAGAAGCCGATCTGGACGCAGGAATCCTCCCGCCACTACACGCTGAATCTGGCCGACCGCCGTGTCGAGGTGCGTTACGAGGCCGCCGGGTTCCAGAGCGCCTGGGCGATCGTCGTCGGCAGCCGGGTGGTCGAACGCTGCCAGGAATTCATGCAGGCCCGCGGCGTCGCCCTGGCGGTGGCCTCGCGTTAACAGCGGTTCCGTTCACAACAAAAAGGCCCGGTGCGTCTGTGCGCACCGGGCCTTTTTGTTTCTGGGACGCTCAGGCGGCGTTGGGGTTGCGGCCGAGCGCCACGTCCTGTGCCAGCTGGTCGATGCGCCCATCAAGCCGGCCGATTTCCTTCAGGCGAACGAAGCTCAGCATCTCCTTCATCTGACGCTGCTCGTCTTTCATCTGGCGCTGCTCCTCCCGGAGCAAGCGCTGCTCATCCTCAAGGCGCGCAATGTCGTCCTTGGTGGCCATGTTCGCTTCGATCCGCTCGACCTTGTCGAGGAGGACAGTCAGAAGCGACTTCATCTCGGGGTCCATGGCGTCTCTCCGGCAGCGCCCGCCCGGCAGGATACCACCCGCACGCGATGGCATTCAACCGGATGTTCGCGCATCACGCGTGCCCGGCCTCGCCCGACAGCATCGACACGCTCACCCCCAGCTTGCCGATGGCGCGCTCCCACTTCGCCTCCAGGTCAGGGTCGAACAGCAGGTCCTCGTCGCAGGGCACGTTCAGCCAGCCGTTGGCCTGGATCTCCGCGTCGAGCTGCCCGGGCCCCCAGCCGGCGTAGCCGAGCAGCAGGAACGAGCGCTTCGGCCCGCGGTTCTCGGCGATGGCGCGCAGGATGTCGATGGTGGCGGTCAGCGCCACCTCGTCGTCCACCACCAGCGTGCCCTCGCGCACGTAATCGGTCGAATGCAGGACGAATCCGCGCCCGGATTCCACAGGTCCGCCATAATGCACGGGCAAATTGACCGTGGGCTTGGTATCCTCCAGGCCCAGCTGGTCGAGCAGGTCGTGGAACGTGATCGAACCGAACAGCTTGTTGACGACGAGCCCCATGGCGCCGTCCTCGTTGTGCGCACACATGTAGATCACGGTGCGCTGGAAGCGCGGATCCGTCATGCCGGGCATGGCGATCAGAAGCTGTCCGGTGAGGTACTCGGAAGACTTCAGGAAACCGGAAGACTTGGTCGAGTACGGCATGCGCGGATATCCTTCGGCCTGGGCGGAAACGCCCGGGGTGCAGGGACCCCGCCGCCGCCTGAATTGCAAGTGTGACAGCAGGAGGCGCGGGCTGTCACCCAAATTTGCGCCACCGGACGCGCGGTGGTCGCGGACTGAGATGAGAACAGTGCGGACGATGAAAAAGCTTGCCGTCCTTCCGATGCTCTTGGCCCTCGTCCTTTCGGGCAACGCTTTCGCCGCCGCCGGTCCCTGGATCAAGGGCGGGCCGGTGGAGGCGCGGCTGGTCTCGGCGGTGGAGGCGGTGGGCGAGCGTGAGTCGCTGCCGCTGGCGCTGGAGGTCCGCCTGGACAAGGGTTGGAAGACCTACTGGCGCTCGCCGGGCGATGCCGGCCTGCCGCCGCGCGTGGAGTGGGAGGGCTCGGCCAACCTGAAGGAGGCCGGCTTCGGCTACCCGGTGCCGCACCGCACGACGACGCTGGGGATCGAGACGGTCGGCTACGAGGGCGCGGTCACCTTCCCGGTACGCGCCGTACCGGCCGAGCCGGGCAAGCCGCTGGGCCTCAAGGCCGGCGTCGACCTGCTGGTGTGCTCGGAGATCTGCGTGCCGCAGCGCGTCGACGTGGCGCTGAGCCTGCCGGCCGGGCCGGCGACGGCGGGGCCGGAGGCCAACATCGTCTCGCGCGCCGAGAATTCCGTGCCCGGCGACGGCCGCGCGGCAGGGCTGGAGATCCGCGCCGTCCGCACCCAGGGCACTGTGCTGGAGGTCGAGGCCGCCGCCCGCGAGCCCTTCGCCAAGCCCGACGTCTTCGTCGAGCTGGATCCTCCGGCGCCGCTCACCGCGCCGACCGTGCGCCTGTCGGACGGCGGCCGCACCGCGGTGCTGCGCTTCCAGGTGCCGGACGCGCCGAAGGACACCGACCTGACCGGCCGGCCGGCGGTGCTGACCCTGGTGGACGGCGCCCGCGCCGCGGAGTTGCGCGCCACCGTCGCCGCCGGGCCGGTGGGCGGCGCGCCAGCCGGGGTTGCGCCGTCGCTGCTCGCCATGCTGGGCGTGGCGCTGCTCGGCGGGCTGATCCTCAACCTGATGCCCTGCGTGCTGCCGGTGCTGTCGCTGAAGCTGCTGCACGCCGTCCAGCACTCGGCGGCGCCGCCGCGCGCGGTGCGCGCCGGCTTCCTGGCCTCGGCGGCGGGCATCGTCGCCTCGTTCCTGCTGCTGGCCGGCGTCATGGTCGGCCTGAAGGCGGCGGGCGCGGCGGTGGGCTGGGGCATCCAGTTCCAGCAGCCGCTGTTCCTGGTCTTCATGGTGGTGCTGGTGACGTTGTTCGCCGCCAACCTCTGGGGCCTGTTCGAGATTCCGCTGCCGCGCCGGATTGCCGACGCGCTGGCCGGGCCGGAGGAGGGGCACGGGCTGGCCGGACCGTTCGCCACCGGGGCCTTCGCCACGCTGCTCGCCACGCCGTGCTCGGCGCCGTTCCTCGGCACGGCCGTGGGCTTCGCGCTGGCGCGCGGGGCGCTGGAGATCGTCGCCGTCTTCGCCGCGCTGGGCGTCGGGCTGGCGCTGCCGTATCTGGCGGTCGCCGCCTTCCCGCGCGCCGCGCGGCTGCTGCCGCGGCCGGGGCGCTGGATGCTGACGCTGCGCCGGGTGATGGGCGCGGCGCTGGCGCTGACCGGCGTGTGGCTGCTGACCGTCATGGCGGTGCAGGTCGGCGACACCGTGGCCGCCGTGGTCGCCGGGCTGATGCTGGCGCTGCTGGCGGCGCTGTGGGTGGGCGGCGGTCGCGGCGGGGCCGTGGGATGGGGCGGTGCGGCGCTGGCCGTGCTGCTGACCGTCGCCTCCTTCGTCGTGCCGGCGCAGTTCGGACGCGGCGCCGACGCCGCCCCCGTGGTGGACGCGGTGGCGCGCTGGGAGAGCTTCGACGAGGCGGCGATCCGCAGCCACGTCGCGGCCGGCCGCACGGTGTTCGTCGACGTCACCGCCGACTGGTGCATCACCTGCCAGGCCAACAAGAAGCTGGTCATCAACCGCGGCGAGACCGCCAAGCGCCTCAAGGGCGGCGGCATCGTCGCCATGCGCGCCGACTGGACCCGGCCGGACGAGCGGATCACCGCCTATCTGGCGGCGAATGGCCGCTACGGTATCCCGTTCAACATCGTCTACGGCCCCGGCGCACCGGATGGCGTGGCGCTGCCGGAACTGCTGAGCGAGGCGGCGGTGGTCGAGGCGTTCGACAAGGCGGCCCCGAAAAAATAAGTGGCAAGCGCTGCGCTTGCCGGGTGCCGCCCCCGCCGGTACAACGGGTGCTTGGCCCAACGAACCAAAGGGAGAGAGACCATGGCCATTTCCGTCGGCGACGCCGTTCCGTCCGTCGCGCTGAAGCATCTGACCGACAACGGCATGCAGGAGCTGAACACCGGCGACTTCTTCAAGGGCAAGAAGGTCGTGGTGTTCTCGGTTCCCGGCGCCTTCACCCCGACCTGCTCGGCCAAGCACCTGCCGGGCTTCGTGCAGCAGGCCGAGGCCCTCAAGGCCAAGGGCGTGCAGGAGATCGTCTGCCTCGCCGTCAACGACCCCTTCGTCATGCGCGCCTGGGGCGAGAAGAACGGCGTCGAGGGCAAGGTGTTCATGCTGCCCGACGGCAACGCCGCCTTCACCGAGGCGCTGGGCCTGACCATGGACGGCTCGGGCTACGGCCTGGGCAAGCGCGGCCAGCGCTTCGTGCTGGTCGCCGAGAACGGCAAAGTCACCCACCTCGCCGTCGAGGAGCCCGGCAAGTTCGAGGTGTCGAGCGCCGAGGCGGTGCTGGAGACGCTCTGAGGCCGTGAGGGCGTAGCCCCCACCCTAACCCTCCCCCGCCGGAGGCGGGGGAGGGAATTAGGCCCGTCCCAGCCCGCGCTCCTCGCGCGATTCGGCCAGTCCGCGCCGGGCCAGCTCGTCGGCGCGTTCGTTCTCCGGGTGGCCGGCGTGGCCGCGCACCCAGTGGAATTCGATCTCGTGGCGCTGCGCCGCCTCGTCGAGGCGCTGCCAGAGGTCGACGTTCTTCACCGGCTTCCGGTCGGCCGTCAGCCAGCCGCGGGCTTTCCAGCCCTTGATCCACTGGGTGATGCCGTTCTTCACGTACTCGCTGTCGGTGTAGAGCCGCACCGTCACCGGCCGCTTGAGGGCTTCCAGCGCCTGGATGGCGGCCATCAGTTCCATGCGGTTGTTGGTGGTGTTGGCCTCGCCGCCGCACAGTTCCTTCTCCACGGCGCCGAAGCGCAGGATGGCGCCCCAGCCGCCAGGGCCGGGGTTGCCGCTGCAGGCACCGTCGGTGAAGATGTCGACGGCCTTGTCCTCAGATGTCATAGCTGCCGCCATCGTCCAGGGCGTAGGCGCCGACGCTTCGCACCGTCTGGTGGAAACGCAGCTTGCGCAGGTACTCCAGCGGGTCCTTCGGCCGCACGAAGGCGCCCGGCGGGTGGTTCAGCCAGTCGTACAGCCGGGTCAGCAGGAAGCGCACCGCGCTGCCGCGGCACAGCCAGGGCAGGGCGCTCAGCTCCTCGGCCGACAGCGGCCGGACGCGCTGGTAGTTGGTCAGCAGTTGCCGAGCCTTGGTGGCGTTGAACGACCCGTCCGCCTCGAAGCACCACGCGTTCATGCAGATGGCGATGTCGTAGGCCAGGAAGTCGTTGCAGGCGAAATAGAAGTCGATCAGGCCGGACAGCCGCTCGCCGCTGAAGAACACGTTGTCCGGGAACAGGTCGGCGTGGATGACGCCGCCGGGCAGCCCGTTCGGCCAGTGCGCGGCGAGCGCGTCCAGCTCTGCCGCCAGCGTGTCGCGCAGGCCGGGGCGCACCTCATCGGCACGTTCGGCGCACCGGGCGAACAGGTCCTGCCAGCCGGCCAGCGACAGCGCGTTGGAGCGGGTCATGTCGAACCCCGCTCCGGCGAGGTGCAGGCGCGCCAGCGCCTCGCCCAGCTGCGCGCAGTGCTGCGGCTGGATGCGGCGCGGCCACATGCCCTTCAGGAAGGTGACGATCACCGCCGGCCGGCCGCACAGCTCGTGCAGCGCCTCGCCGTCGCGGGCGTGCACCGGCAGCGGGCAGTCCACCCCGTGCTCCGACAGGTGCTCCATCAGGCCGAGGAAGAACGGCAGGTCCTCGCGCTTCGTGCGCTTCTCGTAGAGGGTGAGGATGTACGGCCCGGTCTCGGTGACGAGGAGGAAGTTGGAGTTCTCCACCCCCTCGGCGATGCCCTTGCACGACAGCACGGCGCCCAGGTCGTACTGGGCGGCGAACGCGCTCAGCTCCTCGTCGGAGACTTCGGTGTATACGGCCATGGGCCAGCCGCTTACCGGGATTCGCGGCGGCGGTCAACGGCTAGAACGCGGAATTAGAACGCCACGCCCTCGTGCATTATGCGTCCACCCCCGCCTTCCGGAAAGCGCCATCCTCTTCCGTCAGCGCCTTGGGCAGCTTGAACACCACGTCCTCGGTGGCCGTCCGCACCTGCTCCACGCTCACCTGGAAGCGCTCCTTCGCCGCGGCAATCACCTCCTCGACCAGCACCTCGGGCGCCGAGGCGCCGGCGGTGATGCCGAGGCGGCGGATGTCGCTCAACGCCGTCCAGTCGATGTCGGCCGCCCGCTGCACCAGTTGCGCGCGGGGGCAGCCGGCGTTCTTCGCCACCTCGACCAGCCGCTTGGAGTTGGACGAGTTCGGTGCGCCCAGCACCAGCACCGCGTCCACCCCGGGCGCGATGGCCTTCACCGCCTGCTGGCGGTTGGTGGTGGCGTAGCAGATGTCCTCCTTGCGCGGGCTGGAGATCGCCGGGAAGCGCGCCTGGAGCGCCGCGAGGATGCCCGCCGTCTCGTCCACCGACAGCGTCGTCTGGGTGGCGAAGGCGAGGTTCTCCGGGTCCTCGACCTCGATGCGCGCCACGTCCTCCACCGTCTCCACCAGCACCACGGCGCCCGGGGGCAGCTGGCCCATGGTGCCGACCACCTCCGGGTGGCCGGCGTGGCCGATCAGGACGACCTGGCGGCCCTCGACGTGGTGGCGCTCGGCCGCGCGGTGGACCTTGCTGACCAGCGGGCAGGTGGCATCCAGGTAGAACAGGCCGCGCCGCTCGGCCTCCGCCGGCACCGCCTTGGGCACGCCGTGCGCCGAGAACACCACCGGCACGCCGTCCGGCACCTCGTCCAGCTCATCGACGAAGATGGCCCCCAGGGCCTCCAGGCTCTCGACCACGAAGCGGTTGTGCACGATCTCGTGCCGCACGTAGACCGGCGCGCCGTAGCGCTCCAGCGCCACCTCGACGATCTGGATCGCCCGGTCGACGCCGGCGCAGAAGCCGCGTGGCGCGGCGAGCAGGATGGTCAGCGGGGGCTTGGCAGTCATACGTCCTCAGGGGTCCTCAAGAGCGGTGCGCCGCCTTGTGCGGGTGCGGCGGGTTCTCTACAGTGCGGCGCCACACGATCCAACCGAGAACAGGCCAGACCTATGGACCGCCGCGACCGTAATATAGGAACCCCCGTCCGGAAAAGCCTGCTGGCGCTTGGCATTCTGGCGCTGTCCGGCTGCTCGATGTTCGGCGGCGGGCAGCCGGCCAATCCGGCGACCGCGGCGCTGGCGTGCCCGAAGATCGGCATCGTGCGCGAACTTCAGGAGGTGACTCAGTTCCGCGCCGGCGGCAAGGACATGACCGACGTCACCTCGCGCGCCGCGATCACCGACTACAGCGGCAACTGCGAGTACGGCAGCGACGGCGTCACCATCAACCTGAACCTCTTCGTGCTGGCCGAGCGCGGCCCGGCCATGCAGGGCGACCAGGCGACCTACCGCTACTTCGTGGCGGTCGCCCGCCCGGACGAGGAGAACCCGGCCAGCAAGGCGGAGTTCGAGACCTCCGTCGCGTTCCCCAAGGGGCAGACGCGAGTCGTCACCAAGGAGGAGCTGGCGCCGAAGATCCCGCTGCCCAAGGACGCCAACGCCAAGAGCTGGCGCGTGCTGGTCGGCTTCCAGCTGACGCCGGAGCAGCTCAACTTCAACCTCGCGCAGATCAAGCGCTGAGCGGTGCGGCCTACGGCCGTTCGCGCGGATTGACAATCCGGAGCGAGCCGGTAGGTTAGCCGCACACGCCGACGACCCCTCGCGGGAGAGACCGCCGCGGAGCCTTCTCCATAAAGGAAGACGGCTCCGGCAGGCGGCGCCGAAGGAGCAACCGCCCCCGGAAACTCTCAGGCAAACGGACCGCAGGGAAAGGCACTCTGGAAAGCAGGCGCCCCGCCGTTGGGCAGGGCGTCTCACCGAAGGAGTAAACCGGTTTCCGGGCTTGTGCCCGGCCGGTGAATCTCTCAGGTCCACGACAGAGGGGGCTGGCACACCGCGCATCCGCGCGGTGTGAACCACTGTCGGAGGACGCGCGTGACCGATTCGCCTGAAAACCTGTTGAAGACGCCCTTGCACGCCCTGCACGTCGAGCTGGGCGCGCGCATGGTGCCGTTCGCCGGCTACGACATGCCGGTGCAGTACCCCGCGGGCATCCTCAAGGAGCACCTGCACACCCGCGCGAAGGCGGGCCTGTTCGACGTGTCGCACATGGGGCAGGTGCGCCTGACCGGCGACGACCCCGCGGCGGCGCTGGAGTCGCTGGTGCCCGGCGACATCAAGGGCCTTGGCCGCGGCCGCATGCGCTACACCCTGTTCACCAGCGAGACCGGCGGCATCCTGGACGACCTGATGGTCACCAATGCCGGCGACCATCTGTTCCTGGTGGTCAACGCCGCCCGCAAGGAGCACGACATCGCCCACCTGCGCGAGCGCCTGAAGGGCAAGGCGGAGGTGGAGCCGCTGCCCGACGCCGCGCTGATGGCGCTGCAGGGGCCGGACGCGGCCGGCGTGCTGGCGCGCTTCGTTCCCGAGGCGGCGACCATGAAGTTCATGACGCTGCTGCCGGCCACCTTCAATGGCATCCCGGTGCTGATCACCCGCTCCGGCTACACCGGCGAGGACGGTTACGAGATCTCCTGCGCGTGCGCGGACGCCGAGACGATCGCCCGCGCCCTGCTGGCGGAAGCCGAAGTCGAGGCCATCGGCCTGGGCGCCCGCGATTCGCTGCGCCTGGAGGCCGGGCTGTGCCTGTACGGCCACGACATCGACGAGACGACGACGCCGGTCGAGGCGGCGCTGGAGTGGGCGCTGTCCAAGCGCCGCCGCGAGGAAGGCGGGTTCCTCGGCGCCGAGGTCATCCTCGGCCAGCTCAAGACCGGAGCCCAGCGCCGGCGGGTCGGCATCCGTCCGGACGGCCGCGCCCCGGCGCGCGAGCACACGGAGATCGCCGACGAGGCCGGCAACCGGCTGGGCGAGATCACCAGCGGCGGCTTCGGCCCGACGGTGAACGGCCCGGTCGCCATGGGCTACGTCGGCATCGGCCGGGCGGCCGAGGGCTCGCCGCTGGCGCTGATGGTCCGCGGCAAGCCGCTGGCCGCCCGGGTCGCGGCCATGCCGTTCGTTCCTCAACGCTATTACCGGGGCTGATCGCCCGCACCATGAATACGGATAAAACTGGGCACGACCAACAGGGGGCATCCATGACCGTCAAGTACACCAAGGATCACGAGTGGGTCCGCGTCGAGGGCGACGTCGCCACGGTGGGCATTTCCGACTACGCGCAGAGCCAGCTCGGCGACGTGGTCTTCGTCGAGTTGCCGGAGGTCGGCCGTGAACTGACCCAGGGCAAGGAGGCTGCGGTCGTCGAGTCCGTCAAGGCCGCCAGCGAGGTCTTCGCGCCCGCCTCGGGCACCGTCACCGAGGTGAACGCCGACCTGGAGGGCGAGCCGGCCAAGGTCAACACCGGTGCCGAGGGCGACGGCTGGTTCTTCAGGATGACGCTCGCCAACCCGGCCGAGCTGGACGGCCTGATGGACGAAGCGGCCTACAAGGACTTCGTGGAGGGTCTGCACTGATGCGTTACCTGCCCCTCACCGAGGCCGACCGGCACGCCATGCTCGCGGCCATCGGCGCGTCGTCGGTGGACGAGCTGTTCCGCGACGTGCCGCCGGCGGCCCGCCGCTCCGGCCCCGTCGAGGGGCTGCCGGGCTTCGCCGGCGAGCTGGAGGTCGAACGCCAGCTCGCCGCGATGGCGGCGAAGAACATCGCGGCCGGCAGCGTGCCGAGCTTCGTCGGCTGCGGTGCCTACCGGCACCACATCCCGGCCACCGTGGACTACATGGTCCAGCGCGGCGAGTTCCTCACCGCCTACACGCCGTACCAGCCGGAAATCAGCCAGGGCACGCTGCAGGTCCTGTTCGAGTTCCAGACCCAGGTGTCGCTGCTGACCGGCATGGACGTCGCCAACGCCTCCATGTACGACGGCGCCACCGCGTGCGCCGAGGCCGTCATGATGGCCAACCGCCTGACCCGGCGGAAGAAGGCGATCCTCTCGGGCGGCCTGCACCCGCATTACCGCGACGTCACCACCACCGACGCCCACTTTATCGGCTTCGAGGCGGTGGCGCTGCCCCCCGCGCCGAAGGGCGGCGAGGACCTGGTGGCGCTGGTGGACGCCGACACCGCCTGCATCGTCGTGCAGAACCCGGACGTGTTCGGCCAGGTGCGCGACTACACCACGCTCGCCCAGCAGTGCCAGGCCAAGGGCGCCCTGCTGATCGTCGTGGTGACCGAGGCGGTGTCGCTCGGCCTGCTCACCCCGCCGGGCGAGATGGGCGCCGACATCGTCGCGGCCGAGGGCCAGTCGCTGGGCAACGCGCTGAACTTCGGCGGGCCGTACGTCGGCCTGTTCGCGGTCAAGGAGAAGTACGTCCGCCAGATGCCCGGCCGCCTGTGCGGCCAGACGGTGGACGCCGACGGCCGCCGCGGCTTCGTGCTGACGCTGTCGACGCGCGAGCAGCACATCCGCCGCGAGAAGGCGACCTCGAACATCTGCACCAACGCCGGCCTGTGCGCGCTGGCCTTCTCCATCCACCTCAGCCTGCTGGGCGAGGAGGGCTTCACGCGTCTGGCGAGGATCAACCACGCCAAGGCGGTGCAACTCGCCGACCGGCTGTCGGGGGTGAAGGGCGTGTCGGTGGTGAACGACAGCTTCTTCAACGAGTTCACGGTGACCCTGCCGCGCGCCGCGGCCGAGGTGGTGGAGGAACTGGCCAAGCGCCGCATCCTCGCCGGCGTTCCGGCCTCGCGCCTCTTTGCGGGCCAGCTGGAGGATCACCTGATCCTCGCCGCCACCGAGACCACCACCGAGTCCGACATGGATGCGCTGACCAAGGCGCTCTCCGAGGTGCTGTGATGACGATGAATTCCCAGGGACGCCCCTCCACCCCGGCCGGCGCCGACAGCGCCGTCCCGGAGACCGTCACCGGCAACCGCGGCCTGCAGATCGAGGAGGCGCTGATCTTCGAGCAGGACAGCCCCGGCATGTCCGGCGTCGACCTGCCCGCGGTGCCGGCCACGCCGCTCCGCCTCGGCGCCGTCAAGCCGCGCGGGCGCGTCGGCCTGCCGGGCCTGTCGGAGCCGCAGGTGGTCCGCCACTACACGCGGCTGTCGCAGAAGAACTATTCCATCGACACCGGGCTGTACCCGCTCGGCTCCTGCACCATGAAGCACAACCCGCGCCTCAACGAGAAGATGGCGCGGCTGCCGGGCTTCGGCGACGTGCACCCGCTCCAGCCCGTCAGCACCGTGCAGGGCGCCCTGGAGCTGATGGACGCGCTGGCGCACTGGCTGAAGACGCTGACCGGCATGCCGGCGGTGACGCTGGCCCCGGCGGCCGGCGCGCACGGCGAGATGGCCGGCATGATGGCGATCCGCGCCGCGCTGGAGCACCGCGGCGAGGCCGGCCGCACCCGCGTGCTGGTGCCGGAGAGCGCGCACGGCACCAACCCGGCGACCGCGGCGGCGCTGGGCTTCTCGGTCGATCCGATCCCGGCCGGGCCGGACGGGCGGGTCGATCTGGCGGCGATGGAGGCCAAGCTGGGGCCGGACGTGGCCGGCATCATGCTGACCAACCCCAACACCTGCGGCCTGTTCGAGCGCGACATTCGCGCCATCGCCGACGCCATCCACGGGGCCGGCGGCTACTTCTACTGCGACGGCGCCAACTTCAACGCCATCGTCGGCCGGGTGAAACCCGCCGACCTCGGCATCGACGCCATGCACATCAACCTGCACAAGACCTTCTCCACGCCGCACGGCGGCGGCGGGCCGGGGTCGGGGCCGGTGGTGTTCTCGGAGGCGCTGGCGCCCTTCGTGCCGGTGCCCTACGTGGTGCACGACGCGAACGGCTTCCGTCTGGTGGAAGGCGCCCAGGTTGAAAATGGGGGGCAGGGCACCGAGGTCGGCCGCATGAAGGCCTTCCACGGCCAGATGGGCATGTTCGTCCGGGCGCTGTCCTACATCCTCAGCCATGGTGCGGACGGGCTGTGGCAGGCGGCGGGCGACGCGGTGCTGAACGCCAACTACGTGATGGCGCGTCTGCAGGACACGCTCAGCGCGTCGTTCGAGGGGCCGTGCATGCACGAGTGCCTGTTCGACGACCGCTTCCTGAAGGGCACCGGGGTGACCACGCTCGACATCGCCAAGGCGCTGATCGACGAGGGCTTCCACCCGATGACCATGTACTTCCCGCTGGTGGTGCACGGCGCCCTGCTGATCGAGCCGACCGAGACCGAGTCCAAGGCCGGTCTCGATCAGTTCATCCTGGCGCTGAAGTCCTTGGCTGAGCGGGCGAAGGAGGGCGACGTCGCCTACTTCCAGGGCGCCCCGCGGCTCACCCCGCGCCGCCGCCTGGACGAGACGGCGGCGGCCCGCAAGCCGGTGCTGCGCTGGACGCCCGCGTCCGAGCCGGCGCTGGCCGCGGAGTAACGACGAACGCCGGCCGGAAGCGGATCGCTTCCGGCCGGTTCCGTTTCAGGGGTTCGTTCAGCGCTGCTTCACCAGGGCGCCCTGGCCGGCGAAGTTGCCGATGCCGGCGGAGAGGTTTTGCACGTTGGCGGCGTTCGACGGCGCGAACTTGCCCTTGCTGCTCTGCATGACCAGCGCACCCTGGTGGGCGTGGTTGCCGATGCCGGCGGCGGTGTTGCCGACCGTCGCCGTCGAGCCGCCGGAGAACAGCCCGCTGGAGCGCTGCTTCACGGTGGCCGCCTGGGCGGCGTGGTTGCCGATGCCGGCCGCGGTGTTCGACACGCTCGCCGCGTTCGGGCCGGCGAACATGCCCTTGCCCTTCTGCATGACCAGCGCGCTTTGCTCGGCGCTGTTGCCGATGCCGGCGGCGGTGTTCGAGACGTTGGCGACGTTCTGCGCCATGGCCGGGGCGGACAGCAGCGCGAGCGAGGCGAAGCCGGCGAGCAGGGAAGTGCGGATCATGGTCGGTCTCCTGTAAGGGGGCCGGCGCTCTGTCGCGTCCGGCGCGTTGTCGATGACAGGACCCTACCGACCCGCGCCCGGCGCCGATGTGAGCCGGGCCACAGTCGGGCGGCGTTTCCAGGAATTGACGGATCAACGGTTCGTCCGGCATTCGCGGCAAATGCGGTTTCGCCTACGAACCTCTGCCTGTTTCCCATCGTGCGCGGAATGCTGTAGGCTTTCCCCTAGGGATTGGGGAAACCAGTCGGGAGGCGGTCATGTCCGTGTGGCGCCGTTACCTCGTACGGGAGACATCCGGGCGGCTCGTCGAGTTGCCGAGCCATGCGTTCGACCGCGCGGACGACGGCGTGGCACCAATCCCGGATTTCGCCGGACGCTGCGTGAACCTCGTCGCGGCCGTGCTGGTCGCGGAGGAGGGTGGAGAGCCGCGCCTCGCCGAGGTCGAGTTCACCAAGCTGTATTTCGACGCCTCGGGCTTCGTCGACGGCTCCAAGCGCGACCGTATGATCCGCCTGATGCTGGAGAGCACCGCCGACCGCCGTTGCGTGTCGCCGATCCAGCCCGGTTGCCTGGACGCCGCCATGCGCGCCGACGCCGCGCGCGACCAGCTCGCCCGCGAGTTCGGCTGGCAGCCCGAACCGGCCGAGGTGAACGAGGTGCTGTTCCGCCTCGACGGGCTGCGCTGGATGCCGGCCTCGCCGACCCTGCACTGACGGGGAGGGTGTTCGCCGCTCCCGCGCGCTCCCATATGCCTGGGCAGTGACCGCGCAGGGAGACATCGGGGCCGCCATGGACCGTCACCACGCCGCCAAGACCGCCACATTGTCGTACGACCGTGTCCGTCAGCTGATGCTGATCGGCATGGGCTGGACGATCATCGCGCTGGGCGTGCTGATCGCGCCGCTGCCCGGGCCGGGCGGCATTCCGGTGATCGCGCTGGGCGGCATGCTGCTGCTGCGCAACTCGGCCGATGCGCGCCGCCTGTTCGTCCGCGCCAAGCGCCGCTGGCCGCGCGCACTCTATCCTTTCGAGAAGCTGCGCCAACGCTTCCGCAAGCGCTGAGCGGCTGGACTTTCCCGGCTCTACGCTGCCATCCTCCCCTCTCCGGTTGAGAGGAGATGAGAGCGGTGAAGGCTGGCAACGCGATCCTGTCGGGCTATGGGACCACCATCTTCGAGGTGATGTCGCGCCTCTCGGAGGAGCATGGCGCCATCAACCTGGGCCAGGGCTTCCCCGACGAGCGCGGCCCCGCCGACGTGCTGGAGGCGGCGTCCAGGGCGATCCTGGAGGGCTGGAACCAGTACCCCTCGATGATGGGCACGCCGGACCTGCGGCAGGCGCTCGCCAGCCACGCGAAGCGCTTCTACGGCCTGGACGTGGACTGGCGGACCGAGACCATGGTCACCTCCGGCGCCACCGAGGCGCTGACCGCCAGCCTGCTCGGCCTCATCAACCCGGGCGACGAGGTGGTGCTGTTCGAGCCGATGTACGACAGCTACCTGCCGATCGTGCGGCTGGCCGGCGGCGTGCCGCGCTACGTCAACCTCAAGGCGCCGGACTGGAGCTTCACCCGCGCCGACCTTGAGGCGGCGTTCTCCGACAAGACCAAGCTGGTCCTCATCAACGATCCGCTGAACCCCGCCGCCAAGGTGTTCAGCCGTGCCGAACTGGAGCTGCTGGCCGAGTTCGTGCAGCGTTTCGACGCCTTCGCGGTGTGCGACGAGGTGTACGAGCATCTGGTCTTCGACGGCCGCGGGCACATCCCGCTGATGACGCTGCCGGGCATGCGGGAGCGCTGCCTGAAGATCGGCTCGGCCGGCAAGACCTTCTCGCTGACCGGCTGGAAGGTCGGCTACATCACCGGCGCACCGCACCTGCTGCAGCCGGTGGCCAAGGCGCACCAGTACATCACCTTCACCACGCCGCCGAACCTCCAGGCCGCGGTGGCCTACGGGCTGGGCAAGGAGGACGCGTACTTCACCGGGCTGGCGGCCTCCATGCAGGCCAAGCGCGACCGGCTGGCGGCGGGGCTGCGGGAGGCCGGGCTGACGGTGATGCCGAGCGCCGGGACCTACTTCCTGACCGTGGACATCGCCTCCACCGGCTTCGAGGGCGACGATCAGGCGTTCTGCCGCTGGCTGACCGCGGAGGCCGGGGTGACGGCGATTCCGGTCAGCGCCTTCTACGTCGAGAACGCGCCCACCACCGTCATCCGCTTCTGCTTCTCGAAGAAGGACGAGGTGCTGGACGCGGCGGTGGAGCGGCTGAAGACGCGGTTCGCATAGACGGTCCTACCCCCCGCCCGGCACGCGTCCGGGCGGCGCGTACCATGTGGTCATCGCCCAGCGCTCCCAATGGGCGGCGGCGGGGCCCAGGGGCTCGACGTCGTGCTGTTCGAGGGTCGGGCGGAACAGGACCAGCCGGTTCGGCAGGGGATCGAGCGCCCGCACCAGCGCATCCCCCTCGTACTGGCGGAGCCGGCCGCCGAACGTCGGCTGCCAGCCCGTCCCGAAGTACAGGACGCTGCACAGGGTGCGGCCGTGGTTGAAGTCGTTGTGCCGGTCGAGGCGCTGGCCGTACCGGGTGATCCGCAGCAGACTGAACGGCGCCACGCCGGCGCACAGCCCGGTCAGCCGGTGCAGGAACGCCAGATGGGCCGCCGATTGCAGGAACATCCGGAACCGGACGTGGGTGACCATGCCGGGGCTCAGGCGGTGCTCGGGCTTGGGGCCGGCGAACCTCATCTCGTCGTGGAATCGCCGGCCGGGCTCGGCGTCACGCCATTCCTCGGGGGTGACGTCCCTGGCGCGACCGTCCGCCGCCCGTTCGTAGAGGCGGTGGACCTGTTCAAACGCGCCTTCGGTGGCGAACACGCGCTGAAGGTTGGCGAACGGCTCCGGCATCAGGAAATCGTCGAGCCAGATGGTGTTCAGCGGATCCCCGGCGAACGACGACGCCATGCGTTCCATGGAGTCGGGGTGGAGATGCCGCGGGTCGATCCAGCGTTCGATGCCACTCACATGCGTGTCTCCGTCCCGCGTTGATCGTCAGGCGCGAGAAGCAGGGTAGCGGAGCGCGGCGGCGCGAGCCAGCGGACGCATGCCCCGGATCGCGCCGCCGCGGCTGAAGGCGCCGCTGGAAACCGCCCTGCCAGTTCGGCATACTCCGCCGCCGAACCGTGCGGGGTACTCCACTCCGGCGCGTCCTCTTCTTCCAAGGGTCTCCGGTCATGCAGCGTGCCTTGGCGCGTGTCCTTGCCATCCTCGTCGCCGGTGCGGCCGTGCCGGCGCTCGCCGCCGAGACCGCGCCGCCGCAGGCCCCGCCCGTCGAGCCGCCGGCCCCCGTCGGTTTCCAGGTGAGCGGCAGCGAGGTGCTGGCCGAGCGTGACGCGCCGCAGGTCTGCTTCACCTTCACCGAGCCGCTGGAGAAGTCGCGCGCCATCGATTACCGCGCCTACGTCGAGGTGCAGCCGCGCGTCGAAGGCAACGTGGTGCCGCGCGACAAGACGCTGTGCGTCGAGGGCCTGCAGCACGGGCAGATGTACGACGTCACGCTGCGCGCCGGCCTGCCGTCGGCCGGCGAGCGCTCGCTGGCCGCCACCGAGCAACGCCTGATCGAGGTGCCGAACCGCAAGCCGAGCCTCGCCTTCCGCGGTGCCGGCTACATCCTGCCGCGGGTCGGCTCGGAAGGGCTGCCGCTGCGCACCATCAACGTCGAGCGCGCGCGCCTGCAGGTGCTGCGCCTGACCGACCGCGCGGTGGTCGAGCAATTCTACTTCGGCCGCATCAACCAGCAGCTCACCGACTACGACGTCGGCGTCATGCTCGACAAGGCGGCGCAGGAGGTCTGGAAGGGTGAGATGGCGGTGCAGTCGGCGCGTAACGCGCCGGTGGTCACCGCCTTCCCGATCGACGCCGTGCTCGGCGCGCTGGAACCCGGCGTCTACGTCGCCGTGGCCGGCGCTGACGGGGCGCGCGACGGCTGGGCCTCGAAGGCGACGCAGTGGTTCGTGGTGTCCGATCTCGGCCTCAACACCATCCTTGGCGACGACGGGCTGCTGGTCTTCGCGCGCAGCCTGTCGAAGGCGGAGCCGGCTGGCGGCGTGTCGCTGCGCCTGCTGGCGCGCAACAACGCGGAGCTGGGCAAGGTCACCACCGGCGCCGACGGCATCGCCCGCATCGACGCGGCGGCGCTGAAGCGCACCGGCAACGAGGCGCCGCAGGCGGTCTTCGCCGAGCGCGGCGCCGACGTCGGCTTCCTCGACCTGTCGGTGCCGGGCTTCGACGTGTCCGACCGCGTGCCCGGCGGGCGCGCCGCGCCGGGGCCGCTGGACGCCTTCCTGTACGCCGAGCGCGGCATCTACCGCCCGGGCGAGGCGGTGAACCTTGCCGTGCTGCTGCGCGATGCCGGCGTCAACGCCGTGGCGGGCAAGCCGCTGACGCTGAAGGTCCTGCGCCCCGACGGCTTCGAGGTCGAGCGGCGCACGCTGACCGACTCCGGCGCCGGCGGTTACGCGGCGCGGGTCGATCTGCCGTCCAGCGCCTTCCCCGGCACCTGGAGCCTCACCGCCCACGCCGAGCCGGACGGCCCGGCCATCGGCCGCATCGACCTGCTGGTGGACGACTTCGTGCCGCCGCGACTGGAGTTCGGCATGACCGCCGCGGCGAAGCGGCTCGCCCCCGGCGATACCGCCAGGCTGGCCATCGACGCGCACTACCTGTTCGGCGCCCCCGCCGCCGATCTGCCGGGCGAGCTGTCGCTGACCCTGCGCGCCGCCCGCAACCCGTACCCGGAGCAGGCCGGCTACCGCTTCGGCCTCGCTCAGGAGGAGGTGCAGCCGCAGCGCGCTGACCTGCCGGGCTTCACCACCGATGACGCCGGCAAGGCCGAGGCGGAGGTGAAGCTGGAGCGCAAGCCGGAGAACACCCGCCCGCTGGAGGCGGTGCTGCGCGCCAGCATCTTCGACATCGGCGGCCGGCCGGTCAGCCGCGAACTGGTGCTGCCGGTGCGCCACCAGCCCTTCGCCATCGGCGTCAAGCCGCGCTTCGACGGCGACGGCGTGCCGGAGGGGGCGACGGCCGGCTTCGACGTGGTCGCCGTCGGCCCGGACGGCGCGCCGATCGACAAGTCCGACCTCGCCTACGAGATGTACGAGGAGGAGTACGAGTACGTCTGGTACGAGGCGAACGGCCGCTGGGACTACAAGGTCCAGGTCAAGGACAAGCGCGTCACCGGCGGCACCCTGTCGCCCACCGCCGCCAAGCCGGCCGCGGTGGAGGAGCCGGTGGGCGCCGGCCGCTACCGGCTGGAGGTGTCGGACCGCGCGTCCGGCGTGGCGACCAGCGTGCGCTTCGCCGCCGGCTGGTGGATGACCCCGACCGCCGCCGACCGCCCCGACAAGGTCGAGGTGACGGCCATGCTGCCCAGCTACAAGGGCGGCGACACCGCCTGGGTCTACGTCAAGCCGCCGTACAAGAGCCAGGTGCTGGTCGCCGTCGCCGACCGCAGGGTGCATCAGGCGTTGACCCGCGAGGTCGGGCCGGAGGGCGCCTTCCTGCAGATCCCGGTGGACGGCGGCTGGACCGGTGGCGTCTACGTGGTGGCCACCGCCTTCGCCATGCCCGACCCGCAGCTGAAGGGCGCGCCGCGCCGCGCCATCGGCTCGGCGTGGCTGCCGGTCGACCCGGCGGCGCGCATGCTGGACGTCGAGGTCTCCGCGCCCGCCGAGGCGGAGCCGCGCCGTACCGTCACCGCCGAGGTGACGGTCACGGGCGCCGAGGAGGGCAAGCCGGCCTTCGTCACGCTCGCCGCCGTCGATGACTCGGTGCTGCAGGTGACCGATTTCTGGGCGCCCGATCCCAACGACTATTACCTGGGCAAGCGCCACCTGGGCGTGGAGCTGCGCGACGTCTACGGCCGTCTGATCGGTCCGGAGCCGGAGCGCGCCGCCGAGCGCCCGGTGCCGCGCCGGGTGCGGCAGGTGGGCGCGCTGCCGCAGCGCACGTCGCGCGTCGTCTCGCTGTTCTCCGGCATCCTGCCGGTGGGGCAGGGCGGCAAGGTGGCGGTGCCGCTGGAACTGCCGGACTTCCAGGGCCGCGTCCGCCTGATGGCGGTGGCGTGGAGCGAGGGCAGGCTCGGCCACTCCGACACCACCATGGTGGTGCGCGACAGGGTGGTCGCCGATCTGGCGCTGCCGCGCTTCCTGGCGCCGGGGGACAAGGCGCAGGTGCTCGCCACGCTCGACAACCTGGACGGCGCCGCCGGGGCCTACGCGATCACGCTGAAGGCCTCCGGCGCGCTGGCGCTGGAGGACGGTGCGGTCGAGGTGCCGAATCTCGCCCGCGGCAAGCGCGCCAGCGTCGGCCGCGTGCTGACCGGCACCACTGCCGGCACCGGCACGGTGACGCTGGAGGTGTCCGGCCCGAACGGGTGGGCTTATAGCCGCAGCTGGGAGGTGATGGTGCGCCCGGCCGCGCCGATGGTGGTCCGCCGGCAGGTGGCCACCCTGGCGCCGGGGCAGGCGGTGCCGGTGCCGGCCGATCTCGCGGCCGGGCTGCGGCCGGAGACGGTGGTGCAGGCGCTGTCGCTGACCACGCTGCCGGACTTCGACGCGCCGGGCCTGCTGGCGACGCTCGACCGCCACCCCTACGGCTCGGCCGAGCAGGCGGCCAGCCGCGTGCTGCCGCTGTTGTCCGGCGGCGACCTCGCGGTGTCGCTCGGCCTGTCCACCGAGGAGCGGGTGAAGGCGCGCGTGCAGCGCTCGCTCGACCGGCTGCTGACCATGCAGCGCGCCGACGGCGCCTTCGCGCTGTGGTCGCCGAAGGGCGACGCCGACCCGTGGCTGACCCCTTACGCCGTGGATGTGCTGGGCCGCGCCCGTGCCGCGGGCTACCGCGTGCCCGACGCGCCGTACCGCAAGGGCATGGAGTGGCTGCGCGGCCTGGTCGACAACTCGTGGTTCGACATCGACGAGTTGCCGGGCCGCGCCTACGCGCTCTACGTTCTGGCCCGCGCCAAGGCGGTGGACACGGCCGCCGCCCAGCATTTCCAGGAGACCTACTGGAACAAGCTGCAGACCGACTTCGCCCGCGCCCAGGTCGCCACCGCGCTCGCCCACCTCGGCGACGCCAAGCGGGCGGGGGAGGCGTTCGACAAGCTGTCCGGCGGTGCCCGCGTGGTGCCGGCGAGCCTGCGCGATTACGGCTCGGTGGTGCGCGACCAGGCCGGCGTGGTGGCGCTGATGGCCGAGGCCGGCATCGAGCGCGACCGCATCATCGCCGCCGCCGACCGCCTCGCCAAGGCCTACGCCACGCTGTCGGTGCCCTCGGCGCAGGAGCAGGCGTGGCTGCTGCTGGCGTCCCGCGCGCTGGCCGAGCGCTCCGGCCCGGTGAAGCTGGTGGTCGGCGATCAGTCGGCGGAGGGCAACAAGCCGTTCACCCAGCGCCTCGACGCCGCCAGCCCGCCGTCGGTGAAGAACGCCGGCGCCGAGCCGCTGCGTCAGACGCTGACCGTGGCCGGCGTGCCCGCGACGCCGCTGCCGGCCGAGGAGCAGTCGCTGAAGATCACCCGCAAGGTCTTCGACATGGAAGGCACGCCGGTGGACCTCGCCGCGGTCGAGCACAACGAGGTGCTGGTGGTGATCCTGGAGGGCGAATCGACCGACCCGCTGGAGCATCAGGCGATGGTGGTCGACCCGCTGCCGGCCGGGCTGGAGATCGAGAACGTGCGTCTGGCCGACAGCGCGCAGCTCGGCGACCTGACGTGGCTGGGTGCGCTGTCGCCGGCGCGGCACGTGGACTATCGTGAGGACCGCTTCGTGGCGGCGGTGGACCTGTCGAAGGAGAAGCCCGGCTTTCGGCTGGTCTATCTGGTGCGCGCGGTGACCCCCGGCGACTACCTCGCCCCCGGCGCCTCGGTGGAGGACATGAACCGCCCCCACCTGCTGGCGCGCACGGCGGCGGCGCGGGTGCGGGTGCTGCAGGAGGAGTGATGCGCGCTACGCCCGGTGCCCGTCGTGGTCGCCGCGGTGCCGGGCGATCAGCAGCAGCACGCCGACGAGCACCGCGAAGAACACGGTGACCGCGACGTAGAACGCCAGCGCCATGCCCACCGTCAGGGTGCCCAGCAGCACCATGAGGAGGATCCCGAGGCCAAGCGCGACAATGCTGCGCGACGACATGGGGTGTCCCTAACCCGCCCTGTGGATACCGGCTTCGATGATGGTGCGCGTCCGCTGCATGGGCGGTCGCGTCTTTGGTAGGACCAAAGTGGCCTTCGCGTGTGCGAAACTGAACGTGGCAAGCTGTCACTGCGCGCCCGCGCCGCACCCGTTCGTCAGGGCTATGACGAACGTCAGGGGTGTTGACCCAGCGGTGTGCGCCGTACCCTTGGGGCAACCAACAACGCCCCTGAGGGAGGGATCCGCATGTCCGTTCGGTCGTGGAGTCTGGCTGCGGCGCTTGGCGCCGTGCTCGCGTTCACCGTTCCCGCCGCAGCAAGGGCCGCCGAATCGTCGCGGCTCGACGCCGTGCTGGCGTCCGGCACGCTGCGCGTCGGCACCACCGGCGACTACAAGCCCTTCACCTACCTGAACCCGCAGACCCAGCAGTTTGAGGGCATGGACATCGACCTCGCCAACGCGCTGGGCAAGGCGCTGGGCGTGAAGGTGGAGTTCGTGAAGACCTCCTGGCCGACGCTGATGCAGGACCTCGAATCCGACCGCTACGACATCGGCGTCGGCGGCGTGTCGGTGACGCTGGAGCGGCAGAAGAAGGCGCTGTTCTCCTCGCCGCTGATGCGCGACGGCAAGACGCCGATCACCCGGTGCGAGAACAAGGATCGCTTCCAGACCGTCGCGGACATCGACAAGCCCGGCGTGCGGCTGATCGTCAACCCCGGCGGCACCAACGAGAAGTTCGCCAAGGCCAACGTCACCAAGGCGGAGATCACCGTCTACCCCGACAACGTGACGATCTTCGACCAGATCATCGCCGGCAAGGCCGACCTGATGATCACCGACGCGGTGGAGACGCGCCTGCAGCAGAAGCTGCACCCCGAACTGTGCGCCGTGCACCCGGACCAGCCCTTCGACTTCTCCGAGAAGGCGTTCCTGATGCCGCGCGACATGGTGCTGAAGCAGTTCGTCGACCAGTGGCTGCACCGCGCCGTCGCCATCGGCGAGTACCAGGCGGTCTTCGACAAGTGGCTGAAATGACAGGCTGAGCAGGGGGCGGATCGTCCGCCCCCTCCGCTTTCGGCGTAGCCACACGCAGGGGCTTGACAGGCTTGGTCACGTACCTTACGTTTACGTCAACGTAAGGTACGGGAGGGACGAATGCCGGGGGCCGCGCCGCTGCGCATCGACAGCGACGGACAGCGCACCTACACCATCGGCGAGCTCGCCGATGAGTTCGGCCTGACGTTGCGGACCATTCGTCACTACGAGGACGAGGGGTTGCTGGCGCCGGCGCGCGACGGCATGAACCGGGTCTACGGCCACCGCGACCGCGCGCGCCTCGTGCTGATCTGCCGGGGCAAGCGCCTGGGGTTCAGCTTGGCCGACATCAAGGAATTCCTCACCCTCTACGACGGCAGCGACGGGCAGGTGCGGCAGATGCAGCACCTCCAGGCGCTGACCCGCCGCCGCGTTTCGGCGCTCGAACGGCAACTCGCCGACGTCCAGCAGACGTTGGCCGAACTGCACCGCATCGACGCCCGGATCACCGACCATCTCACTCAGCACCTTCGCCGCCACGGCATCGACGAGACGAGCACCAGGGAGGACAAGAACCTATGAAATCCGTCGTCATCGCGGGCTACGCCCGCTCCCCCTTCGCCTTCGCCCACAAGGGCGAGCTCGCCAAGGTCCGCCCGGACGACCTGCTGGCCCGCGTGGTCGCGGCGCTGGTCGAGCGTACCGGGGTGAATCCGCAGGACATCGAGGACGTCATCGTCGGCTGCGCCTTCCCCGAGGGCGAACAGGGCCTGAACGTCGCCCGCACCGTGTCCTTCCTGGCGAAGCTGCCGGCCAGCGCGGCGGCGACGACGGTCAACCGCTACTGCGGCTCGTCCATGCAGGCCATCCACATGGCGGCCGGTGCCATCGCCATGGGCGCCGGCGACGCGATCGTCTGCGGCGGCATCGAGTCGATGAGCCGCATCCCGATGATGGGCTTCAACCCGATGCCGCACCCGGGCCTGAAGCTGAGCTACCCCGAGGCCTACTCCTCCATGGGCATCACCGCGGAGAACGTCGCCAGGCGCTACGAGCTGACCCGCGAGCAGCAGGAGGCTATGGCCGTCGCCTCGCACGCCAAGGCCGCCGCGGCGCAGGAGGCCGGCCGGCTGCGCGACGAGATCGTCGCCATCGAGACGCCGAACGGCGTGGTCGAGCGCGACGGCTGCATCCGCCCCGGCACCACCGCCGAGGGGCTGAGCGGCCTGAAGCCGGCCTTCCTGGCCGACGGTTCGGTGACCGCCGCCACCTCCTCGCCGCTGACCGACGGCGCCTCGGCCGTGCTGGTCACGTCCGAGGAGTACGCCAAGGCCAACGGTCTGCCGATTCTCGCCCGCATCCGTTCGATCGCCGTCGCCGGCTGCGCGCCGGAGGTGATGGGCCTGGGCCCGATCCCCGCCGCGCAGAAGGCGCTGGCCCGCGCCGGTCTGTCGATCAAGGACATCGGCGTGGTCGAGCTGAACGAGGCCTTCGCCGCCCAGGCGCTGGCCTGCATCCGCGACCTCGGCGTCGATGAGGCGACGCTGAACCTCGACGGCGGCGCCATCGCGCTCGGCCACCCGCTGGGCGCCACCGGCGCCCGCATCACCGGTAAGGCGGCGGCGCTGCTGAAGCGCGAGGGCAAGCAGTTCGCGTTGGCCAGCCAGTGCATCGGCGGCGGCCAGGGCATCGCCACCATCCTCGAGGCCGTGTGAGCGCGGAGGTGAGTTCCATGGACATCAAACGCGCCGCCGTGATCGGCTCCGGCGTGATGGGCAGCGGCATCGCCGCCCACATCGCCAACGCCGGCATCCCGGTCGTCCTGCTCGACATCGTGCCGAAGTCGGGAGACGACCGCTCCGCCATCGCCAAAGGGGCCTTGGAGAAGCTGAAGAAGGCCGACCCGGCCGCCTTCATGCACCCGAAGAACGCCCGTCTGGTCACTCCGGGCAACCTGGAGGATGACCTCCACCTGCTCGCCGAGTGCGACTGGATCGTCGAGGCGATCATCGAGGACATCGGGCTCAAGGCCGCCCTCTACCAGCGCATCGACCCGGTCCGCAAGCCGGGCTCGGTGGTGTCGTCGAACACCTCGACGATCCCGCTGAACATGCTGACCGAGGGGCAGTCGGAGACCTTCAAGGCCGACTTCCTGATCACCCACTTCTTCAACCCGCCGCGCTACATGCGCCTGCTGGAACTGGTCACCAGCGAGAAGACGCGTCCCGAGGCGGCCGAGGCCATCGCGGCCTTCTGCGACCGCTCGCTCGGCAAAGGCGTGGTGCGCTGCAAGGATACGCCGGGCTTCATCGCCAACCGCATCGGCGTCACCTGGATCCAGGCGGCGGTCAACGAGGCGATCAACCTCGGCCTGACGGTCGAGGAGGCGGACGCCGTCGCCGGCCGCCCGATGGGCATCCCGAAGACTGGCATCTTCGGCCTGATGGACCTCGTCGGCATCGACCTGATGCCGCACATCGCCAAGAGCCTGCTGTCCACGCTGCCCGACGGCGACTTCTACCGCGGCATCTACCGCGAGCACGCGGTGATCAAGCAGATGATCGCCGACGGCTACATCGGCCGGAAGGGCAAGGGCGGCTTCTACCGCGTCAACAAGGCGGGCGGGAAGCGGGTCAAGGAGGCCATCGACCTCCAGACCGGGCAGTTCCGCACCTCCGACAGGGTCAAGCTGGAGAGCGTGACCACCGCCGGCAAGGACCTGCGCGCGCTCGCCGAGTTCCCGGACAGGACCGGCGCGTACGCCCGCAAGGTGCTGGCGCAGACGCTGGCCTACGCCGCCAGCCTGGTGCCGGAGATCGCCGATTCCATCGTCGCCGTCGATGAGGCGATGCGCCTCGGCTACAACTGGAAATTCGGCCCGTTCGAGCTGATCGATAAGCTGGGCACGACGTGGTTCGCCGAGCTGTGCCGGTCGGAAGGCCTGACCGTGCCCGCTCTGGTGGCGCAGGCCGACGGCCGCAGCTTCTACCGCGTCGAGGGCGGCAAGCTCCAGTACCTCACCACCGGCGGCATCTACGACGACGTGGTGCGGCCCGAGGGCGTGCTGCTGCTCGCCGACGTGAAGCGCGCGGCCGGCGGCAAGCCGGTGTGGAAGAACGGCTCGGCCGCCCTGTGGGACATCGGCGACGGCGTGCTGTGCTTCGAATTCACCTCGAAGATGAACGCGCTGGATGAAGGCACCATGGCCGCCTACCAGAAGGCCATGGGGCTGATCGGCGATGGAAAGGGCCAGTGGAAGGCGCTGGTCATCCACAACGAGGCGGACAACTTCTCGGTCGGCGCCAACCTCGGTCTCGCCATGTTCGCGGTGAACATCGCGCTGTGGCCGCAGATCGAGCAGCTGGTCGAGATGGGTCAGCAGACCTACCGGGCGCTGAAGTACGCGCCGTTCCCGGTGGTGTCGGCGCCCTCCGGCATGGCGCTGGGCGGCGGCTGCGAGATCCTGCTGCACTCCGACCACGTCCAGGCGCACGCCGAGACCTACATGGGCCTCGTCGAGGTCGGCGTCGGCCTGCTGCCCGGCTGGGGCGGCTGCACTGAGATGCTGGCCCGCGCCGCCGCCAACCCGAGGCGCCCGGCCGGCCCGATGCCGCCGGTGGCCCAGGCGTTCGAGACCATCAGCCTCGCCAAGGTCGGCAAGTCCGCCGCCGAGGGCAAGGAGCTGATGTACCTGAAGGCCAGCGACGGCATCACCATGAACCGCGACCGCCTGCTGGCCGACGCCAAGGCCAAGGCGCTGGAGCTGGCGCAGGACTACACCCCGCCGGAGAAGACCACCTACACGCTGCCCGGCCCGACCGGCCTCGTGGCGCTGGAGATGTTCGTCGAGGGCTTCGCGCTGCAGGGCAAGGCGACGCCGCACGACCTCGTGGTGTCGCGCCACGTCGCCGCGGTGCTGACCGGCGGCGACACCGACCACACCCAGACGGTCGGCGAGGATCACCTCCTCGAACTGGAGCGCAAGGGGTTCATGGCACTCATCCGCACGCCGGCCAGCATGGATCGCATCGAGCACATGCTGACCACCGGCAAGCCGCTGCGGAACTAAGGGAGGGAATGGAACGATGCCGATCTACAAGGCTCCGCTGGAGGACGTGCGTTTCGTCCTCGACGAGATCGTCGGCGTCGGGCAGCTCTCCCAGCTGCCCGGCTACGAGGACGCCACGCCGGACCTCATCGCGCAGGTGCTCGACGAGGGCGCCAAGCTGTGCGAGGAGGTGCTGTTTCCGCTGAACCAGCCCGGCGACAAGGAGGGCTGCGCGTTCGAAAACGGCGTGGTCCGTACGCCCAAGGGCTTCAGGCAAGCGTACGACACGTACATCGCCGCCGGCTGGCAGGGACTGTCCTGCGACCCGGCGTACGGCGGCCAAGGCCTGCCGAAGCTGGTCAACGCCATGCTGGAGGAGTTCGTGTGCTCCGCCAACCTCAGCTTCGGCATGTACCCGGGGCTGTCGCTGGGCGCGTACAACGCGGTGCACAAGTACGGCTCGGAGGAGCTGAAGGCGCGCTTCCTGCCGAAGCTGGTGGACGGCACCTGGTCGGGCACCATGTGCCTGACCGAGCCGCACTCCGGCACCGACCTCGGCATCATCCGCACCAAAGCGGTGCCGCAGGAGGACGGGTCGTACAGGATCACCGGCACCAAGATCTTCATCTCGGCCGGCGAGCATGACCTGACCGAGAACATCCTCCATCTCGTGCTGGCCCGTCTGCCGGACGCGCCGGCGGGGACGCGCGGCATCAGCCTGTTCCTGGTGCCGAAGTTTCTGCCCAAGGACGACGGCACGCCGGGGCCGCGCAACGGCGTCGCCTGCGGCTCCATCGAGCACAAGATGGGCATCAAGGCGTCCTCGACCTGCGTGATGAACTTCGACGACGCCACCGGCTGGCTGGTCGGCGAGCCGCACAAGGGCATGCGCGCCATGTTCGTCATGATGAACGCGGCACGCCACGCGGTCGGTGTCCAGGGCCTGGGCCTCGCCGAGGTCAGCTACCAGAACGCCGCCGCCTACGCCAAGGAGCGCCTGCAGGGCCGTTCGGTGAAGGGGGCGAAGTTTCCGGACAAGCCGGCCGATCCAATCATCGTCCATCCCGACGTGCGCAAGAACCTGCTCACGGCGCGGGCCTACACCGAGGCCAGCCGGGCGCTGGGGGCGCTGGTCGGCTACCACCTCGACCTCGCCGAGAAGCACCCCGACGCGCGGCAGCGCCAGGAGTCGGACGAGTTCGTCCAGCTGATGACGCCGATCGTCAAGGCGCTGTTCACCGACATCGGCTCGGAGGTCGCCAACATCGCCGTGCAGGTGCACGGCGGCCACGGCTTCATCTGGGAGACCGGCGTCGAGCAGTACGTCCGCGACGCCCGCATCGCCCAGATCTACGAGGGCACCAACGGCATCCAGGCGCTGGATCTGGTGGGCCGCAAGATGGGCCAGGACATGGGCCGCCTGCTGCGCCGCTTCTTCCACCCGCTCCAGGCCGAGCTGGAAGCCGACATGGAGAACGAGGCTCTCGCCGAGTACGCGATCCCCGTCGCCAAGGCGTTCGGCAAGCTGCAGCAGGCCACCGCGGTCATCGCCCAGAAGGGACTGAAGGACCCGGAGGAGGCCGCCGCCGCGGCGACCGACTACCTGCGCCTGTTCGGCTTGGTGGCGCTGGGCTGGATGTGGCTGAAGATGGCCAAGGCGGCCGGCGCCAGGCTGGCGGCCGGGGAGGGCAACACCACCTTCTACGATTCCAAGTTGAAGGTCGCGCGCTTCTACATGTCGAAGTTGCTGCCGCAAGTGAACACGCTGTTCATCACCATCATGGCCGGCGCCAAGCCGCTGATGGAGTTGGAAGACGCAGCTTTCTAGGGGCTCCGACGCGTTCCTCCGCGTTGCACTGGGGCGGGCCCGCGAGGGCCCGCCCTTTTTTTGCCCTCCCAACCGAATCGCATAGGGACAAGGTCGGATTTGCGCTGTTCCACGCGCTCGCTATGCTTCCATTGGAAGCACCCCTTACGGATCAGCGGACCGTCGCCACGGTTCGAGAAAGGGCGGACATGCGGAGCATGCTCGAAGCGATCACGACTCGAGCGGAAGCCCTCGCCAGCACCCGCAGCATGGCGCCGCGGGCGGCCGAAGCGCTTCTGGTGCTGGCCGGGGCGCTGCTGGCCGTCACGCTGCCGCTGGCGTCGGTGCGTGGCGGCATCCCGCTCGGCCCGCTGGTGATGTGGCTGGCGTGGATGGCGTCGCTCGGCACCGTGGCCGTGGCCGTTCTGGCCGTGCGGCGCCCCCACCGGCCCGTCGAGCCCGAGCCTCGCTGACGGCGCTTCCGGTTGCCGGAAGCGGGTATCCGGGCTATGTCTGCTACCGGGCCGGGCAAGCAGCGGAATCGCACGCATCCCCTCACGGACGGCCTAGGCATCCAACCTTGCGGTGTGACAAACGGCGAATCCGGGTTGTCCGGAGGTATGGGGCGTGGTACATCTCATTAGTCAATACACAAGTTAAAGACCTTCTATATCTTCTGGTTTTGCTGCGTATGCGTTGTGAATGCCTATCGCATTTGCGTTGCAGTCGAACCAGCTCAGGGATTGCGTATGGGGGTACTGTCATGAGGATCCTGATCGGCGACGACCACGTGCTTTTCCGCGAGGGACTGCGCCGGCTCCTCGAACAGCTCAAAGAAGGAAGCGTTTTCGTCGAGGCCAGCAATTTCGATGAGATGCTGGAGATCTGCGGCGGCGGCGAGACGTTCGACCTGATCCTGACCGACCTGCGTATGCCCGGCTGGCCCGGCTTCTCGGGCATCGAGGCGCTGCGCGAGAAGCAGCCGCAGGGCAAGGTGGTCGTGGTCTCCGCCTCGGAGGCGCACCACGACGTCCGCGACGCGCTGGAGCACGGCGCCGCCGGCTACATCCCGAAGTCGTCCAGCGTGAAGATCATGCTGAGCGCGCTCGACCTCATCTTCTCGGGCGGCGTCTACGTGCCGCCGACCGTCCTGCGCGAGGGCACCGCGGCCGACGCCGGTGGCGAGGCCCGCGCCGGCGCCATGCCGCCGGCCGACCCGGCGCTGGAGCAACTGCTGACCCAGCGCCAGCGCGAGGTGCTGGAGCGCCTGCGCGAGGGCAAGTCCAACAAGCAGATCGCGCACGAGCTGGGCCTGTCGGAAGGCACCGTGAAGATCCACATGACGGCGATCTTCAAGTCGCTGGGCGTGCGCAACCGCACCCAGGCGGCGATGGCGTTCCCGCAGTCGTCCTGACGCCCGGACACGGCCGACAAGGGGGCGCTCCGCCGGCGGGTGGGGCGCCCTTTTTGGTGCGCGGGTGGTCAGCCGATTCCGGCCACGTAGCCGCGCAGCGACTCCACCTCCAGCTCCGCGTCGTCCAGGCGGGCCTTGACCACGTCGCCGATGCTGATCAGCCCGGCCAGCCGCCCGTCGTCCATGACCGGCAGGTGGCGGATGCGGTGTTCCGACATCACCGCCATCACGTGCGCCACCGTGTCGTCCGGCCGGCAGGTCACCAGGTCGCGGGTCATCAGGGTGGCGGCCGGCTGCTGCAGGGCGCCGGCGCCCTGCTTCGCCACGCCGCGGACGATGTCACGTTCCGACAGGATGCCCACCGGGGCGCCGCCGTCGATCACCAGGGCGGCGCCGATGCGGCGCTCGGCCAGCATGCGGGCGACGGCGCCGATGGCATCGCCGGGATGGACGGAGACGATGTCGGTACCCTTCCTCTTCAACACCGCGGCAACGTGCATGGGGCATTCTTCCTCTGCGAGGCCGGCTTCATCCGACGAAGCTCACATCAGAAGGTGGGGCGCGGAGAAGCCCCAAAAAAGAGAGGGCCGGGCACCCTGATGGGGGTACCCGGCCCAATCCTCGCGCCCCTCCGCCCGTGGGCGGGGGCTTATGATCAGAACTTGTAGCCGACGCCGACGCCGACCAGCCACGGGTTCAGCGTGACCTTCGAGTTCCAGTCCAGGCCAACGTTCGTCGTACCGTGCACGTCGGTCTTCAGGAAGACCTTCTTGACGTCGATGTTCAGCAGCAGGTTGTCGGTCAGGTAGAAGTCGGCACCAGCCTGCAGGGCCCAGCCGAAGCGGTTCTTGTAGTCGGTGTTGGTGATGGCCAGGCCGGCCGCGTTGCGGGCGTTGGCGGCGTCCTCACGATAGAAGAGCGTGTAGTTGATGCCGGCGCCGATGTACGGGTTGAACTGCGAGTTCGGCAGCGGGTGGTAGGTGACCGTCAGGACCGGCGGCAGCAGCGACACCTTGCCGACGTCCAGTCCGCCGGCGACGTCGGACGTGACCTTGTGGCGGCTGGTGCCGGCGATCAGGTTCACGCCGATGTTCGGGGTGACGAAGTAGGTCGCGTCGACCTCGGGGATGAAGTCGTTGCCGACCTTCACGCTGCCGATCTTGGTGCCGCCGGAGGTCTTCACATCGCCGCTCTCGGACGGGGCGACCCACACGCCGCGGGCGCGGACGACGATGTCACCGGCCTTGACGCCTTTGAACTCCTGGGCCTGGGCGGTGGAGGCGATGGCGGCGACGGCGGTGGTCGCCAGCAGGGCGGCGGCGGCGCGCTTCAGGATGCTCATGATTTTTTGTGCTCCGAGGCAGATTGTTGTCAGGACGTCAGGAGAAACTTGCTGGAAGGGTTACTACCAAAGTTTCTGTGGTTATACCAGACGTCCATGACCTTTCTGCCAAATTGCGGCGCCTCTGCCACAGTGACGGAGTGCCGCACCCCCGCGGAGCACGCGTGGTGACCATAACGCGGGAAGTATTCGCATTTCCTAAGGTGCCGGCGCCGCCGGGCGTGGCCCCGGTTGCAACCCTACCTGCGGCGCGCCGTGCGGGACCTGCGCCAGGCAGTTCCCCACCACGTGGTAGCACTGTCCCAGCGTGCTCGCTCCACCCGGCGCGCCGCCGTAGACCAGCCGTTCCACCGCCCCGCCCCGCAGCGTGAAGGTGGCCTCGCAGGTGGTGGAGCGGATGTCCACGTCGTAGACGGGATAGCCCCAGCCGCCCCAGCCCGGCCCCCAGTGCCCGCCCCACATGCCCACCGAGCCGGGGTACGAGGTGATTCGCCCGCTGCGGTAGGTGAAGAACTCCTGGTTATCGGCGGTGGCTTGCCGGTCCGGCACGCCGGCACAGGACAGCAGCGTCGCCTTCGGCATGCCGACCAGCGCGGATTGTGCGTACAGCGCTTGGTCCGCCGCCGGGTTGGCGCAGGCGACCAGCAGGGCCACGCCCGCCAGGGCGCGCAGGGTGCGACCGAGACTCATCGTTCCGTACTCCTCCTCACGCGTCAGCGCAGGCGGCCCGGGGACAGGTCGGCCGCCGTCACGCCCAGTGCCGCCAACTCCGCCGGCAGCCCGCCGCCGCTGGCCAGCGCCGCAGCGGTGCGCGCCATGGCCGGCGCCGTCTGGATGCCGTAGCCGCCCTGTCCGGCCAGCCACAGGAAGCCTTCCGCCGCCGCGTCGAAGCCGACCACCGGCACCTTGTCGGCGACGAAGCTGCGCAGGCCCGCCCAGCGGTGCGCGATTCGCCGGATTCGGAAGCGGACCGCCTGCTCGACACGATCAACAGCCACGGCCACGTCCCATTCCTCGGGCTGCACGTCGCAGGGCGCGACCGGCGTCTCGTCGGCGGGGGAGGCGAGCAGGCGGCCCGCATCCGGCTTGAAATAGAAGGTCTCGTCCACGTCGATCACCATGGGCCAGCCATCCAGGCCGGCGGCGTCGGCCGGATCGTCGAACACCGGGTCGAAGGTCAGCGCGGTGCGCCGCTTCGGCACCAGCCCGAGCGGCCGCACGCCGGCCAGTTCCGCCAGCGAGTCGGCCCAGGCGCCGGCGGCGTTGACCAGCACCGGGGCGGCGTAGTCGCCGGCCGGAGTGCGGGCCACCCACAGCCCGCCGCGGCGCTCCACCGCCCGCACCTCGGCGTCGGTGACCGTCTGTCCGCCGCGCGCCTTCAGGCCGCGCAGGTAGCCCTGGTGGATGGCGTGCACGTCGAGGTCCATCGCCTCGGGCTCCCACACCGCGCCGGCGACGTAGTCGGCCCGCAGCAGCGGCGCGCGGGCCAGCGTCTGCGCCGCGTCCCAGCGCTCCACCGACGGCGTCAGGCGCCGGCCCTCGGCGAAGGCGGCGTCCAGCGCCGCCGTCTGGTCGGCGCGGCCGATCAGCAGCACGCCGCGCGGGGACAGCGGCGGGTGCTCGGAAAAGCCGTCGGGCGGGCTGCTGTAGAAGTTCCAGCTCGCCACCGTCAGCGCCCGCACCACCGCGTGCCCGTAGGTCTGCGTGTACAGCGCCGCCGAGCGGCCGGTGGAGTGGTAGCCCGGCTGCGCCTCGCGTTCGAGCAGCAGCACGCTGCCCAGCGCCGCCAGTTCGTACGCCGCCGAGGCCCCGGCCATGCCGGCGCCGACGATCAGGAAATCCGCGTGTTGCACGGCTGTCCGTCCCTTCCTGTTTTGCCGGGCATCGTGCGACGGACTGAAAGCGTGCGCAAGCTGCACCCGTTGCGGTTACAGTGCACGAAACCGCGGAGGCAGCATGACCGACGACCTCTCTGCGCTGATCGCGCGCATCACCACCCGCGCCCCGGACCGCGAGTTGAACGCCGCCGTGGCGCGGGCGCTGGGTTGGACGATCGGGCCGAACACCAAGGGCTGGAAGGTGGTGCAGCCGACCGGCTACATCGGCGGCATGGTGGTTCCGCCGCGCGAGGACAGCACGCCCGCCGACGCCTGGTTCGACCCCAAGGGCCGCGAGCGCGGCCTCGCCGACAAGGAGGAGTCGCTGCCGGCTTTCCTCACCAGCCTGGACGCCGCTTTGGGTGCGGCGCCGTTCGAGGGCCGGGCCGAGCTGCTGCGCCGCGCGCTGGATGCGCACACCCGCTGGCTGGACGAGTCGGGCAAGGACGACGCGGCGCTGGGCCGGCTGCCGGCGTTCGTGATTGCGGAGGTGCTGATGGCGGCGCGCTGATTCCATCTACGACCATGGTCGTAGATGGAATCCCCTGTACTAAGCCTTTCGATGGTGATATACCGCAATGCAGCAATAACCTCTTCCGTATGTGGTTCGGAGATGCTGCGCAGTTTCACCAGGGATTGGTCGCGTTGGTCCGCCGCCGAACGGTGGTCGGTGACCATCGCCGGGGCCGGGGTTCTGGTGGTCCTGGCGGTCCAAATCGGTTCCCATCTGGTGTGAGGGGAACGATGGCTCCGTCGGTGCTCCGGGCTCTCGAGGCCATCAAGCGCTACAACGCGCAGCCCGAACAGATCGACCACGCCATCCTCTGCGCCATCAACGTCACACTCTGTCTCGCCTCGGGCGGAGACGACCGGGTCTCCGAAGGCTTCAACGAGGACATCGCCCGAAGCGGGCGGAACTTCGGTCTCCAGTACACGTAAGGGCGCCGCGGGCGCCTTTTTTCATGCCCGCGCGCCGGGACCGCGCCGTCAGGCCACCTGCGCGCCGCGCAACTCCTCCGCGGCGCTGAGGTCCACGCTCACCAGCTGCGAGACGCCGCGTTCAGCCATGGTGACGCCGAACAGGCGGTCCACCCGCGCCATGGTCAGTCGGTGGTGGGTGATGATGAGGAAACGCGTGTCGCCCTCGCGCGCGATCGCCTCCACGAGGTCGCAGAAGCGGTTGACGTTCGCCTCGTCCAGCGGCGCGTCCACCTCGTCCAGCACGCAGATCGGCGCGGGGTTGGAGCGGAACACCGCGAACAGCAGCGACAGCGCGGTCAGCGCCTGCTCGCCGCCGGACAGCAGCGACAGCACCGTCAGCTTCTTGCCCGGCGGGCTGGCGTAGATCTCCAGGCCGGCGTTCAGCGGGTCTTCGGCGTTGACCAGCTCCAGATAGGCCTTGCCGCCGCCGAACAGGGTGGTGAACAGCTCCTGGAAGTTGCGGTTCACCGCGTCGAAGGAGGCGGTCAGCCGCTCGCGCGCCTCGCGGTTCAGGCTGGCGATGCCCTGGCGCAGGCGGGCGATGGCGGCGATCAGGTCCTCGCGCTCGGTCTGCAGGGCGCCGATCTGGGTCTCCAGCTCGGTGGCCTCCAGCTCGGCGCGCAGGTTGACCGGGCCCATGTTCTCGCGCTCGCGGACCAGCTTCTCCAGCCGGGATTCGGTGGCGGCGGTGTCGGGCAGCGGGTCGTCGGGGCCGAGCTCGGCGGCGGCGCGGGTCTGCTCGGGCGCGCAGTCCAGGCGCTCGGCGATGCGCTCGGTCAGCGTCTGGCCCTGCTGGACGGCGGCCTGCACCGCGGCCTCGGCGTGGGCGCGCGCCTCGCGGGCGTCGGCGAGGCCGGATTCGGCGGTCTTCAACGCAGCCTCGGTGTCGGACAGGCGGGCCTCGGCCTCGGCCAGCGCCTCGGCGGCGCGCTTGCGGGCGCGTTCGGCCTCGGATATCCGGGCCAGCAGGTCCTGACGCTCTCCGGCGATTTCGGCTGGGCGGCCGGCGAGCTGGTCCAGCTCGGCCTGCGCCGCCGCGGCGCGCTCCTCAAGTTCGCCGACGCGGCCGCCGGCGCCCTGGGAGCGGGTGGACCACGAGGAGACCTCGTGCTGGACGGCGTTGAGCCGCTGGCGGCGGGCCTGGGCGTCGCGGGTCAGGCGGTCGAGCGCGTTCTGCTTCTCGGCCTGGGCGGTGCGGCGCTCGGCGAGGGCTGCGCGCTTCTCGTTGACGGCCTCGCGGCCCTCGCGCGGGTCGGCGAGCTGGTCGAGCAGCGCGCGGGCGTCCTCCAGCTGGGTGTCGGCGTCGCGGCGGTCGGCCTCCAGCCGCTCGATGCCCTCGACCAGCGCGGCGAGCTTCGAGGCGGCGGCGTCGGCCTCGCGGGCCAGCTTGGCGTGGCGGTCGCGGGCGGCGTTCAGCGCGGCGAACGCCTCGCGCACCGCATCGCGGGCGCGGCGGTCGCGGACGGCGGCGTCCTCGGCGGCTTGGCGGGCGGCATCGAGCGCCTCGCGGGCCAGCTCGACGGCCTCCTCGGCGGCCTCCAGCTCCTCGCGCAGCTCGCGCAGGCGGTTGCGCTGCTTCAAGCGGACGGCGGCGGCGGTCGGCGCGCCGGCCTGGGTGACCAGACCGTCCCAGCGCCACGCCCCGCCGTCGCGGCTGACCAGGATCTGGCCGGCGGCCAGCGTCGGCGCGAACAAAGCGCCGGTGGCGGCGTCGGCGACCACGCCGATGTGGGTGAGGCTGCGGGTCAGCGCGTCCGGCCCCTGCACATGGGTGGCCAGCGGCTCGGCCCCGGGCGGTAGGGCGGGGACGGGCAGGGGCGGCAGGGCGCGCCAGTGCACCGGCGCCGCCTCGTCCAGCGGCGCGATCAGCGCGTCGCCGAGCCCGGCGGCCAGCGCACCTTCATAGCCTGGAGCGACGGTCACCGCGTCGATCAGCGGCGGGAACAGGTCCGACGTGCCGGCGGCCAGCAGCTCCGACAGCGCCTTCTCTTCCGCCTTCAGTTTCGTCCGCCACGCCTCGGCGGCGTGCAGGGCGTCGCGGGCGCGGGCCTGGGCGGGTTCGGAGTCGGCCTTGGCGCGCTCGGCGGCCTCGGCGGCTTCGCGGGCGTCCTCGACGCGCTGCTCGGTCACTTCGACGGCCAGTTCGGCCTCGGCGACGTCGGGGCGGGCGGCGATCTCCTGTTCCAGCAGGGCGCGCTGCACCTGCTGCTCGCCGATGCGTTTGGTGAGGGTGGCGGTGCGCGCCTCCAACTCGCCGACCTGCCGCTGGGTGGCGGCGCGGCGGGCCTCGTCGGCGGCCACCTGTTCGGTCAGGCGGGTGAGGTCGCGGTCCAGCTCCTCGACCGCCTCGCGGGCCTCGGCCAGCGCCTCGCGGGCGGCCTCCTCCAGCATCTCCTCGTCGGCCTGGGCCTCGAGGAGACGTTCGCGCTCCTCCTCCAGGCGGGCCAGTGCGTCGCCGGCGTCGGCGGCCAGTGCCTGCTCGCGGCCCAGGTCGCCGGCGATCTGCCGCAGGCGGTCCTGGAGGGCGCGCTGCTGCTCGGCGACGCGGCGCTCCTCGGCGTCCAGCTGCTCGCGGGCGATGACGAGGCGCTGCAGGGCGGCTGCCGCGGCGGCCTCGGCCTGCCGCGTCCCGGGCAGGCCGGCGGCGTCCTCGGCGCGCTTGGAGGTCAGCTGCGTGACCGACAGCATCAGGCCGCGGACGTGCTCCTCGGCCTTGGCGAAGGCGGCGCGGGCGCGTTCCAGGTCGGCTTGGCAGCCGATCCAGCGCAGGTGCCACAGCACCGCCTCGACCTTGCGGATCTGTTCGGACAGATTGCGGTAGCGGCTGGCCTGCCGGGCCTGCTTCTTCAGGCTCTGCAGCTGGGTGTCCATGGCGCCGACGACGTCGTCCAGGCGCGTCAGGTTGCCCTCGGCCGCCTTCAGGCGCAGCTCCGCCTCATGCCGGCGGGAGTGCAGGCCGGTGATGCCGGCCGCCTCCTCCAGCAGCATGCGGCGGTCCTGCGGCTTGGCGTTGATGATCTGGCCGACCTTGCCCTGGCTGACCAGCGCCGGCGAGTTGGCGCCCGATGCGTTGTCGGCGAACAGCAGTTGCACGTCGCGGGCGCGCACCAGCTTGCCGTTGATGCGGTAGTCGGAGCCCGAGCCGCGCTCGATCCGCCGCGTCACCTCCAACTCGTCGGCCTCGTTGAAGCCGGCCGGCGCGGTGTGTGAGCGGTTGTCGACGGTCAGCGACACTTCGCCCAGGTTGCGCGCCGGACGGTTGGACGTGCCGCCGAAGATGACGTCGTCCATGTCGCCGCCGCGCATCTTCTTGGCGGAGGTCTCGCCCATCACCCAGCGCAGCGCCTCCACCAGGTTCGACTTGCCGCAGCCGTTCGGGCCGACGATCCCGGTCATGCCGGGTTCGATCACCAGCTCGGTGTTGTCGACGAACGACTTGAAGCCGGACAGGCGGAGGCGCGAGAAGTGCACCGGGGTGTTCCTGACTTACTTGGCCAGCTTGTCGATGGCTGCGGCGAACGCCTCGAAGGGCTGCGCGCCCTCGACCTTGGTGGTGCCGCTGCCGCTGGAGAGGATGAAGGTCGGCGTCGATTCGACCTTGTCCTTGTTCTGGCCTTCCAGGCGGCTGTTGAGGATGCCGTCGGCCAGCGCCTTGTCCTCCCAGCAGGCCTTGATGGTGGCCTCCGACAGGCCGGCCAGCTTGCCGATCTGGGTCAGCGCGGCGGCCTGGTCCTTGGCCGAGGCCCACTGCGCCTGCCCCTTGAACAGCACGTCGAGCAGCGGGAAGTAGCGCTCCGGCGGCGCACAGCGGGCCAGCATGGAGGCGCGCAGCGCCCACTGGTCGAAGGGGAAGTCGCGGAACACCAGCTTGGCCTTGCCGGTGTCGATGTACGTCTCCTTGATCTTCGGCAGCGTCTCGGTGTGGAAGCGGGCGCAGTGCGGGCAGGTCATCGACGAGTAGTCGACGATGGTGACCGGCGCCTTGGGGTCGCCCAGCACGCGCTCGCCCAGCGCCTTCGTGGTGTCGATGGTCGCCTGCGCGGCGGCTGGGCCGCCGGTCAGGGCCATCGTGGCGAACAGGGCGAACGCCCCGAAAGCGGCTGCTACGTATCGGCGCACCTTGGCCTCCTGGATACTAAATGTTGGGGATTATAGCGGGTGCGGCGGAGGCGGCAAGCCCCCACCATGGTGAATCACTTCTGCCTGCGCCCCAGCAGCGAGCGGCCGAAGCGCTCCAGCGCCTCGCGCAGGCCCTCGTCCTCGATGGTGGCGGTGGCGGACATCACGGTGATCTCCTCGTCCATGCTTAGCGGGCGGGGCTGGGGTGCGCGCAACGTCGCGGTGGCGACGGGGGCGGCGTGCACGAGGCGCAGCCGGGAGACCGCCTTGTAGCCGAAGAAGCCGTTGATCTTCTCGATGATGAGGGGTTCCAGGTGCTGCAGCTCCAGCGCGATGGCGCCCATGGCGCGGACGTGCAGCGTCGCGTCCTCGCGCTTGCCGCGCGGGAAGACCAGCTTGTCCGGCTGCGTGCGCAGCGCCAGCTGGTGGCCGACGATGCTCGGCCAGTCGGTGATCAGCGCGCCGAAGGCGAGGCCCTTCTTGCCCAGCGCCTTGCCCGCCACCTCCGGCACCGTGCGGCCGATCAGACGCGGTCCCGCCATTCCACCAGTCCATCCTTGCCCTGTGCCCGAGAACCTAGCGCGCCGGACGCGGCGATGCCAGAGCCGGTGCCGTGACCCTTTCGCAGGATCATGCGCATCGCTATGTGTCAGCCCTATGACGGATACGCTTCAGATCGCCGCCCGCCTGCTGCCCTGGTACGACCGCCAGCGCCGCGACCTGCCCTGGCGCAGCCCGCCGGGCCACTACGCCGATCCCTACCGCGTTTGGCTGTCGGAGATCATGCTCCAGCAAACCACCGTGCCGGCGGCGGCGCCGTACTTCCGCGCCTTCACCGAACGCTGGCCGACGGTGGAGGACCTGGCATCCGCTTCGCTGGACGAAGTGCTGGTGGCGTGGGCCGGCCTCGGCTACTACGCGCGGGCGCGCAACCTGTACAAGTGCGCCCAGGCGGTGGCGGAGCGGCACGGCGGACGCTTCCCGGACACCGAGGAAAGGCTGCTGGAACTGCCCGGCGTCGGCGCCTACACCGCCGCGGCGATCGCCGCCATCGCCTTCGGCCGGCCGGCGACCGTGGTGGACGGCAACGTCGAGCGCGTGGTCGCCCGCCTGTTCGCCGTCGAGGAGCCCTTGCCCGGCGTGAAGCCGAAGCTGCGCACGCTGGCTGCCACCCTGACGCCGCGGCAGCGGGCCGGCGACTATGCGCAAGCGATGATGGATCTCGGCGCCACCGTGTGCACGCCGCGCAAGCCGAAGTGCATGCTCTGCCCGGTGGCGGAGTCCTGCGCCGCCCGCGCCGCCGGCATCCAGGAGGAGCTTCCCCGCAAGTCCGCCAAGGCCGACAAGCCGACGCGCCGCGGCACCGCCTACTGGCTGCTCAACCCGGAGGGCGCGGTCCTGCTGCGCCGCCGTGCCGAGGAAGGGCTGCTGGGCGGCATGGCGGAAGTGCCGTCAATCGGCTGGGAACCGGGCGGCGTGCCGCCGCTCGACGTGGCGTGGCGGGCGCTGCCGGGGATGGTCCGCCATACTTTCAGCCATTTTCACCTGGAACTTCAGGTGCTCGCCGGCCGCGCCGGGGCCGACTGGACGAAGGCCGCGGGCATCTGGGTGCCGGTGGACCGGCTGGGCGACCAGGCGCTCCCCTCGGTGATGCGCAAGGTCGTCCGCCACGCGCTGGCGCATGTGTGACGCTCTGGGTTTGCCGATGCTGAAACGCCTTCTGTTCCTTGTCCTCCTGCTGGCCTCGCTCCCCGCCGCCGCGCAGCCGGTGCCCGGCCGCAAGCCGCAGCCCACGCCGTCCGTCGGGCTGGAACTGGTGCTGCTGGTGGACGGGTCGGCCAGCATCACGGTGGGCGACCTGGAGTTCCAACTGCGCGGCCACGCCGCCGCCTTCGCCGACCCGGAGGTGGCCGAGGCGCTGGCGGCGCGCGGGGTGGCGGTGACGCTGGCGGCGTTCTCCGGGCCGAAGTCGCTGCACGTGCTGGTGCCGTGGACGGTGATCTCCAGCCCCGAGGACTCCCAGGCCTTCGCCGGCCGGATCCTGGCGGCGCCGCGCGAGGGCAGGGCGGACTCCACCGCCATCGGCAGCGCCATCGAGGAGGCGGCACGCCTCTTCGGTACCGGCGGCGTGCGCTCGGAGCGGCAGGTGATCGACCTCGTGGCCAACGGCTTCTCGAACGCCGGCGTGGACCCGGCGCAGGCGCGCGACCGGGCGGCGGCGCGCGGCATCACCATCAACGCGCTGGCCATCCTCGACGAGTTCCCCTGGCTGGAGGAGTACTTCGCCGAGAACGTCATCGGCGGCGCCAACTGCTTCACCAGGTCGGCGCTGGACCGCGAGACCTTCGTCGCGGCCCTGCGCCAGAAGCTGGTGCTGGAGGTGGCGGCGCTTCCCTAGGACTTGCCGACCACCTTCGGCAGGTTGTCGAGGCCGCCGCGGTAGACGCCCTGGATGGCCTTCTTGGCGCTTGCCTCGTCGCTGCCGGGCGCCGGGTCGAAGGTCGAACTCCAGGTGACGGTGCTGCCCTTGCCGGACGGCTTGACGCGGATGGTCGAGACGTAACCCTGGACCGGCAGCACCTTCTGGTTCTCGCCGTTGTCGAGGATCTTGTAGGTGAGGCTCTGCTTCTTGTCGTTGCGGCGCACGAGCTGCTCGACCAGCACCGGCCCGCCGAGGTCGATGCGGCGCTCGGACCCTGCCGTGTTGCCGTTCGGCGCGGTGGTCGATTTCACCGCCGGGTGCCAGCCGAGCGAGCCGAAGTCGCCGACCACGCCCCACACCTTGGACGGCGGCGCGTCGAGTGTGACGCTCTCCACCACCTTGACCTTCTTGCCGGCCGCCTGGGCGTCCGCCGGCACGGAAAACGTCACCAGCGCCGCGACCGCGAGCGCCGAACCCATGATCCTCAGCATGCCCTTCCTCCCCCGATTATGGATGGTTCCAACGGGGAATGATGGGCCGCGTGCGGCGGTCGGAAAAATTGTACTTATTGACGAGACGGGCGGGTCAGCCGCGCGAGCGCTCGATCTCCACGCCGACCGAGGCGGCGTCGGGGAAGACGTCCAGCTTCTCGACGCGCACGGTGACGCGGCGCACCCGGGCGTCCTGCAGGCAGCGGGCGGCGATGCGCTCGGCCAGCGTCTCGACCAGCATGATGTGGCCGTCGCCGGCGACCGCGCGGATCGCCTTCACGCCGTCCTCGCCGGTGACGCCGGAGCCGATGACCTCCATGTCGAGGTTCAGGCGGATGCGCTGCGCCGCCGCCTTCTCATGGTCGTAGACGCCGATCGAGGCGTCCATGACGAGGTCGCGCACGAAGACGCGGTTGAGCGCCGTGGCGGTGGCGAGGCGGGGCGCGGTGACGGCGGCAAACAGCTTGTTCATGGGCGAACGGGTACCACGCGGCACCCGTCGCGGACAAGCGCGGGCCCTTGCGGTGGACGCAGGGCTGGGGTCAGTGCTTCTCGGCCCGGATCTGCTCGCGCAGCACGTCGATGGGCTTGAGCTGGCCGTGGTCCTCGAAGTGCCAGAAGGTCCAGCCGTTGCAGGCGGGCAGGCCGGTCATCGCGGCGCCGACGCGGTGGATCGAGCCGGCGTGGTTGCCCAGATGGTTGACGCCGACCAGCGTGCCGTCGGCCTTGACGTGCGCCGCCACCCGCTTGCGCAGGTCGTACAGCGTGACGCCGGGGCGCAGCAGGCCGCGCTCCACCACCGCGCCGAAGGGGATGCGCGGCGCCTGTCGCTTTGGCGGGGCGTCGAGCAGGGTGGGATCCGGCGCCTCCTCGGTGGCGTCGATGCGGGCCTGCGCCATCTTGGCGTAGCCCTCCTCGCGCTCCAGCCCGATCCACTTGCGGCCCAGGCGCTTGGCCACCGCGCCGGTGGTGCCGGTGCCGAAGAACGGGTCGAGCACCACGTCGCCCACCCGCGTCGACGATAGGATGACGCGGTAGAGCAGCGCTTCCGGCTTCTGCGTCGGGTGGACCTTCTGCCCCTTGTCGTCGCGCAGCCGCTCGGACCCCGAGCAGATCGGCAGCACCCAGTCGCTGCGCATCTGAAGATCCTCGTTGAGGTTCTTCATGCTGTCGTAGTTGAAGCGGTAGCGCGCGTCCTTGTCGCGCGACGCCCAGATCATCGTCTCGTGCGCGTTGGCGAAGCGGGTGCCGCGGAAGTTCGGCATCGGGTTGGTCTTGCGCCACACGATGTCGTTGAGGATCCAGAAGCCCAGGTCCTGCAGCACGGCGCCGACGCGGAAGATGTTGTGGTAGCTGCCGATCACCCACAGCGAGCCGTCCGGCTTCAGGATGCGGCGCACCGCGCCCAGCCAGTCGCGGGTGAACTGGTCGTACGTCGCGAAGTCCTGGAACTTGTCCCAGTCGTCGTCCACCCCGTCGACGCGGGTGTGGTTCGGACGCAACAACTCGCCGCCGAGCTGGAGGTTGTAGGGCGGATCGGCGAAAACCATGTCCACCGACCCGGCCGGAAGCCCGTTCATCAGGGACACGCAGTCCCCCAGGAGAATCCGATTCGGCTCCAGCATGCCCACACCCGTCAAAATTCAGCGAATCACTTGGCCCACCATGATTCAGGCCCGAGTCGCCGTCAACGGGATTTTTTCAAAAGAGTCTTGGGAGTCAGCGTCTTAGCGCCAGAACTTGAGACACGGGACCAAAGGTAGTGCGGTGGTGCGGCGTGGCCCCCAACCGCTTGAGGGCGGCGAGGTGCGCGGCGCTGGGATAGCCGGCGTTGCGGTCCCAGGCGAAGTCGGGGAACTGCGCGTGCAGTTCCGTCATGATGCGGTCGCGTTCGACCTTGGCGACGATGGAGGCGGCGGCGATCGACAGGCTGGTGCTGTCGCCCTTCACCACGGTGCGCACGGTGCAGGCAAGCTTCGGCGCTTTGTTGCCGTCCACCAGCGCGTGGGTGGGGGAGACGCCCAGCCCTTCCACCGCGCGGCGCATGGCGAGGAGCGCGGCCTGCAGGATGTTGATGGCGTCGATCTCCGCCACCGACGCCTCGGCGACGCAGACGGCCAGCGCATGCTCGCGGATCAGCGGGGCGAGATCCTCGCGGGCGCGGGCGGTGAGCTTCTTGCTGTCGTGGATGCGGCCGGCGACGGCCTCGGGCAGGCCCGCCGGGGGCAGCACCACGGCGGCGGCCATGACCGGACCGGCGAGCGGCCCGCGGCCGACCTCGTCGACTCCGCAGACGACGGCGTCCGGGCCACAGGCGGTTTCCAGGGCGAGGTCGGGGCGATTCATCACTTCATCCGGGCGTAGTCGAAGAGAAAGCTGCCGTTCATGCCGCACCAGTTGCCGCTGGCGGCGCGGTTGGCGTCGCTGTCGGCGATGCGCACGCCGCCGGCGGTGCGCTGCAGGACGACGCCGTTGCCGTCGGCGTCGGGCGTGCCGACGACCAGCGCGCCGTCGGCGCCGGGCCGGCCGATGCCCTCGAAGCCGCAGATCCAGCGGCCGGCCGTCGGCTCTGCCCCGAAGATGTTGACTGCCAGCGTGCCGTCGCGCAGGCGCAACGCCGCCACCTCCAGGAACCCGCCATGGTCGAAGCGCCCGACGAACGGATCGGCGGGCGAGGGCGCACCGGGGTCCGGCTTGAAGCCCAGCACCGCCACGCGGCGCTCGTACTGGCCGCGCAGGCAGGCGGCGTCGGCGCCGCAGGCGTTGCGCTCGGCCAGCCACGCCTTCTGGTCGGCCTTCAGCGCCGCCTGGACGGCGCCATCGGTGTTGGCGCCCAGGCGCTGCACGGCGTCCTTGAACCCCTTGGCGAGCCGCTCGTCGAGCGCGGAGACCGCGGCGTCGGCGCAGATCGCCTTTTCCGTTGGCGTCCCGGCCTTGGTGCACGGGAAGCTGGCGGCTGAGGCCGGGGTCGCGAGGGCGAGGGCGAGGAGGGCGGTGATCGGGCTCAGGCGCGGCATCCGGAGGGGATCCTTGCGGGCAACAGGGGACACACGGATTTCACGGATTATTGGCACGGATTGCACGGAATTTTTGAGGCTTGGAGTGTGCCGCCTCACCCTACAGCAGACTCAACTGGTCCCCCGGCATCGGTGGCGGGCGGAACGATGCGGTGTCCAGTTCCCGCCAGCGCCCGCCCAGCCCCAGCCGCTCGGCGGTCAGCCGGAAGCGCCTGGACAGCAGCTCGGCGTACGGCCCCTGGCCGGACATGCGCCGGCCGAAGCCGGACTGGTACAGCGCGCCGCCGCGGCATTGGCGGATCAGGCTGAGCACCCGGTCGGCGCGCTGCGGCGCGTGGGTGCGCAGCCATTCCTCGAACAGGCCGGAGATCTCCAGCGGCAGGCGCACCAGGATGGTGCTGGCGCCGGTCGCCCCGGCGTCGGCCGCCGCCTCCAGGATGGTTTCCAGCTCGTGGTCGGTCAGGCCGGGGATCATCGGCGAGGCGAGCACCGTCACCGGCACCCCGGCCCGGCTCAACTCGCGGATCACCTCCAGCCGGCGCGGCGGGGTGGATGCCCGCGGCTCCAGCCGGCGGGCGAGGCCGCGGTCCAGCGTCGTCACTGAGATGCAGACATGCGCCAGATTGCGCGCCGCCATCCGCGCGAGGATGTCGAGGTCGCGCAACACAAGGGCCGACTTGGTCACCAGCGCCACCGGGTGATTGGTCTCGTCCAGCACCTCCAGGATGCGGCGGGTCAGCTTCAGGTCGCGCTCGACCGGCTGGTAGGGGTCGGTGTTGGCGCCCAGCGCCATCGGCGCAACGGTGTAGCCGCGGGCGCGCAGCTCCTTCTTCAGCAGCTCCGGCGCGTCGGGCTTGTGGAACAGCCTGGTCTCGAAATCCAGGCCCGGCGACAGGCCGAGATAGGCGTGCGTCGGCCGTGCGAAGCAGTACACGCAGCCGTGCTCGCAGCCCTTGTACGGGTTGATCGAGCGGTCGAACGGGATGTCCGGCGAGCTGTTGCGCGTGATGATGGTGCGGCTGGTGTCGACACTCAGCGTCGTGCGGAGCGGCGGCGGGTCATGATCGTCGTCGACCGTCCAGCCATCGTCCACGAACACCCGCGCGTGCGGCTCGAACCGGCCGCTGCGGTTGCTGACGGCGCCCCGTCCCTTGCGCCCACGGTCGGGAAGTTCGTCCACCATGGGCACGAGGGTGCCAGACAAACGCGAACAAATCAAGAACTGGCGTGGGCTACGCCGTGAGACGCGCCGCCGTCACCCACCAACCGGGCCGCATCAGCCGTTCCGCTGCGGTCTGCGCTTCCGCCGCCGTGGCGTACAGGGCGAAGCAGGTGGCGCCGCTGCCGGACAGGCGTGGCAGCAGGCAGCCGGGCGTGGCGGCCAGTGCCTCCAGCACCGTGGCGACCACCGGCGCGACGGTCAGCGCCGGCGCCGTCAAGTCGTTGCGCCGCCCGGCCAGCCGCGCGGCAAGTTCCGCGGCGGTCGCCGGGGACTCGGCGAAGCGGGCGGGGGCGGAGAAGCCGCCCTGGCGCGCCTTGAACACCGCGGGGGTCGGCACCGGCACGCCGGGGTTGACCAGCACGATGTGCGTCTCCGGCAGGGCGGGGGCGGGGTCGAGCCGGTCGCCGATGCCGCCGAAATAGGCCGGCCGCCCGGCGAGGCAGACCGGCACGTCGGCGCCGAGCCGCCCGCCGATCTCGGACAGCTCCGGCGCGTCGGCCGGCACGCCCCACAGCCGCGCCAGCGCGCGCAGGCACGCTGCCGCGTCGGCCGAGCCGCCGCCGATGCCGGAGGCCACCGGCAGGTTCTTCTCCAGGTCGATGCGCACCGCCGGGGCGCGGCCGAGCCGTTCGGCCAGCGCCGCCGCGGCGCGGGTCACCAGGTTGCCGGCCGGATCCTCGGCCAGCAGCGGGGCAGCGAAAGGGCCGGCGATGGCGAGGTGCGGGCCGTCGTGGGCGGGGGAGACGGTCAGCCGGTCGCCGACGTCGGCGAAGGCGACGAGGCTGTCCAGCTCGTGATACCCGTCGGCGCGGCGGCCGAGCACGTGCAGGTACAGGTTCAGCTTGGCCGGGGCGGCCTCGGTGATGGCGGTCATGGGCGAGAGGTAGCGGAACGGCCGCGCGGACGGAAGTGGGAAGTCGCCGACTGCTCCCACCCTAACCCTCCCCCGCTGGGCGGGGGAGGGAACTGCGCCGCAGTGCAGGGAGGCATGGGCCATTGCCCCCTCCCCCGCCCAGCGGGGGAGGGATGGGGTGGGGGCTGGCAGGTATTCTGCCGCTACCGCTTCCCCCCCTCCGCCTTTGCCGCCTGGACGTCGGTCAGGCCCTTGTCCAGCTTCTCCTGGATCTGGTCCTTCTCCTTCTGCTCCTCGGCGGTGCGCAGCGCGCGCAGCCACTGGAAGCGGGCCTCGTTGCGGCGGCCGACGCGCCAGTAGGCGTCGCCGAGGTGGTCGTTGATGGTGGAATCCACCGGGCGCAGTTCCACCGCGCGCTCCAGCTTCCCCACCGCGCCCTCGAAGTCGCCAAGCTTGTAGAGCGCCCAGCCCAGGCTATCGACGATGTAGCCGTCGCGCGGCTTCAGCTCGACCGCCCGCTCGACCATCGCCTTGGCCTTGTCCAGGTTCAGCCCGCGGTCGATCCAGCTGTAGCCAAGGTAGTTCAGCAGGTACGGCTCCTCGGGCTTCAGCTCCAGCGCCTTCTTCAGGTCGGCCTCGGCGTCCGGCCAGCGCTCGATCTTGTCGTAGGTCAGCGCGCGGGCATAGTAGACCGCCCAGTGCCGCTCCTGCGGCGTGCCGATGCGCTCCAGAGCCTTGCCGTAGGTGTCTGCCGCCTCGGCATAGCGCTTGGAGACGCGGTACAGGTCGGCTTGCCGGACCAGCGCGTCGGTGCGCTCCGGCCGCTCGTCGGCCAGCTTGCCCAGCACGGCGATGGCCTCGTCGGTGCGCTCCAGCCGGGCCAGCGCCTCGGCGGCGCGCAGGCGGGCGGCCCAGCCCAGCACCGGGTCGGTCTCCAGCGCGCGGTATTCGGCCAGCGCCTCCTCGTGGTGGTCGCGGCCCTCCATGATGTCGCCGATCATCAGGCGCGCCAGCGTCAGGTCGGGGCGCAGGTGCAGTGCGATGCGGCCGAACAGCAGCGCCGTCTCCTCCGCGCCCTCGTGGTGCAGCGCGCTGCCGAGGTCGAACAGCGCCTCGCCCAGTCCCTGGCGGGCGTCGGAGACGATGGGCTTCGGCGGGGCGCCGGCCTCCAGCGCCTTCAGCGCCGGCTCGATCATCACGCTGTCGGGGTTGCCGGAGCGGAAGGCGGTGTACAGGCGGCGCGCTTCCTCGGCCTGGCCCTGGCGCTCCGCGTAGTTGCCGACCAGCTGGACGACGCGCAGCGGCGCCTCGTTGCCGATGACCTTGCGGTAGAACTCGCCGGCCTCCGCCGGCTTGCCGCCGACGTCGAGAACCAGCGCCGCGTGCAGGTTGTGCAGCGCCGCGAAACCGACGGAGCCGGCCAGCGGGGTCAGCGCCTGCTGCGCCCTGGCGGTGTCCTTGCGGGCGGCGGCCAGCCACGCCTCGTACAGCGGTGCCAGGAACTTGCCCAGTCCCTCGCGCGACATGCCCTTCAGCAGGTCCTCGGCGTCGTTCAGGCGGTCACGCCTGAGGGCGTCGGCGACCAGCAGCGCGGCGGCCAGCTGCGGCTCGCCGTCCGGGCCGGTCAGGCGCATCGCCAGCGCCAGCGCCGTGTCGATCTGCCCCTCGCCGAGCTTCAGGATGAAGGCGCGGCGCATCAGCGCCGGGTCGCCGGGGTTGGCGGCGAGCGCCTGGCCCATGTACTGGGCGGCGGCCGTCCAGTCGTCCTGGTGCTGGGCGAACCGGCCGGCGAGGTAGCTGCCCGTGCCCGCCGTCGCGCGTCCCGGCCCGTCCGCCGCGGCGAGCGCCGTCGCCGACAGGGGAAGGCTCGCCGCCACGAGCAGGGCGGCAGCCGCAGCGCCGCGTTTGGTCCGGGAGATCATCATGCCGCGTCCGTTCCTGGAAGAAACCGCCATTTAGATAAGCGCCGGCGCGCCGCTGTCACGGGGGCCGACTCGGGGAGCGTAAGCCGGAAGCCGTCCCGCGACAACACACAGGACGCGTTCCCCGTCGCGACAAAAGATGGAAGCTCAATTCCAGTCCGCCCGCACGCGGTCGATGGTCTCCGGGCGGAAGACGTCCTCGACCCGCTCCTGCAGGTGGGCGCGCAGCGCGTCCGGCATGCCGGGGGAGAGCCGGTCGCCCTCGATCTTCCAGCGCGCCATCCACGACAGGCTGCGCAGCCACGTCAGCCGGCGCAGCGGCTTCAGCCACGGGCGCACGGCGGCGGCCAGCTCCGCGGCGACCGCGGCCTCCCAGGCTGCGAGGAACGCTTTCACCTCGGCCTTGGTCAGCGCCGTGGCGACGTCGGGATCCCACATGGTGGAGGTGTAGAGGCTGGCGTGCGCGAGGTCGATGGCCGGGTGGCCGTACTGCGCCTTCTCCAGGTCGGTGAACCACGCCTTGCCTTGGGCATCGATCAGGAAGTTGCCGGGGTGGGTGTCGGTGCCGACCAGCGTCACCGGCAGCGGTGCGGTGATGCGGTCGGCCTGGGCGGCGCCCAGCTCGATCTCGATGCGCATCAGCGCCATCGGATCAAGGTCGGCGCGGTCGAAGTGCTCCGCCTGCCGCAGCACCAAGGCCAGCGTGGCGGCCACCGGGTCGGGCGGGCTGGCCAGCGGGGCGCGCTCCTCCGGCACCGGCAGGCGGTGCAGGGAGGCGAGCGCCGCGGCGATGGCCGGCATGTCCTCGGGCAGGCGCGGCGGGCGGCCGGCGATCTCGGCAACCAGCAGGGCGCCCATCGGCAGGCCGGGGCGCGGCTCCAGCACCTCCGCCAGCTCCGGCGTGTGGCCGGAGGGCGCGGCGCGCGAGAAGGCCGCCGCCTGGTAGGCGAGGTTGGCCGCCGGGTCGAGCCCGACCTGGCTCCAGCGCGGCACGCGGGCCACCACCTCCCGCCCGACGACGCGCACGTGGTCGTGCGCCACGCCCTTCAACGGCAGTGGTTCGAGCGCGGCGCCGTCCAGCGCGGCGGAGAGGGTGCTCAGGATCCCTCCCTCGCCTCCGGCGGGGGAGGGAAGGGGCCCGCGCGCAGCGCGGGAAGGGTGGGGGCTGGTGGGCGGCAAGGGTCGGGAACGTCCTGGGTTT